>CAJTZN010000020.1 GCA_910584065.1 uncultured Eubacterium sp.
TAATTTACTGGCAAAATAGAAGTTTTTGACAAGGGGTTTTAGCCCTTGCATCTTATTTATATATAAGAATAAAGTCTTTACTTCATAGCAAAATAATAGTATAATTTTATGAAAAGATTGATATGAAAGACGGCTGCCAGAAATGGCACAAGAAAGAAAAATATAACAAAAATTGAAGGGAGAGAAGATTATGCTTATAAAAGCATCAGCAGCACTGCGAAATGATTATGCATCGATATCTGCACTGGCAAAAGAAACAAAAGAACCCATATATATAACCAAAAATGGGGAAGGTGACTTAGTATTAATGAGTATCGATGCCTTTGAAAAGCGGGAACAGATGCTGCAGTTAAGAGCAAGGGTACTTCAGGCAGAGCAGGAACGAATTGATGGACAGCCGACATTCAGTGTGTCAGAGGCAAGAAAGCGTCTAAGGGGGAGAGCCAGTGAATCATAGGGTGGAAATTTTGCCTTCCGCATGGGAGGATTTGAAAAAAATAGAAGATTATTATATTCTACAGTTTGATGTGCAGACAGCGTTGAAAGTCAGCGACCATATTTTAGATACCATCGAACGTCTGGAGCAGTTTCCCAATTCTGGTTCGGCTACCCCGGACGATTGGCTGAATGAGAAGGGATACCGGATGGTAATCTGCAAAAAACACATTGCCATATACCGGGTTATTCATGAAACCGTATATGTATATCACATCGCAGATGCGCAGACGGATTACACAAAGTTATTTTACCAGTAAATTTAATAGGCTGGCATGGGAGAAGACAGGAGGGAATAACCATATGTGTAAGGCAGAAGATGATATTTTTGCATCCGATGAGGATGTATTGCGTATTTCAAAGAGATTGATCAGACAAAACAAAGAAGCATACGAGGTGCTTGCAAAACAAGTGAATCCCCATCAGAACCGGGTAGGAAGTTTGGAAGAACCAACTGAAAATAGATAGGTTTGACCAACTCCGAACCTACCTGACCAACTTTTCGTTTTGACCAATTCAGAGAAAGAAATCACAGGCAGAAAACAGGCAAAAGAACCTGACCAATCAAAAAATTGGTCAACCGTAAATTCCACTAACAGAAAACAACGGAAAAACGTTTATTTTTAGGGAAAGTTACTAGTTCAGCTCGGATAATTCGTAAAACAGATGAAAAACGACCCAGCTGGAACAAAAAGCCGGGTCGTTTTTTCGCCTGTTGTTTTATGGGTTTAGTACTTTTTTATAACAACTTTTTTTCGTTTTAACGCTGCCTTACATGTTTTGTAAATCTTCGACGGCGTTTTTAGTTTCCTCAGTTTTTTCAGTTTGCCCAGTGCCTTTTTCTCAATGGCGCTGACCTGATAGGAGGAACCTTTGTATTTCACCTTTTTTGGGATCGTGATTGATTTTTTCGTTTTGCCGTTGATGGCAATGATCTTCACCGTTTTGCTGCCTTTTTGATCTGCTGTTATTTTATATTGGAATATGCCGTTTTTAAAGGTTTTACCTTTTTGTGATACCGGTTTTGTCTCATCGGACGGCGTGGCTGTCGGTGCCGGCGCCGGTGAGTTTGTGACTGCCGGCGGAGCAGGGGTCGGTGTGGACGGGCTCGGTACTTCCGGTTCCGGTGTAGATGTGGCCGGCGGTTCCGGTGTCGGATCCGGCGGGAGTTTGGAGTAGTCCGGGACCAGCTTCGCGGTGATCGACTCTGCCCAGCGGCGGCCGTGTTCTTTCAGGCCTTCCTCATTAAAATGCAGGTTATCCGTGTGGCGGTATCCGGAATCTTTGTCCATGTCATCGGTAAGCGGGCCGAGGAAGATCGTTTCCTCGTCGCACACTTCTTTCTGCGCCTCTAAGATCTCATTGTTATCAGCGGCCGACGTATATGGGGTGTAAGCAGCGTTAGCCACCATCCAGATCAGGTCGTAGCCGGCGTCTTTTCTCGTTTCCTGGATCAGTTTTATCAGGGATTCGGCGTACTCTTTCTGTTTCGTGTGTCCGCCCGAATCACCTTCTCCCTGGTGGAGCAGGATGGCCCGGTAGCCGTAAGGGCGCAGCGTTTCGATCGCATCCAAAATGGCCGCGTAATGTTTGTCGAGCAGCTCTGCGATCGTGGAACCGCCGAATCCGGTGGTGACAAAGCCGATCGGAACCTGAAGTTTTTCAAATAATGCGTCGCCGGCACTCGGCCAGGGAGAACCTTTTCCATTTCCCTCGGAAAAACCGCTGATGCACGGCTGCGGATCGTCACAGTGCTGCCATACGTCTTTTTTGGGATCAAAGGCGGATACCATATCTTCCTGTGCGAAAGTCTGCGCTCCGCCGAAACTGCAGGAGTTTGACTGTCCGGCTGTGATAAACACTTCCCCGACACCGATCTTTTCAACGGTCTGTGAAACTTCTGCTTCGCCGTCTGCGGATGCTTTTCCCTGAATGTCCAGTTTGTACCAGCCGCCGGCTGGCACATTCGGTATCGTTCCCTCGTAGACAGCGGCGTCGTCTTCGGCCGCCGACAGGCTGACTGTTTCGGAACATACGGTGCCGTCCGCGTCGAAAAGTGCGGCGGTAACGTGTTTGTCTGCTTCATACCTGACACGGATGAGCAGGTCGGCTTTGTTTTTCTCGTTACGCTGGTACACGGCGCGCTCGGTCGGTACGAGCACCGATAACCCGGCATCGTTCGCAGCTTTGCTCGTGATCGCGTTCGCGAAGCTGCTGCCAAGGATGAGAGCGCCGAGAAGGAGCAGGCCGGTCGTTAAAAATCGTAATTTGTTCATTTGTTTCCTCCATTCTCCAACGCCGCTCCGACAAATCCCTTAAACAAAGGATGCGGGCGGTTAGGTCGGCTCTTAAACTCAGGATGCGCCTGTGTGGCGATGAACCATGGATGGTCGGGAAGTTCCATCATTTCCACGATCCTTCCGTCCGGTGAGAGGCCGGAGAGTTTCATGCCATGTTTTACCAGGTCATCTCTGTAATAATTGTTTACTTCATAGCGGTGGCGGTGCCTCTCGTGAATCGTCTCCTCACCGTAAAGCTGATAGGCCTTGCTGTCCGGATCGAGCGAACACGGATACGATCCAAGACGCAGCGTACCTCCGATGTCCTCGATGCCATCCTGTTCCGGCATCAGGTGGATCACAGGGTGTGTCGTGGCCGGATCCAACTCAGCGCTGTGGGCGTCGTTCCATCCGACCACGTCGCGCGCAAATTCGACGATGGCCAGCTGCATGCCGAGGCAGAGTCCGAGAAATGGGATCTTATGCTCACGCGCGTACTGGATGGCAATTATTTTACCGTCGATGCCGCGGTCGCCAAATCCGCCGGGGACGAGGATGCCGCTTACGTCCTTCAGCATTTCGTCAGCGTTTTCGCGTGTCAGTTCTTCGGAATTGATCCACTGTATGTTTACTTGCGCATTATGGGCGAATCCCCCGTGCTTCAGCGCTTCTACCACGCTGATATAGGCGTCGTGCAGAGCGGTATATTTGCCGACGAGCGCTACCGTGACTTCTTTGGAAAGATTTTTGATCGAGTATACCATGTTTTCCCACTCGGCCAGCTCAGGCTTCGGGCATTCCAGATTCAGGCATTTGCAGGCGATGTCCGCCAAATGCTCTTCCTCCATGGCCAAAGGTACCTCATACAGCGTATCGACGTCCAGGTTTTGAATGACCTGATCGCTCGGTACATTACAAAACAGCGAAATTTTATCCTTGATCGATTTTTCCAGTGGGATTTCCGTACGGCATACGATAATGTTCGGCTGGATCCCCATTCCCTGAAGTTCCTTGACGCTGCTCTGCGTCGGTTTTGTTTTTAATTCATCCGACGCTCTCAGATATGGGATGAGCGTTACGTGGATCAGGATGGCATTTTCGCGTCCGACGTCCAACTGAAACTGCCGGATCGCCTCTAAAAATGGCTGACTCTCGATGTCGCCGACCGTTCCGCCGACTTCGATGATGGCGATCTGCGTTTCGTTGCAGCCGTCGTTGCGGTAAAAACGGCTCTTTAGTTCATTGGTGATATGCGGGATGACCTGTACGGTCCCGCCGCCGTAATCGCCGCGCCGCTCTTTGGAAAGAACGGACCAGTACACTTTTCCGGTCGTCACATTACTTTGTTTTGTCAGGCTTTCATCGATAAAACGTTCATAGTGCCCGAGGTCGAGATCGGTCTCCGCGCCGTCGTCCGTGACGAACACCTCTCCGTGCTGGATCGGGTTCATCGTGCCCGGATCGATATTGATGTACGGGTCGAACTTCTGCATCGTCACCTGGTAACCCCTCATTTTCAGCAAACGTCCCAGTGAAGCGGCCGTGATCCCCTTGCCTAGTCCGGAGACGACGCCGCCGGTTACAAATACGTATTTTACAGCCATGTTTTTCCTCGTTTCTGCGCTGCTTTTTGTGTATCATAGTTTCTACAGGCAGCGCGCATATAAAATAAAAATACGTATTTATTATACTATTTTTAGGGAGTGGTTTCAATAGGCAAAAAAGGAAATTTCACGAATCTTTCACATCTATGGCATTGATTTATCGAAAAAAATCCATTATACTTATAGAAGTCGAAGACTAGGAAAGGATAACCAATTTATGGAAAACAAAAACAAAAAATTACCCGGTGACCCGAAAAAGACGAGATCGAATATTATTATCTGCGTGGCGGCGGCACTGTTTGCGCTCGGGTTGATCGTGTTTTTAAATGCGGAAATACAGAAAAATACGAAGAGGGAAATAACGTATTCAAAGTTTATTGATATGTTGAAAGAAGGGCAGGTCGAAAAGGTGACGTTTGGTTCGAATGTCATACACATCGAGCCGAAGAACGCGGAAAAGGTGGCGATGCTCAAGATCACCTATTATACCGGCTACGTGAACGACACGGCGCTGGTGCAGGACATGCTGAATAAATATAATGTAGAGTTTACGGCGGAGATCGAGGACCGGAGTTCGGGCATCCTCGAATTTTTCCTCGCCTATATCCTGCCGTTCGTCGGCATGTGGGTCGTTCTGTGGCTGCTCATGCGCATGATGACAAAAAGCGGCGGCGGAGGTATTATGGGCGTGGGGAAATCCACGGCGAAGATGTATGTGGAGAAGGAAACCGGCGTTTCGTTTAAAGATGTGGCGGGCGAAGAAGAGGCGAAGGAATCGCTGACCGAGCTGGTTGATTTTTTGAAAAATCCCGGTAAGTACCGCAAGATCGGGGCCAGGCTGCCAAAGGGCGCGCTGCTGGTCGGCCCGCCGGGAACGGGAAAGACGCTGCTGGCGAAAGCGCTGGCGGGAGAGGCAAATGTTCCGTTTTTCTCCCTGTCGGGTTCTGACTTTGTGGAGATGTTTGTCGGCGTCGGGGCCTCCCGTGTGAGGGATCTGTTCAAGCAGGCGCAGTCGATGGCGCCGTGTATTATTTTCATCGACGAGATCGACGCGATCGGCAAGAGCCGGGATACCCAGTACGGCGGCGGAAATGACGAGAGGGAGCAGACGCTGAACCAGCTGCTCTCGGAGATGGATGGTTTTGATTCGTCCAAAGGGATTGTGATCCTCGGTGCGACGAACCGGCCGGAGGTGCTCGATAAGGCGCTGCTGCGTCCGGGGCGCTTTGACCGGCGGATCATCGTGGAGAAACCGGATCTGAAAGGGCGTATCGACGTGCTCCGGGTACATTCGCACGATGTCCTTATGGATGATACGGTCGATCTCGAGGAGATCGCGCTGGCGACATCGGGCGCGGTTGGCGCGGATCTGGCCAATATGGTAAATGAGGCGGCGATCATGGCCGTCAAGGCGGGCAGGACCGCCGTGGCGCAGAAAGATCTGTTCGAGGCTGTGGAAGTCGTATTTGCCGGCAAGGAGAAAAAGGACAGGATCCTCGGCAAGGAAGAGAAGAAGATCGTGGCTTATCACGAGGTCGGCCACGCGCTGGTGACGACGCTTTTGAAAAATGCGGAGCCGGTGCAGAAGATCACGATCGTCCCGAGGACGATGGGGGCGCTCGGCTATGTGATGCAGGTGCCGGAGGAAGAGAAATACCTCCGCAAGAAGGATGAACTGCTTTCCGAGATCGTCACCTTTTTAGGCGGCCGCGCGGCGGAGGAGATCATATTTGACGATGTGACGACGGGTGCTTCAAACGACATCGAGCGCGCGACTTCGATCGCCCGGGCGATGATCACCCAGTACGGCATGAGTGAGAAGTTCGGCATGATCGGGCTGGAGTCGATCCAGAACCAGTATCTGGACGGCAGGACGATCATGAACTGCGGCGACGCGACCGAGAGCGAAGTGGACCGCGAGGTGATGAAGCTGCTCAAAGAGTGCTATGACAAGGCGTACAAGCTGATCGAGGAGCACCAGGAGGTGCTGCATAAGCTGGCCGCGTATCTCGTGGCGAAGGAGACGATCACCGGGAAAGAGTTTGTCAGGATCTTTGAGGAAGAGACGGGTATCATCGTCAAAAAGAAAGATGACGGGGAAACGGGATCGACGGCGGAGCCAACAGAGGGATCGACGGCGGAGCCAACAGAGGAATTGACAGTGGAGCCAACGGTAGGAGCAGAAGAGGATTCAACGGAGGAATCGTGATGGCGTATGAACTTTTGGTTCTCGATGTGGACGGTACGCTGATGCGGACCGATAAGACGATTTCAAAAAAGACGATAGATGCGATTGTCCGGATCCAGCAGGAGGGTATCAAGGTGGCGATCGCTTCGGGGCGGTGTACGGCGGGAATCCTGCCGACGGCGAGGCAGATCCGGCTTGATGAGTTTGCTGGATATATCGTCTCTTATAACGGCGGCTGTATCAGTAACTGCCAGACGGGCGAGATCATTTACAATATCAATCTTCCCGATGGCATCGTGCAGGAGATCTATGAGTTTTCCAAACGGGAAAAGACGGGCATCATGACGTACCACGACAATGATATTATTGCGGAAAATGATGCGGACCAGTATATACAGATTGATGCCAAAGGGTGTAGCATCGATATCCATGTCGTAGAGGATTTCGGAAAAGAAGTGACGTATCCGGTGAATAAGTGCCTGCTGACAGGGGATCCGGATAAGATGGCAGGCGTTGAGGACAGGGCGGCGAGGGCATTTGAGGGCAGGCTCAGCGTGTACCGGTCAGAGGATTTTTATGTGGAAATGATGCCGCTCGGCATTGATAAGGCGTATGGACTTGCTAAGCTTTTGCAGCGGCTCGGTTATTCGCGCAGCCAGATGATCTGCTGTGGGGATGGTTTTAACGATATTTCCATGATCCAGTACGCGGGTCTGGGCGTGGCGATGGCCAATGCGGGGGAGCAGGTGAGGCAGTCGGCGGATTATGTGGCTCCACACTGTGATGAAGATGGACTGGTGGATGTTATATCCAGATTTATTGATTTGTAAACGTGCGGAACGTGGACGGGGTAAGGCTGTTTTGTGCAGGTGGGCCGACCGTTTAGGAACAGTAGAAGCAGAAAGGCGGTAAGTATGTTTAATCTGGAGGAAGAACTGAAAAAGCTTCCGGAGAAACCGGGGGTATACCTGATGCACGACCAGGATGACCATATTATCTACGTGGGGAAGGCCGTGGTTTTAAAAAACCGGGTCAGGCAGTATTTTCAGAAGAGCCGCAACGTGTCGCCGAAGATCGCCCGTATGATCGAGCACATCGCCTGGTTTGAATATATCGTGACGGACAGTGAACTCGAGGCGCTCGTGCTGGAATGCAACCTGATCAAGGAGCACAATCCCAAATATAATACGATGTTAAAGGATGGCAAGAGCTATCCTTTTTTGAAAGCGACCGTTTCCGAAGACTTCCCGCGCTTTGTGTTTGCCAGGCAGATGAAGCGCGACGGGGCCAAGTATTTTGGCCCGTTTACGAGCGGCGCGGCGATCCGCAGTACGATCGAGCTTGTCAATAAACTTTTCCATCTGCGCAGCTGCCGGAAAGTACTGCCGCGGGATATCGGAAAGGAACGCCCGTGTCTGTATCATCAGATGGGTCAGTGTCCGGCTCCGTGTCAGGGAATGGTTTCGAAGGAAGAGTACCGTGAAAACTTCCAGAAGGCGCTTTCGTTCCTCAATGGAAATACCAAAGAGGTGCTGCGCGATCTGGAGCAGAAAATGAAGCAGTACGCGGAACAGATGCAGTTTGAGGAGGCGGCTGTCTACCGGGATCTGATCGACAGCGTGAAACAGGTGACGGAGCGGCAGAAGATCACGAGTGAAGATCAGGAGGACAGGGATATCATCGCGATGGCGAGGCTGAACGATGAGGCGGTCGTGCAGGTCTTTTTCATCCGCGGCGGGAAACTGATCGGACGGGAACACTACTATCTGACGGGGGTGAGCGGTGAGGAGGAACCGCATATCCTGGGGGCGTTCATTAAACAGATGTATGCGGGAACGCCTTATATCCCGCGGGAACTGTGGACGGAAGTGCTGCCGGAGGACGATGAGGCGATCCGTGAGTGGCTCGGAAAAAAGAGAGGGCACAAAGTATTTTTCCGCAACCCGAAGAGGGGCGAGAAGGTGCGTCTGCTGGACCTGGCGAAGCGGAACGCCCAGATGGTATTGGAGCAGGATATCGAGAAGTTAAAGCGGGAGAGGGAGCGGACGCTCGGCGCGATGGAAGAGATCGAGGGCTTGTTAGGGCTGGCTGGCCTGAACCGGGTTGAGTCGTACGATATTTCGAATATCAATGGATTTGAGACGGTTGGGTCAATGGTCGTATTTGAGAACGGCCGCGCGAAGAAAAATGATTACCGGAAGTTCCGCATCCGTTCGGTGACAGGGCCGGACGACTATCACTCGATGGAGGAACTGCTGACGAGGCGTTTTACCCACGGGCAGCGGGAGGATCTGGCAGAAATGGATTCGTTCCGCCTGTTCCCGGATGTGATCTTTATGGATGGCGGCAAAGGGCAGGTCAATGTAGCGGAGCGCGTACTGGCGGAGCTGGGCATCACGATCCCGGTGTGCGGCATGGTAAAAGACGACCGCCACCGCACGAGAGGGCTGTTCTTTCACAATGAAGAAATCCCGATCGACACGCACGGTCAGGGATTTCGTCTGATCACGCGGATCCAGGATGAGACCCACCGGTTCGCGATCGAGTATCACCGGCAGATCCGGGGGAAGGCACAGGTGCATTCGATCCTGGACGATATCCCGATGATCGGGGCGGCGAGGCGGAAGGCTCTGATGAAATATTATCAGTCGATCGAGGATATTAAGAAAGCGACTGTTGAAGAGCTGAAAGCGGTGCCCGGGATGAATGAAAAGGCGGCAGAGGCGGTGGTGGGATTTTTCGCGAATGAAGGAAGAGGAACGGAATGAAAAGATGAAAAAAGACAGTGTACCACATGAGTTTGTGGTTACGCTGTCTTTTTTTGATCATGCCAATTGAACTTTGTTCTTAATGAGCAACCTTATCATTTTACAAATATTTCTCAACCGCCGCGATCAACTCGCCTTTCGGCATCGCGCCCATTACTTTCTGCACGACTTCCCCGTCCTTGTAGAGTAAAAATGCCGGAATACCAGTGATGCCGTACTTCCCTGCTGTTTTCATACTCTCGTCGCAGTTGAGTTTTCCGACTATGAGGCGGCCTTCCAGATCATCGGCGACCTCTTCCACCAGCGGCGACATCATACTGCACGGGCCGCACCAGACAGCCCAGAAATCTACCAGTACCGGTTTGTCGGATTTTAGGACTTTTTCCTCAAAGTTGTTATCATTTAATTCAATGACTGCCATAGTTTTTTCCTCTTTTCTGCGGAGTGGACACCGCTTACTCCGCCCGTTCTGTGTTGGTTGTCTCGCTATCACTTTTTTCTTTATAATACAACATGCAGTGGCAGTATCCTTCAAAGTCCGGGTCAGCGATCTGTTCCCGAAATTCCTTACACATACATTTTGTATCTTCTGTCATCTGCAGTACGCAGGGACAATAGCCATTTCTAGCGCGGAGGCCTTCTTTGACGCGTTCCACGACAGCCTTGTCCTCGTTTAAACGGATCATGGCGATTGTCCTCCTTTTATATGCTGATTTCACCCTGGAATACTTCAGTGGCCGGTCCTTTCATCAGGACTTCCCCGTTTTCCAGGTATGTATCGTAGAGCACGCCGCCCCGGATGCGCACTTCAATTTCGGCACCCCGGTCGCAGTATCCGTTTAGCACGGAGGCGACGGTGGCGGCACAGGTGCCGGTCCCGCAGGAGATCGTCTCGCCGGAGCCTCGCTCCCACACGCGCATTTTGATGGTCCCGCGGTCAATGACTTCTACAAATTCGGTATTGATCCGGTCGGGAAACCACGGATGATGCTCAAATGACGGGCCGATCTTTGTGAGATCGAGTGCATCGATGTGATCCATGAATACGATACAGTGCGGGTTTCCCATGGAAACACAGGTGGCGGCGTATGATTTCCCATCTACCTGAAGTGCCCGGGCGATGAAATCATCCCCCTCGGCACGGACCGGGATCTCACACGGTTTCAGTATCGCCTGCCCCATATTGACTTCCGCATAGGTGACGATTCCGTCCTCCACCGTGAGATTCAGATGCTTGACGCCGCTCTTTGTCTCGATCGACATTTGGTCTTTTGTTACCAGACCGTGTTCATATGCATATTTTGCGACGCAGCGGATGCCGTTCCCGCACATCGCGCCCTCCGAGCCGTCCGCGTTAAACATGATCATGCGGCAGTCCGCGATTTCAGACGGAGCGATGCAGATCAGTCCGTCGGAGCCGATGCCGAAATGGCGGTCGCTGATTTTAACCGATAGTTCCGACGGGCGGTCGAGCGTCTGATGGAACAGATCAACGTATACATAGTCGTTGCCCGTGCCGTGCATTTTTGTAAATTTTAGTTTTGGCATAGCGGTCACGCTTCCTTTCTGTTCATGCGTTCCACCCGTATGTCCACACTGCAGTCGGAAACATGGGCGGTATTGATTTCCAGCGTATATTGTAAAAGGATCTGAAATCCCTGTTCGGTTTCGGTCTGTTCCAGCTGGTTTGTATGGATCGTCACTTCCATCTCGCCAAACGGGGTGGAATAGTAGGAAATCGTATCTTTATCCTGAACAAAGACCATATGTGTTTCCGCGGCGCCTTTTTTTATGATCTCCACCTGCTTCGGATGGATCTTCAGAAGGCTCGTCACGATGTCACAGTCCATACCAGACGCCGCTTCGGCTCCTTCTTCATACGAAATATAGATCTGGCCGTCCTTTTCCTGCATTTCGCCAAGCGAAACGACTTCGACGGAATCCTCTCTCGCATTGTCCTGTATGCCGCGGATGGAAATTTTCACTTCCGTTTTCATTAGTTTTCCCCTTCTCTTTGTTTTACATTCATTCTATTTTTTTCGCTCCAGAGCTGTTTCCACCAGGCGGTCGATCAATTCCTCGTTCGTCAGTCCCATATCGGCCCACAAAAGCGGATACATGCTGATATTTGTAAATCCCGGAAGCGTGTTGATCTCGTTGAAAACGACTTCGTCCGTGTCCGCTTCGATAAAGAAATCCACGCGTGACAGGCCGTAAGCGCCGACAGCGCGGAAGATCGCAAGGGCGTCAGTCCGGACTTCCTCTTTGACTGCGGCCGGGATGCCGGACGGATCGATCACCGTTTTGGATTCCGGGTTGTTGTATTTTGCTTCATAATCGTAAAAGTCTGCCGCTGCCAGTACTTCCCCGACTTTGGAGGCCTCGATGTCATGCCCGCCGAGTACGCCGCATTCGACCTCGTGGCCGACGATCATTTCTTCGATCAGGACGCGGCTGTCAAACTGTTTTGCCAGGCGGATGGCCTGTTCCAGTCCGGCCCGGTCACACGCCTTGCTGACGCCGCACGAAGAGCCGGCGTTGGATGGCTTGACAAAGACCGGATAGGATAGGGTTTCTTCTGTTTTCCTTATCGTTTCTGCCAGTTCCCCACAATCTTTGGCGGTGTCAGCGACGTAGCGCGCCTGCCGGATGCCCAGCCGGTCTACGAATAGTTTTGTGGAAATCTTATCCATCCCGACGGCCGAGCCGAGTACGCCACATCCCACGTAAGGGATGCCGGATAGCTCAAACAGCCCCTGAACTGTGCCGTCTTCCCCGAATGTGCCGTGCAGCGCGGGAAAAATGATGTCTATTTTTTCATACTCGTATGTATTCTCTTTTAGGATGAGTATGCCGGGCCTCTGCCGGTCCGGGGAGAGGATGGCGGTGGTGGAGCCGCTCCTCCAGCTGTCATCGGCAATCTGTGAAATGTCATCGACGAGAAGCCATTTCCCTTCCTTTGTGATGCCGATGAATCGGAGATCATATTTTTCTTTCTGAAAACCATTTGCGATATTTATGACCGATCGGCAGGAAATCTCATGTTCGGAAGAGATTCCGCCGAAGATGACTGCTACTTTCTTTTTCATTCTATCCTCCACTAACATTCCATTTCAACGTTGTTTGATCCTCGCGTCCTTTATATTGTACTATGAAAATCAATATTTCACAACAGTTTTTTGCGGCATCGGATCAGGGCGTAAGCAGACGGGATGAGGATGAAAATGTTGATGAAGTCCGTCAGTTCCCAGACAATGCCCATTGGCATCACGGCTCCGGCAAAGATCATAATGACGTAGATGTACTGGTACTTTTTTAATAAATCCGGCCCGCCCATGTACTCCGCGGCCACCTGGCCGAAATACGACCATCCGATCAGCGTGGCAATAGCGAAACATATCGTAGCGATGGCGATCAGTTCTTCCCCGAACAGCGGAAGTGTTCCAAATGCGCCTTTTACGAGCAGGCCGGACGGCAGATCCGTAAGAGCGTGTTCATTTTGCAGTACGAACATGACGACGACGATTCCCGTGATGGCACACATAACGACCGTATCCCAAAAGGTGGCTGTCATCGAGATCAGTCCCTGTCGTTCGGGCGAAATCCGCTCGGTGCCCGAGGCCGCCGCGATCCCGGATGTGCCGAGGCCGGCCTCGTTTGTAAAAAGTCCCCTCGCCACGCCGTAGCGCACGGCCATACCGGCGGTGAATCCTACAGTTCCACCGAGGAAAGAACGTGTGCTAAAGGCTGATTTAATTATCGTGCGCATGGCTTCCGGGAACAGGGAGGCGTTCAAAAGGATATAAGCGGCACAGCCGCCTAAAAACAGGAGAGCCATCCCGGGTACGAGTGTCATGCAGACCTGCTCGATCCATTTGACGCCCTGCAGGATAACGAGTCCGACAGGAAGCGCTACGGCGATCCCGGCCGTCCATTTGGGGATGCCCCAGACGTCCAGGCACGTTTCGGAGATCGCGTTGGACTGTGTGGTGCACCCGGCGCAAAAAGCGGACAAACAGATGACGAAACTGTATAGGAAGGCGATCCATCGTTTTCCGAGCGCCTGTTCGAGGACGTACATCATGCCGCCTGTATTGTCCCCTTCCGCTGTCTTTCTGCGGTACATGCAGGAGAGACGGGTTTCGGCGTATGTGGTTGCCATGCCAAGCAGGCCGGTGACCCAGCACCAGAACACACCGCCCGGCCCGCCTAAATAGACAGCGGTGGACACGCCGATGATATTTCCGGTTCCGAGAGTCGCGGCCAGTGTCGTCGTCAGTGTTCCAAACGCGCTCATGCCGCCCGAGGAATCGCCTTCCACAGAATATTTCAAGGCTTTCCCTAAATTTCGCTGGACAAATTTCGTCTTTATAGTAAAATATATATGTAATCCCAGGAGAAATACGAGAAGGGGGCCACCCCACATTAAATTGTTAATTTGAGATATAACATTCATTTTTCTGACAACCATTTTTTTACCATATATATGTGTTATAAAAAGCAAAAAGAACACTCCTGCACAAAAATGGAGTTTTTTAGAAAATGGAGGATTTTAATATGAAACGATCAAAGACGATGACGGGCCTTTTTTTGTGCCTTTGCCTGCTGCTCCAGCTGTTTCCGGCTGAAATACGCGCCGTCTCCCTGTATGATGCGCAGCAAAACGCCCAGCCGACAGCGGTGCCTTCTCCGGCGGAGGGCAGCACAGCATCCGGCAAAGGGATTCCCTATACGATCGACGGGCAGGAGTACCGGTATCAGGGAGAGAAGATCAAAGTCGTGTACGAGTCCAAACGGATCAATCTCGATAAGACGCCGGCTGTGATCATAAACGGAACGGTGATGGTGCCGATCAAGCAGACGTTTGTCAAGCAGGGGATCAAGGCCGAATACAAGTACATAAAAAAGCAGAAGAAGATCACAATCTCAAAAAATGATAAATTTATCGTCATGCACCTGAACGACGCTTCAATCACGGTCAACCAGCAGACGACTTCCCTTCCGGTCGCGCCGCTATCCGCGACTTATACAAAATCGGATACGAAGGTGATCCTCGTGCCGTTCCGGGAAGTTGTCAAAGCGCTGGGTATCAATTACCTGTGGGATGCGGATATGTCGGTGGCCCAGCTCTCAAAACCGGTGCTGAATTTCGTGGGCAAAAAGACATATACGGATTACCGCTGGACGCTCAGCCAGTACGCGTCCCTCCAGCAGAAGCGCACGAAACGCGCGAGCGTCGCCGAGTACAAGCGGCTGGTCGATCCGAAAAAGGATACCTCCTACGGGTTTCAGTACCTCCGTCTCGACCAGTACCGGGAGGTGGATGAGGAAAAGTTTTTGTCTACCTATGATTATTACATCAGAAATGCGTGTGAGAATAAAGGACACGGCCCTGAGTGGAGCGTTTTGTACGGCAAGGGAAAAGTGATGCTGGCGGCTGCAAAGAAATATAGGATCGACCCGATGTATTTTGTATCCCAGACCTTTTTGGAGTCGGCTTACGGTACGAGCAAACTGGCGCGGGGAAATACGGTCAGCCGGGCGGCTCTGCCATCCAACGCCCGTTCAAATGGGAAATTTATCACAAAGAAGATCAAAAAGAAAGTGAAAGTCTACAATTTATACGGAATCAACGCATATGACTCCGATCCGGTAACCGGCGCTACGTCGTATGCGTACCGCCGGGGATGGACTACGGTGGACAAGGCAATCTACGGGGCTGCAAAATTTATCAGCAGCAGTTATTTCCGTGCGGTGCCAGGCCAGAATACAATTTTTAAATTCAGATTTAATCCGAGTAATGTCAATCACCAGTACGCAACGGACCCCTGGTATTCGGAAAAGATCGCGCAGCGGATGCTGCTGTTCTGCCGCTGTTATTCGACGAAAGCGCGGTATACCTATGACTATCCCAGATATGCTGGCAGATAGCAGGGTACTCCGGCTGTTTGCTTCCGGGCTCAATCAAAATAATCGATCTTCATCGCGTGCTTTACTTCGGAAAGCGTAGCGGCCGCTTTTTCTCTGGCGCGGATGCTTCCTTTGTGGAGGATTTCCATAACAGCTGGAATATCCTGTTCCAGTTCGTGCCGCCGTGTCTGAATCGGCTCGAGTTCTTCCATCAGAACGGCGTAGAGGAACTTTTTCACCTTTACGTCGCCCAAGCCGCCCTTTGTATAATGTGCTTTTAACTCATCCAGGCACGCATAGTCCGGGAGATGGTGCTCAAAATGCTCATCCCGGCAGAACGCGTCGAGGTAGGTGAACACCGTATTTCCCTCCAGCTTGCCCGGATCCTCGAGACGGATGTGGTCAGGGTCGGTATACATGCTCATCACCTTTTTGCGGATGTCATCGGGATGATCGGAAAGATAGATGCAGTTTCCCAGCGATTTGCTCATTTTCGCTTTCCCGTCCGTGCCGGGGAGGCGCATACATACTTCATTGTCAGGAAGCAGCGCTTTCGGCTCGATCAGAACTTCGTCATACGTCGCATTGAAACTGCGGACGATTTCCCTCGCCTGTTCGACCATCGGAAGCTGGTCGTCGCCGACCGGCACGGTCGTTGCCTTAAAAGCGGTAATGTCGGCGGTCTGGCTGATCGGGTATGTAAAGAACCCGACGGGGATGCTCGTATTGAACCCGCGCAGGCTGATCTCCGATTTGACAGTAGGATTCCGCTTCAGGCGGGAGACGGTCACAAGGTTCATATAATAAAAGGTGAGTTCGGTCAGTTCGGATACGTAGGACTGCACGAATAAATTCGACTTTTCGGGATCGAGCCCGCATGACATATAATCCAGAGCCACCTCAGAAATATTGCTGCGGACTTTTTCCGGATTGTCAAAATTGTCTGTCAACGCCTGGGCATCGGCAATCATAATATAAATTTCCTCAAAATCTCCGGAATTCTGCAGTTCTACCCGCTGTTTCAGAGAACCGACATAATGTCCGACATGAAGTTTTCCGGTCGGCCGGTCACCGGTCAAAATGATCTTTTTCATTCTATAAAATCCTTTCTGCATGATGTTTGGTTTCGTTTGAAGCTGCCATGCGCCGGCAGCTAACTTAATTCTATAGTTTTTTGGGAGAAAAGTCAACTGATTCTGAAAGCACGGATTTACAAAAATGTATTCCATTTTTTGTTCCGATATGTTAAACTATAATGCAGGGACAATAAGGCTGCCGGTGCAGATTCCGGCGTGAAGAAGACAATAACAACAAGGGCAGGATGGAACGGGAGAAGACTCCGTTCTACCGGCAGAAATGAGGAAAAGAATGAATATGAAAAAAATGATCACTTTAGGGGGGATGATGGCAGCGGCCTCGGCACTGGCAGTCGGCTGCAGCACGGAGAAAGAGAGCCAGACCGTTTCCCCGGCCGCCGTTCAGGAAACGGCGGAAAATCCGTCACAGGCGACTGATGGGCAAAATTCGGCAGACGGTGCGCAGGTTCCGGACGACGTGAAAAATGCTTCCGTGCTGCGAGATGCGTTCCAGCATGATTTTACCGTAGGCGTGGCAGTCAATTCCGCCAGCCTCAATGACAAGGAAGATATGGAATTTATCGCCAGGAATTTTAACAGCATCACGATGGAAAATGCGATGAAGCCGGAGGGCCTGATGGACGGTCAGGCGACGGAGAACAGTAAGGACGGCATGCCGGAGATCAAGACAAAAGAACTTGACCGCCTGCTCTCCGCCGCGCAGGAACAGGGGCTCAAGGTGCGCGGCCACTGTCTCGTTTGGCACAATCAGACGCCGGAGTGGTTCTTCTCCAAAGACTACGAGCCGTCCAAAGGTTTTGTGGACAAAGAGACGATGAAAAAGAGGATGGAAGCGTACATCAAGAAAGTACTCACGTACTGCCAGGAGAACTATCCGGGTGTTGTCTATGCGTGGGACGTCGTAAATGAGGCAGTCGGTGATGATAACAACTACCGCACGAAAAGTAACTGGTATGAAATTTACGGAGATGAGAGCTATATTACCGATGCGTTTACGTTTGCCAGAAAATATGCCGCGCCGGATGTGAAGCTGTTTTATAATGACTATAACGAGTACATACCCGAAAAGCGGGAAACGATCATGGAATTGTTAAAGGGGCTTCATGAGAAGGGGCTTGTAGACGGAATGGGAATGCAGAGCCACTGGGATATGGAATATCCGTCCGCCGGTATGCTGCAAGAGGCGCTGGAAGAGTATGGAACGATTGACGGACTTGAGATCCAGCTTACTGAGATCGATATGCACAATACCGATGATTCTGAGGAAGGTTACCAGAAACAGGCAGAGCGCTACAAAGAGTTTTTTGAAACGATCCTGCGGGCCAAGAGGACAGGAAAGGCAAATGTCACCAATGTAACCGTTTGGGGACTGACTGATGATGTTTCATGGCTCACCGGTTTCAAAGGTGAGACGAGTTATCCGCTCCTGTTTGATGAGAATTATAAGAAAAAACCTTGTTTTGACAGCATTCTTGCGGCGGCGAAGCAGTCATATTAGTCTTAGCGCTGCTGAGATGCTCGTTTATTTGAAACGAAAAAGAGGGGATCCTTCGGATCCCCCCTTTTTCGTATGTGGCTCAGTTATCTTCTGATTGTACTAATGCGATTGTGGAGTCGCCCAATTTGGCTTTTTTTACTACAGCCTGAGTCAGGCGTTTGAAGTTTGCGCCTGAATGGGATGCTCCTGTAAGGGCATCAATGACTGGCACATCCTTCTGATTGATTAAGAGTGAAGCATAATAACGGGTGTACTCATTGGGGTAGGTGCCTGTAATGGTTTTCATATTGTTCATGTATGCGTTGTCCCAGCTTTTGATAAATCCGCTTGGGTTTTCTGCATTATATTCTGCGGTAACAATCGTGGCATTTTTTACTGTTATCGTTACATATTCTTTCCATCCGTGCGAATATTCGGTCATCTGAGCTGTGTAAGTTCCATCCTTCATTTGGGATGTATCCTGATTTTTGCTGCATCCGGCAACTGCTAAAACAGCAATGACGAACACAATGCCTATGGTTTGGTATTTCATCTGTTTTCCCTCCTGATTAGCGGTCAATTAGTGGAATTTAAATTTCTCCAGTAGTTTTTTCAATTTTGCTGCTTCCTGTTTGAGATTCGCACTGGCATCTGCTGTGTTCTCAGCGCACTGTGAATTCTGCTCGGCAATTAGGGAC
Organism: uncultured Eubacterium sp.; assembly: GCA_910584065.1. GTDB lineage: Bacteria > Bacillota > Clostridia > Lachnospirales > Lachnospiraceae > Eubacterium_F. Next base: position 18,517 of record CAJTZN010000020.1, read on the forward strand.
ATCTCCCTGATACTGCCAGTGATCTTGTAAAGAGAGGTGGCCTGTACATCCACAGTCTCCGAAAGACACTTTGTAATCTTTGTCACATCATCGGAACTTTTATTGATTTTTTCTAGTGCTTCCGAAGTTTTGGCAGTCAGATCCACTCCTTCGGCAATTAAGCTTCTGGAAGTTTGGATCATGGTTAGTGTGTTTTTGGCGGCCTCCTCGCTCTGTTCTGCCAGTAGCCGAATTTCTGCTGCCACGACAGCAAACCCTTTTCCGTGTTCACCCGCTCTGTTTGCTTCTACAGCCGCATTAAGAGCTAGAATGCTTGTTTGTTTTGAAATTTCTTCTATTAGTTTACTGATCTTATCAATATCTTGGGCGTTTTTGCTAATTGCCTCCATAGCGGTTTTAAGATCTTTCATTTTTTCATCGCCGTTTTCTATCTGTTCCGCAATTTCATCTGCCCGCTGGCGCGTTTCCTTTGTATTATTTGTCACTTCATTCAGATTTGTCTGTATGGTTTCTACTTCGTTGTTCAGTTCATCCATAAACAGTGTCTGCCGGGATGCGGCCTGATGCAGCTCTTCTGACTGGGTACCCATATCCTGGGCGGTTTCCATCAGTTGATATGCTGTCTGGCTGATCTGTTTCATCATCTGGTTCAGGGAAACGATTATATTGGTTAGGGTTTCTTTTACTACTATAAAATCGCCCTGATAATCACCATCGGCAGATGTATCCAGATTTCCGTTGGAAATATTGTCCAAAACCCGTTTTATTTCATTTAAGTAACCATTTATACTTTCAATGGTTGTTTTTAAAGCTCTGGAGAGGTATTCTGCTTCATCGCCGGAATTTTTTACCTCAACAGGGGTTTTTAAGTCGCCATTAGAGAATCCGCTCATGCGGGTGATTGCTCGTTTAAGCTGACTGGAGATCACTGTCATGACTAACCAGATGAAGGCCAATGCGGCACCAAGTGCGGAAAATGTTGCGATCATGGTATTCAGAACAGCTTTGTTGGTAAATTCCATATAATCTGTTTTGGGAACCTGAATGGCGAATGACCAGCGTGTTCCGCGGATGGGGCAAAAAGCGGCATAGGCATCTTGTCCATTAAAGATACCCTCACCGGAACCGATTTCCCTGGTAAGCATCCGGTCAAAAATCTGATGTGCGGATTCTGTTTGATCAAGATCGTAAACATTCAATTCCTGGCGTACGACTTCTTTATCAGGATGTCCTACGATCTTTCCGTCCTCATTGATGATCAGAGCTATACCACTTTTCCCGATATGAATGGCATTTAGGACGTCATTCAGCATGTCGTACTTGTAAATGCCCAGCAGATAGGATGTTGTGTTCTCTTCTGATTTTATGGGCATCGCCATAGGAATACCGATATAGTCCTCCGTAATAATGGGGTCCTCGATCGTTAGGTTATCGGTTTCCTGCAGCTGGCTGAACCAATGTGTTCCAGAAAAGCTGTTGTCTATGTCGCCATCCAAACTGAGAGCATTTCCTTCCTTATCGTAGATGCCTATTCCATAAAACTCATATGTATTACGCGCTTGTTTGAGAAAAGTTGTTATGTCCTCTTTTTTCGGATCTTTTACGGTGAGCCGCTGGTCCGTTGCCAGATTCATCATTCGGTCGGCCATCAGGTGGATGTCAGATGCAACTGCTTTTGCAGATTGACCTGTTGTAGGCTGCAATACATCCAGCAGGATGGATTTTGTCAGATCTCTCATGGAGTACCGCAGGATAGTGGTACATACGAGCATAACACCAATGACGATGATAAACGTCATTGTCATAACTTTAACCCGAATGCTTTTTCTGATTTTGAGCTTGGTTTTTTTTGTTCGTTCCATTTTTCTTGTTCCTTTCATTTTACAGGCTAAAATTAATTTATCTTGCCGCCATATTACACAAAAAGACAAACCGGCGGATCTGTTTGGAAATACAGTATCATATTTTTTTAATGTTTTCAAGCTTTTGAAAAGAAAACTTTCTGTCTTGTCAGTTGTAAAGTTTTGTGTTAAGATAGATGGAAACAGAAGCTGCGTGCATCGTTTGTGCGCAAAAAAGCAGAAATGAGGGGAATTGTGGACGAACTGAAAGATAGGATCAATTGTTTGAAAAAAGATAAGGACGCAGTTGTACTTGCCCATTATTACGTAAATGACGAGGTCCAGGATGTTGCGGATTATATCGGTGATTCGTTTTATCTGAGCCAGGTGGCAACAGAGGTCGAAGCAAAGACCATCGTTTTTTGCGGCGTTTCTTTTATGGGAGAGAGTGCAAAAATACTGAACCCCGGAAAAAATGTCCGGATGCCGGATCTGACGGCAGACTGTCCGATGGCGCATATGGCAGATGAGAAACGGATTCAGGCGATGCGGGAAACGTATGAAGATTTGGCTGTGGTTTGTTATATCAATTCAACCGCAGAACTAAAAAAATGGTCGGATGTGTGCGTGACATCTTCCAATGCGGTTAAAATTGTGAAGGCGCTCCCCAATCAGAATATATATTTTATCCCGGATGGAAATTTAGGCCGCTATGTAGCAGAACAGGTACCCGAAAAAAATGTGATCGTCAATGACGGGTATTGTCCGGTTCATGCGCAGATGACGGCAGAGGCGGTGAGGGCGGCGAAGGAAAAATATCCGTCCGCAGAAGTTCTCGCACATCCGGAATGTATCAAAGAGGTGCTGGAACTGGCCGATTATATCGGAAGCACGTCCGGTATTATTGACCACGCCAGGGGCAGCAGCGGGAAAGATTTTATCGTATGTACGGAAATCGGCGTGTTTTATGAACTTGTGAACAACTGCCCGGGAAAATCGTTCCATCCGGTCATGGAGGATCAGATCTGCCCGGACATGAAAAAGATCACATTGGACAAGATCATCCATGTACTCGAAGAGGATGCAAACGATGTGGAGATCAGCGAACAACTGAGAGACCAGGCAAATGCACCATTATTAAATATGCTCGAGTTAGGTAAAGCGTAAGGCAGGCGAAGCCGTTAGACTGTCACTAAGAAAGGCACAGGTATCCGCATGAAGAAAAAAGCAGATATTTTAATTGTAGGGAGCGGGGCTGCGGGATTGTTTTGTGCTCTCCACCTCCCGAGGGATAAGAAGATTCTGATCCTCTCAAAAGATGATGTTAAAAACAGTGATTCATACCTTGCGCAGGGCGGGATCTGCGTATTGAAGTCAGAGGACGATTATGCCAGCTATTTTGAGGACACGATGAAAGCGGGCCATCACGAAAACCGGAAAGAATCGGTGGAGATCATGATCCGCTCTTCCCGGAAGATCATTGACGAACTTATTTTATACGGTGTGGATTTTGAAAATGACCACGGCTCCCTTATTTTTACGCGGGAGGGCGGACATTCGACGCCCCGGATCCTGTTTCATGAAGATGCGACGGGAAAGGAGATTACAAGTAAACTTCTGCGTGCTGTGCAGCAGCTTCCCAATGTGACGATCTGTGAGCACACGACGATGATTGATCTGATGACGGAGAGCAATACATGCTTTGGCGCTATTGCAGTAGACGGGGAAGGAACGGTTTTTCCTGTGCGGGCCGATCATACGGTTCTCGCCTGCGGCGGGCTGGGCGGACTGTTTGAGCATACGACCAATTTCCAACATATGACAGGAGATGCGCTCGCCATCGCGGTCAGGCATCAGATTGAGCTGGAAAATATAGATTATATACAGATACATCCGACGACGCTTTATTCGAAAAAACCGGGACGGCGGTTCCTCATATCCGAATCGGTACGGGGAGAGGGCGCTGTGCTGTTAGATAAGGCCGGGGAACGGTTTGTGGACGAATTGCTGCCCCGGGACATTCTCACGCAGAAGGTGTACGAACAGATGGAGAAAGACGATATGCCGTATGTGTGGCTCAGTTTGGCGCCGATCCCGAAAGAGGAGATCGAGGGACATTTTCCAAACATATGTAGCCGATGCCGGGAAGAAGGTTATGATGTGACGAAAGAGCCGATCCCCGTCGTGCCGGCACAGCATTATTTCATGGGCGGGATCTGGGTTGATGCCGACAGCAGGACATCGATGCGCCATCTATATGCGATTGGGGAAACGAGCTGTAACGGCGTACACGGGGCAAACCGTCTCGCCAGTAACTCCCTGCTCGAAAGCCTTGTATTTGCCAAGAGGGCGGCGCAAAAAATCGCGTCGGGGCACGGTCATATTGCTCATGAGCCCCGGGTCGATCTTACCGCTTACGCGGACATGGAAAAACTGAGGGAACAGTATAAGGAAATTGTCTTACAGGAGATTGAGAAAGCGAAACAGAGGCGAAGAAAGAATGATGGAGAGAGTGAAAAATGATTTTTCGCTCAGTAAGTTTGTGCGAATGGAGGAAAACGATGAACGGGATTACTATGAACCTGCAGGCAGACCATCTGATCCGGATGGCTCTGCAGGAAGATATTACGAGTGAAGATATAACGACGAATGCCGTCATGCCGGATGCGAAAAAAGGAGAGGTTCAGCTCATCTGCAAACAGGATGGGATCATCGCCGGACTGGAAGTGTTTGCCCGGGTTTTTCGGCTGCTCGATGAAACGGTCGCCATTGATTTCAGGTGCAAGGACGGGGACGCTGTTACGAATGGTCAGGTGATGGCAGTTTTGACCGGGGATATCCGGGTACTGCTCTCCGGGGAACGGGTGGCGCTGAATTATCTCCAGCGCATGAGCGGGATCGCCACGTATACGAATGAAGTCGCCAGACTGTTAGCAGGGTCGGGGACAAAACTGCTGGATACGAGAAAGACGACGCCGAATATGCGTATTTTTGAGAAATATGCCGTTAAGGTCGGCGGGGGATATAACCACCGCTACAATCTTTCGGATGGGGTTTTGCTAAAGGATAACCACATCGGCGCCGCCGGAAGTGTCAGGCAGGCCGTTCAGATGGCAAAGGAATATGCGCCGTTTGTGAGAAAGATCGAAGTGGAAGTGGAAAACTTAGATATGGTCCGTGAGGCGGCGGATGCCGGAGCAGATATCATTATGTTAGATAATATGTCTGCGGACGAAATGCGTGAGGCAGTGAAGTTGATCGGCGGCAGAGCGGAAACAGAGTGTTCGGGAAATGTTACGAAGGAAAACGTGAAACAGCTGGTTGAGATCGGAGTGGATTATATCTCCAGCGGAGCGCTGACACATTCTGCGCCGATCCTTGACATATCCTTGAAAAATCTGCATCCGGTAAAGGAATAACTTTCGTAAGGAAAGAGGTGATCAGTAATATGTGCGGTAATGAGCGACGAGACGCAATTTTGCGGGAACTGCGCGCAAAGAAGACACCGGTACCAGGGAACAAGCTGGCTTCCGAGTTTCATGTCAGCCGCCAGGTGATCGTACAGGATATTGCGATACTCCGTGCTGCCCATATGGATATTGTTTCCACGAACCGGGGGTATATGCTGCGCGGCGGCACGGGAGGCGGCGCCAGCCGTGTATTTAAAATGTGCAACACCGATGAGCAGACGGAGGACGAACTGAATACTATTGTTTATTACGGCGGGGTAGTGGAAAATGATTTTGTGAACCATAAAGTATACGGCAGGGTCCAGGTTGATCTGAATATACGGACGAGCAGGGATGTAATGGAATTTATTCGGGGCATCAAGAGTGGGAAATCGACGCCGCTGAAAAACATAACGTCGGATTACCATTATCACACGGTGTCGGCTGATTCAGAGGAAACGCTGGATCTGATCGAGCAGGCGCTAAATGAGAAAAACTATCTGATCAGGAAAAATAATGACTGAAATGTGAATGATGTTTAACAGAACGTTCACAAAAATTCGTTATTTTGAACATCATTTATTCACAATTATGTTTTATACTGAGTTCATAAGTTAAACAAAACTTATACATTAGCTTTTGGCAATTTTCCTATTTTTGATATTTTTTCATAAAACTCCTCTTTCAGATAAAGGGCTGCGGTGGCAGCCCTTTATCATTGTCCCAAATAAGTATTGACAAATGGAAAAATATGCGTATAATAGTTAGCAAGCTAATAATAAGCTAGCTAATTAAAGGAGGCGTTACTTTGGCAAATGTGATAAAAAAATGGAAATGTGAGGCGGGTGATGAGTTCCGTGCCAATGTGAATCCAATGAAAGTGATGATTTTTGTGAGTCAGCTTCACCGCAGGACGCTAGAGCGGCTTGTGGGTGAGACAGGACTCCACCGCGGACAGCACCGGATGCTAATGACTCTCGCGGATCATGAGTTCGGTTCCCAGACGGAGCTGGCAAACATGCTTGAGATTTCCGCGGCGACGGTTGCGGTTTCGCTAAAGAAACTGGAAAAGAGCAGTTACATACGGAAAACGGTAAAAGAAGACGATTCCCGTGCCAATTTTGTGCAGCTAACGGAAAAAGGAAAAAATATTGTAGAGAGCAGCCGGGAAACGTTTGATAAAATGGATCGACAGGCGGTTAAAGGATTTTCGCAGGAAGAGTTAAATGCCCTGCGGGAATATCTGTGGCGCATGTATGACAACCTGTCGGCATATTTAGAAGAATAAGGAAAGGATGAGGGAATCGTTATGGGTATCTATAAAAAATATGTGACGCCGTATCTGTCTGCGTTTATCCTTGGGCCTATTTTTATGATCGTCGAAGTGCTCGGCGAGGTGTTTATGCCGAAGCTGATGGCGATGATCATTAACGAGGGCATTGGGAATGGCGCGGGAAACGGTTATATCATTGTAAAAGGTCTGGTCATGGTGCTGTTAGCGCTGTGTATGATGGCCGGTGGTACGCTGGGCGCGTACTTTGCCGTGAAAGCGTCTGCAAGTTTTGCAGCGGCGCTCCGCAAGGATGTGTTTACGAAAGTACAGGAATTTTCATTTGCAAACATCGAAAAATTTTCAACCGGTTCGTTAGTGACCAGGCTGACGAACGACATTACGAACATGCAGAACGTGATCGCGATGGGACTTCGGATGCTTCTGCGGGCGCCGGGAATGCTGATCGGGGGTCTGATCATGGCGATCATGATGAACCCGAGACTGGCTGTCGTTCTCGGTGTGGTCATCCCGCTGCTGCTGATTGCGATCATATGCGTGATCCGCACGGCATTTCCGCGGTTTGACGTGATGCAGACACAGATCGATAAATTAAATTCCCGTATTCAGGAGAATATTACAAATGTCCGTGTTGTGAAATCATTCGTACGGGATGATTTTGAGCAGGAGACATTCAATGCGGCCAACGAGGAATTGAAAGATAAGAGTCTTCATGCGTTAAAGGTCGTGATCTTTATGATGCCGATCATGACGCTGGCAATGAATGTGGCGACGCTTGCTGTCGTTTGGTTTGGCGGAAAGCAGGTGATGTACGGGGATATGCAGGTCGGGGACCTGACAGCTTTCACGACGTATATCGTGCAGATCCTGATGTCGCTGATGTTTGTCGCTATGATCATGATCCAGGGATCGCGCGCGCTCGCTTCCTCGAAGCGTATCAAAGAGGTGCTGCAGGCAAAGGTGGATCTGCACGATCAGGAGTCTTCCCAGAAGGACCGTCTCGTGGAAAAAGGGGAGATCGAATTCCGGGATGTCGGCTTCCGTTATTATAAAAAACATAAGAACAATGTACTGAAACATATTTCGTTCCGCGCGAACCCGGGCGAGACGATCGGAATCATCGGCTCGACCGGATCGGGGAAGAGTTCGCTCGTGCAGCTGATCCCGAGGCTGTATGACGCCGACGAGGGGCAGGTGCTCGTTGACGGCGTGGATGTCAGGGAGTATTCGCTGCGGCATCTGCGCGACGGCGTGGCGATGGTGCTGCAAAAAAATACGCTGTTTTCCGGCACGATCATGGATAACCTACGCTGGGGGGATGAAACAGCCTCGGATGAGCAGGTGTATGAGATGGCGCGCTACGCGCAGGCCGACGGTTTTGTCACGTCGTTCACTGACGGGTACGCCACCGAACTCGGCCAGGGCGGCGTCAATGTCTCGGGCGGCCAGAAGCAGCGTCTCTGTATCGCGCGGGCGCTGTTGAAGAAACCGAAAATACTTATTTTGGATGACAGTACGAGCGCGGTCGATACGGCGACCGAGACCGAGATCCGCAAAAGTTTTTCCACGTCCCTCAAAGATACGACGAAACTCATCATCGCGCAGCGCATTTCCTCCGTGGAAAGCGCCGACCGTATTTTGGTGATGGATGAGGGTGAGATCGTCGGTCAGGGAACGCATGAGGAACTGCTGAAAAGCTGCGAGGAATACCGGGAAATTTACTATTCGCAAAAAGGGAAAGAAGAGGAGGTGTCAGCATGAGTGAGGAAAATAGACCACAGGGCGGAAGGCCCGGAGGGCATGAACCCGGATCCGGAGAGCATGGAACAGAAGGCGGGCAAAGGCCGGGACCTGGAGGACCGGGGCATGGGCCAGGAGGGCACGGGCGTGGGCAAAGGCCCGAAGGGCGTGGGCCGGGTATGATGGGAGGAAAACCGAAAGAAACGAAAAAAACGATCGGGCGTCTTCTGACTTACCTCGGAAGGGACAAAGGGAAGATCATTGTCGCTCTGATCTGCGCGATCTGCTCGAGTGCGACGATGATCGCCGGTTCCTATCTGCTGTCTCCGATCATTGACGGACTGACGAAAACCGTGCAGGAGGCGGTGCAGTATCCGGCTAACGCCGATGCGGTCATTCAGGACGGGATGCGCGCGCTGCTGTTCGGCATCCTTTTGATGGGGGGAGTGTATCTGACTGGGCTGGTCGCCACGTATTTGCAGCAGAGGATCATGATCGGCGTGTCCCAGCGGGCGCTGAAAACGCTGCGGAAAGATTTGTTTGAACATATCCAGACGCTGCCGGTGCGGTATTTTGATACGAACGCCACAGGCGATATCATGAGCCGGTTTACGAACGATGTGGACGCGGTCGGTGAGCTGCTGAACAACTCAGTGATCCAGTTTATCTCCGGTGCGATCAGCATCATCGGAACGGTATCGGTTATGTTTTATATGAATGTCTGGCTCGCGCTTTTGACGATCGTCATGGTGCCGGCGATGATCAAGGCCGGCGGTTTTATCGCGATGCGCAGCTCTAAATATTACAGAGCCCAGCAGTCGGCGCTCGGAAAACTGAACGGTTATATCGAGGAGACGGTGACAGGGCAAAAAGTGGTAAAGGTGTTCTGCCATGAGGACAAGGCGATCGAGGAATTTATCGGCCTGAATGATGATCTCAAGGAAAAGCAGATCCGCGCGCAGTTTTTTGGCGGGATCATGGGTCCGGTCATGGGAAATTTGAGCCAGGTCAGTTATGGGATCACAGCATGTGTCGGCGGCCTGTTCTGTCTGGCCGGAAAACTGACGGTCGGAAACCTGAGCGTGTTCGTCAATTTTTCCCGACAGTTCAGCCGTCCGATCAACGAACTCTCGATGCAGGTCAATACGATGTTTTCGGCGCTGGCCGGCGCAGAGCGCGTATTTAAGGTAATGGATGAGCCGTCTGAGGAGCCGGATGCCGCCGATGCCCGCACGATGGACGGGATCAAGGGAGAGGTCGTCATGAAACATGTGACGTTTGGCTATAACCCGGATAAGATCATCCTGAAACATATGGATCTCTATGCGCATGCCGGACAGAAGGTAGCGTTTGTCGGCTCGACGGGCGCCGGAAAGACGACGGTCACCAATCTGCTGAACCGGTTTTATGACATTCAGGAAGGAAGCATTACGATTGACGGCGTTGACATAAAAGATTACGAGAGAAAGAGCCTGCGCAGCCACATCGCGATGGTGCTGCAGGATACGCACCTGTTCACGGGGACGGTGCGCGAGAACATCCGGTACGGGCGTCCTGACGCCACCGATGAAGAGGTCGAGCAGGCGGCAAAGACAGCCAGCGCGCACTCGTTCATCATGCGCCTGGAGGACGGTTATGACACGATGCTCGAGGGTGACGGCATCAACCTGAGCCAGGGGCAGCGCCAGCTGTTGAATATTGCCCGCGCCGCCATCTCCAAAGCGCCGATCCTCGTGCTCGACGAGGCGACGAGTTCGGTCGATACGAGGACCGAAATGCACATCGACCACGGGATGGAGCGCCTGATGAAAAACCGTACGACGTTTGTCATCGCCCACCGACTCTCCACCGTGCGCAACGCGGATTGTATCATGGTGCTCGAGCAGGGCGAGATCATCGAGAGGGGGACGCATGACCAGCTGCTCGCGATGAAGGGGAGGTATTACCAGCTGTATACGGGGGCGGTAGAGCTGGCTTGATTTTTGAATATGGGAGGGGGTGCCGGACCCGGCGGTTTTGTCAGCCGCCGGGTTTTCCTTTGAAACCATTGTCTATTACTGATTAACTAAAATTGAATTTGTGGAGGGAACTATGATACCATTGAGATTAATGCAGGATACCATGGAAGATTATATAGCAATGAGAAACTGGTTTTTAGAACCCGAACTACAGGAGTGGGTCTGGTGCGATGAAGTGGGAGAAGTACCTTCGCTTGAACGTATTATTGAAAAATACGGTTCCAGAGTGAAAAGTTTGGCAGATGTTTTCCCATATTTTATTTTAAGAGACAATGAGCCAATTGGATTTATTCAGTATTATATACACGATGCATGGTAGGAAGATCCAAAATATTTAGTGAAATCGTCTCAGTTTTGTGGTATACTGATCTTGTCTTATAAAGGGTTCTGAAAACACTAGAAGTATTATAGTGAAAGGACAGGCATAAATATGGAAAACAATATATCGCTTAAAGAAAGAGAATATGCTTCAAGGATATATGAGATGCGTTCTGCAGGGGAATTAGAGAAAGCGGTTGAAATATGTGATGAAGCAATCTCTTTTTATGAAAATAATAATTTTTTTTACAAAATTAAAGGTGATATTTTATTTTCGATGAAAGAATATAAAATATCAATGGATATTTATTTGGAATATTTAGATAAAATCAAAAATGCTCCAGAGTTTTTTACGAACTTTACCCGCTTTTTTGAAAAGATTTCGTCGGTATATGACTTGGATCAAAAGATTTTCGCAACACTTTTACGGATAAGCAGGAATGAAGAATATGCAAGTGTGATCAGGAAGGGAACGTTAAGAATCATTTATGATCATTGGAATGCATCGAACAAAGTTTTTGGATTTATTGAAAGAGTAAATAAAGAATTCACTGTGGAAGAAATAGATTTAGCCTTACTTGGATTAAAGAAAGAAAACGATTGCGATAAAATATATTTCCTTTCCCAAATAAATATAGAGAATTGTACCATAGAAAATAATAATGCGAACAGGCACGTATTAAAATTATTAGAATTGTCTCAGATGTATGACCGCGCGCTGCTGTGGGTGAATGGCATTCTTGGATATAGTAAAGACGGAGTGGTGGTTCGGAGCCTGTTTAGGATCTGCAGATTGCGGAATGATTATTCCGATGCAAAGAGATATATGGATACACATGATATTACTGTCAGGTCAGACTTTAATATACAATACGAACTCGTTTTATACTTTGAAGCACAGGGGGATGAGTTGTCCCGAAATGAGATACTTCATGATATAAATAAAAAATATGTTGATAGTATTCCGATTTCACAAACATTATTCAAATTCTATATTAAATACGATATGCTGAGTGAAGCAAAGGAAATCGAAAAACGAATTGATCATTTAAGAAAGACAAAAAATCTTGACGAAAAGAAGCAAAGGGCTTTTGAACGACACAATAGAGAAAACCAGGAGATTTTAATGGATCGGTTGGCCGATTTATTAGAAGAGCAGGAGCATAACAGAAGACTTTTGGCAATTGCTGATTTGATAAAAGGGTTTTCGCATGAATTAGGACAGCCGATCACGAATATCAGATATGCCATACAGTTGTTTTATATGAAACAGGAAAAGAAAAAAGTATTGATCAGCCTTGAAGAAAAAGAACTTTTGGATGGTATCATCAGCCAGACGAGCAGAGTTGGAAAACTGTTAAATCGATTTGCGCCAATTGTGTCCAGTAAAAACCAAAAGGAATGTTTTAAAGTATATGATGAGATCAAAACGATCTTTGAAGAGTTGAGTTTACGGTTAAGCGGAGAAGAGATAGAATACTCTGTGGCAGGAAATAAAGATGTTTGTTTATACGGCGAGACTGTCCAGTTTTCACAGGTATTTTATAATTTGATCATCAATGCGATTTATGCAATTAAAAAGAAAGAAGATAAAGGGAAGATCAATGTAGTGATCCAACATGAAGGAGAGGATTTACTTATATACTTCAGTGATAATGGTATAGGAATCCCCAAACAGATCCAGAAAAAAATTTTTGATCCTTTTTACTCGACGAAAAGGAGGGAAAGCGAGGAGGGAGGAGAGGGTTTGGGTCTTTATATAGTATGGAATATATTGAAAATGTTTAATGGAACGATAAGTGTAGATCCTTATTATACAGATGGCGCAAAGTTTGTGATTGAAATTAGAATGGAGGAAGAGGGAAATGTATAAAATTTTATTAGTTGAAGATAACAAGGAAACAGCTGGTTTGGTGAAAAGTGGTTTGGAACTGGAAGAAATGATAGTGGATGTAGCGATTGATGGTCAGGATGGTTTTGAGCATTTTCAGAAAAATGACTATGATCTTGTTTTATTGGATTTAGAGATGCCGCGAATGAATGGAGAAGAACTTGTAGTGAAAATAAGGAATATAAATCCATATATTGATATTATTGTTTATACAAACTATTCTCAGTTTGCAGATATTAAGAAATTAGTTAATCTCGGTATTAATGGTTATGTTAATAAGGGGCCAGAAGCAGATTTAAGAGAATTAATAAGTATTGTTAAAAGTAAGTTAGAACCGATTAATGAAGAGGAAATGAAAATGCTTATAGATGGAACGGAACTTATGAAGGCAGATTAGGTGGTGAGTGGGCAGATGAAAAAGTATTTATTAGATACGAATGCGTATTTTGTTTTGTTGAAACATATAATTACTAGGAATAATAGTGAAATCATTCAAGATATTCTGTCAGGAGAATGCTATATTTCTAAAGTGACACAAATTGAAATTATTTCTGTCATTGGCAAGTATGCGAGAGGAAATAGCGGTGGAAAACAAGTTTGCGATCGAATTCATGGAGACACAGGCATTGTATGTGGGAAACAGTTTATTATGCCAGAGAAGAGAAGATGGAGTCAGGCAAAACTAAGAGGATGGTTAAGGCTTGAAAAGGAAGTATCAAGTGGCAGCAATTGTTTATTTAATGTTAAAGTTTTAGAGGTTAGTCCTGATGTTATAGCAGAAGCAGAAGACTTTATTCAATATGCTTTGAGATTCAATTTCAAATCTATGGATGCCGTAATATTGGGGACGGCAAAAGCGAATTCATCTGATGATGATATTATGGTAGTGGTGACGGCAGATAAGGGGTTGAAAGCTGGAATGGATAAAATAAATTATCCTCACGTTTCTATTGTGTAGAACACAAACATCTGCCCCGGCGGTCTTGTCAGCCGCCGGGTTTTGTATGAGCTGGTATTTTGTATTCCGAAGAAACCGCCGGATCGATCGTGATCGTGGCAAGCAGGTGGTCGGACTGTGGGAAGCGGATGCTGTCAAACGACCGGATAAGGCAGCTGCCGTATTCCTGATCGGCGCGCCAGAGATATTTCTTTTTCTCGCCAGGTGCGACAGTCTGCTCCCATTTATTACGGCCGATATTGAGTCCGGAATTGTAGACCGGATCACAGCGCAGGAATTGCGGAACGAGGGAGACACGCTGGCTGGACGCCGGTACGTCGGCTGTTGTCTGCGCGTCAAGGCAGTTGTGCAGCGTGACTTCGATCCAGTCTCCGGCATCGGCGCTTAGAACGAGAGGGGCGGGGGCGCGCCGGCGCTTCATTTCCCGTTTGGCATCGGACAGCGGGACGAAATAACGGGGTGGTTTGTGGGAAGGGCAATCCTTTCGGGGAATTGCTTTTTTTTCAATGACCGCGATCTCGTATTTGCGCACCACGTCATTCTCGCCGGGAACGCACGGAATGGTGGAGATGGAGGGAAGCGTAGGATGGACGCCGTTCTGGATTGGTTTCAGACGTTTGTCATTTTTCCCGCAGACGCGGAGGATGCCCCACAGCCCCATTGTTACGCACGAATGTCCGCCGATCGTGTATAGGTGGTCGCCCGCTTCGTAAGGCTGATTCAGAGTGAACGTCTGGCAGGAGGCACAAGGGGCGATCCATTCAAATGATGTCGGGCGCCAGTTCATTCCGGTCGTGTGGAAGGGATGGCGCGGAGCCCGCTGGTGGCCGATGGTGATGAGTCGCAGCAGGAGCGGGTCGCCCGCATGTGTTTCCAGAAGGGGAGTAGACGGGTCTTCATGGACGAGGGAACTAAACAGGTACGCGGGATCTTCGCAGCGGCTGAGCCGCTCGGAAGATGGTTCGGAGCGGTAATTGATTCCCGGAAAGGAGGCGTATGGGTTGTCAGGTGCCGGATTGTTCGGATCTGGACACAGGGCGGCATCGTGTACGAACAGTGTAAATTCACGGAAACAGGTTCCGTCCGCGCGGTGGATGACTGCCTGCGTGCCGGATGGAAGCGGTTCTCCTGTATATCGGTCGTGAAACGTGGCTCCGGTTTCTTCGATCAGGAGCGCACCGAACGCGCGGGGGCATTCCGGGGAGAATGTGAGGGGGCGTTCCGGGCAGGATGTGCGCGGAGGCGCCGATGGATCAAAAAAGCTGTCGTCAAAAAATATGGTGCATGGTTCTGAATAGGCGGAAATCTGTTTTGTGATCGTATGTACGGAGAAGGGGGCATGTGTGGTGAGGCTTAATTCAATGGATTCTCCGCTATTGGCCCGGATTACGAGCGGCTCGATACAGATTTCACCGGATTCGGCTTTTTGTACAAAGGAATCCAGCCCGCCGTGGCGTTCGAGGTCTTCCTGTAAAACGAAAAAAGCCGCGTGGGGATTGTGCCAGCCGTAACGATTGTATGTGACGGAGGTGTGGACGAGCGCGATGTCGAAATGTCTGACCGGAGGGGCCGAGTTGTCCGGGGGGGTGAGGGTGGTCGGAGAATGACAAGGTTCCATTTTGTTCTCCTATCGCTTCTGTTTTCATTATTATACGTGTTTTTTGGGAAAGTGTTCGCACGGCAGGGGCAGGAAAATCGCCGGAAAATTCAAAATATTTAGTGAAATTGCCTCAGTTTTGTGGTATACTAACCTTGTTTTACAAAGAGGATGGAGGTTATACGATGCAGGAGATTAAATGTCCGAAATGCGGAGAAGTTTTTGCAGTGGATGAATCGGGTTATGCACAAATCGTTCAGCAGATCCGGGACAGGGAATTTGAAAAAGAACTAAAGCGCCGGGAAAAAGACCTGGAGGAGAAAAAAGAGAGTGATCTGGAGATCATCCGCCTGAAGCAGGAAGAAGAATTAAACCGGAAACTTTCTGACCAGAAATTAGAATTATCAGAAAAGGATAAAATGATCGAGCAGTTAAAGGGAAAACTGAAAAATAGTGATACCGAGAAAGAGTTGGCGGTTTCCAGGGCACTTCACGAAAAAGAGCAGGAGATTTCCGAAAAAATAAATCAGATCACAGAGCTGGAGGGACGATTATCAAGCAAAGACAATGAAAACAGACTGCAGGTAGAAACGTTACAAAAACAGCATGAAAATGAATTGAAACTGAAAGAAGAGCAGATCGAATATTATAAAGATTTTAAGGCGCGGTTATCTACAAAAATGGTGGGAGAAAGTCTCGAACAACATTGTTTGAACCAGTTTAATTCGTTGCGGATGACGGCATTCCCGACTGCTTATTTCGAAAAGGATAATGATGTACGGACAGGAAGTAAAGGGGATTTTATTTTCAGGGATTCTGTCGACGGCGTGGAGTTTATTTCGATCATGTTTGAAATGAAAAATGAAATGGATGAAACAGCTACCAAGCATAAAAATGAGGACTTTTTTAAAGAACTTGATAAGGACAGGCGTGAAAAAAAGTGCGAGTATGCCGTACTGGTTTCACTGCTTGAAATGGACAATGAATTATATAATAACGGCATTGTCGATGTTTCCTACCAATACGATAAGATGTATGTGATCCGTCCCCAGTTTTTTATTCCGATGATTACCCTGTTGCGGAATGCGGCACTCAATTCCCTGGAATACCGGAGGGAACTGGAGGTCGTAAGAAACCAGCAGGTGGACATCCGCCATTTTGAGGAAAACATGAATAAATTTAAAGAAGGATTTGCGCGGAATTATGATCTCGCAAGCAGAAAGTTTAAGACTGCTATCGATGAAATCGACAAGACGATCCAGCATCTTCAGAAAACGAAAGATGCGCTTCTTGCATCCGAAAACAATCTCCGGCTCGCAAATAATAAAGCGGAAGACCTGAGTATTAAGAAACTGACGAAAAATGCGCCAGCGGTGAAGGAAATGTTTGAGGAACAAAATCAAAATGGAGGGGGCTGACTATGGCGATTAAATCAATAAGAAACATGCTAAACAAGCATAGAAATAATATTATCAAAAGGAGAGATGAATGATGACAAACACAATGATTCTGAAAACAATGGAAAAACCGCGTCTGTCCGTAAAAGCGCAGACGCTGGCAGCGATCGCTGCCGTTGCAGGCGCCGTTGCCGTCCCGCAGATCTTTCACGCGCTCGGGGCAGCGTTTGGATTAGGGACGGCGCTGGGTGAAGCTTTTCTGCCAATGCATTTGCCGATTCTTCTGGTCGGGCTTCTGGCAGGACCTTATGCCGGTGCGGCGGCGGGGATGTTTGGACCGCTTGTCAGTTTTGCTCTTTCCGGGATGCCCGGGATTGCCATGCTGCCGTTCATGATGCTGGAATTGTGTGTGTATGGATTGGCGGCAGGACTGCTTCGGAATGTAAAGCTGCCTGTCGTAGCGAAAGTGCTGATTGCCCAGATCGCGGGAAGGGTCATCCGGTCCGCGGCAATATTAGCCGCTGTATATGGACTGGGCAGTGAGAGCGTTTCCCTTGCGTCTATATGGATGAGCATTGGAACGGGCGTTTACGGTATTGTGCTTCAATGGGCGTTGCTGCCGGTGGCCGTGCATTTCGTGGAGCGTATGACATATGAAGAACGATGATCTGGAAAGGGCAAAACAAATATTTGCATCTGGTAATTATACCTGTGTTCTGTGCAGAGGTGAGTCGGTACTCACCAGCACGGAACGCGGGGTAAGGCCGCTCCTTCAATGGCTGGACGGGGAAGATCGGGTAAGAGGGTTTTCTGCCGTGGATAAAGTGGTTGGCAGGGCGGCTGCATTTCTGTATGTCCTGCTGGAAGCAAAAGAAGTGTATGCCGATGCGATGAGTGAGGGAGCGCAAGAGGTGTTTTCAACATATGGGATCCGGTTCGGGTGCGGCGTATTGGCAAAGGAAATCATCAACCGCAAAGGTGACGGACTCTGCCCAATGGAGCGGGCGGTGAAGGGGATTCATAATCCGGGGCAGGCACTGGAAGCGGTGAGGGAGGAGTGCAGGAAATTAGCAGTATGAATCTGTTAAATATTTTTTTGTGATCTGCGGGAATGGATGCTCGGTCTGCCGCCTCATCCGCGTGTTCGGTCAGCAGATCATCCCCGGCTTTGTAAAACGAAATGAAAGAAGGGGGCGGTCGATAAAAATGCCACCCTTCCGGTGCTTTTTATTTTGCATGGCACCGGATGATGATTTTTCATGTTTTCTTCCATGCGCGCAAACAATTTGTGAATAAGCGGATCTGCCGCCTGTTCATATTTTTTTTCTTATATTTTCTAAACAATCCTATCTTTAACATTTGAGTATAGTCATAAGTTCGATTGAAAAAACGAGGCTGAAATTAAAGCGCCACTGATTTTTGGGGCGTCCGTCAAGTTTACGATTTTCCATGTTTTTTAATGCGATATGTTCATGGTATTTTCCCTGCATTTCTATACAATAAAAGTAACTAAATTTGTAGCAGAATGAATTTGTGTTTCTGTGCTGTTTGGCACAAATTCATTGTATGAGGAAAGCAGTGCAGAAAACGAGGTGCAATATGAGAAAAACAAAGCAGAAAAGCATCGTGCTTCTCCTTTGTTTATCTTTACTTTTTTCTCTGTTTTCGGGTATATCCCTGGAGGCAAAGAAAGCGGTAAAGGTAAAAAAAGTGGAAGTACGCACAACCGATTCAGGTGTATTGGTAATGAAGAAAAAGGAACGGCGGACACTGAAACTGGCCGTCAACGGAGCGGTTTCCAAAAAAGCATGGAAACAGCTGTCATTTTACTCAAAGAATAAGAAGGCTGTCAAAATCAATAAGAAGGGTAAAATGACAGCCGGGAAAAAGGGGAAAAGCAAGATTACGATCCGGGCGAAAAAAGGGAAAGCAAAGACGACCTTGAAGGTAATCGTTGGGACGAAGGTTCAGTCCGTGCGGATGAGCGCGGCTGCACAGGAGCTACTGGTGGGAGGATCCGTACAGCTTTCAGCCGCCGTAACGCCAAACAAAGCTTCTTATAAGAAACTGCGCTGGTTGAGCAGTGATCCGTCAGTGGCTGTGGTAGCAGAGGGGAAAGTGAGTGCTGTGACAGAAGGAACGGCTACGATCACGGCAGCTGCACTTGACGGGACGAAGAAAAAGGCTTCTTGCCAGATTGTTGTGAGAAAAGCAGGAGGGAGTGCGCATACGCCGGGAACATCAGAAACTCCGGGCATAGCGCCGTCTGGGTCGGCAAATCCAGGGTTTGAGACATCAATACCGTCGACTGCGGCACCAGAGCAGCCGTCGACGGTTCCGGCAGATCCAACGGTTTCGATGGATCCAACGGCTTCGTCAGATCCAACGGTTTCGTCAGATCCAACGGCTTCGGCGAAGCCGATGGTGCCAGGCGATAAGTCGACGAGCAAACCAGGAGAAAATCCGACGACAAAGCCAGCCGGGCAGACGACGAGCAAACCGGGAGAGAATCCGACGACAAAGCCAGCCGGGCAGACGACGAGCAAACCGGGAGAGAACCCGACGACAAAGCCAGCCGGACAGTCGACGAGCAAACCGGGAGAAAACCCGACGACAAAGCCAACGTCTGTTCCGACGATAAAACCGGGCGGAACTCCGAAACCGACCCCGGAACCGGTGAGTCTGATCGAGAAGGAATTTAATGTGGATGATGAGACGATGACAAAAACCGGAACGTACACAGGCAACATAGGAGAACCATTTGCGGGTATCGGACTGTATGCAAATGATGATGGGATCAAGACATCTCATCGTTTTGAAGGTACAAATAAGAAATACCGAATCATCATCAGAGGAGCATCTAGTAACGATACTGCGGCAGGTGTGTCGCTGTATATCGGTGATAAGAAAAAAGGAGCGGTATCTTTTACCGGTACAGAGCTTCAGAAGCAGGTGATCGACTTTAAGATGCAGGAGGAAGAGACAGGAGATCTGGAAATCTTCTTTAAGCTGGAGACAGATAATGGCAGCAACGATACGTATCTGCATAGTTTTGAGTTGATCTTACTCGGTGATCTGCCTGAACCGCCGGCAGCTCCGAAGCCGGTAGGCGGGGCGGCGTATACGAACAGCTACCGCAATTTATTTCAGGAGCTCGGCCACACAGAAGGGGAAATAGATGCAAAAGTAGAGGAAGCATGGCAAAAATTCTTTTATGGAACGGAGGAGGAACGGATTTATTATCCGGTGGAGCCGGATATGGCGTACATTTACACCGCGGATACCAATGATGTTCGTTCGGAAGGTATGTCCTATGGCATGATGATCTGCGTGCAGATGGATAAGCAGGACGAATTTGATCGGTTGTGGAAATGGGCTACGACTTATATGCGGCATGACAGCGGTGAGTTTAAGGACTATTTCGCATGGCAGTGTTCTTCAAGCGGAAGTAAGATGTCGAATACGCCGGCGCCGGATGGGGAAGAATATTTCGCGACGGCACTCCTGTTTGCCTCGGCCAGATGGGGAGATGGAGAGGGAATTTATAATTACAGCGAGGAGGCCCAGAAGCTTCTGGACGCCATGCGATATCATACGAACGGAAGTGTAACGGTAAACAGTATATTCAAAGCGGAATATATGATGCCGGTATTCTGTCCGGTCGGAAGCGCTATGGAGCATACCGATACATCGTATCATCTGCCGGCTTTTTATGAAGTTTGGGCGCTGTGCGATGAAGAACATTCTGATTTTTGGATCAAGGCAGCAGAGGCGAGCCGTCAGCACTTTAAGGATGCAACCAATGAGACGACGGGACTCGGCCCGGATTATGCGAACTACGATGGAAGTGCCACGGGTGGAAATCATGCAGATTTCCGGTTTGACGCATGGCGCATCGCGGCTAATATAGCCTGTGATTACGCGTGGTGGGGCAAGGATACGTGGGCGACGACACACGCCGACCGCATCCAGAGTTTCTTTGCGAAGCAGGGCGTGGAAGAGTACGGAAACCAGTGGTCCTTAGATGGGACGATGCTGGATAAGGATCATTCGCCGGGACTGGTAGCGATGAATGCAACAGCGGGCCTGGCAGCAAGTGATAAGCAGGCGTGGGCATTTTTGGAGAATTTTTGGAATATTTCACCGACAACTGGAACATACCGTTATTACGATGGATGTCTGTATATGATGGGACTGCTCCACTGCAGTGGAAAATTCCGTGCCTATCTGCCGAATGGAACGAAACCGGCAGTCAGCTCCACGATCACCGCAGACAGGAATGAGTTTGACAAAGAGGAATCGAAACAGGCTGCGGTGAAAGTGACTATGACATTAAATGGCAATACTCTGACAGACATAACCTGTGCAGGAACATCGTTGGCAGCGAATAAGGATTATACGATCGAAGGGGATGTGGTCACGATTTCCAAAGACTATCTTGCCTCTTTGGATACAGGTACAGTCGCAATTTCGTTTGTATTCAGCGCAGGCAGAAAGGCTGTGTTAAGTCTGAAGATCAAGGATACGACTCCCGGCGTTGTACCGGAGCCGTCTGGACCTTTTGAGCAGACATCAGCGGCAGCGTTTACGGACTCGAACAATGTGACAGTGCAGGACGGGATCGTCACGTTTAACGGTACGGATTCCTGGATTGCGTTTGACTTTGAGTTTGGTCCAGATGAGGTGAAGGATGCTGTTGTTTATGTCAAAGAGTCAGGTTACGGCGGAACGGTATATGTTTATGCGGACGGTTTGTCGTCGAAGATAAGTGATATATACAATCTTGGGAGTGGGGACTTTAAGCAGGCCAGTGGTAATTGTTGGCCCAAGCCATCTGCCGGCCAGCACAAAATATATGTATCAGCCAATAAGGCTGGCGTGCAGATCCAGTGGCTCAAGTTTACTAAGTGATAGAAAGCGGAGGAGACCGCCGCATGTTTGAGAATGGAAGAAAAACGATTGGGATGTTTGTCTGTAAAGCAACGGAGTATTTCCAGCGGACCGTCTGTAAGGCGATGGCAGAACAGGCAGAACAATGGGATTATAACCTGATCATATTCTCTACGTTTGGGGAATACGACCATAACAGGGAGTATATTACAGGGGAGTGTAATATGTTGGATATTCCCTGTTATGAAAAACTGGACGCCGTGGTATTGCTATTGGATACATTCGATATACCCGAGATGGTGGAGCAGCTCCTGCATCGGTTGAAAGAGCGTATTACCTGTCCGGTGATCAGTATCCGCAAAAAGCAGGAGGGCTGCATCAATATTCTCAGTCATGACAAAGAGGAAATCAGCCGTATGGTGGATCATATGGTTGATTTCCATCAGGCAGAAAAGATCTACTATTTAACCGGCCCTGCGCATATGTATGACATTGTTTCCCGGGAGGAAGGCTTCCGGGAAACTGTTGTCCGGCGCGGGCTGGATTTTGATGAGTCTTATATTTATCCGGGCAATCTCTGGTATGATGTGGGAGAGAGGGCAGTGGATTACTTCTTATCCCTGCCGGGAAGACTGCCGGATGCGATTCTCTGTGCCAATGATTATATGGCGATTTCCGTTTGTGAGGAACTGAACAGACGGCATATTGACGTGCCCGGAGATATACGGATTACCGGCTTTGATGATGTCGTGGAGGCGAGGCAGAGTTATCCGCAGATTACGACAGTACGTGTGCGGCCGGAAGATTTTGCCATCTGTGCGATGGAGGTGATCCGGCAGTATGACCGGGGCGAAATGCTGGATGAAGTGTACTGGATCGGTTCGCAGAACGAGTACCGGGATTCTTGTGGCTGCGGGCAGCCAGGGAAAAATCTCGTCACAATGTTCCGGCAGTTATTGGAAAACAACCGCCGTCTGATTCATCTGGGTAAACAGAATACGTTTATGGTATTCCGCATGGAGAGTATTACCCAGTACGGGGAACTTCCGGATCTGATCGGCAAGTTTATCGAGGGCAACGAAGGGGTTGAGAACTTTTTTATCTGCCTGAATGAGGGAAACTGCTATGAAAACCAGAAGGAAGAGGGGTGTCCTTTTACGCGCGATATGATGCTGGCCATCCACGCGCATTATAACGATGCCCATGTGATCGAGGTGGACATGCCGAGGGAATTGTTTGACCGGCGCCAGCTGCTTCCTGCGCCGTTTCAAAGAACTGCTCCGCAGATTTACTATGTCAATCCCATACATTACAAAGAACACTCATTTGGGTACGCCCTGATCGCATTTGAACATCATCAGTTTCGTGAATGCGGGGATTTTTACCAGTCGTTTCTCATCAATCTGAGCAGTGTACTGCAGACGATCTGGCTGCAAAAGCATATCCAGGAGTTAAATGAAGAGAAGTTTCATTTATTGCGGTATGAGAGGGAAACGGATATCTATAATCAGTATGGTTTTTTGGAAGAAGTATCGGAATGGGTGAGGGCTGCCTGTGAACAAAAAGAGTCTCTCGCTTTTTTCTGTATACAGATCGTCAATCTGCAGAAAATCACAGAACAATACGGCTGGGCGGAAAAGGATTATGTCATTTCCGGCGTCGCGGCGGCGATCCGAAGCGTCATGATGGAACATGGAGAACATATCATCGGGCGGGTCGGGGAAAACGAATTTTATATGGTTGGGAAAAATAGAAGCAAAGAAGAGCGAAAGGACATCGAGACACAGGTCATAACTGCGGTGAACAAAATGAATCTGGAGTGGGATAAGGAATATCTGGTGGAGATCAGCAGCGGCGGCCAGGTGCTGAACATGAAACAGTCTCTTGGCGTGGAGGAATGCCTCCGCCGAGTGCAGGTGAAGGCGAACCAGAACTTTCCTGCGAAAAACAATACGAGAAAATACAGCAATGAGGCAGTGCAGTTTATCCGGCACAATTATTACCGGAATTTCAGCGCGCAGGATATTGCCGATAGTATAGGGATCACGAGAGGATATCTATCACTCTGCTTTAAAGAAGTCTTTCAATTATCTCTTCAGGAATATATCACAGATTACCGATTGAAAAAAGCGAAGGAAATGCTGGTGGATTCGGATATGAAGATTAAGGAAATCGCGTTCTATACGGGGTATCAGGATGAACTGTATTTTTCCAAGGCGTTTAAAAAGAAATATGGGATCTCTCCGCGGGCGTTCCGTCAGGAAAGCGGTTCGGTTAGGGAAGAACCGTCGTAGGGAGTAGCATAGGGCGTTTATGATGTTGTCCGCATTTTTGTCAGAGGAAGGAGGCCGGATATTTTTTTAGAACTTGATAAAATGAAACGTATCGTATAAAATGATATTAGCTAGGGGAAAGGAGGGCGACGTGATTGCGGCATTTAAACTGTTCCATAGTGTTTAATAAACAAAAAGACCAGGTGCTGTTCTGCAGGCGTGCAAAGGAACCGTTCAAAGGTTTATACAATTTTGTGGGTGGAAAAGTAGAGCCAGACGAATGTTCTTTTGATGCAGCATATAGGGAACTGCTGGAAGAAACGGGGATTGGAAAAGATAAAATCTGCCTGTACCGCTTGATGGATCTCACATATTATGAACAGGATTATGTGTTAGAAATATATGTGGGACAATTGCAGAATGACGATGTGCAGCTCCGGGAAGAAGTAAATCCGCTCGAGTGGCTGCCGCTTACAGAAGATTTTGCAGACGCAGGACGGTTTGCGGGAGACCAGAATGTTGCGCATATCATCAGAGTGGCATTAAAATTTCCGCTTGAGGAGAAAAGGACAGGCCGATGACGGATGACACCGGCCTGCTCATGCAGATGGTTATACCGAAAGAAGCAAAATAATGATTCCAAATACAAAAAATCTAAGGAGGTATACACGATGGTTTACAAATGCAGTATTTGCGGCTATGTATATGACGAGGAAAAAGAAGGAAAACCCTTCTCCGAATTGACGGAGTGCCCTGTCTGCAAACAGCCGCCGGAGAAATTTGAGGCAGAAGAAGCGCCAAAAGACGCACCAAAGGACGCGGCCGTTGCCCCGGAAGCTGTGAGCAGACCCGCTTCCATAAACGCCGAAGGTCTGGAACTCGCATACCCGCAGGAAACCCGGAAGACGGACAGCGATTACCGTTACATGAAAGAAATACACGAAATGGCGGTTACCGGAAAATCCGCGATCGAGGCGATGGGTACACGGATGGATATGCCGAATTGGGACGATGTTCTCGTGCTCGGCGCGCAATTAAATCCGATGCCTCTGGATGAACATGCAGAGGTGTCCCTGAAAACCGTGATCGGAAAGCATGCCAAAAAACCGATGGTACTTGATATGCCGGTCTATATTTCACACATGTCGTTCGGCGCGCTCTCCAAAGAAACCAAAATCGCACTGGCGAGAGGAAGCGCGGCGGCCGGTACGGCGATGTGCAGCGGGGAGGGCGGTATCCTGCCGGAAGAAAAAGAAGCGGCCTATAAGTACATTTTCGAATACGTGCCGAATCTTTACAGCGTGACCGACGAGAACCTGAAAACGTCCGATGCCATCGAGATCAAGATCGGACAGGGAACGAAACCGGGAATGGGCGGACATTTACCAGGAAGTAAAGTGACGCCCGAAATTGCAAGGATCCGCAATAAGCCGCTCGGGGAGGATGTCATCAGTCCTTCGAAATTTCCCGACATTCACAATGCGGATGATTTAAGAAATCTGGTCAGCGAGCTGCGTACACGGAGCGAGGGCAGGCCAATCGGTATCAAGATCGCTGCCGGGCGCATTGAGAAGGATCTGGAATTCTGTGTCTATGCCAAACCGGATTTCATTACGATAGATGGACGGGGCGGGGCAACGGGAGCATCTCCCGCCATCATCAGGGATTCCACCAGCGTTCCGACGATCTATGCGCTCTACCGCGCGAGAAAATATCTGGATGCCGTCGGCTCGGATATCGATCTGGTCATCACAGGAGGACTCCGGGTTTCGTCTGATTTTGCCAAAGCGTTGGCGATGGGAGCAGACGCGGTAGCAATTGCTTCGGCCGCTATGGTGGCAGCTGCCTGTCAGCAGTACCGGATCTGCGGCAGCGGGATGTGCCCGGTAGGGGTGGCGACGCAGGATGAAGCGCTGCGCGCGAGATTACATATTGATGCCGCCGCCAAGCGGGTAGAGAATTATCTCAACTGTTGTGCCGAGGAACTGAGGACGTTTGCGAAGATTACGGGAAATGCCGATATCCACGGTCTGTCAGTGGATGACCTTTGCACGGTCAGCAGGGAAATATCGGAACACACGAATATTGCGCACGCCGGGGGAGCATCCGTGCGATCCTGCGGCGTATCATTACCTAATAACAAGGAGGAAATAAACATGGGAAAAACGACAAAGTATGCGGGAACAAAAACGGAAAAAAATCTGGAGGCGGCATTTGCGGGGGAATCACAGGCGAGAAATAAGTACACCTATTTTGCCTCTGTCGCGAAAAAGGAAGGCTATGAGCAGATTTCCGCCCTGTTTCTGAAAACGGCAGATAATGAAAAAGAACATGCGAAAATGTGGTTCAAGGAATTGAATGGGATCGGTGATACAAAAGAGAATCTTTCGTCGGCCGCAGATGGTGAAAACTATGAGTGGACCGACATGTATGAAGCGTTTGCCAAAACAGCAGAAGAGGAAGGATTCCCGGAACTGGCAGCGAAGTTCAGGCTTGTGGGTGCCATCGAGAAGCACCATGAGGAGAGATACCGCGCGCTGTTGAACAACGTGGAGACGGCTGCCGTATTCGAAAAGAGTGAAGTAAAAGTATGGGAATGCCGGAACTGTGGACATATTATCGTCGGCACAAAAGCGCCGGAAGTTTGTCCGACATGTAACCATCCACAGAGTTATTTCGAGGTGCATGAGGACAATTATTGATCCACATAGAAAAATTTAGTGTTCAAAAGAAGAATCGGGGAAGGGTGATCGGAATGCCCTTCCCCGTTCTTTTCTTTCCCGGCCGCAGTAGAAAAGCTGTACGTACACTTATAGGTGAATATCAATTTGGTAGGTATCATCGATCAATACTGGCTCCAAATGATGTTTTTTGCACAACGAAAACATTTGAGCATTTTCCTCTAACACACGTTCCATCGTACAGTACTCGTCGTCTAACCGATTTTCGATCACGCTGGCATACTTTTTTATATCATCAAAATGGTCCCGGATATACCGTTCACTCATCACCAGGCAGTAATACCGGATATGGTCGAGGTATTCCTTTTCAAAATGGTCCGCCCAGTCAAAAGGGATATAACATCCTTCGACGATAAGATTCTGCTCGTTCTCAACTGCCGTTTTTACCATTTCACAGACGATCGGCCATAAATATGCGGTCAGGTCATGTTCGTCACTCAAAGGCGTAAGAGAAGTATTTCCGCTGCGGATCAATCCCATTTTCAGGTGGTCGATCGACAGATATGGATAATGATACTGTTCCAGTAACTTCTGTGAAAGAGCTGTTTTTCCTGTGTGTGATGCGCCTGTAATTAAAATGATCATTTTTTACCTCCATTCTGATTTAAAAATCGAAATATGTATTCCGTCTGCAGCGCAGATGAAAATTTATTCTACGACGGTACAATACACGAACTGAAACGGATCATAGATAGTCGAATGAGTTCATGGTTCGCCAAACCAGATCACGACCCGCTTGATTTATAATGTCTCACTCCCAGCTTCCAAAGCATCAGTGCCGGTACAAAAAACCAGCACGCGAGCAGTGGCAGTACCACATAAAACAGGGAAGTGCGCTGTCCTAATATATATAACAGCGGATAGTACTGGATGAGCGAATACGGGATGACAAAGGTAGTAAAAAGAAGCATCTTCCTGCCGTAAATGCCGAGCGGATACGCCCCGAACTCACGCGCCCCGTCGGTAAACGCATTCATAAATTCCAGACCGTCCAGTGTAAAAAAGCACAGGGCGGCGTAAATGAGAAACAGCGATGTGAAAACGACCGTTCCGCCAATGAGCATAAAGAGTATGGTAATTATTTTTGCGAAATTCCACTCAATTCCACTTGTCCTGATCCCATAGACAAACATGATGACAGCCTGTGTCATCCTTCCGATCCGGCTCATCTCAAACTTACTTCCAAGCACCTGGATCACAGCGTTTTGCGGGCGCACGAGTATCCGGTCAAACTCCCCGGTTCGTACGATGCCGGAAAAGGAATCAAACCCGCGGGCGAACATTTCCGCGAGGGAAAATTCAAACAGCATAATGGAAAAGCATAATAAAACTTCGCTGTATGTAAATCCCTTCACGCTCGAAAAGCGCCGGAACATGAAAAATATCGCCAGAAACATCTGAAATGTCGCTAAAAACTGTCCTGCGACAGACAGGAAAAAGGATGTTTTATACTGCATCGCGCAGCGTACATTGATGGATGTGTAATGCGCATACAGTCGTATGGCTCCCCCGATTTTCCTCATCGTGATCAACCTCCTAACAGCGTGACTCTCTTTACCGCCAGCCGGTACAGGTATTTCCCGGTCAACGTGACGATCAGGAGCCAGAATATCTGAAGAATGATGGCCTTTTGCATCGCGCCCCCGGACAGATGCCCGCTGTAGATGCGAAACGGTACGTTCTGCATTGAAGCAAAGGGAAGCAGCTCCAGAAGCTTCGCAAGCTGTTTCGGGAAAAAGGGGAGGGGGATAATGGCCCCCGCGAACAAATCGACAGCGGCAAGGAACAGTACACGCAGTCCCTGCGGTGATATCGTAAAAAAGGCGAGGATATAAATAAGCGTGCAAAACGATACCGTCACGCCCAGTCCCAACATCATCGTCAGGAGAAACAAAAAGAAATTCGTAAAACTGGCAGGGGCGCTCAGACCGTACGGCCGCGGCAGGAAAAGCGAGACCGTGAGGATTGGAAAACACCGCAGCGCTGCACGCGACAACCGGTTTGCCACACTTCTGGAAAACCACATATCATAAATGTTGACTGGCCGGCAAAGTTCGTAGGAAATATTTCCGTTTACGATGGCGTCAAAAATTTCATTTTCCATCATCCACGTAGCAAACATGGAAAAAAAGGACTGCTGTAACCATATGTACGAGGCGGTGGCGGAAAAACTCATGGGAAAGGAAGCGGCGTCGCCTTCATAAAAGGCGTGGTACATCATGATATACATGAAACCCCACACAAACTGGGTGGCGACGCCTGCCAGCGCGGCAGCCCGGTACTGCAGACCCATCGTAAACCTCAGCCGGAAAAAGGATAGGTATTTTTTCATCGTGATCGTCCCCTTTCCCGTTAAATATCGTATTGGCGGTACAGTTCGGCAACTGTCTCATCCATATTCTGATTTCCTGCCTTCATATCATCGAGTGTGCCATCCATCAGGATCTTCCCTTTTCCGATGAGGATGATCCGCTTCGTGAGCGCCTCGATATCCTGCATATCATGGGTGGTGAGGATCACCGTTGTCCCGTGTGTCTCGTTCTGTTTCAAAATGAAATCCCGGACAGCGAGCTTGGAAACGGCGTCAAGCCCGATGGTCGGTTCGTCTAAAAACAGGATGCGCGGGCGGTGTAACAGCGAGGCCGCGATTTCACAGCGCATCCGCTGTCCCAGCGACAACTGGCGTGTCGGAGAGCGCAGTAATTCTGATAAATTCAGCAGTTCGGTCAATTCATCAATACTTTGCCGGTAAGTATTGTCCGGAATGGAATAAATATCTTTTAAGAGTTCAAACGAATCAATGACCGGAACATCCCACCAAAGCTGCGAGCGCTGTCCGAACACGACCCCGATTTCCCGTACGTGCCGGATCCTGTTTCTGTGCGGCGTGATGCCGTCCACGAGAACGGTTCCGCTGTCTGGTGTTAATATTCCGCTTAGAATTTTTATCGTGGAGCTTTTCCCTGCTCCGTTCGGGCCGATGTAGCCGACCATCTCTCCATCCTGGATGGTAAAGCTGACATCATGAAGCGCGTGGATGACTTCATATTCCCGGTGAAAAAAAGCCTTGCATGCGGCACGAAAGCCCGCATTTCTTTTTGCAATCTTATACGATTTGCATACGTGTTCCATCGTGATCATAAATGCTTCCTCCTGGTAGTAATATTTTCATATCTTGCCAAGTTTCGTACAAAACGATTTCATTTTTGTGGACGTTTTCAGCATATGTATTCAGTAAAAAACGTCAGCATTTATTTTATCATGGATTTGTAAAAATGTAAATGTCAAAATGGAAATCCAAACAGAGAGAAACTGGTGCTAATGCGGAATATTTAAGAATTTTTGGAAATTTTAGATGTAATCCTCATAATGTCCTCGGCAAGAGATCACATAGATAATATCTTCCCGTTCAAAATAAACAATTCGATTAACTTTGTCGATACGTCTGCTCCAATATCCACTCAAATTCCCTCTTAGTGGTTCTGGCTTTCCCCTGCCTTCAAAAGGAGTACGTTTTATATCGCTTATTAAAACATTGATACGTTTCAATGTTTTCTTGTCCATTGTTTGCCAATAAAGATAATCTTCCCATGCTCGATCTTCCCAAAGTAATCGCATTACTCATCCATCTCCGATAACTCATGTTCAGCAAAATGCGCCTTCCCCTGTGAAACATCACGAGCTATTTTTTCTAAATAACGCATATTTTTTTCTGAATAAAACGGATCGACACATACATCAAAGGGAATTCGTTTTTCACGGCTGACTTTTTTGGCGAAAATAGTAAACGCTGTAGTCATTGACATTCCCAACTCAGAACATGCCTGTTCCATGCTTTTTTTCAATTCTGCATCCATGCGGAAATTTACATTAACTGCCTGTGCCATATTGATCACCTCTTTTTTTTATATCATTATACACTAACGTAATGAAAAAATCAAGGTTTTTCATTACGTTTACATTACAAATTGCAACGCATTTGATTGTTTTAATAAATAAATGATAAACAAATGATCAAATTTTCTTCTTAAGCTGTGATACATCAGAAAATGGCTGGGAGCAGTTCTGCCCTTCGCAAAAATAATACATCGTTCCTGATTCCGGGAGAGCATAATTTTCTGTAAAAGGCGCGGCTTCCGAAAGAGACACGGCATTCTCCGGATGTTTGAAAAGAACGGCCGGCGGGGTCTTTGTACAGCTGCGGAGTATGTCTGAGAGTTCCCCGGGGATCTCTGTTTTGGCCGATACACAGACAAGCTCTGCCGCCGGCGACTGGACCCGGAGAAATGCCAGCAGGGAATAACTGTACCCGGAGGGGGCTTCGCCCGCGCGGGATGACAAAAAGTCGGCCTGGCGTCTGGCTGCTTCCATCCATTTCGTCTCGCCCGTCAGACGGAACAGCCAGTGGAGAACATGGGCAGCGGCAGAATTTCCGGACGGAACGGCACCGTCGTAAGTTTCCTTTGGCCGGTGGATAAGCGTCTCGTCATCCTTGCCATAGAAGTAAAAACCCCCGTGTTCTGCATCCCAGAACAGTTCCATCATGCACTCGGCGAGTTCAGAGGCCCGTTTCAGATCGCGTACGTGAAATGTCGTCTGATATAAATCGATCAGCGCAAGACAGTAAAACGCATAATCTTCCAGGTTTCCGGGAAATGCGCGCTCGCCGTCCCGGTATCTCACCATAAGCCGGCCGTTTTCATCAAATAAATGAGTTTCGATAAATTGCATGGCGCGCTCCGCCATTTCGATATACGTGTGGTTATCGAGCAAAAAGCCTGCTTTTGCGCAAGAAGAAATCATCATGGCATTCCAGGATGTCAGTATTTTATCATCCAAATGGAGCGTCATCCGGTTTTTCCGGTACACGAAAACCGCTTCGCGAAGCTGTTCGATTTGTTCCGGCGTCTGTGCATAGTCTTTGTTCTGTAACAGGTTGGGAATGTTTTTTCCCTCAAAGTTTCCGCCGTCCGTTATGCCAAACCAGTGGCAGAACTGCTCCGTCCCGTCACCTAATACATCCGAAAGTTCACGTTTGGTAAAGACATAATATTTCCCTTCCGCTCCTTCGCTGTCGGCGTCCTGGCCGCAGTAGAATCCGCCGTCACGGCATGTGAGTTCCCGCTGTATAAACGCGAGTGTCCGGGAAATGATGTCTCGGTAATATTCCTTTTTTGTAATACGAAATGCCAGGGCATATGCCTGAACGAGCCAGGCATTATCGTAGAGCATTTTTTCAAAATGGGGAACGAGCCATTTTTCATCGGTGGAATAGCGGGAAAAGCCGCCGCCGATCTGGTCAAATAGTCCTCCCCGTGCCATTTCGTCCAATGTTTTTTCCACCATACGCAGACATTCGATGTCGTCGAACGCCTGACTGTATTCGAGTAAAAAGATGAGATTGTGCGGGGCGGGGAATTTCGGCGCGGTACCAAATCCCCCGTTCTGTTTGTCGAAACGGAACTTAAATTCCTGAACTCCGCGGTTGATAAGCGTTTTGAGGTCGTCAGCCTGTGAAGTCTGCTCTTGCCGGTTCAACGCAGCTACGATCATCTGTCCGGTCTGCATGAGACGGTCACGGTCCCTGTTCCACAAAAGAACTGTATGTTCCAGCAGCTCCTTCAGGCCGGGTGAGCCATAACGGGCATGTTTCGGCAGATATGTTCCGGCAAAGAAAGGCTCTTGATCCGGGGTCATCAAAATGGTCATCGGCCATCCGCCCGAACCGGTCATCGCCTGACAGACTGCCATGTAAACAGCATCTATATCCGGACGTTCTTCCCGGTCCACCTTGACCGGCACAAAGGATTCGTTTAATATTTGCGCAATTTCTTGATCCTCAAAAGATTCGTGTGCCATAACGTGGCACCAGTGGCATGTCGAATATCCGATGCTGAGGAAAACCGGTTTTTCTTCTTTTTTTGCTTTTTCAAATGCTTCATTTCCCCAGGGAAACCAGTCCACAGGGTTTTCTCTGTGCTGTAAAAGGTACGGTGATTTTTCGTTTTTTAAATGGTTCATGGAAACACTCCTGTTGTTTTCGTTTTGCCAGCCATTGCTCCGGCCTCTCATTTCAGATTATTTTTTCCATTTCAGAAAATGATATGCAAAACATAATCCCCGCGCGAATGGTTACACTAAGGGAAAATAAAAGAAGAAAGGTAACTATTAAAAAAAAGCCTGAAAAATCAATAATTTAGGGCTTGACATTATAGGAAGGAAGATGACGATGAAAGAGTCAAGACAGGAACGGCCGGTGCGGACAATTCCAGATGGTGTATGGGAGGCAAGCCGCCCGGAAAAGAAAGAAAACAGATCCGGGAGCGGATCTGAAAAAGATCCGGCGGTAGACGCGCAGGGGAACGGGTATCCGGAGCGTCCCGGGCGGGATAGGCACTAGCATTTCTTGTGTTCTGCCCCCTGTTGTGATAAAATAAGTGCTGACGCACTTATTGGCGAGTTTTTGCAAAACTCGGGATGTGCAGAAAACATGCAAAAGAATTGTAATAAAATAAGTTCTGGCGGTAAGATTGAATAAGGAGAGGATGGCCTTACCGCCGCCTTCTGGTAATTCGGGGGAGGAAACATTTGAAAAAAGAAGGGAGAGGAATCAATGGCTTTTGATTTTAAAAAGGAATACAAAGAGTTTTATCTGCCGCCGAAAAAGCCTGGTATAGTAACCGTGCCGCCCATGCACTACATAGCAGTCCGGGGGAAGGGAGATCCCAACGATGAAAAAGGGGAGTATAAGGCGGGGATTGGACTTCTTTATGCGGTTGCGTTCACAATCCGCATGAGTTATAAGGGGGAGCATAAGATCGATGGATTTTTTCAGTATGTCGTACCGCCGTTAGAGGGGCTCTGGTGGCAGGAAGGCGTCGAGGAAATGGATTATGCCCATAAAGAGGATCTTCAGTTTATTTCGATGATCCGTCTGCCGGATTTTGTTACAAGGGAGGATTTTGACTGGGCGGTGGCGGAAGCGTCGGAAAAGAAAAACATGGATTTCGGAAATGTGGAGTTCTTTTCCTATAACGAGGGCGAATGCGTACAGTGTATGCACATCGGTTCTTATGACGACGAGCCGAAAACGGTTGCAGCGATGAATACATATATGGAACAGGAGGGGTATGAGCTGGATTTTACAGAGGTCCGCCGCCATCACGAAATCTATCTTTCAGATCCGCGCAGATGTGACGTAAGCAGACTCCGGACGGTGCTGCGGCATCCGGTCAGGAAAATCCAGCTCTAGTTTTTGCTGTAAGAGTGATCGGTTGTGACGATCGACGGTGACATGGCAGACAGTTAGAAATTTCCTGATTTGATATTGACAAGGTGAAAAACATGTAATATAATATGATACTGTGACGTGAAAATACACAGTTCTTTGGATTGCCTGCCCCGGCAGCCAGAGCAACGGTATTTTTTTGTGGAATCGTCTGTTCCGGACATTGCAGACAGATTTCTTTGAATTCGCAAGGACAAAGTAAATGATATTTTTTAGGAGGTTTCCAGGATGAAAAGTTATATGGCAAGTCCATCCGATGTGGAAAGAAAGTGGTATGTCGTTGATGCCGAAGGAAAGACGCTTGGTCGTATGGCATCCGAGATTGCAAGCATTTTAAGAGGCAAGAAAAAGCCGATCTATACACCGCACATTGACACAGGCGATTATGTAATTGTTGTAAATGCAGAAAAGGTTGTTACGACAGGTAAAAAACTGAATCAGAAGATTTATTATCATCATTCAGAATATGTCGGCGGCATGAAAGAAGCTACGTTACAGGAAATGTTAAACAAGAAGCCGGAGTATGTTATTACTCATGCAGTAAAGGGCATGCTTCCCAAAGGACCTTTGGGAAGACAGATGCTGAAAAAGTTGTTTGTGTACGCTGGACCGGAACACAAACATGCTGCACAGAAGCCGGAAGCATTGGAAATTTAGAGAGCTTTGAAAGGAGAAAATGACATTGGCTAGTGAAAGATATTATGGAACGGGAAGAAGAAAATCAAGCGTTGCGCGCGTATATCTTATGCCGGGCAGCGGTAAAATTACGATAAATAAAAAAGACATGGATGATTATTTTGGTCTTGAGACATTGAAGATCATCGTGCGCCAGCCGTTGGAAGCAACGAATACGGCGGACAAATTTGACATCCTTGTCAATGTAAAGGGCGGTGGGTTTACCGGACAGGCGGGAGCGATCCGTCACGGCATCGCAAGGGCATTGAACCGTTATGACCTTGATCTCAGACCTACTTTGAAGAAAGCGGGATTCCTTACCCGCGACCCGCGTATGAAAGAGCGTAAGAAATACGGCTTGAAGAAGGCGCGTAGGGCATCGCAGTTCTCGAAGAGATAATTGCAGTACAATTTCAAAAAGTTACGAAAAACCCTCGGAAGTCCAAGGGTTTGGGTGATGAGGAAGTATTTTCAGATTAGGCGGTATAGCTCCGATTGTAAGGGCCGTACCGTCTTTTCGTGCGCTCAACGAGCGCATTTTCCTTATGTGCCCTGCTGTTTCGGCTGCGTGTCAGTCCTTGCGCCCTCAATTTATTATGGAGTTTGTTACGCAGTAGGTATTGTTTTGTTCTTGATTTACGCGACCATGCGAGTGTTGAAATGAAGGGGTAAGGGTTTTATACATCTGCCCTCAATAATGTACTCTATTGCATAAAAAGATAAAAAAGTGTTGTTAATTTCGTAAATTTTGCTATAATAGAGATATAGTTACATGAAGTGAAAAATTGTAAACAGAGAGGGAAAGTATGGCAATAGAAAATTTAATTGAAAATGTAGATAGTCAAATTATAAAAATTAGGACAAAAAGTTTAGATGTTTCATTTAATGAACTGTATGACATGTATAAAAATAAGGAATTGACTATTTCTCCTGACTATCAAAGACTCTTTAGATGGGAAGAGGAAAAGCAGTCACGTTTTGTAGAATCGTTAATCTTAGAAATGCCTGTTCCGCCAATTTTTGTTATAGAAACGGACGATGGAGTTTATGAGCTAATTGATGGGTTGCAAAGAATATCTAGTTATTTGCATTTTAGGGGAGAACGTTTAGGTGAAACAGAGGATAATTTTTTAGAATTGCATGGATGCGACATTGTTAAGGATTTAAATGGATTAACATTTGATAACTTACCAAAGACTTTGCAGATAAAAATAAAAAGAAGTTTTGTTCGTATGGAAGTTATTAAGAAAGAGAGCGAGATTTCTCTAAAATACCATATGTTTAAACGATTGAATACAGGAGGCGAAATTTTATCTGCACAAGAGATACGGAATTGTACAATTAGATTATTAGGTTCAAAAGGAATTGATTTTCTGGAAGAATGTAGTAAAAATGAAGACTTTAAGTCTGTAATTAATAGAGTTGCATCAGATAAAAGAAAAACAAAATATGATCAAGAACTTGTTTTAAGATTTTTTGCTATTAAGAATGATATAGAAAACTATAAATATCCTGTAACGGAATATTTAACACGATATTTAGAAAAAATCACGACAGAAGAAATTCAATTTGATTACCAAAAAGAAAAAAATATTTTTGAACAGACTTTCAAATTTATAAATAAAAATTGGGGCGAGGAGGCTTTTTCGGGAAGAACAGCTAATGGAACTATAAAAAATGAATTTGTGCTATACTATTTTGATGGTATTGCAATTTCGATTGCGTCTTTAATAGAACAAATAATATCGTGTAATTGTGCTGATACAATTATCGAGGTTATTAATCAAATCAAATATGGAGCAGAACTTCAATCATATAAGACAGGAAGTGTCAATGGAGTAAAAACACGGATAAAGCTGTTTATGGAAGGAGTGAGCAGGATTCTTGACGGCAGATGAATTGAGGGCGGCTCTTGAAGTAGAGTTGGCATGGAGACAAGAGGAACTTGCCTTTTTCAAGAATCAATTAAACGAGATTGCAGAAGAAGACAAAAATAAGTATAGAAAAAGTTTGGTATTAATACTGTATTCACATCTGGAAGGATATATAAAAATTTGTTTGCAGACGTATGTGCAGTATATAAACTCACTAGGATTAAATCGCAAAGATGTAAATATGGGCTTGATGGTAGCAAGTATGCATAAAGAATTTGTCGCTTATGAAAATTTGGATAGAAAATGCGAATTTTTTCGTAAAGAATTGCCAGATGATGCCCGCTTACATCGTTTATATCGTCGGGTTGATTTTATGGAAAAGGTTGAAGATTTTAAGGAACAGGAATTAAATATTGATGATCAAATAATAGACACGGAATCTAATTTATGGTACATAGTGTTGCAGAAGAATTTATATAAAGTAGGATTACCCATAAATTTATTTGATGGTTGTCAAAGTGATATTGATGCATTGGTAAATCGAAGAAACTCTATAGCTCATGGAAATTTTCGCTCAGGGGTAACAACAGAAGAATTTTCTAATTGGGAAACTAAAGTTTCTGAAATTTTGTCAACAGTAACAAGATTACTTTATGACTATGCTAATAATGGGAAATACTTAGCTTAAGTAATGTTTGAATAATGCTTCGAAGAACGAGATTAAATGCAAGCCTAGTTTTTTTAAAACAAACTTCCATTTTACTATCAAAGCAGAGAATTGATCACTGATTGTGTGATGTATTCTCTGCTCCTTTCCCCCTGCTATGTTATGCCCCAAGATAAGAGGTCATTCCTCTATTCTATTCATCCACAACATTGGTTTTTATTAATGGATTCTCTTGTTTTATTGTTATCAAATCCCCGCTCAACTCCGTCTGTTTTTCTTCTTCCTCCTCTTTTCCGTATACATATTCATATCGGATGTCGCAATACACTCGGCGGCGGAATCCGCACTGCTTTTAATGCTGCTCATGCCAAGGGAGACGCTTAGTTTTTGCCCTCTGATCTGGAATAGCTTTTCTTTTTCCCGCATCTGGTCCATATAACCCTGCGCGGTTTTCTCTGATGTGGACGGCAGCAGGATGATAAATTCATCGCCGCCGGTGCGGAACACCGCGCCATTTTCCGGAATCACCATGCGGAACAGGAGAGATGTCATCCTGATATATTCGTCTCCCACCAAATGTCCGTAAGTATCATTGATCTTTTTCAATCCGTCACAGTCTGCGGAAATCACGCAGATTGGAAATAATTCTTTCTTTTGGATGTTATGTAGATATTCGTCAAAATAGTAACGGCTGAAAAGACCGGTCAGTTCGTCAGTCCTTACGATTTCCTGCAGTTTTCTTTTCATTTGTTCGTACTCGGTCACTTGATTGATCAGGCCGATGATACCGGTTATTTTTCCCTGTTCATTTCGATAAGGTTCTTTTATCACTTCAAAATATTCCTGCACTCCGTCCGTGTTGATTTCAATCGTATAGGATGTCCCTTTTCCTGTTTTGATGACATTCATATCGGCTTTCATCGCTTCAGCGGCATTTTCTTTATCCTTGCGGATTTCCACGTCTGTTTTCCCGCGGATCGTCCAATTCGGATCAGCGCTTCTATCCAGATGATGCCAGTAATGGGTGCAGAATATATAGCGGCATTCTGCGTCTTTCAGATAAATATTGGATGGGAGATCCTTGAGCATTCGTTCGACATCCTGATAGGACATGGAATCAGCCAGCTGGATCGCATTCTCGATCCGTTTTTTCACAGCTTCCCGGTGGAAGGGTTTATGTATACAATCCATCGCCCCCAGCGTGAGCATTTTCGTCTCCGCGTCAGACTCCTGCTCTCCTGTGATCAGCAGTACCGGGATGGAGGAAAATCGGATATCTTCATTCATTTCATTCAGAAATTCCTCATCTTCAGCGGAAAAATTATGGATGTTATATAAAACTGCTGAAATATCATCTTTATGTTCTGATAAATAAGGAATTACTTCAACAATATCCGGTATTTTGATCAAGTGATAAATATCTGATACGATTGAATGAAATTCCTGACAGAGCATTTTGTCGTTTTCTATGATCAGTAAATTTTTTTTATATGCAGATACTTCCATGTTAATCCCCTTCCTGAATTTATTTCTTTTTGACTTCTGCAAAGTCAAATTGGATCAATAGGCTGATCTTTTCCGGAGCGGCGTCCAGAATCTGCAGATCAATTTCCAGTAAATACCCGGTTCCGCTTTTCGTCAATATATCTCCGAGCCACCATATATCCCTATGTTTCTGCCAATCTATATCGCCGGAAAGGATTTCGTAATTAAAAAAACGGATTTCGGTGACGGTTGTATCATAAAGTGCGTGTGAAGCGTCGATCCGTAGTCTTAAAAGATTTTTATACGCATTGCTTTTCTTTCCGTGATATATGTTGTAATCAGTGGGGAAATCATATTTTTCAGCATCTGTTATCCGGGCATCGTGCAGTCCGTGCTGCCAATACCAATAGGGAAACATGTTTCGTTGGTCATTACGCATGCAACTACTTCCTTGTTCCCGCATTTTTAGTATACCATAAATTATTTCCGAAAACAACAAAAGAAATATGAGTATTCAAGTTGTCAGAAAAAGAAAGGTATGGTAAAATCATTGTTAGTGAAATGGCAGCAAAAACACGATCATAGCAAGATCATAGATCTCAGGAGGGAAAAATATGTTAAGCCAAGCGAAAAAAATCATGATGCCTGTTGTCCTGTTTATCCTTTTTACAGCAGCAGCTATGCTGTTTCAGGGTAAGCAGGCATCCGCAGAAGAAAAAACGTCACTGGACATCAGCGACGAAACTCTTTTTGTAACAGAATACATAGACGGCGTTCTGACGGTCACGGACTTCCGGCCGCCTGCGTCCGGGCCGAATATGACGGATATTGTCGTACCAGCGGCTGTCCGCGGGCAGAAGGTGCGCGCGGTCGGCAAGAGGGCATTTGCGAACGCGGGAACGAATATCCATAACCTGTATCTGCCGGATACGCTGGAGATCATCGGTGAGGAAGCCTTTTCTTCGTATGCGGTGGACAATGTGGCCAGTTACACCTATACGCCGACGGGGGAATTTGCCGAGGTGGAGTCTGCCGGGGCGGAACTGATCCTTGAAAAAGTGCCGACCGTGGAAACCGGATCGGCTGTGGCGGCCGAGTCGCTGCCGACCTGCCTGA
Source organism: uncultured Eubacterium sp. (assembly GCA_910584065.1). Taxonomy (GTDB): domain Bacteria; phylum Bacillota; class Clostridia; order Lachnospirales; family Lachnospiraceae; genus Eubacterium_F. Next base: position 58,026 of record CAJTZN010000020.1, read on the forward strand.
CGAGCATCGGATACCGGGCCTTTTATAATTCTCCGGTAAAAAATATCACGTTTAACAGCGCAAACCTTGTCATTGGCGCCAATGCCTTTGAAAATACGGGAAATCTGCTGGAAGTCGTGGTGAAGGAAGGCGCGGTGATCACAGAGATTGGTGAATGCGCGTTTAAGAATAGCGGCATCCATAATTTTACGGTAGACGGATCGATCGGAACGCTGGGGGCGGATGCGTTCCAGGGGACAGGTAATATCAATGGGTTTATCGTGAACGAGAAGGGAAATATCAATGAAGTTGGATCCGGTGTATTTGAAAACAGTGGAATCCACTATGTCACGATCCGGGGAACGGTTTCCTCAATTGGGGACCGCGCGTTCGCGAACTGCGGAAATATACTGGATGTAACGGTGGAGTCATCCACGCCGTATACGCTGGGAGAATTTGCCTTTCAGAATGCCGGCATCCACAGTGTGAACTTTTCTGACGGATTGTCGGAAGTGGAGAAGGGAACGTTTGAGGGCTGCGGAAACCTGGAAACGGTTAAACTGCCGGAAACACTGACGAAAATAGAAGAAGACGCGTTTAAGAACGCGAGCAATATAAAAGAGATCACCATTAATGAAAAAGTGACGATCGCGCCAAACGCCTTCGCGAATGTCGGCGGCTCCACGCTGCAGGCACTGGCGAAAACGAACAACGCAAGTGCAAAAGCGCTGGCCGGTGTGACACCGGCGCCCGATATACCAGCAGTGGTAACACCCGCCCCGGATCCGGCCGTAACCGCGGCCCCGAACATTACGGTTTCACCTGTCAAGCTGACGAAGGCGAAAAAGAATAAAAAGGGGAATCAGGTGACAATCTCCTGGACAAAAAATAAAAACGCAGGCGGATATGTCATTTATAAAAAAGTGGTGAAAAAGGGAACGAAGGCGAAAAAGGCAAAGAAGATCAAATTTAAGAAAGTAAAGAGCGTCGGGAAAAAGACGTGTAAACTCACGTTGAAGCTGACGAAGCACGCGACGACATATCTGTATGTAAAAGCATATCAGAAAACAAACACAGGTGGTAAGACGACTACGGTATACAGCAAAATGTCGAATACGAAGAAAGTGGCGGTTAAATGATCGTTATGTCATAAAACGCTTGATATCTGGTATACTAAAAGGTGAAAGGCATGAAGTCAATAACGTTTAGAAATGGAGGACTACGATGAAAAGGAAAACAGCATTACTTTGTGGGATCAGTCTTTTGATTTCCGTACTGGCAGCCGGATGTGGGAGCGGCCAGTCGGATCAGGCGCCTGTGGCCACAGCTTCACCGGCAGCGACGGAAGCGGCCGAGGTGTCTGAGGCGCCGGTGGCAACGGATGCAGATGAAAATGATGGAATGAATGGCGGGACACTGGACGATGGAGATGACACGAACGCTGGTGAAACCTCGGCCAAACCCGGCGCGTCGGACGACGGACAGCTGACGGATGGCGACAGCACATCCGAGCCGTCGGATGGATCGTCGGACACGTCATCAAGCAAAAAGATTTCGAAAGAGAAAGCGGCGAAGATCGCTCTGGAGCGGGTGAAGGGAGCAAAAGAATCCGATGTCAGCATCCACAGTGAGTGGGATGACGGAAAAGAGATTTACGAGGGTTCGATCTTTTATGAGGGAAAGGAATACGATTTTGAAATAGACGCCGTGAGTGGAAAGATCTTGGAATGGGAAGTGGAATCGTTCGAGGAGGATTGACCCGGAGCGGAATAGAAGAAAATGGATGAGGGGTTTTGGCTTCTCATCCATTTTAAGAGGTGAACATAGTGGACCACAATATTTTAAGACAGTTAGATAAGAATAAAAAATTCAATGTCATTTAGTTAGATAAGTTGCTACATTTAACATAGCATAATCCAAGA
>CAJTZN010000021.1 GCA_910584065.1 uncultured Eubacterium sp.
TGGATAATTTCTCCTGATAAAACCGGTTTAATTTCTCAATACGCTCCATTCTCACATCTCCTCCGCTCGTCCTGAATGTTTTTGTTCCTCTATTCCGCTGCCTGCCCTTACATGTTCGACAAATTCCTGATAATCCCGGATATAATCCCCTTCGTCATAATAATCCGAAGCCAGGACCATCAATACCGCATCTTCTGAAAAATCATACATCTCCCTCCACATATCACATGGCACATATAATCCTTCATACGGTTTTTCCAAAAAAACTTTTTTTCTTTCACTTCCATTATCTAATAAAATTTTACATGAACCATGTATGCATATTAAAATCTGCTCCAGACTTTTATGGGCGTGATATCCCCGGCGCACTCCTTCCTGTGTATCGTACACATAATAAACCCTTTTAATTTCAAATGGAATATCTTTTAACTCTTCCAACGCAACCAGCTGGCCCCTCTCATCCCCATGCTGCTGGAATGTATATTTCACAACCTGCATACAACGTCCTCCCTCGGTAGTTCATGCAAAAAACTGATTAAAGTATAACATTCTTCTAAATTAACGTCAAGAATGTGCTAACACTCCTGTTTTCTTACCTCATAAAAATCAAACAAGTCTTTTAATGATCCACTTTGCAAAACAGGAATCACCTGCCAGATTTCCTCCCATTTCCAATCCCACCATCTGATCTGAAGCAGCTGTCTGACCTCCTCATCAGAAAATCTCTTTCTGATCGGTTTCGCCGGTATCCCTCCCACGATCGTATATGGCTCTACATCCTTGGTCACACAGGCATTTGCAGCTATCACACTCCCATCTCCGATCGTAACACCTGACATGATCGTCACACCGCTTCCAATCCACACGTCATTGCCGATCGTTATATCGCCTTTGGAATACGGATGTCCATCTATATAGAAAAACTCTGACATAAAAGCATTAAAAGGATAGGCAGAGCACCAGTCGGTCCGGTGTTCTCCTCCCAGCATGATCTTCACATCAGGTGCAAAAGAACAGAATTTTCCTATTTTCAATTTCCCTCCATATTGCTGAATATCTGGATAGCCGTATGAAAAATCACCAATCTCAACATTTGCAATCTCATAGCAATTGCAATGCTCCCGTTTTATTTTCTCCGCATAATACTCCATTTTCATATGGGGAGGCAGATAATCCGTTACCTCAAAATCAACTTTGATCTTTTCAGCAGAAAACCCGAGTTTTCCCAAAATGCCGATATACGTTTCATACATGTTCTTCTCGCAGCACAGAAAAACAACGTCATAACAGGGATTAATCCTTTCGATATCCAAAACCGGTATGATCTCACATGTAAAGTAATCCGAACTAGTTTGATCCTCAGACAGGACCAGCTCCAATTCAAAAACCTCTTCGGAACGATTCAGCCATATATACAGTTCTTCCATTTTTGCCATACGGCCAATTAGTAATGTCTTCATATGGTCCTCACTCAAACACATAATGCTGCCTCAACCAAATACTGGTACGCATCAAATTCCTTCCAATCCGCAATTCCCTCAATCTGAAACAAGGCTTCTATCATTCTCCTGTTTTCAGGACTGTCTTCCAAAAAGCCCTCCCTGTGATCATTTTTCTGCACTGCTTTCACCACGTATCCGGTATCCTGAAGCATCTTTTGGATTTCACGTAATGTAAATAGATGAATGTGGGTGCGGTCTAATAACCCCGCATCCCGATAAGTAAAATTACCCTTTAAGAGATTTATGACGATCTCAATATTCATCAAATTAGGTATACTCGCCAAAATAGTGCCATCCTGTTTCAGAAAATGCTTCATTCGTTCAAGAACCTGTTCCGGACGGCGAAGATGCTCCAAAACATCCGCAAAGATAATATAATCAAACATATTCTTCTCATACGGGATTTCCATTGTTTCAATATCCCCGACGACGATATCTGCCATATATTTTCCGTATGCTGCCACATGTTCCATCAATTCTATCCCGTAAACATGAGCGTTTGGATATTGGCACCGGATTGCAGATAACGTAGTACCACAACCACACCCCACTTCCAGGACCCAAATTTCCTCCTGTTGTTCATGGTGGATCTTTTCCACAATATCCAACCGGCTGGCAAAATAATAGGGAACAGAAAACCCCCATCTATCTTTTAACCGATCAAAATCATCCGGATCATACTGAATATGCTCCTTACCCCGGCGCCAAATAAAAGAATTATAACACAGCACAGCTTCACGGCCAGCTCCCGCCAGCTTCATACCATAATCGATACAGGAATACCAGCATGTCTGATCTGTTTCAAAAAGGCCGACTCGGTCCAGCGCACTTCTCTTGATCAACAGAGAAAAGGAATCCAGCCACAATCTGTTTTCATGTGCAAAGTCATCTGGTATATTTAAATTTTCTGAAGCGGCTATATACTCCTCCATCGTTTTGCAGGGGGGCTCAAACCTCTGCAGTTTGTCACCTACATTGGAGATCCCACCAGCAGCGCCGATCGTTTGTCTTTCATACAGGCTCATACGAAGCCAAAATAACGTATTTGGCAGCAATACAGCGTCACTGCTCATCAAATAAATGTCATTATGGATTTTTGTATTTTTTATTCCGGTATTGATCCCCTCTCCAAAACTTTCCTTCTTACTCTCCGAACATATAAACCTGGCTCTCTCGCATTTTTCAGCTTGCTCGTACACATACCTAAAGGACGGTTGGCAAACCACCACGATCTCATACAGTGTCCCTGACTGCTGTTCTTGTATACTATCTAATGCTTCTCGCAGTACCGAAACATCATCCTGCGCCAAAATCACTATGGATACTGGGTTTACACTAAAATCCGGCTGACTGGCTGCACGTTCCAACTCTTTCTCTAAACTCTGCTTCTCTTCCCGCTCATTACAGAAATGGATCCCCTGTTCATAACATAAATAAGCCAGGTTACTTTGTCCCTGCTCCGCATAATAACGCCCGAGCAAACCATACCATTCATAATGCAGTGGATTTTGCTGCATCCCTTGTATGATCTCTTTATACTCATTCTGCATCTTTGTTACTTCCTTTCTTTCCAGGCTCACGAATAGCGGATCAAATGACCGATCCTCTCCAACAGATACTCTTCATACTGTTTCAGATTCACATGCGCCGATATATTCCGCCCTTTATCATCGACTGCCCAAATCTTCCTTTTTCCCACATCAACACGGAACGCCTTTTCCATCGCCTGCTCCGTTTTATAATAAACATGAAAATCTCTTCCATGAAACGCTGCCTGATAGGGATCCCCCACAAACAGGCTTTGGGTAAACGCAAATTCCCGTTCCTGTTCGCCGCCAAACACATGCGGAAGAGCCGCGTCCGTCCCCTCATAATCATATGAGACTCCCGCCAGCTTACAAATAATACCCGCATAATCCGTCGCCTGCATTACCTCATCACAATAACCTGCAGGAACACCTGCCGATCGGATCAACAATGGTATATTTGTCCTCTCATGAGACATAAACGGCTGATCGTCACTGACGAGAAACGCCGTTCCATGATCTGAAAAAAGGGAAACCAAAATTTCATCTTCAGTATAGTGCGTTTCTATATAGTGATACAGCAGTCCCAAATACAGATCAATATGCCGCAGTTCCTGTTCAAAAATACAGATCCTGTTCGGGCTGTAACTCTGCTGGATCGTAGACTTGATCGTATTGTCTGCTATTCTTTTTACAAAAGGCACTCCCGCCTGAACATCAAGGGAACGCACAAATCCACTGGACACCTGATGAAGATCCTGAATATCAAGCCAGAGGAACTGACTGGTTTCATGAAATGTATCCAGATGTTCTACCGCGTCGCCCACGATTTCTTTTACCGTCAAACCTTGCGGGGAATCCTGAAATACAAACCGATCCATATTTTTTATGTACCCCTGCAAAGGCGTTGCGCTGTCATTCCCGCTGATCCTTGCCGTCACATATCCCGCATCCTTGAAATAATCGGTCAGCACCTTCCCCGCCCCCATAAAATTCCAGCGGAACATCTCATCTAGATTCATATGCTGCGAAGGGTAGCGCCCCGTCCAGTAGGTCGCCATGCTTGGATTCGTATACTCTGAACAGGAATAATACTGTTCACAGATCATCCCCTTCTTAAAAAAGTGGTATGTATTCGGCATAAGATCCTTTAATTTCTCACCCTTTACCGCCTTATAATTCAAGCTGTCCAAAAAGATGTTCAGTACCAGCTTTTTCCGTGTTTCATCCGTCTGCTTTCTCAATGGGATCGGCTTCCCAAATATAGCAGGCAGACGTGTCAAAAAATGCGCCCTGTCTTTCACCGGAAGATAGCAGTATTTTCCAGTCGCCATCGGCAGATAATATTTCTTGTTTGAAGTCTTTGTCTCAAACATCGTATTAGCGCTCTCACACTGAAGATCGCAATCGATCGCTACCGGCACAAGCATTTCTTTTCCCGGTACATTCAGACGGTATTCTGTTCCCTCATCTTCAATCGGAAACATCTCACATTTAGTCGTATGGGCATCTCGATTCCTCTCCGGGGCATAGAGAGATTCAAACCAGCCATTTTCCCTGCCGACATAATAACGCTGTCCCCAAAAGTCTGTAATAACCTCCCCGATCAATTCACCATCGTTATGTTTAAATGGATCGTGGATCATATACTGATATGCCAGGTCCAATGAAACCAGCTTATCCTCACCTTCCATTTCCCTGATCCGCTCGGAAAGTGCTGCCAATTTACCCCTCAACTCTTCTTTATCAACTGGAAACATATGATAGTAATCTTCTAAAAATATAACCCTCAAATAATAGTCATAAGCTTCCGACACATGATCGTTCCGTTCAAGACAATAAGCGTGATTATAATTCGCCTCGATCTCAAATGGATTGGTAACAACAGCTTCACCAGAAATGCTAAGTGCCCTGTCATACTCTTCCTTCATAAGACAGATCGAAATGTCGAGCGAAAAGATCTCAAAATCATTTGGCTGCACCGCCTTATATTGTTCCAGACAGGCGGCTGCCTGCTCACACTGTCCACTCTGAATGGCTTCTATTATCTTCCCCTTCATTGTCTGTCCTCCAAACTAAGTTCCCATTCCAATGCCGCCACCAGCCGGTCATTGTCCTCCGGACTCCGTATCGCCGCTTTGATCAGCGAAGCCTCTTTGTCCCCTATAACCTCTGAATAATCACAAACAAGCAGGTTATCCTTCTGCAAAAGCTGTTTTACCATCTCATCTGACGACAAACCTGTCCTTTTTTGCAGGGCGAAGATGATAAAATCGGACTGAGATGAAACGACCTGAACCCCATCAATACGAGCGAGTTTCCCTGTAAATCTTGCCCGTTCCTCACGAAAGCGGCAAAGCGAATCGGCATAATCCCCTTTGTATTTTTCTGCTATTTGCAAGTAGAACTCCGCAAAAGAATTAATACGCCATTTCGGCATATCTTGCTTGATCCTCTTCATCGTCGATATATCCCCGGACGCCAGAACGCCAAGCCGTAACCCCGGTATTCCAAAAGATTTTGAAAGATCCTTTGCCACAAAAAGATGTGGATTTTCTTTCAGCATATCCGGCGTGAGCAGCGAAGCATCTGCTTCATCCGCATAATCCACCGATGACTCATCTACCAGCATAAGTATTTCCTTCTCTTTTGTCCACTGGATCAACTGTTTCATGTTCTCTTTCGATATATAATTTCCGGAAATCTCATCCGGATTTGACAACGTTAATATTGGTTCTTCCTGATTTTCTTTCAGACTCCGGATCAACTCCGTGAGACCATTTCCCACAACGATCTGTTCCTTTCGGATTGAAAAGTTTTTCGCCGCCAGCAGATCACTCGTATCATCTCCCGACGGATCATTTCCCACAAGCGTTTCCGTATTCGCTTTCAGTTCATCCAACATTTGGGACGGCGGATAAAACGGATTGGAAGCATTCGTAAAATCGATCATTTTCGGATATCTCCAATACCCGCCTTTTCTATCACGTGTTACAAAATATCGCTTATCATCTTCAGCAAACAGCGAGGACGCGATATCCAAATCCTGAACATCATCAATCTCGTACCATTTCTGACCATCCAGACGTTTCGCCTTGATCGGCGGCTCATCCAACATCGTCAATACGCGGAGCACCTGTTCATAGTACTCATTATTTCCCAACGCTTTGGAATAGGCGTCCAAAAACGGGACGTAATAATTTAGCGAAAACTCCCGGCTGAATTTATATAAATTAACCGTCTTATAATATTCCCTGCACTCATCAAATACAAATTTCTTACCCGGCACAAACACCTGAATACTGTCATCTTCTCCTAACTTAACACAAGTCCCGTCCATCCAGCTTTCATACTTATCGACCAGTGCCAGTGTCTCCCTCGGATCACTTAACAGGGTATCGATAACAGCATCATCAAATATCAGATCGGATTCCAAAAGAAGCGTATCCTCCCGGCACAGATATTCTTTCGCCAATGCAAGGGAATAAATATTATTCGTTTTATCAAAAATCGGATTTTTTACATATACCACCGGAGTCCGGATACCGAGAGAATCAATATACCTCATAAGCTTCTCTCCCTCATAGCCAACCACAATGACGATCCTTGACAGCTTCCGCCGCTCCAGCTGGTGGAGCATACGGTCGATCAGAGAAACACCATTTACCTCGACCATGCACTTTGTATTGTGCTCGGTCAGATCCTTTAAACGTTTTCCCATCCCCGCTGCCAAAATGATTGCCTGCATGATCCATCCTCCTTTCTTCGTTATATGCACAAATTCCTAACTATCAGCGTACCGTCGGATGTTCCTTCATCCATTCCCGGTAATAACTCTCATATTCGTCCACAAATGTATCTCTCCACCTCTCATACTGCGACAGATTCAGAACATCATTTTCATGCAGACACCAGGGAGTTTCCATGTGCGGTACAACCACCTTATATCCAGCTTTCCAGAACTCTACACTCTGAGATGCGTCATAAAAATCCCACCCCTGAAACAAATCCTCGCGCCACGGCAGATCGTACTGGGTTGCCATCAAAAGCCCGTCCAATGCGATCACTTCCGCATACTCACTTTCTGCTCTCTCAAACAGGCAGTAACTCTTTTCATATATCCGGTCATTTAACAGTTCCCCGGTCCGGCGCCAGGTCCCATCCGACCACATACCGCCATCCTGCGCAATACTCTTATTTCCTGCCACGCCCAGCATGCCCACTTCCGGATATTTTTGAAACAGGGCTAATATGTCAAATAAAACATCCGGTTTTATGATCAGCACATCGTGATGAAGGTATATTTTATATTTGGCGTCTGTAGCTCCCATCGCCTCATTGTACCCACTCGTCATACTCCCTGCCTCACCGACGACCAGTACCTCCACCTCGTATCCATCCGGCACAAGAAGCTGTTCCAGATAAATCTGACATTCCCTTGCCTGAAATTCATCATTGGAACACATGATAAAACAAATCTTATTCTCGTCCACTTGCAACGCCCTCCTCTATGCCTCACTCCCTGCCAACTGCAGATACAGCTGTGCCCGCACGGACTGCTCTCCTTCATACTTTGCAAACATCTCCGCCATATTCAGGCAAAACATTTTTTTATGGAAGATATCATTTTGAAGTATATGAAACATCAGGTAATCTGACACGTTAGTCCTCACGATATAGTCGTAAACCTCCTGCCAGTACGTTTCAGGTAATGAAAATTCCAATCTCCTTAAATAATACTTCAAATGAACATAATGTGCCGCCAGTTCATCCATATCCAACGTCAGGTCAAGTACGGTTGGCGTTATCTCCTTTTTTGCCTCACTGTAAAATACCTGAATCATCCGCAGCACGATGTTTCCCAATTTCCCACGCGCCTCTCCATCCAGCTGCAGCAACAACTCTTCCACCTGCCGGATCTCTCCCTGCCTCAGCAGGGATTGAATACTTTTCTCTAAACAGGAAAGCAGCTGATACCACAATTTTTTCGGGTTCCCGACACAGACCATTGACGTGACCTGCATCATTTTCAACGTTATACTTCCGCTAAAAATATCTGCCCAAATTTCCTCCCACGCCGCACCGTCCGAAGTAAAATACATCCTACGGAGCAAACTTATTAACTTCTCATATCTCACTCGAAAGGTTTCAAAGGCATTTGGATCCGGCCATAAAGTCTTCCCTGTTTTTCTTATTTCCTCCTGTCTTGTGAGTAAAAACAGCGCTGTCAACGACAATTTTTCATCTAAATGATCTTCTCCTAACTGCTTCAGACGCTCATTCACCTGTTCAAAATCACTCTCCACAAAAATTTCCCAAATACCTTTACGCGCCATCCCTATTTCTTCATTCGACCGGCACTTGTCCCACACGCAATCAGCACAACGACTGGCATCGTAAAACACCCATCTATTCTCTTTCGACACACTGGGAACCACGATACGATATCCCCTGTTTTTCATGCCCTTACACGGTGGCTGATCATCATCCCAGAGAACATCATACTGCGTCGCTATAAACATATCGGCAATTTCTGCTACGTTGATCCATTTCCTTTCTCTCTTTTCGGAATAACGGAGTACCTGTGACGAAACGCCATGACATATTTCCGCTGTCCCGGCATCCCATTCCTCATCATCTGCCGGTGGCGCGATTTCTCTCCGCCCAAGCACGCCTGCCATCCCAATCGAAGGATCCTCAAAAAGTTCCAACAGGTCCGAAATCATATTTCTATTCACAACCCGCACACCCGCACGCAGGTAAACTTTGTATTTGGCGTCCGTCTGAGCCATCGCCCGATTGTATCCGTTTGCCAGAGACGAAGTATCCTGGATCACAGATATTTCTGTTTCATACCCTTCCGGCACGACGATCCTCTCCACATACCATCGGCTGTCTTTTGCTTCTTCTTCATTATCCGTACATATGATAAAACAGAACTTCTTTTCATTTAAGCACGGTATTCCATCTCCCTCTTCATCCGCCAACCGAGCATACAATTCAGCCCGCGCACAATGCTGTCCTTCATTTTTCGCAAAAAGATGTGCTAAGTTTTTATATGCTTTTTTCCGATATGGAACATCCTCCATAATTAATGCTGTTATAAAAACATCTGAAACCCCGATTCGGGTCATATATTCATAAAGTTCCCGCTCGCATACATCAAAACGTCCAAATTCAAGCCGTCTGATATAATCTTCCATTCTTTCATAATGGAGGATCAGTTCCGAGGCATCATAAGAAAAATCTAAAATCGTATACTCGATACCGCTTTTTTGCTCCAACCGGCATATAGAAATCACTTTCCGCAAAAGTCTTTCTCTGATCCCGCATTCTTCATCTTTCAACTGATCTATCATCTGCCCTGCTTTTTCTATGCAGCCCTTTCTGATCAGTGATGAGAGTAACTCCTGAAAACGAGCAAATACTATTTCCCTGAGACCAGTTGAATCAAAGACACAACATTTGATCACATTACACACTACCCTCATCGTTATCTTTCCGCTTAAAAGTTTCTCCTGTATGAGCTGCCATAATCCTTCGGGATCTTCCCCATAATACATTCGTCTCAGTATAAACTTAACTTCGTTCCACTCTTCCATAAACACTGACAGTTCCTGTGGCTCCACGTAAGTAGCACTGTTCATTACTGAAAGTTCTTCCGACAACACCAAAAAGAATAACTGTATATAGCTGCACTGGGTATCCATCATCCTTTCCGCAGTCATTCCCTGTAAATACTGATTTGTGTTTACATAATCGCCCGCTTCAAACAACTCCTTAGCCATTCGGCGCTTTTCACGCACATCCTCGTTTAACCGGGCAAAATGCAGCGGTTTATAGACATAGCCCTTGTCCGCATGTATATGACAAAATAAATTCCGGTATCTATCCCATTCATAGTATTCACTCTGTCCGGGATCGTGAAAACACCATAAGGTATCTCTGCTTATACGCGGTACGGCCAGACGGTATCCTGCCTGCGTAAAATTGACTGACTGAGATATATCATAAAAATCCCAACCGTCAAAATTTTTCTCATCCCATGCCAGGTCATACTGTGTAGCCATAAACATTCCATCAATAGCGACTACATCCATATAGTCCTCTTCCGAAGCGTAATTATAGTTATTATAAAATGTCTTTACCGCATTACAAACTTCGACGCCGCCAGTATCCCAGGTAACCGTGTATTCCGCTGCCGGCAAGAACTCCCTTTTTCCCAGAACCCCAACCATCCCGATCGAATCCTCTTGAAATATATTCAGCAAAGAAGCGAGAATATTCCGGTTCACAATGAACACATCCTGATGCAGGTAAATCTTATACTTTGCATCTGATTTCCCCATTGCCTGATTATATCCATTTGTCATAGACGAAGCATTCCGGATGACAAGAGTCTCCCTTTCAAACCCCTCCGGCATGGAAAGACGGTTGATATACCACAGGCACTCTTCCAAATACGTTTCATCATTCGCGCAGATGATAAAGCAGAATTTGTGGTCGTTTACTTTCTTATTTTCATTTTCCAAACAAAGATCCACAGGCGTCTCTCTCTGATCAGTATGCTCTTCCATCCATTTATTATAGTAGTCCTTATATTCCCTCACGAAAACACGGCGCCATTTATCATAATCAGCCATATTTAACAGATCATTTTCGTGCAGACACCAGGGCATATCCATATACGGTACGACTACTTTATACCCAGCCTTCCAAAATTCCACACTTTGAGACGCGTCATAATAGTCCCATCCCTGAAACAAATCTTCCCGCCACGGTATATCATATTGGGTCACCATCAAAAGACCATCCAGCGTGATCACTTCCGAAAACTCTCCTTCTGCTCTCGCAAAAAACGAATAATCCCTCTCATAAACCCGGTCTACCAATATTTCTCCCGTCCGCCGCCAGGTACCGTCTGACCACATCCCTCCGTCTTCCGCAATACTCTCATTTCCGACCACGCCAAACATCCCCACCTCGGGATGCTCCTGAAAAATCGCCAGCATCGTTTGCAGAAAATCCGGTTTTATAATAAGCACGTCATGATGCAGGTATACTTTATATTTTGCGTCCGAAACATTCATTGCCTCATTGTAACCGCTCGTCATGCTCCCTGCCTCGGTAACGACCAAAACCTCGACCTCATAGCCGTCCGGTATTAACAGCTGCTCAATATATAACCGGCATTCATCCGCCTGGATTCTGTCATTGGAACACATAATAAAACAGATTTTTTGTGGATTCATCTGAGTTCTCCTTATAACTTTGTCTTACTTTTCTGCCAACCCGTGATATAATCTGGCCCGCAGGGAATCCGCCCCTTCCATTTTTGCAAATAATCCTGACAGATTCCGGCAACACTCCTCCTTGTAAAATATATTATTTTGCAATAGATAGAGGATCATATAGTCCGAAACGCCCGTCTGTCTGCCGTACTCATAAAACTCCAGCCACGTCTGTTCTGGCAGCCCAAATTCTAAACGACGCAGATAAAGCTTCACACGGATAAAATGCTCCACCAGTTCATTCGCATCCAACGAAACATCAAATACAGTCGAGGACACGTTTTTCTCGAGTTCCTTGCGAAATATACCGATTAAGATGAGCAAAACATTCCCGGTTTTTCCTCTCTTGTCCTTGTCCAGCTGCAATAACAGCTGTTCTGCCTTCAAAATGTCGCCCTGCCTGATAAGGGAACGGATCTCTTCCTCATATTTGCCGATCACATCTCCCCAAAGACGATTCGGTTCACCGACACACACATAAACGACTGCCCATACCATCTTCATCGTAATCTTACCCTGATATAGCATTTCCCTTATGATCTGCCAGGCATCCTCTTTCACTGCTGGTACCTCACTGAAATACATGCGCCGGCACATATGCTTCACCTCATCAAAAACTTCTATAAAATCATCCAATTCAGCTTCTTTGGAATAGCTTGCTTCCCCCATCGTCGCAATCTCTTCCTGACGGATGGATATAAAAAGAGCCACATAACACAACCGCAGATCCAACTGATCCTCGCCCAGACAATTCAACAGTTCATTTGTCTTCTCCAAATCTCCTGCCTGAAATACCTTTAAAATATCACGCCTCTGATCACTGAGATCCTCATTTCTCTGCAATCTCCCCTGATCCCTGTACTCATACCCCAGTGCCCGGTATTTGTTACAGAACACTCTGCGGTAACGTTCCCACGCATCGTATACACTGCGGCCCTTATCATGATAAACCCATATTTCTTCCTTCGTTCGTATCCAGGGAACGACAACCCGGAAGCCAGCCTGTTTAAAGTTGACCGACTGTGATATATCATAAAAATCCCAACCGTCAAATGCCTCTTCCTCCCACGGCAAATCGTATTGGGTCGCCATCAAAACACCATCTATACATACTACATCCGCTAATCTCTCCGTTCCTTCTCCTTTATCCTCTCCGATCAGATAATGAGAATTGGTACCCGCACTGACTTCGGCCCCCCCTATATCCCAAATTAATGTATAATCTGCTCCTGCCGAAAAATCACAAGTTCCCACTGCGCCAACCATGCCGATCACAGGATCCTGAAAAATATCCAATAAATCCTGAAGTAGGCTCCGATTCAGGATAAAAACATCCTGATGCAGGTAAATCTTATATTTCGCATCTGATTCCACCATCACCCGGTTATAACCGCTCGTCATGGATTTCGCATCCCGGATCACCCTACACTCACATTCATATCCCTCCGGCACGGGCAACTGATCGATATACCATAAACACTCTTCCAAAAACCTTTCCTTATTCGCACAGATGATAAAACAAAATTTATGCTCGTTCATCTTCCACTCGTCCTTCCTCGCTCACGCATTGTCCGAAAATACGGTATTAAATATCGTAACCGCCCGCTCCCGATAAGAATGGAACTCTCTCACCGCCTGCTGTCCCGCGCGGGCGATTTCCGCCCGTTCCTCTTCATGTTCCAGATAATAGGCAATCTTCTCCAATAATTCTTTCTCATTCACAAATGTCTCCAAATGCTCGCCGATCACAAAATTTTCCGCCATCTCCGGCTGAAAGTTTGTCAGTACGAACCCTCCCGCCGCCATGATCTCAAATACCTCCTGCGGCACTCCCGATGAAACAGACCGATGGGTGAGATGCAGATTGATCCGGCTTTTTTGGTATATTTCCCTTCGATCTTCCCATGACTGCGGCATTTCATGTACACATACATCCGGTAACCAGCTAACCTCACCCTCCGTATAAACATGTGTTTCAAATTGCTCTGAGATCATCTTCAAAATCCGCTGCCTCTCAAGCCCTGTCACCTTATTTCCCAAAACCGTCTCTGCCATAAAACCGCACTCCATCCCAGCCATGTTATGATCAGGAATCTTTCCCGACGGCATACTCTGATTCAATTCCTTCATAACATCTTTCGGTAATGCCACTTCCAACAGGTTATATCCATAAATACGCACCTGCGTCCTGATCAGTGCATCCAGATATCCCTGTGCATACTCAGACAAGCCTTCTGCCTGATCAAACGTGCCCTCTTTCTGGCACAGTGATCCGACGAAGGATACCGCTGCCTTCTCTCCTTCCATATCATCCTGCGAAAACCATTGGGCATGTACCCCCAAAGGCAGATGAAAACACCTGTCAGGAACAACCTGTTGGAGCCGCTGGCAGACTCCACGATCAAAACAGAAAATAAAATTGCAGGGATTGGCAATAGACGGGTGAAATAACGACTCATCCGGCAATTGTACGATATAAGAAAGATAGGGAATCAATACCTCCTGACAGATTGCTGAAACCTCGGGAGAAAAATTCACCGTAAATACAAATAAATATTCTTTCTCTTTCCATTTTCTCCCTTTCAGATCATTCAAACTGATCTCATCCATATCAAGACCTGCACTTCGAAACCCTTCTAATATTCCGCACTCCGGATTACCAATGTCAACACATGCTAACGCTTTCATCTTTTCCTCCATCACTAAAGATATATTTTTAGACTTCCATTTTTTTTCATTGTTTGTTATAATAAATCATATAATATTCGTTTAGGAGGTCTACCCGTGAAACAAATTACGATAATCTATAATGTTATGCTTGGCGATGAGCAAAAAACTCTGGCAGCCCATCTGTCCTCTGTCTTAAAAAAATGCAACTATGAAACAAAAATAGTTCCCATCCAGACGGATACCGATACGGACAACCTGATCCAAAGCACAACCCCCGAAACATGCCAGCTTATTCTTTCAGTAAATATGGCAGGATACAATCTGCTAAGCACGGACTCTGCTCCATCTTTGAATCACCTGACGGTAAACATTGTAAACTATATCAATTATCCGCCTGAAATTTTTGATCTTACATTTGATATGCGGATAAATTACACCATGTCATTTCTTTTTAGCAGCAAAGAAGCTGCCGATTATGTGACAAAAAATCATCCCCGGCTTCGAAATGTGTTTTTCTCGTCATCCATCGACGACTTTCTGCCGGTCTATCTGGAAGAACTTGACTGGCGGTACTGATCGCCGAGAACAATGCGGAACATCTTGTCCAACTGATTTTCATAGGAGAAACGCTTCACAGACTCATGTCCGTTATGGGCGATCTCTCTCCTCTCGTCTTCATGTTCCAGATAATATTCCGCCTTCGCAACAGCATCTTCTATGCTCTCATAAACGACGCAATCCACGCCGGGCCGGAAGTGTTCCACAAGTTCCTCCTGGTAATTACTGAGCAAAAATCCTCCCGCTCCCATGATATCCAGCACACGCAGCGGCATTCCTTTTATGATCTGCTTGTACGTAATGTTCAAATTGATCTTACTCGCCTTAAATACTTTTGGCATGCCATAGTGACTGCTCACTGTTCCACAAAATTTCACATGCTTCAGAATCTTTTCTTCCTGTGAAGAAAACAGTTTAAACGGATGGCGTTTCGACAATGTTGAGATCAGCAGAATCCTCTCACGTCTCGTAATCTCTCTCGCTAAAAGCATCGTAACCCATCCCCGGAATTCATCCCGTGGCGCTTTCCTCGCACCCAAAAATATCGGCAGCTTTTTTAGCTTCTCCTGCAGTTCATCCAACAACTCCACCGGGATCAGATCATCAATAAAATAATCCCCATAAATCCGATACTGCGTCTCGATCAAACTCTCAAAATACCCTTTCTCATACTCGTCCAGCACACATCGTAAGGCGCTATAATCAGAAGCATACGTATTGCCGACAAATGAAATCTCTGATGTGAAAATTTCCTTTTCTTCCGATGTCAACTGAATCTGATCCAATCTCTTTACATTTACTGCCAGAGGAAGATGGTAAACATTTTCAAATCCTCTTTCCTTATAAAACTGGTATTGGGACTTATCAAAAACAAACAGATGACTTGTTGGATAATCCAGACGATCTAATACTTGTAATGATAACGGACAATCATACCCCCAGGCAATGTACGGCACATGTTCCTGATCACATGTGATCGCGACAGAATTCCAGTAATTTAACGAGAATACGGCGTCAAAATTTCCAGTTCTTAAAATTTTCCCAAAATTCCTGATAAAATATTCATCTACAATTCCTGTCTCTTTCCCGATTTCACAGGAAAATGTCTCAAAAACAATTCCCATTCGTTTCAACACTTCTTCCACATCACTCTGCATATAGGCGTTCCACTCATATATAAGCACCCTCACAGTTTACAGTCCCCTTTCAAAAAGTGCCTGAACTCCGACACCAGAATTTTTCAAAATAAGCAAAAAAGTATCCCCGTTAAGTGAAATACTTATATCGGGGATACTTTCGACTTGCACAAATGTCAACCCGGCATCAAACATACCCACTCGGGTATACTCAAACTTTACAAATATGATTACTGTAAGAGTGAAAGTACTCCCTGGTTTGCCTGATTTGCCTGAGCAAGCATCGAAGTAGCTGCCTGCTGAAGGATGCTCTCCTTGGAGAATCTTGTCATCTCATCAGCCATATCTGTATCACGGATGCGGCTCTCTGCTGACTGCAGGTTCTCTGCTGTGTTGTCATCCACTTTGATAGTGTACTCCAAACGATTCTGGATAGCACCCAGTTTAGAACGCATCGTAGACACTTGAGAAAGCATGCTGTCTACTACCGAGATCTTACTGGAGTTTGTAGAACCACCAGATGCTGTGATAGAAACCGTGCTCCATGCTGTCGTGGAAATCGTTACGCTGATACCCTGACCACTGTTTGCGCCGATCTGCAGGAACTGTTTGCTGTAACTACCATCCAACAGAGTCTTCTTGTTGAACTCAGTATCTGTGTTGATACGCTCATACTCAGCCTTCAGTTCGTCAATCTCATCCTGAATCTTCTGGAAGTCGTTCTCTTTTGACTTCTCTAATGTACCTGTGTTGGATGCCTGAACTACCAGTTCACGAGTTCTCTGAAGGATAGCGTGCTGCTGCTCCATAGCACCCTCAGCTGTCTGGATAAGAGAAATACCATCCTGAGCATTGTCAGAAGCTCTGTTCAAGCCACGAACCTGTGCTCTCATCTTCTCGGAAATTGCAAGACCTGCTGCATCATCAGCTGCGCGGTTTACTCTGTAACCACTTGCCAGTTTCTCTGTAGCTTTTGTAAGATTTCCTCCTACGATTCCCAACTGTCTGTTGGCGTTCATTGATGTAATATTGTGCTGTACGATCATAATACATTCCTCCTTGAAATTTGTATCGGCTTCCCTGCCGACATTTTTGATTTTGATTTATAATATCTAAAGCGCTGGCAAACACCGCTGTGGGCCCACGGTCCACGAGTCCATGGACTCATGGTTCCGGCAGTGAGATTCACCACCTGCTTTAGTTATTAACCTGTTGTCTTTTCTGTTTGACATTATATATATCGGAGTGATCACTTAAAACTTAACCCTATTTTTTAATTTTTTTAAAATTCATTTTTTTATTTCGTTTTATTGAAAAAGTACGACTGCTCCGGCTTTGGTGCGTTTGCCATATTCTGATAATAGCTGGAAGTCGTTCTGTTATTCACATGAAATTCCCGGATCGCTTTTCTCTGATTCGCCAGATAAATCTTAAAATGCCCGCTGTTCTGATGCTCCAGCGCCTGAATCTGAATGCCGAGTTCCGACACCTCACCGATCAACTGCTGCATCTGCTCGATCTGCGCGCGGTAAGCCGTGCGGTTTTCTTTAATCTCTTTCTCCACATAGGAAAACAGCGTATCAAATCCCTCGTCTATTTTATTCAATTCGTCGATCTGTTCCCCTTTTTCATCTATGATAGCCTGAAAAGTATCCGGGTCCATCTCTTCATCCTTTAATAAAACTTCCTGATCCCTCGTTTTTACCAAAATGTATTCGAGGATACGTTTTTTTCTGCTCAATGAATCCACCAGCATATTTACATAAACACTGTTTTTATTCTCCTGCTCCATCCCGTCACATCCTATCCTGTTTCTCCATCCAGTTTGCAGCCGATTGTTTATCAAACGGCTTTTTGCCATCAGTTATTATGCCGTCGACTATTTTGCCGCCTCCGCATTTTTGCGCATCACTTCTTTCCATGTATCACGCATTTCCCTGATACGCTTCAATGCCTCTTCCAAAGCCTCAGTATCTTTATGAATATTTGCCTCTACGAGCATACGATATATATATTCGTACACTCTCTCAAAATCTTCCCACACTGGATATTTATGGTCCAAAGTCGCTCTGAGTTCCGTTATGATCGCCTGTGCCTTTTTAATATTTGTATTCGCTTTCTCAATCTCTTTCTTCTCAATCGCCATCATCCCGATGTTGCAAAACTTGATCGCCCCATCATAAAGCATGAGTGTAAGCTCCGCCGGCGTAGCCGTCATGATCGCATTTCTCTGATATGCATTTGCTATATTGTTATCCATTACTCCTCCGTTCCTGCGCGATCCCTGCGCATCTTGTATATGGGAAAAAGAACAACAGATAGATTTCCCTCTCTATCGAACATTTATATACCACATAAAGAGCAAGAACCATTCTTGCCCTCTATGTAATATATTATACTATCATCCGATTTCTCAATTTCCGCCAAACAACCCTGCCAGTGAATTCTGCTGGGACTGCAGCTTGGAAAGTGCCACTTCCATCTGTGTAAATTTTTTATAGTACGCATCTTCCATGCTAGCCAGCTTCTTCTCCCATGCCTTGATGTCCTTCTCGTATGTCTTGAGCTGGTCCTTCATCGTGATGTCGTTATAGAACGTCATCGCGCTGCTGGTCTTGCTTCCTGCCATCTTCTGGCTCATCGTCGAACGAAGATTCTCGAAGATACCCGACAGTACATTCATTACTGCATCCGGATCTTCCGCTAATGCTTTTTTCAGCTTATCCTCTTTATCCGCATACACCGCATCCTCGCTATCTCCGTAAATATGGAGAAGACCGCCCTCTGTGTAATCCGTCGATGTCATGATACCAAAGCTGGCAAGGGAATATGACTTTCCTTCATATGTCACCTGGCTCATCATCGCGGAGCGCATACTGGACATGATACCGCCGAGTGTTGAATCGTTCCGAAGCAGGGAATTTTTGATCTTATCTTCCCAGAGTTTAACATCGTCATCCGACATCTCCTTCTTCTGGGCACTCGTAAGAGGTTCATACCCTTTCGCAGATTCAGCATTGTAAAGAGTTTTCATCTCTTTCATGACTTCATTGTACTCTTTCAGGAATGCCTTTACCGAGTTATATACGCTGTCCACGTCATTCGACACGGAGAACGTGATCGGTCCGGAATTCTTCGTCAGACCTGTCAGTTCGATATCCAGCCCATTTGCCGAAACTGTCGAGGTGGAGGATGTAAGTTCTGCCCCGTTCAGCAGGATCACGCTGTCCGATGCCTCTACCAGAGACATGCCCTTCGGCATCAGGGTGTTGCTCGAATCGTTCGCTCCACCGTTCACCGTAGCTTTGCCGTCGGCATCTATGGAAATGTCTGCCAGTCCGAGCCCGCCGAGCGCGGATCCAGAAAGTGCGTCGTTACGGTCTGTAATATTCGCATAATTCTGAACATCAGCCGTGATCGCCGATTTGATGCCGCTCTCACTAAAGGTATTCGTTCCGTCAAACGCCTCGATCTCCAGTGCGCCGCCGTCTTTAGCATAGTATTTGTTCAGGCCTTCGCCACCGATTGCCTGGATCTCAGCCACTGTCTTTCCGGAGAAGGCAGCTGCGTCCACCTGCAGTTTCACATCGTTATTCGTGCTCATCTGCGTGTTGACATAATTTGTCGTCAGTTGATCTGCTTTTTCTTTTACTGCTTTATTGTAATCTTCCTCTGTTTTTCCAGCCAACAGATTTCCGGCATCATCGTAATAAGAAGCTTTCAGGTCATCTTTTGCCTGCGTTTCATACGTCGAGTAATTCTCGGTATAAAGCTTTGCCTGCACGTATTTTGCCGCCGCGGACTCCGTCGCTGTCTTTTTCGAATCATATGCTGCTTTTGCCAGGGAATCAAGCGCTTTATTGTAATCATCTGTTCCTACACCTGAAGTCTGGAGAGCCTGCATCGCCTCATCGACGATCTTTTTATTGTCCTTTGACATCTTGTCATAACCGACGGCATTACGGATTGCTTCTCTTCCTGACACCTCGGCAGCTGTCAGGCCGCTTGTCGAAATAGAGAACGAGCTTCCCACACCACTGTCCTTGCTGCTGATGAAAAAGCGCTTCTGATTTGTATCAAAATTGGCATTCAGTCCTGCATCCTGCAGTGCTTTTGTAAAATCGGCGATCGTGGAATTCGCCGTCACTGCGAATTTCGTCGTCTTATCACCATTCGTGATCTCGATTTCCTTGTTTAACAACGATGAATCGATGTCCACCAGTTTATCCGTGACCGACTCCGCTTTGATCTTCGCCCCGCTCAGATACTGGGTCGTCGCGATGTTCTGAATCTCCAGCGTGTAGCTTCCGTTTACCGCGCCGTTTTTCGCCGTCACATTCGCTTTCGTCGGGTCGGAAACTGCCGCTTTCTTCGTCTGGTACGAAGATGCCAGACGCATCTTGGAAACATGTTCCGTATACAGCTTATACAACTTCGTATTTAACTCAGCCCATTTGGTCTGTTTCCACTCAAGTTTTGTCTTATTTCTTTCAATTTTGGTCTTCTTCAGGCTCTGGGCAGACATCAACGCTCCTACGATCGCCTCCGTGTCAAGTCCTGAAGAAAGACCGCTCATTCGAATACCCATATCAATTCCTCCATTTCACTTTCTGTCCGGCACACATGCTTCCACACGTATGTCAGTTATCGCTTTTCATCAACGAGCATACCCGCCAGTTCCCACATTTTCTGCAGCATATCGAGGGACTTTTCCGGTGGAATTTCCCGAATCACCTCATCGGTATCCCGGTCGATCACCTTGATTGAAACACGATTGGTCTTCTTATGATAAGAATATTCGCAACGCGTGTGTTCCATTCTGAGATTTGCCTTGCTCACAGCATCCGCCATCGTGGCCTCGCTCGGCGTGTGCTCCTTTGGCTGCTGTTCGCTTCCCTGCTGTTCAGCATCCCCTTTCGCATCTACCGGTGCCGGCTGTGAAGTCTTCGGTACAGCTTTCGTCACTGCCGCGTCTGTATGCGCCACATCCGCTTT
This sequence comes from uncultured Eubacterium sp., assembly GCA_910584065.1. Taxonomy (GTDB): domain Bacteria; phylum Bacillota; class Clostridia; order Lachnospirales; family Lachnospiraceae; genus Eubacterium_F. The sequence goes on from CAJTZN010000021.1 coordinate 20,679, forward strand.
CACACTTGTCTTTGGCACAGATACCTTTGCAGCTTCCGCTGAACCATAGTTTGAATTTACATTTGATATCGTTTCTAATTCCATTTTTAACACCTCCATGTGTATCTTGTGCAAACTATGACTTTTCTTAAAAAAAATATCGGCATGGGGAGAGGAAAAGTTAACCTCTGCCGCCTAACTATTTCAAAAGTTCGGACAGTGCAGCGGGATCTGCCGCCTTGACTGCCTCTTCATTTGCCTCCTGGATCTGGAGATAGAGTTCCTTCCGGTAAACCGGTACGGATTTGGGGGCCTTGATCCCCACCTTCACCTGATCGCCTTTGATCTCCAGTATCGCAACCTCGATATCGTCGTTGATAATAATCGATTCATTTACTTTTCTCGCCAACGCCAGCATACGATCACGCCTCCTTTTTCTGTTTGAGGATGTCGTAAATCTTGTATTTCACCTCATAATCCTGATTTTCCACAATGATCTGCGCGCCCTTCCTCGTGTCGGCATTGATAATGATCGGCGCTTTCAGGTTGACTGTCATCTGTTCCACTTCTTTCGGCACCGTCATCGTGATCAGTATGACGAGATTTTCCTCCGTGATCTCACCGAGTCCTTCTAACAGTTCATCTTCCACTACCGGATTGTAATCCTCTTTCACTAAAAGGGGATTGATGACCGGAAGCGCCAGCGAAGGCTCATCGACGCACTGGAACCAGGAGATGTTCGTCCCCTCTTCTTTTTCGCAGTCATACAATATCGTGTAGCGCTTAAACTCATCAAATCCCATCAGCCCTTTTTCCAGCGTGATGATTTTTTCTTCCGTCAGATCTATCTCCCCAAAGTATCTCGTTTTCACCAGCATATCAGCACCTCGTTTCTCCGTTAAATAAAGTCAAGCAGCGACGTTCCCAGTATTTTTGACGTCGCCTGGAGCGTCGCCTGATAGAGCAGGTCCGCCTCCGTATAATTGACGAGGACTTCCTCCAGATCCACATTTTCGTTTTCCGATTTTGCCTCGTCCGTGTCGATCTCTAAGATCTCCAACTGGTTTTTCGTCATTTCCATACGGTTATAACGCGATCCATGATCCGCTACCGCCACGTTCAGCGTGTGCTTCGCGTCCTGGAATACGGTGATGGCATGAGAGTACGTGTTTGTGAGCACCGTATTCTGCAGCGCGATCTGTGTTCCGATCTGCTCTTCCAGTTCTTTCAGGCTCGCCAGCGTCTCCTTGTCGCCCGGATCGCAGTCGGCAATACGTTTTTGTACCGCTGTCCGGTTCATTTCCATAATATCCAGATCGTTGATCACGTTGTAGATCTGATCCACAACCCTGCCGATCGACGTATCGAACGCATTACAGCCGAGTGTATTGACGGTCAGCATCTGGCTGAAATTGATCTGGTAATTGATCTTCTGGCCCCTGACATCCGCGTAATTTCTCGTGACGCCTGTCACGTTATTGACCGCGCGGCAGTCAAAATAATGTTCGGGACGAATGTCACTTTTTTCGAAGTTCGTTTTCTGATAGCGGACGCTCATATCCGATCCCGCGCGCACGGAATCATAAATATTCTGCCCGAAAACAATTTCTCCCGTCTCCGGCACAAAATATACTTCATCGTCTCCCGGCATATAGTGCTCATTGTAAACAGTATTTTCCGGGATACTTTTTGTTACGGCCGTGATCGTGTGGCTCTCGCCCGCGACATCCTTATATGTGATGGTCACATCCTGATTATCACAGTTATTATAGGAAACCATGATGCGGTGCGCCGTCAAAAATTCTGACGCCTCATTTGCGTAATCATCCGCCGTCTTTGTATCCCCGTACTCCGGCTGTCCGTATACAAATGACGTGTTTTCGATCTTATTGATCTCCAATCCCTCCGTGATCGTATACGTCGTATCCGTCTGCGCGTTATCAAATAAAAGCGGCAGGTCGGTGCGGTATCCGGTGAACAGATAGCGGCCGGCATAGTCCGAGTTCGCGTTCTGCTCATAGATAAATCCGGAGTACTCCCTCAGCTGCTGCACGATCATCGCGCGGTCGTCCGCATTGTTTGGGTCATTGGCTGCATTCGTCACATCCTCGATCATCTTATCGAGAATCGAATTTGCTTTATTCATCGGCTCCTCAGTCGCGTCCATCCAGTTCTCGGCGTCGGTACAGTTCGAGATGTACTGCCTGATTTCTACCATTGTCGTACGGTATTTCAGGGCGCGTACGGCAATTGTAGGATCATCCGACGGCTTCTGGATCTTCTTCTCCGTCGCATACTGTTCAAAATATTTGTTATATGCCACCTTGTTTCTCTGTATATGGAGCATTGAATTATTTCTCATCATATTATTTGTTATTCTCATTTGACATCCACGACCTTTCTTTTTATACCGCTGTCTGGTTGATCAGCTTATCCAACACTTCGTTCATCACGGACAACACTTTATACTGGTGGAACGTAAGGCGCTGGAACGTGAGAAGGTTCTCCGTTTCCTCGTCCTCGTCCGCACCGGATACGGACTGCCGCTGCAACGCCACGGCGTCCATAATATTTTTCTGGCTTTGCTGCAGTGTCTGCGCTTTCTGGCAGTCAACGGCGATGTCTGCCGTGAAAGACTGGAGGAACGCGTCCGGTGCTCCGTGCAGGAACATTTTCGGGTCGTCTTTCAGGTTCGCCAGCGCATGTACGTTGATATTCTGCGATTCACCCGGCAGATATTCGGAGTAGCAGGCAAATAAATTCTGATCGGTCAGCACGGCGTCCGTAATGCGTATGTTAAGCGCCGTCATATAGTAATAGCTTCCGGTATAGCTTCCGTTTTCCTCCTGGATCGGCGTAGAATTAAAAGAACTGTAGTGACCGTCGCTGTCTTTCTGCGTAAAGATGTAGTTGTCGCCGGTCGCCGGCACGGTCGCGTTGAAGAAATCAATCCCCTTATTCCCATTGGCGTCATATCCTTCTTTGTGGGCGCCGTTAAACGCCTGCGCATACGTCCTTACAAACTCATTGATCTGTGCCATATAGTACGGCACTCCCTTATATGCCACACTGTCGCCGACGATCATCTGGCGGCCCTCATTGACCGCGCGCTCCAGTACGGTCGCCTGGCTGGCGGATATATTGTTTTTCAAGGTAAATGTATAGGAGAACTCACCAGTTTCCAGAACATCCACTTTAAATTCCTGATAATTGTATGTGTAATTGCCGATCGTGATCTCGCCGTCATCGGCCGGAATGTTCAGAAGATTCACGTCATTGATATTCGCACCAGTCATCGTGACTACGAGATTGCCATCCGCGTCATTTTTCAGGCTGCCCTTCTGTGCCAGCCCCTGCAGGGTCGTAGCGTTATTTCCGTCTCTCACCTCAAACAGTGCCTGCAGTGTGCCGCCCAGATTCGAACTGTACGGATGGAACGGCGTCCCGTCCGCCCAGCCTACGTTGTACAGGCCGGCGATATCATTGATATTCTTTGTATTTTCATTTTCCATTATCACAAGTTTATTTACATCGAGTGTATCGATCAAGGTGGCGCCATCGACATAGACATAAAAACGGTTCATGCCGACCCCTTCTCCCGGTTCTTCCTCCAACACTTTTATGTTGCAGTATTCGGACAGCTCATCGAGGAGAACGGTCCGCTGGTCGCGCAGATCGTTGGCGATATTTCCGTACGCCTCCAGTGTATTGATCTGTTTCGTCACCGACGCGATCTGATCGGCGATCGCGTTAATCTGGTCCACGCTCGATTTGATCTGCACGTTTGCCTCGTCCTGCAGATTTTGGAGATATGTCGCCGTCTCCTGCACGAAACGCGTGAACGTATCACCAAAAGAGATTACCTTTTTGCGCCATGACTGCTCGCCGGCGTTATCCGGCAGCTGGGTCAGAGCCGTGCAAAAAGTATCGAACGCATTCGTGATGCCGCCTGTCTTATCATCCGCGGAGTACAGTTTTCGCTGTATTTCATTGAGGTAATAAGCATGCGCGCTGTATTTGCCGTACGTAGAAGTCGCCCGCTCAAACTTCGTATCATAATATTCATTGTGCATCCTCTCGATTCCCTGCATATAAACGCCGGAACCGACTACCTTGATCGAACTTACCTGTCGCGTCTGCGCGCTTGTGCGCACGACCTGGCGGGAATATCCGTTTGTTCCTATGTTGGCAAGGTTGTGTGCCGCGGTCTGCATGGACGCATTGTACGTCATCATGCCCGATTTCGCGATCTCAAGTCCCTGAAATGTTCCTAATCCCATATTATCTCTCCATTCTGCTATGCTGAATTGTTCTGCTATGCTGAATTGTTCTGCTATGCTGAATTGTTCTGCTATGCTGAATTATTCTGTTATGTTGAATCATCTGTCTGCTTTATTACATTCTCGTGATCAAGTGCTCGATCATCTCATCTACTACTGTAATATAACGGGAAGACGCATTGTAGCACTGCTGGAATTTGATGAGGTCGGAAAGTTCCTCATCCGTCGAAACTCCCATTACCTTCTGCCGCTCCCCTTCTATAGAAAATACGGTACTCTCCTGATTCTGGATGATGCCACGCCATATATCTCCCTGAGTCGCGAACTGTCCGACGAGCGCGCCGTAATAACCGTCGAAATCATACGTCGCCAGTGAATTCGGATCCAGCGCACTGAAGTCCTGCTGCCACTTTTTCATGATGTCCTCGCACAGATCCCACTTAAATCCCTCAGCGTGGTCAGCTGACGGGTTCGCCGTCAGCGGCAGTTTGGACGGATCCCGGAGAAGTTCCGGATTCACTTCCAGCTGCTCAAGCGTGTAAAGCGTATAGCGGTCAGACGGATCCTCCTCGGTATACTGATACACCTTTACCGGCTCCGTCCCGCCGGGCACATTTACTTCCACTTCCTTATACCGGGGCGTCGTACGCCGCACAAAAAGTTCGGTGCCTATCGTTTTATCCCTGTCATCGCCGATGGCCGCTTTTTCCGTATCCAATACGGTGATCGTCTGTTTCGTGCCGTCCGCCAGTTCGATCTCCATCTCTTTATTCGGGCAAAACGAATCGTTCAGCATCGTGACGATACCGTGAATGAGCTGGTCAAACTGTGCCTGCACCGTCATGACGATCGATGGCTGTATGGTTTCATTGTATACTTTTACCTCTTCGTTATATCGTTCCGTCGCGTTAAAATACGCCCTCTCATCCAATACCCCTTCTTCATTGCGGAAATCTTCTTCTTTCGGTTTCACTGGCATATATGTATAATCGGTCGCGTGCGGTCCCCTTGCCACCAAAAGCCCCTTAAGGGAACCTACATCCGAGTTATCTTCTACGGCATAGTACAACTCATCGCGGATAAAGAAGTCGCCTCCGACCTCCCACACCGGCTTGAGCAGTTTCGACGTCTCGCTCTCATACGCGGTCGACAGATTGTACTGCACGTTGCCCTCCAGGAGATACCCTCCCTCGGCGTAGATCGAAATGGTGCCGTCCACTTCCTCAATCTGCCTGTGATTGATATAAGATCCCAGACGATCCAGCAAAAGATTTCTGGCGTCGCGGTAATCATTGGCCCGTTCGCCGGTCGCCTCAAATTTGCGGATCAGCATATTGTAATCGCGGATCTGTGAGACAATGTCATTGATGTCCTTGACCTGGTTCTGCACGTCCTGATTCATATTTTTCTGATACTGGTATAAATGATTTTGCAGCACTCTGGCACGATCGATAAACTGGGACGCCACGGATACCAACTCCGTCCGCGCTACGATATCCTGCGGATTTTCCTGAAGATTGGCGATGGCTTTCCACAACCCCTCTCCCAGCACATCCAGGAATTCTTCTCCTTCCATCTCTCCGAAAACTTCTTCAATCTCTTCCACCGCTTTGTACTGCGTTTCATAAAAACTCTGCCGGCCGAGCTGCAGGCGGTACTGTCCGTCCAAAAACTGGTTGCGCACCTGGCGGATCATCGCCACATCGGCTCCCTTTCCAATCTGCATATGGTTCGAATAAACACCATACTGCGTCGTGTAAAAGGAATCCGTCACCATAACCTGCTGTCTCGAATGACCTTCCGTCGTGGCGTTCGCAAGGTTATGAGCCGCCGTATACAACGATGTCTGCGCGGCAGTTAACCCTGACACTCCTGCATTAAAGCTTGCAAATAAATTACCCATAACTTAACCTCTTTCCCTCTGTCCTCATCATTCTTCACTGTAAACACAGCAGAAGCACACGCGCGTGGGACAGTAAAACTTCTACCGTGTAACAATGATACAAGATCACTGTTTCGCATCAAACGTGCCAGCCTCCATAGCAGGTAGGTCTACCTGCGCGGCACTGCTTGAATAATTACTGCTTCCCGAAGACATCCGTGTACTTCTGATCACATTCATATTAAATTCAACCATTTCCAAAACCTGGTCTAACAATTCTTTATTTTGAGCATTTAGTTCCTGCAGCCTGGCCACTGTCCGTCGCAGCCTGTCGTGCAGATCCCGTAATTTCTTTTGTTCCAACGGCTGGTTTTTCAGCGTCTGGACGATCTGTTCCAGCTTCATCGTCCCCTGGGGCTTTCCTAATACCGTCGCGATATCATTGGTAATACGCGTTCTCTTCGTTTCCAATATCCCTACTTCGTCAACCAGCTGCTGCTCCTCATCCGCCAGTTTTCCGATCGCATCCAGATCATTCGCGACGATGGCCCTCGTTTTTTTCTCCTGAATCGGGATGAGGTCAGTATATAACTGGTCTTCCCGCTCAAGAGTACTTACCAATTCCTCGATCAAACTCGCCAAAGCAACATCCTCCTAGCTGCTCATCCAAGCAGGCGTTCCGCTAAATTCTCCGCGACATCATCTATCGAAACATTGTACGTGCCTGCCTTCATTCTCTCCATAATGTCCTTCACTTTATCTTCCCGAACATCAGGTACTTCGGCAGCCGCTTTCTTTGCCACCTGATAATCCTTTGCGATGCTGGAAATCTCAAGGCTGTCGTTTGCAGACGCCGCTGTCTTTGATTTCGATGCCGATTTCGGCTTGCTTGCCTGGTAAAGCTGGTTTACCTGCATGTACGCATCTATTCTCATAATGTTCACCACCTAATTCTCATTATTTTTACGTTTCTTACAATATGTATCGGATGTTTTCGCAAAACCCTTAATAGAAAGGCAAAAAAACTTCTGTCAGGTGTGCTCAGTTTAGCTGCTCCAGGTTCGCTTTCTGCCCTTTTACCGCGCGTTTCCGGTTTCTGACGCGTTTGGCATTTAATGTCTTTCCCTCGTACTCAAATGTTTCCGCATCTTGTTCTACAGCTGTGGAGAACGTGAGGGAATCTCCCGCTTCGAGCGTGATCGCCTTTACCCCCCGGCTCGTCTTTTTGAGTTCACTCACCTCGCCGACCGGAAATCCGAGCGAAAGTCCTTTTTCCGTCAGAAGAATGACCTTTTTCGTCCCCGCCAGCACATCGCCGGCCGTCAGCACGGTCACACCGCATACTTCGTCGCCGGCTTCCAGCTTCGTCGCCGCGATCTGACCCCGGTTTGTTTCAAATTCCGCTCCCGACACAAGTTTAATATACCCGCCTTTGGTCGCAAATAACAGCATGGATTCATATAAATCCTCAAAGGCAGTATAGAGAAGCGCGTCCTCGTCGTTTGACATCCTGCACAGCGTGTGGACGAGCGCCCCCTTGTCCTTGATCTTGCATTTTGGGAGCTTGTCCGCCCTGATCTGGAACATATTGCCCAGATTCGTAAACAGACAGATCCTGTCGGTGTTTTTCATTTTCAATATATGCGGGTATTCCTGTTTGGCCTCGTCGGATGCTCTCGTAAATGCGGCCTCATCCATCGCTTTCATGTAACCGAAACGGTCGATGCAGACGAAAATATCCTCGATCTTGACCTCCTCGACGTAAGCTTTTGCCTGCACATCGGCCAGTTCCGTCCTTCTCTCCCTGCCGAACTTCTTTTTATACTGACGCAGCCTGGCCTTGATCACCTTGTATAATTCCTTCACATCGGAAAGGATGTTTTCGTATTGGGCAATATTGGCGGCGAGGTTTTCCTGTTCTTCGTGCAGTTTCAGTATTTCCAGTCCGATCAGCCTGCCAAGAGGCATCGCCAGGATCGCATCGGCCTGAGCTTCCGTAAAAAGGAGTGTCGCCGCCTGTTTTCTGGACGTTTCCAGCCGAAACTGGATGCCATCGGTCTTTCCCTCGATCAGGCAATCCTTCGCTTGCCGGATGGAGGAACTCCCGCGGATGATCTCGATGATCAGGTCGATCACATCCGTCGCCTTGATCAGTCCTTCCACGATCTCCTGGCGTTTTTTCGCTTTTTCCAGCAGAAAACGGTATTCCCTGGTATATAGATCTTCCTGAAAGAGGACGAACTGCTCGATCATCGTTTTGAGGTTGAATACCCTCGGCTGCCGGCCCGAGATCGCCAGCAGATTGACCCCGTACGTGTCTTCCATCTGCGTCTTTTTGTACAGGCCGTTCAGCAGGTTTTCGATATCCCGCCCCTTCTTCACCTCGATCACGACGCGGATGCCCTCTTTGGACGACTCGTCCCTCACATCAAAGATTTCCTCAAAAACACGCTCTTTGACGAGGGAACACAGATTTTCCACCAGCTTTGTTTTGTTCCCCGATACCGTGTACGGGATTTCCGTGATGACAATGTTCGTCCGGCCGTTCTCCCCTTTTTCGATCACCGTGCGGGCACGGATTTTGATCTTTCCCTCGCCGTGTTCGTATATCGCCGGAAGCTCGGACGCGTTTGTGATAATGCCGCCCGTGGGAAAATCCGGTGCCGGCACGTAGTCCATCAGTTTCTGGATGGAAATGCCGGGACGGTCCATGTAGGCGATCACGGCGTCGATCACTTCGCCCGGGTTGTGCGGCGGGATGTTCGTCGCCATTCCGACCGCGATGCCTGTCGTTCCGTTGATCAAAAGGTTCGGCATCATCGCCGGGAGCACGAGCGGTTCTCTTTCATTCTCATCAAAGTTCGGGCCGAACTCGACGAGCCCCTTTTCCAAGTTTTCCAGCATCGTCATCGCCGCCGCTGACAGCCTCGCCTCGGTGTAACGCATCGCCGCGGCGCCGTCGCCGTCGATGGAGCCGAAATTCCCGTGGCCGTCCACCAAAGGGGTGTTCAGCGAGTAATCCTCGGTCATATGCACGAGCGCCTCATAGATCGAGCTGTCGCCGTGCGGGTGATATTTACCCATCGTATCTCCGACGATACGGGCACTCTTCCGGTGCGGCTTATCCGGGGAAAGTCCCAATTCCTTCATCGCGTACAAAATCCGCCGCTGCACCGGCTTCAGTCCGTCCCGGACGTCCGGCAGCGCCCGTTCCACGATGACGCTGACCGCGTAATCGCGGAACGAGTTCTTCATTTCTTCTGAAAAATCCAACTGTATAATGTTGTCGCTCTCTTTTACCTGGCTCATAGCTTACCTCATTCATTTCTATATATCAATATTGGCGTATTTTGCTTCTTCCATAATAAACTGCCGTCTCGGCGGCACGCTGCTCCCCATGAGGATATCCGTCACCTCGTCCGCTTCCACCGTATCGCTGATCGAAACCTGTGCGAGCACGCGGCTGTCCGGATCGAGCGTCGTCTCCCACAGCTGTACATCGTCCATCTCCCCCAGTCCTTTGTACCGCTGGAGACCCTGAATCTTTTTTCCCGTTTTGCGGAACTTTTCCAGTTCAAAGTCGTTGAACAGGTACTCGCTTTTTTTTACTTTTTTCTTCCGCACCACATCTTCGTAATCCACTTTGTACAGCGGCGGCAGGCCGCGGTACACCTTCCCCTGAAAGATCAGTTCCGGCATGAAACGGTAAAAGAACGTCAGTAACAGCGTGCTGATGTGGGCGCCGTCGACGTCCGCATCGGTCAGGATGATGATCTTATCGTAGCGCAGCTTCGTGATGTCAAAATCGTCTCCGATACCACACCCAAACGAGGCGATCATCGACTTGATCTCGTTGTTCAAAAGGATCTTCTCGAGCGGCGCCTTTTCTACATTAATGATCTTGCCGCGCAGCGGCAGCACCGCCTGCGTCCGCCGGTCCCTCGCGGTTTTTACCGTACCGCCGGCTGAATCTCCCTCGACGATATAGATTTCGCATTCTTCTGGTTTTTTGGATGAACAGGCCGCCAGCTTGCTTTTGGTATCGACGTTCACCAGTTCTTTCAGTACCGAACGCCTCGCCTTATCGCTCGCCGTCCGCGCTTTGTACGAGCGGCGGACATTTTCCAGTATCTTCTTTAATACCTCAACGTTTTTGTCAAAATAGCGCTGCACTTCCTGGCTGAACACATCGTCGACCGCGGCTTTCGCGTCGGTATTCCCCAGTTTATTTTTTGTCTGGCTCTCGAACTGCGGATCGGGATGTTTGATGGATACGATCGCCACCAGTCCATTTCGGATGTCTTTTCCGTCAAAATTTTCCTCGTTGTTTTTCAGGAAGTTCAATTCCCGGGCATACTGGTTCATCACGCGGGTCAGCGCCATCTTGAAGCCGGTCACGAGCGTACCGCCGTCCGTTACGTTGATGCGGTTGCAGTACGAATTGATCTGTTCGGTGAACGCGTTGACGTACTGGAACGCCACCTCCACTTCGATGTCCCCGCTGCTGCCTTCTATATAGATGACGTCGTCGTGCAGCGGCGCCACATCCCGGTTGATGTATCTGATATAACTCTGTATTCCAAATTCTTCCTGAAAGGTCCGTGATTCTCCCGTATGTTCGTCCAAAAAGATGATCTTCAGATTTTTATTGAGATAGGCGATCTCCTTCAATTTTTTGCGGATCGCTTCCGGTTTGAACTCCACCGTTTCAAATATCGTATCATCGGGATAAAAGGTAACTTTTGTTCCCGTATCCTGTTTGGCACATTTTCCAACGACCGGCAGAAGTCCTTTTTCCAGCTTGACGATCGGTTTCCCGCCGTTTTTGTACTCGTCGCGGTAAATTTTTCCGTCGTTTTTGATCTCGACCGTCATGCTCTTCGACAGCGCGTTTACGACCGAAGCGCCGACGCCGTGCAGGCCGCCCGATACTTTGTAGACGCCGCTGCCGAATTTTCCGCCCGCGTGCAGGATCGTATAGACGACGCGTGCCGTCGGGATTTTCTTCGTCGGGTGGAGATCGACCGGCACGCCGCGCCCGTTGTCCTCGATCGAGACGCCGCCGTCTTTTTTCAGCGTGATATGTATTTCCGAACAAAATCCTGCCAGATGTTCATCGATCCCGTTGTCAAGTATTTCCCAGATCAGGTGGTGCAGCCCCCTCGTTCCCGTACTTCCTATGTACATCCCGGGGCGCTTGCGGACAGCTTCGAGTCCTTCCAACACGACAATCTGGCTTCCATCATACTTTTCCATTCTATACATCCTTTCAACCATCTAAATTTCCTAAGGAATAAATTCCTAAGGATAAATTATAAGCGAACAGAAGTTTTTTTTCAAGGTTTAATTTTTTGTATTGAAAAAAGACCTTGAGAAAAGGAGGTATAATAGACTCTTTTTCTCAAGGCCTTTTACTTTCAGTACTTGGTTTCAAAATAGATTATATGTTGCAATCATGTCCGGATCGAACTGTTTTTGAGATACTTCTCTATGTATTCCCGATAACCATCTTCCAAAATACGGAACGCACAGCTATTATCTGTTAAAATCTGCTTACAATTGGTAATAACCATCTCATATATTCTACCCGCCTTCTTTTGAATACGTTCGGCATTATCCTTGCAAAACTGGTATTCTTTATTTAGAAGCAACCGATATTTTTCATCCTTAATTTCTTTAATCACTAATCTTTCAATACACTCATCAGGCACCGGAACCATATAATTAAACCTCAGAGAACCCTTTACTTCCTTTTGATCTCCCGGCACACGAATCAATATATTTGCTTCTTGTTTTTTAGAAAAAGATGAACTCCCCTCTTCTCCTTTTCATATTCTTGAAGATATTTATTGTATGCCTCATCTATACGGTAAAAATCCATGTCACCCTCCCTAAATATAACAAAACAGGGAGATAATCGCTTATCTCCCTGAAGAATTAACGATTCGCATTTTAAGCTGCGAAGCACTTGAATTAAAGGTTCACATTCAAAGTAGTGAAGCACTTAAATGAAAGGTTTGCACTCAAAGCTGCAACGCACTTAAATCAAGCAACTTTCTTTGCTCACTTATATTATATGCAAACCATATAAAAAAATCAAGAAGAACTTAAAAATATTTTACCGGCCAGAACTTTCCACGACACCATTGATTTTTCTAACAAATTGCGTTAGAATATTCAAGTTAGATTGACACACAAAACCAACACAAATTACGAGGAGGACCCAACATGAAACACACGATCGTCAACCTGGATCAGGTGAAAGAAATAGAAAAGACATATCCCACCCCTTTTCACATCTACGATGAAAAGGCGATCCGCGAAAATGCCCGCGCGCTGAAACAGGCATTTTCCTGGAACAAAGGGTATCGGGAATACTTTGCGGTAAAAGCGACGCCGAACCCGTTTATCTTAAAAATACTACAGGAGGAAGGCTGCGGCGTGGACTGCTCGTCGCTGACCGAACTCATGCTCTCCGAGGCGCTCGGCTTCCGCGGTGAGGACATTATGTTTTCCTCGAACGTCACGCCTTTGGAAGAGTACAAAAAAGCGGACGAGCTCGGCGCCTATATCAATCTGGACGACGCAACGCACATCGAATTCCTCGCCGACGGCGTGGGCATTCCGGAAACGATCTGCTGCCGCTACAACCCGGGCGGCGTGTTCGAACTGGGAACAGACATCATGGACAACCCCGGCGACGCGAAGTACGGTTTTACGAAAGAGCAGCTGATCGACGGCTACAAAAAACTGATGGACCTCGGCGCCAAAAAATTCGGCCTTCACGCCTTTATCGCCAGCAATACCGTGTCGAATGAATATTACCCGACGCTTGCCGGCATCCTGTTCGAACTCGCCGTGGAACTGAAGGAAAAAACCGGGGCGGACATCCGCTTCATCAACCTCTCTGGCGGCATCGGCATTCCCTACACGCCGGACAAGGCACCCAATGATATCCAGGTGATCGGGGAGGGCGTCCGCCAGAAATTTGAGGAAATACTCGTTCCCGCCGGCCTCGGCGACGTAGCGATCTTTACCGAACTGGGGCGCTACATGCTCGGCCCTTACGGACAGCTCGTGACGAAGTGCATCCACCAGAAGCACATTTACAAAGAATATATCGGTCTGAACACCTGCGCCTGCGACCTGATGAGGCCGGCGATGTACGGCGCCTACCACCACATCACGGTGCTCGGCAAAGAAAATGAGCCGTGCGACCACAAATACGATGTCACCGGCTCCCTCTGTGAAAATAATGATAAATTCGCGATCGACCGCATGCTCCCGAACATCGAGATCGGCGACTATCTCGTCATCCACGACACGGGGGCACACGGCTACGCGATGGGGTATAATTACAATGGCAAGTTAAAATCCCCGGAGCTGCTCTTAAAAGAGGACGGAAGCGTGCAGATGATCCGCCGCGGCGAGACGCCGAAGGATTATTTTGCCACCTTTGATTTCAGTTCGATTCTGGACGACATGAAATATTAATTCGCCCCAAAGATATCTTCCAAAAATACGACATAGCCTTTCATCGTCTCGTAGACATCGGCTTTGCTGACGACCTCCCACGGCGCATGCATATTGAGCACGGGAACGCCGCAGTCAATGACTTCCATGCCATAGAGGGCCAGTATATAGGCGATCGTTCCGCCGCCGCCGATGTCCACTTTTCCGAGTTCTGCCGTCTGGTACACGACCTTGCGGTCATCCAGTATTTTGCGGATACCGGAAATGTACTCCGCGTTGGCGTCGTTGCTGCCGGATTTTCCGCGCGAGCCGGTGAATTTATTGAACACCATTCCCTTTCCGAAATAGGCGGCGTTGTTCGGCTCATAGGCGGCCTTAAACGTCGGGTCGAACGCGGCGCTCACATCGGAAGAGAGCATTTTAGAATTTGACAGGCACCGGCGGAGCGTCAGTTCGCTGTATACTCCCATCGCATTCAGTATTTCCGCCACGTTATTTTCAAATGTCCGGGACTGCATGCCGGTAGCGCCCACGCTGCCGACTTCTTCTTTATCGACGAGAAGGCAGCACGTCGTATGTTCGGTGTTCTCCACCTCTAACATCGCCTTGAGCGAAGTGAACGCGCACACGCGGTCATCCTGTCCGTATCCTATGATCATGCTGGCGTCGATCCCGGCCTCCCTTGCTTTTCCGGCGGGGACGACTTCTAATTCTGCCGAAAGGAAATCTTCCTCTTCCATCTCATATTTTTCTTTTAAGATCTGCAGCACGCTGCGCTTAACCGCATCCTTTTCTTCATCCTTCAGCGGCATGCTTGCAAATAAAATATCGAGTTCCTCGCCTTCAATGACTTTATTTGCCTTTTTCTCCATCCGCTCGCCGGCCAGATGGATGAGCAGGTCTGTCACGCAGAATACGGGATCGGTTTCTTCCTCGCCGATGTTGACTTCCACGACCGTGCCGTCCTTTTTCACGACGACGCCGTGGATCGCCAGCGGCAGCGTCACCCACTGGTATTTTTTAATGCCGCCGTAATAGTGCGTGTCGAGGTAGGCAAATCCGCCCTCCTCGTACAGGGGATTCTGCTTGATGTCGAGGCGCGGGGAATCAATATGCGCCCCGAGGATCGCCATGCCATCCTCGAGCGGCTTCTTTCCGATCTGGAACAGGGCGATCATTTTCTTCATCCCAACCGCGTACACCTTGTCGCCGGCTTTCAGCGTTTTACCGGACGCCACGATGTCGGCCAGATTTTTATAGCCGGCGCTCTCTGCCATCCGGACTGCCTGTTTCACGCATTCGCGCTCAGTCTTTCCCTCATCGAGGAATGTCCGGTACTCCTTGTTCAGTTTGTTCAATTCCTTTACTTCTTTTTTCGTGTAGCCTTTCCATGCATTTTTTCGTTCCATATCAATTTTCCTCCTAAAAGATCCGATTATTTATTTTCTGCATCCTGTGACTTCATTATTCATCGCCGCCTCATCATTCATCAAATTCTACGACGACATAAAAACCTTTCTCATTTTCCACGATATCCTTCACCACGCCTTCCGTAGACGTAAGCCTCTCGGAAAATGGGAAATTTCCCGACATCGCAACAGCGGGTACGATCGTATAGTAGCAGGCACTCGGCAGGAGTCCTTCGGTTACGTGGACGGTCTGCCCCGGCTCCACCAGTCCCTCCCGCTCCATTTTAAATTCCATTTCACGCATATGTATTTCTCCTTCGTTAAAACTTTTTTAGCTTAGTTAAAATCTTTTTTTAGCTTAGTTAAAATCTTTTTTTAGCTTAGTCATAATATACTTTTACCAAAAACAGTCCTTTTGCCGGCGCGGTTTCTCCCGCGTGCTTCCGCTCTTTTCGCTCCAGTATTTCCGTCATCTCCTGCGGACTCCGGCGCCCTGTCCCCACTTCGACCAACGTGCCGGTCAGGATCCGCACCATATTGTACAAAAATCCGCTTCCTTCAAAAGTGAGCAGGATCTCGTGCTCCGTCTCTTCGATCTGGATCCGGGTAAGCCGCCGTACGGTCGACTTTTTCTTTGACGCCTTCGTACAGAAACTTTTGAAATCGTGCTCTCCCACAAGCAGCCCGGCGGCTTCCCGCATGCCCGTTATGTCGAGCGGTTCCGTCATTTTCCAGCTATATCTGCGGCGGAATACATCTTCGCTGTCGCACTTCATCAGATGGTAGCGGTATTGCTTGCCGATCGCGTGAAGGCGGCTGTGGAAGCGCTCTCCCGCTCTCTCCACCTGCAGGATGCGGATATCCTCTGGCAGGTATTCATTCAGCACCGCCCACAGCTCTTTTTCAGACGCGGCGAACGTGTCGGGCAGATGGACATTGGCGATCTGTTCGAGCGCATGAACGCCCGCATCGGTACGCCCGGCGCCGTCGATCCGGACCGGCTGTCCGACCTGTCTGGACAGCACCTCTTCTATTTTTCCCTGTATCGTCGCAGGACTGCCCGACTGCCTCTGCCATCCCTGATACCTCGTGCCGTCGTACTGCACCTTCATCCGGTAATTCATAACCGCTCCCCGCGCTTTCCCTCAAACCGGCTGCGTATCCGGAGTTCCGACATGAGTAAGGAATATCCGTCTACCCCGTCTTCAATCGACAGATCCAGACTGACAGCCATATTATTCAGCGTGCGATCGTCCAGATCGTCCCTCATCTCTTCCAGGATCTTGATCTTTTGCTTGTATGTTTCCGCGTCCAGAAAACGGATGATGCCCGGAACTTTTTCTTCGATCTCCGGATTTATGTTCTGATCGTTCCTGCCTCCACGGTCCTCTCCCATCTCCTGGCTCCCGTTCTGGCCGATCGTCTCCATTTGGATACCGTTCCGGCCAATTTCCCTCTGCAAGGCCCCCTCTTGTTCCCGGCGGCAAAAGAGCCTCGCAAAATGCTCTGCCGCCATGACAAACACTTCGTAATCGTCCGACAATTCCTGGAAGCAGACGGCCTTCGTCCCGTCCGGAAGTATCCGGCACTGCGATATGACCTGAATTGCTTTGTTTGACTTTCTTGAATAATAAATATCCTGCAGCATCTACTTACACCTCTATTTCATTTTCCACACTATCATAGATCTCATGATATTCTAACACAAACATACCCTGCGTGTCAAAAGGTTGACTTATGACAAAAATCAAGTATAATGGAAGTAACTCTACTAATTTACTATTTTGCAGAAAGGGAGACGAAAATATGAACGACACTCTTGTTACACTTTCAAAAATCGGTATCGTGCCGGTCGTGGCACTGAATCATCTCGAAGACGCAAGACCGCTGGCAAAGGCACTTTGCGAGGGCGGGCTTCCGTGCGCGGAGGTTACGTTCCGCACCGCTTGCGCCGAGGAGGCCATCCGCATCATGACCGATGAATTTCCTCAGATGTTGATCGGGGCCGGCACAGTACTTACGACCGAACAGGCGGAACGCGCCGTGAAAGCCGGCGCCAAATTTATCGTCAGCCCGGGACTGAATCCGGAAGTCGTCAAATACTGCGTGGACAGAAACATTCCTGTGACACCCGGATGCGCCAATCCGAGCGACATTGAGCAGGCGATCTCCCTCGGTTTGGACGTTGTAAAAATATTTCCGGCAGAAGCGATCGGCGGATTGAAACTGATCAAGTCGCTGGCGGCGCCTTATGTAAACATGAAATTTATGCCGACCGGCGGGATCAACGCCAAAAATCTCAATGAATACCTGGCCTTCGACCGCATTATCGCCTGCGGAGGGAGCTGGATGGTTGGCAGCGCGCTCATCGACGCCGGTAAATTTGATGAAATTACGGAACTCACGAGAGAAGCCGTGCGGAACATGCTGGGATTCCATCTGAAACACGTGGGCATTAATTCGGCAGACGAAAAAGAAGCCGCAAAAATGGCAGAATCTTTTAGCAAAATGTTCGGCTACGAGAGCAGGGAAACCGATGTATCTTTCTTCTGCGGAAATGAGATTGAAGTCATGAAATCGACCGGAAAGGGAACGATGGGACATATGGCGATCGGATGCAATTCGGTGGACCGCGCCGTCTATCATCTCGAGTCACAGGGCGTGGAATTTGAAAAGGATACGGCGCTTTATACGAATAAAGGCGCTTTGAGGTTCATCTACATCAAAGGCGAGTATGGCGGATTTGCCATCCATCTGACGCTGAACGACTGATCTATATAACAGAGGAAACGACGGCATATTTTATGCGGCTGCACCGATTTTTCCAAACCGGCGCAGCCGCATTTTTTAACGAACCTTTCACGACCCATGATAAACATCATTGAGACTTACTGTAATAGCACGACACGCTTTGACCTTCCTCTTCACGCGCAAGCGATAACATATAGCCGTCATCACTTCCTTTCCAGAATACAGCGCCGCTCACCGGTTCATAGTTATCCGGCGTGAGATAGTACAGATTATCCTTTTCCGCGCTGACGACGCGGTGAAACTCTTCCGCCCCGTACTCTGCCTCAAAGATTCCGTCCCTCGTGGCAAGAAGGATCGTATCTCCGCTCACTCCCACAGCACACCCGTCGATCTCTTCCTTTTCCATATCAAACTTCGCCCCGGTCTGCAGTACATACGACGATCCGCCAAACTCGTCCTGCACGGAGATCTCCAAGCGATTCGTTTGCTGGTTCATGATGAGTCTGACGATAAAATCATCCCCGGCCTGAGGCATACTTCCCAGTGTACTCCAATCTTGTAATGGCGTGAGATCGTCCACTTTTTCCCCCGTTTTGCTGTTGTACAAGGCAAACGTCTCTTCCGTCTGCACAAAGTAATTGCCGTCGGCAAAAAATCCATAACTATTATAGAGTGTCTCATCGCCCTTTTTGACTACCGGTACGTCGAGTTCCGCAACGTCTCCCGTCCCCTCATCGATCCGGAACAGCAGCTGGTCCACCGGGTACCAGACTTTGTACCATTCTTCCTCCCGGCCTTCATATTTTTCACTTTCCGAAAACGGAACGGAGTATTCGACAAAAGAAAGGTACAAATGATTATCCGCATCGTAAAACAGCTCGTGCAGCGAACAGTTTTTTCCCTCGAGCAGCCGAACCAGCGCCTGATCCCATGTTATGTCCGCCTTATTCCATGCACCTGACTCAAAAACAGCTTTGCCAAACGATACCGTCCGTTCCTCCGGCATGGTTACCAATTCGGTGATCATCACAAACGTCCCGTTCCGATCCACCGTCATAATGCCGCCATTTGACTCAGTTTTGTCATCGTCGCTCCATTGGATGTCCGCTGTCACGGCCTGCTCCACATAAACGGCATCTGTATTTTCCTTCGACACGTCTTCCTGCGGCAGCGCACTCGTCTGGGGCGGGTCTGACGAAGCGATCCCGCAGCCGCATACGAGTACGGCCGCGGCAAGCACCGCTGTCATAAACTTCGTCGGCTTCTTATATTTCATCACCTGATGGATGCGCTCTTTCACCATACCGGCGCCAAATGCGGCGTGGGAACGGAGCTCGCGGTTTTCACCGCTCGCCATCGTCAGCAGCAGATAGGAATACCGTTTTTTACAATCCGAACCCATTTTGCGGATCACCGCCTCATCACACGAGATTTCCATATCGGTGATCAGAAGCCGGTAGGCGACCCAGACGAGCGGATTAAACCACAACGCCGAGAACATGAGAAACGCAAACGGCTTGATCCGGTAATCCCAGCGCCTGATATGAATCCTCTCATGCACGAGGATATACTCCAGCGCCTCTCCCTCTGTTCCGGCCGGCACATAAATTTTAGGGAAAATGATCCCGCCGACGAACGAACCGCACGAGTCGTGATGCTCATACACGTTGTCATATACGTGCACCGCATTTCGAAAATGCCTGCGGCTGCGTGACAGCGAGCGGCACAGATAGAACACACAGCACATCACCCCGGCCAGCCAGATGGACAATACGATCCATTCCGGCCGGATCGAAAACGGCATCACCCCGGACGATCCATTTCCCTTGCTTTCATCCTTTGCGTCCATCTTTTGTTTCCCGTCCTTTTCCTGCGCCGGGGAATCCCCGGATGTCAGGCGGTATCCATTTTGCGGACCGCCTGATGATTTTTTCTGTCCGGCGGTTTCCAGCAAATGCTTTTGTTCGGTGGATCGTTTCACATCGGCGATCGTCTGGCCCACGCTCACCGGCATGAATTCATACATGCCACTCAGTGAAAACGGGCAGGCGATGCGCAGCACGACCATCACCCACAATATGTACATCCCGATCCTCGGCATGCGCTTCATCGCGGGACGGATCAAAAGCAACAGTCCGATCACGACGGACACCGAAATACACAACTCCCACAATTCACCCAAAATGGGATCCTGCATCAATCTCTCTGCCATTTACTCACACTCCTCGATAAACTTTTTCAGTTCTTCAATCTGCGACCGGCTCAGCTTGGTCTTTTCCGCGAATGCCGTTACAAACTTATAGATGGAGCCGTCAAACCGGTCGTTTACGATCTGGTTACTCTCCCGAGCCATATACTCTTCAAGACTCATGACCGCCGATACGACACTATCCTTATTTTGGAAAATCCCCGCTTGGCACAGGTTTCGCAAAACGGTATAGGTCGTCGGTTTCTTCCAGCCCAGTTTTTCGCTGCAAAGTTTCACCAGTTCCCCCGAGCGGACCGGCTCGTTCTCCCAGACGATCCTTGCAAACGCCATCTCACTCTCTGACAACATATTATCTCGCATAGGCTGCCTCCTTTCTGTTGGTTTATTATCTATAAACCTCATTTTGTCTAGTTTATCATCTATAAACCAGTTTGTCAAGTGGAAAAATTTCGCAGAAAATGCGTTGATCGAATTTTGAAAAAGACAAAATGAACGGAGAATCCCCTGTCGTTATCATTAAATTTTTTCTATCCTGCATTGATGTTCCCGACTTTTCTTATCATAATTGATTCCTACAAGCAAAATATCTCCTTTGTACCCATTCAATGCAGATATATATTTTTTATCCTTAATCTGGCGGATCGCTCCTTCCGCAGATTTATCCCATTTTAACTCTACAACTAAAGCCGGCTTTAAAGAATCACGTTTCGGAATAAAAACCATATCGGAAAAGCCATTACCCGCGGGCATTTCTCTTATCAGAATGTAATCCCTGCAAGCACTATAATACGCCAAAGCAACCACGCTGCTCAATGAAATCTCATTGTTGTAAATAAGGCTGGAGGAATTTTTCATATGAACGTCCTGTATCATCTGTGCCACAACCGTTTCATCCATAGCTAATGTCGCTTTAAGCAATGTTTCTGACTCATCAATTGCTTTTATCACTTCATTCCACCCATCATTTTTAATTGCACGGAGAAATACACTCCTCACTTCCTCATTTGGGATAAAAACCTGTTTAGTTTTATTATCATAAGCCAAATATCCCATATGGATCAGTAACGTAATCACATCATCTGCAGAGTAAAACGAAGTTATGTCATTTTGAAAAGACTCAACATCAACCATACATCTTTGCCCGCCAAGCATATCTACGATCAACTGTCTCAATCCATCAAAATCCATGGCAATATATGTCATCAGAGATTCATACGTTTCCGTCCGGGACCAGTAATTTCCAAATTCTCTGCTATCTACTGCCTCTATTACAGAATTGGGACTATAGACATGTCCTATCGTATTAAAAAAATACCCATCATACCACCGCTGCATTTCTTTAAATGACATATCATGCGCTTTACAGATCTCCTTTACTTCTAATTCTGTAAAACCAGTATACTCTGCCATCTGCCTAGGGCTGACCATCGTATGTTCCCTAAAATTATTTAGCGCTGACTGTGTGCCGTACTTCTTTATAGGCAGTATTCCTGTAATATACGCCAGTTTTAAAAATGCCCCCGACGGAGTTCCTTTAAACAATCCCCTAAGCAGGTTGATATATTCCTTTTGAAGTTTTTCATTATTTTTATCTTCGCGAAATAAACAGTCCCATTCGTCTATGATAATGATAAATTGTTCCCTGGTCCTTGCATTAATATTTGCCAAAACAGCGGGTAAAGAAACATCCGTACTTTGGAGGCATTCGGGATATTCCTTTTTTAATTCAGCGATCACCTGCTCCTGAATATAACCCACCACTTCGATTGAAGAATCTCTTTTCATTTCCTCGAGCGCATTCCCGTACATCCATTGAATATCCAAAAATATTACATTATATTTATTAAGATGGTATTTATATGATTCGTTATGACTAATCTTAAAATCAGTAAACAATTTTTCCGAGTTACAGCCTTTACTGTAATACGCCGCAAGCATTGTGACAGCCATTGTTTTCCCAAACCTTCTTGGCCTGCTGGAACAGATCAATGGCCTGTCTTTTCCGATCCGGCTATTTGTATAATTAATCAGTTCCGTCTTATCCACATACAATTCCGAATTGACAGAAACCGTAAACTGTTCATTTCCCGGATTTAAATAGATACCCATATCTGTACACCCCTCACAATGCAGTATTCATTCGATACACAACAATTTTTATATAAACCCGCACCTTAACTCAAAACCTGAAATCCCGCTTCCCCTCGTGGATATTTTCGATATACTCCGCCGCCTTCTCGCGCACGTTCGGATTCGTAATGACCTCCAGCTCCTTGCGGATCAGTTCCTCACCCTTCTTCTTCGTATCCTCGGATGCGTAATCTTCCAAATATTCTTTCAGCGTCATGAGCGCATTCGGCTGGCAGCAATTGACGATCTGTCCGGATTTCAAAAGCTTCATAAACCGGTCGCCCGTCCTGCCCTCCCGGTAACAGGCCGTACAGAAACTCGGGATGTAACCCATCTCGAGCAGCCAGTTCACGACCTCATCCAGCGTGCGCCGGTCGCTGACGTCAAACTGCGACGAGTTTTCCTCCTCGCTCTCCTCTTCCACATAGCCGCCCACACTCGTGCGGGAGCCGCCGCTGATCTGCGAAATGCCCAGATCGAGCACTTTCTTCCTCGTCTCTTTTGATTCCCTGGTCGATACGATCATTCCCGTATAGGGAACCGCGATGCGGATGACGGCTACGATCTTCTCAAAAATCTCATCGGAAACCGCGTTGGAAAAACTGCCGGGGTCAATGTCGTCGGCCGGGCAGATGCGCGGCACACTGATCGTATGCGGCCCCACGCCGTATTTCGCCTCGAGATGCTCCGCGTGCATGATAATGCCAACCAGCTCGTAGCGGTACATGTTCAGCCCGAACAGCACGCCGAGGCCGACATCGTCGATACCACCATCCATCGCGCGGTCCATCGCCTCGGTGTGGTACGCGTAATCGTGTTTCGGCCCGGTCGGATGGAGTTCCTCATAACTTTTTTTGTGGTACGTTTCCTGGAACAGGATATACGTCCCGATCCCGGCGTCGTGCAGCCTGCGGTAATTTTCCACCGTCGTTGCCGCGATATTCACGTTGACACGGCGGATCGCGCCGTTTTTATGGTGGATGCCGTATATGGTTTCAATGCTCTCCAAAATATATTCGATCGGATTGTTGACCGGATCCTCGCCCGCCTCGATCGCCAGCCGCTTGTGCCCCATATCCTGAAGGGCGATCACCTCCTGGCGGATCTCCTCCTGCGTCAGTTTTTTCCGGCGGATGTGTTCATTGCAGTGATGATAGGGACAATAGGTGCATCCGTTTACGCAGTAATTGGAAAGGTACAGCGGCGCGAACATCACAATACGATTTCCGTAAAAGCGCTGCTTGATCTCCTTTGCCAGCTTCCGGATCTGTTCATTTTCCTCTTCCAGTTCACATTCCAGCAGGACAGCGGCCTCCCGGTGCGTAATTCCCTTCATCTCTCCTGCTTTTTTCAGGATCGAGCGGATCATTTCCCTGTTGTTCTTATTTTCTCTGGCGAAAGCAAGGGATTCCTGAATCTCCTCATCGTTAATAAATTCTTCTGCCTTACTCGATTTTGCAAGATACATAACCATCCTCCATTCCTAAACGACACTGGGCGTTGTCCAATTCGGATAAAAAGACCGCCGCATAACGACAGTCTTTTACGTCCATATAATTAGCATTAAACCAAATACAAGTACTGCTCCTTACAGACTAATGTCATAATTGATCTTATCATTAATCACACAATACGCCATGGACTCTTCTGGCTTTACATAAATGTTGACGGACTTCAGGGAGGTCTCTCTCTTTCCCTGGCCTTTCCACCACTCTTTGACGCGGTTTACCAGATCCGTATAAGCAACCTCTTTTCCTTCAAACTGCACAAACAAATCTACCGTTCTTTCCGATGCTGCCTTTGGTCCTCTCTTCGCGCCTTTCTTTGCTGTTCTCGTCGGCTTTTTCTTTGCAACCGGAGCCTTTTTCGTCTCTTCTGCTTTTTCTGCAGGTTTCACTTCTGTTTTTACTTCCTTGCTTACAGAAGCCGCTGTTTCAACTTTTTTTGTCTCTGCCGCAGGTGTATTGTTTTTCGTTGTAACCGCATCGCTTGTTTTTTTGTTTACTGCCATAATAATTAGTCCTCCATAACATAATAAAAAGAAATTATTTTTTTACAATAACCATCTTACACCATTTAATCTAATATTACAATATATTTTTAGACAAAAATTATAACTTTTTAAAATACTTCGTTATCAGATTTGTATAAACCCCTTTACATTTTTCCAGTTTTCCCTTAAAATATGAATATAAAATTCCGAATATGCCACAATAAGCATACGGAAAGAAAGGACGATGATCATGAAAAAGTTTTTAAAATTTATTCTCGGTGTGGGAACTGTGATCGCTGCCATCGGAGGTATCATGTATTTTCTGAAAAATGTTTTGATGAAAGACTATTTAGATGACTTTGATGATGACGACTTTGACAACGACCTCTACGACGAAGAAGACTCTGAAAACAGAGACTATGTAACAATAAATGTTCCGGATAAAGAATCTAAAGAATCCATAGATTCTTCGGATTCTTCGGATTCTTCAGAAACTAAATCCGAAAACACACAGGATGATGATCTGTCTGCTTTTGACTCTGTGACCGATTAATAAAATGACCGATCAGTAAAAAGTCCATGCCGGCACATCGAAAAAACGGAATGGGATCTACAAATGATCCATTCCGTTTTTTTCTTTTTCCAGATCGGCTCCCCCGTCTATCTGGAAAGCCTCTTTGTCATGCTGAATAAATGCTCATCAATGTCTTTCGTCATCGCGAGCGCCTCGTCGATGTCAAAATCACAAAAATGTCCGGAGCGGTATGCTACGACGCGGTTCGTCTGCCCTTCCAAAAGAAGGTCTACCGCCTTGACTCCCATCGCGGAAGCGTACACGCGGTCGCGGCATGTCGGATTCCCGCCGCGCTGGATATGGCCGATCACCGTGGCCCTCGTCTCGATGCCCGTGGCTGCTTCAATCCGTTCCGCCATGCCATAGGAATCCCCGATCCCCTCCGCATTGACGATAATGTGATGTTTCTTTCCGATGCGGCGTTTCGCCCGTATCTTTTCGATGATCTTCTGCTCGTCATTGTCATATCGCTCAGGGATGAGAACATATTCCGAACCGTTGCTGATACCGCACCACAGCGCGATATGTCCCGCCGTGCGCCCCATGACCTCAATGATACTGCACCGTTCATGGGAAGCGGACGTATCCCGCACTTTGTCGATCGCCTCCATCGCCGTATTGCAGGCCGTGTCAAAACCAATCGTATATTCGGTACAGGAAATGTCAAGGTCGATCGTACCAGGAACGCCGATCGTATTGATCCCGTTCATCGAAAGTTTCTGCGCGCCGCGGAACGAGCCGTCGCCGCCAATCACCACGATGCCGTCTATCCCGTGCTTCCGGCATATATCCGCCGCCTTCTTCTGTCCTTCCGGCGTCGTCATCTCCTTGCATCGCGACGTGTAAAGGATCGTACCGCCCTTTTGCACGATATCCGAAACGCTCATCGTTCCCATATCAATAATATCTTCCTCTAATAATCCAGCATATCCGCGGCGGATCCCTTTTACTTCCACCCCGCTGGAAATACCGGAGCGCACTACGGCGCGTATCGCCGCGTTCATTCCCGGCGCATCCCCTCCGCTAGTCAAGACCCCTATCGTTTTGATTGCCTGTTCTGCCATTCTCATTTCCTCCATTCGTGCGCACCATTCCGTGTCACATTACTATCCATTATTGTACGACATTTGTAATTTTTTTTCAATACCAGATTGTACGACTTTTACATTTTCATCGCCAAACATTTGATAAAGCTGTTCGAGCAGTTCGGGACAGACGCGTGTCATCCTGCTGTTCGGCAGTTGTTTTTTCGCCCGCTCGGATGCCAGATAAATGATCACGGTATCCTGCCCGTCATATCCGCCCAGCACGGCAAAAAGTCCATCTTCCTTTTCGCGGTATTCCTCTTTGGTCCGGCACTGGATCCACAGCTGTTTCGGAATGTCATCAAACGGGACCATGCCCTGGCAGATCATCTTCGCCGGCTTATCTTCTTCGACAGTGACGCGGCCTCGGATAAACACCTTTCGATCTTCCTCCAGATAGCTGCGGTACTTTTCGTAATCTTTTGGGAATACGATCACCTCCACGGTCCCGACGAGGTCCTCCATCGTGATAAACGCCATGAGACTGTTTGCGCGCGTCGTCTTGACGGTTTTGTCGACGATCATGCCGCCGATCACAGCGTTTTCATTGTCGCGGACGGCCGGCGCCGTTTCCCCTTCGGCCACCACAAAATCAGCCGTCGTTCTCGTAATATTTTTTTTCATCAGCGGAACGAACTCCTCGAGCGGATGGCCGCTGATATACACGCCGAGCACCTCTTTTTCAAACGCCAGTATCATATCCCTGTCATATTCGCCCACATCGGGAAGCTTCGCTTCAAATTCTTCCTTTTCTTCCTCCGCGGCAAAATCAAATAGCGACATCTGCCCGGTAAGCGTCATTTTTTTCTCCTGGCTGATCCCGTCCAGTATACCGGCGTACGCGCTCATCTTCTGCTTTCTCGTACCCTCGAGGCAGTCGAGCGCCCCCGCCTTGATAAAACTCTCCAGCGTCCGTTTGTTGATGGCTTTCCCCGCCAGCCGCGCGCACAGATCTTTCAGCGAACGGAACGCGCCGCCCGCCTTCCGCTCCTCGGTGATCGCTTCGATCACCGGCCTGCCCACGCTCTTGATCGCGGCGAGCCCGTACTTGATCCCGTCCTCGGTCGGCGTAAACGCCGCCTCTCCCTCATTGATGTCCGGCGGCAGGATGGAAATGCCCATCTTCCGGCATGTCATGAAATATTCCGTAATCTTTCCCGTATGTTCCATGACCGATGTCAGCAGCGCCGCCATGAACTCCTTCGGATAATAGTATTTTAAATACGCCGTCTGGTACGCCACGACCGCGTACGCCGCTGCATGGGATTTATTAAACGCGTATTTGGCGAAATCCATCATTTCCTCAAATATTTTTCTGGCGACGGCTTCCGGGATGCCCCGCTTGATGCAGCCCTCCACACGCTCTTCCTGATCATCCGTATCCATATTTCCGTAAATAAAATTATTTTTTTCCTTTTCCATGACCGACGTTTTCTTTTTCGACATCGCACGCCGCACGAGATCGCTGCGCCCGTAACTGTACCCCGCGAGATCACGGACGATCTGCATCACCTGCTCCTGATAAACGATACAGCCGTACGTCGGAGAGAGGATCGGCTCCAGCTCCGGGCAGTCGTACACGACATTGTTTTTATCGTTTTTGCCCGCGATGTATTTGGGGATGAAATCCATCGGCCCCGGGCGGTAGAGTGCGATGCCCGCGATGATATCCTCGAGCGATTCCGGCTTCAACTCCTTCATAAAACTCGTCATCCCGGCACTTTCCAGCTGGAATACACCCTCCGTTTTTCCAGCGGATATCATCTCATAAACACGCTTGTCCTCATAATCGATCTTCTCGAGATCCAGCTCGTCCTTCGCCGCGTTCACCGCATTTTTTATGACCGTGAGGTTCCGCAGTCCGAGAAAATCCATTTTCAAAAGTCCCAGTTCCTCGAGCGTGACCATCGTATACTGCGTCGTGATCGTCCCGTCCGCCGCCCGGGAAACCGGCACGAAATTATCCACTTCCTCCGGACTGATCACGACTCCCGCCGCATGGATCGACGTATGGCGCGGCAGCCCTTCCAGACGCAGCGACATATCGATCAGTTTGCGGATGGCATCGTCGCCCTCATACATTTGTTTCAATTCGGGATTCATATCAAGTGCCTTGCTGATCGTGATCCCCAGCTCCATCGGCACCGCTTTTGCCACACCGTCCACGAGGGCGTACGGCATGTCCAGCACGCGCCCCACATCGCGGATGACCATGCGCGCAGCCATCGTTCCAAACGTCACGATCTGCACGACGCGGTCTTTTCCGTACTTTTCCGTCACATAATCAATCACATCCTGGCGGCCGTCCACGCAAAAGTCAATATCGATATCGGGCATCGTCACACGCTCGGGGTTTAAAAAACGCTCAAACAGAAGATTGTATTTGATCGGATCAATGATATCCGTAATCTCCAGCACATACGCCACGATACTGCCCGCCGCCGAACCGCGCCCCGGCCCGACCGGGATATCGTGATCCTTCGCGTATTTAATAAAGTCCCACACGATAAGGAAGTAATCGACAAACCCCATGTTGACGATCGTATCCAGCTCATAATCCATGCGCGCCCGCAGCTCATCCGCATCGTAATCGGAATCCCGGTACCGCTTCTCCAACCCGTCGGCACACAGCTTCCGCAAATACTGCTCCGCCGTATAGCCCGCCGGCACGTCAAATTTCGGCAGCTTATAATTTCCGAACTCGATCTCTACCTGGCACCGCTGTCCGATCTTGTATGTGTTCTCGATCGCCTCCGCGGCATATGGAAACAATTGTGCCATCTGCTCCGGTGATTTGAGGAAATACTGCCCGCCCTCGTACCGCATACGGTTTTCATCGCTGACCTTTTTTCCGGTCTGGATGCAGAGCAGGATATCGTGCGCTTCCACGTCCGTATCGTATATATAATGGATATCATTGGTGGCCACAAGGTCGATCCCCGTATCCTCGTGGATACGCAAAAGCCCCTGGTTCACCGTCGCCTGCTGGGACAGTCCGTGATCCTGCAGTTCCAGAAAGAAATTTCCCGCCCCGAAAATGTCCTGCAGTGTCAGCGCCTCCTGCCTCGCCTCTTCATAACGCCCCTTGAGAAGCTTGGCCGGCACGGCGCCGGCCAGGCAGGCGCTGAGCGCAATGATCCCCTCGTGGTACTGGCGCAACACCTCGTAATCCACGCGGGGCCGGTAATAAAATCCTTCGGTAAATCCTTTGGACACGATCTTCATGAGGTTCTGATACCCAAGGTTATTTTCTGCCAGCAGCACCAAATGATTATAGCGGTCCTCCCCCTGATTGTTCTCCCTGTCAAACCGCGAACCGGGGGCGACATAGACCTCGCATCCGATGATCGGCCGGATCCCCGCCTCTTTTGCCATACGATAAAAATCAATGACGCCGTACATCACGCCGTGATCCGTCAGGGCGATGCTGTCCATCCCCAATTCTTTCGTCCTGGCCACGAGCTCCTTTAATTTACTGGAACCATCGAGAAGGCTGTATTCACTATGTACATGGAGGTGTGTAAAATTCATCTGGATTCCCCATTTCTTTCTTCTCAAACCGACAGCTACATAAAAACCCCCGGAAACAATATTCCGCCCGGAAACTTTTATGTAGCTGCCATACGTACAGGTTAATTTTTATTAAAACTACCTGCCAAGTAAAAACATCTCGATGCCGTTCATCGCATCTTTTTCGTCTTCCCCGTCTACTTCCACATCAATACTCTGTCCGGTAACCAGACCGAGCGTCATCATTCCCATGATGCTCTTTGCATTTACTGTCATGCTGTTTTGTTTGATATTGACCGTACTACGGTATTGATTGGCAATCTGCACCAGCTTGGCAGTCGATCGTGCTCCATTTTCAAGTACTTTTACTTCCACACTTTTCTCTAACATTTTTTCCTCCATCCGCACGAAATGATACGCCCTGTTATTTCCAGGCCTTCCTTTCGCAGCTTTTTTACGTATAAACTCCCCAAACGTCCTTTCATCCGATCAAGCCGTTCCTATGCCTCATCTCCTCCGCAATCTCACTCAGCTTACGGAGCCGATGATTCACACCCGACTTGCCGATCGGCGGATCCAGCATCCCGCCCAGTTCCTTCAATGATACTTCCGCATGTTCCAGTCGTATGATCGCGATTTCTGCCAAGCCTTTAGGAAGTGTTCCAAACCCGGAAGTATCTCTGATATACTGTATATCTTCTATCTGTCTGGCTGCAGCCGAGACGGTCTTTTTAATATTGGCCGTCTCACAGTTCACCTGACGGTTGACCGAATTGCGCACTTCTTTAAGAATGCGGACATTCTCAAAATCCATCAGCGCCACATGCGCCCCCATGACATTGAGCAGATCTACAATACGCGCGCCCTCTTTCACATAAACAATATAGTTTTTTTTCCTCTCCACCATTTTGGCTTCTATTTCAAATACATGTAAAAGCCGTATGACCTCTCTTGCTTTCCCCATAGACCCGAGCGCCATCTCGAGGTGGTATCCCCGCGCCGGATCTGCCACCGAACCGCACGCCAGAAAAAGACCGCGGATAAAAACCCGTTTACAGCAGCTTCCCTGAACAACCAGTTCGTGTACAAGCGTCTTCCCCTCTCCAAGTTTCAACGCTTTTGAAAATGTGAGCGCATCGTCCACATCCAGAATATAGATGATGTACTGATGCCCCCGGACCGACATTTCAAGCGAATACTGAAATGCTTTCTTAACTAAGATAGAATATTTTCGAGCTACTGTCAAGTTTTCTGTGACAAATTTCGCAGAAAATTTTCCGTCGCCCTCCGGCACCATTTTCCCGCAGCAACTGAACAAAGCCGCCAATTCCGCGATCTGGCAGTGCCTCGCCCGGCTCACCTGCGCCCCTAATTCCTCTTTTACCTTTCCTGAAAATGACATAAATTCCGTAACCTGTCTTTCTCTATATCTCTATGCTCTTTCTTGCATCCGTATTCCGATTTTTCAAATTGTTTGTACAGGGCATTGGCCAGTGTGACCGAGCGGTGCTTTCCTCCCGTACAGCCGATGGCGATGACGAGCTGGTTCTTGCCCTCGATGATATAATTGGGGATCAAAAACTCCAGCATGTCTTTCAGCTTCTCTAAAAATTCCTGCGCCTGCGGAAATTTCATGACATACTGGTACACGTCTTCGTCGTTTCCGGTCTGCACCTTAAGTTCATCAATGTAAAACGGATTCGGCAAAAACCTCACGTCAAATACGAGATCCGCATCGGTCGGTATGCCGTACTTAAATCCGAACGAAACGATCGTCAGGTAGAAATTGCAATGTTCTTCCCCGTTGAGGAAAATGCGCTCGAGTTCCTGCTTTAGTTCACGGATCAAAAGCGTACTCGTGTCAATGATATAATCGGCACTGCTCTTCAATTCGATCAGCAGTTCCCTTTCCGCCTCGATCCCGGAGTCAATACGGCCGCCTTTCGCCAACGGATGGATCCGTCTTGTCTCCTTATAGCGCTTGACGAGAACGCCCGTAGATGCTTCGAAAAACAGGATTTCAAACGAATAACCGCTCTTTTTCAGTTCACGCAGTATGCTGGACGTTTCCCGCAGCGCCTCTTCCCCGACGCGGATGTCCAGTCCGAGCGCTACCTTTTCGATCTGTTCGCTGGAATCCTCCGTCAGCTGCATAAACGTAGGCAGAAGGGAGACCGGCAGATTGTCCACGCAAAAGAAACCGTCATCCTCCAAAATACGCATCGCCGACGAACGTCCCGCCCCGCTCATACCTGTCACAATTACAAAACGCATGCTCTTCTCCTCATATAATTTTAACTTCAGGTTCCAGTTTTATTCCTGCCATCTGAAATACTTTTTCCTGTACATGTGCGATCAATTCCCGCACCTGGGCTGCCGTCGCATTCCCCCGGTTTATGACAAAACCGCAATGTTTTTCCGACACCTGGGCGTCCCCGACGCGGTATCCCCGCAAACCCGCGTCCTCGATGAGTTTCCCGGCAAAATGCCCTTCCGGCCTCTTAAATGTACTCCCGGCGCTCGGATACTCAAGCGGCTGTTTCTGCCGCCGGCTCTCGTTCATTTCCCTCATCCGCTGCTGGATCGCCCTCCGGTCTCCTTCCTTCATCTGGAACAGTGCCTCCAGGACGATATACCCCTTCTTCTGAATCACACTCGTGCGGTATCCCAGCTCCAACTCGTCTTTCTCCAGTTCCTGCATCGCGCCGTCGGCATCGAGTACGGTCGCCGATACGAGGCAGTCCCTGATCTCCCCGCCGTAGGCGCCCGCGTTCATCGTCACCGCGCCGCCGAGCGTTCCCGGGATCCCGCTGGCAAATTCCAGACCGCTGAGCGATTCCCTGGCCGCGGCCGCCGCCAGCGCGCCAATACCTGTCCCCGCCGCCGCGCGGATCTTCCCGTCATCCATCAGCTCGATATGTTCCATTCCCCTGCCAACCTCAATCACAACGCCGTCATATCCCTCATCCTGAAATAGGACATTACTTCCTCTGCCGATCGTGAGAAAGGGAAGTTCCCGCTCATTCGCGAACGCGATCGCTTTTTTTACCTCTTCTGCCTGTTCCGGCACCAAATAAAAAGCAGCCGGCCCGCCGATGCGAAATGTCGTATGCGCACACAGCGGTTCCATTTCCTTTATCTGCATCGTTTCCCTCCTGTCAGAGCACCATCCGCACGGCACCATAGATCCCGGCGTCGTTACCGAGCTGCGCCAGGCGGAATTCTTTATTTCGCAGCGCATAAAGCACATTATCATTATAATATGGTTCTATCGTTTTTATGATAATATCCCCCGCTTTGGATACGCCGCCGCCGATAACAAACGCTTCGGGATCGACGATGTGGGCGACGTTCGCGAGCGCCGTCCCCAGATACATGCCAAACCGGTCAACGATATACAGGGCGTACTCATCGCCCTCCTTCGCCGCATCAAATACATCTTTCGCCGTCAGTTCGTCAATGGCTGACAGGCGGGAACCCTCTTTCATCTCCCGTTTTGCCATACGGACAATTCCCGTCGCGGAAGCGTACTGCTCCAGACATCCTTTCCCGCCGCATCCGCACGCCTCTGTCTCGTCCCACGCAACCTTCGTATGGCCGATCTCACCGCCGGCCCCCATCACGCCAGTCAGAATTTTTCCGCCGAGGATGATCCCGCCGCCGACTCCGGTACCGAGCGTGACCATGACAATACTGTCAAAGCCCCGTCCGCCCCCTTTCCACATCTCTCCGAGCGCCGCGACGTTGGCATCGTTCCCCACTTTTACATTTCCCACGCCCGTCAGTTCGACCAGCCTTCTCCTCACATCGACAACCTGCCAGTAAATATTGGGACATTTTAATACGACACCGTCCTCCGTCGTGGGACCTGGCACCCCGATCCCGATACCCATAATATTTCCGTCCCGTTCGGCGCGCTTTTCCTCTATGCTCTCCGCCACGTCCGAAAGAATGGACGCGCCCTCATTTTCCACCCTCGACCGTATCTCCCACTTCTCCATCAGTTCTCCTGTATGGGAAAACATGCCAAACTTAATGGTCGTCCCACCGATATCTGCTCCGATATAAAACTTTTCCATCTCCGTTATCTACCTTTCCTTCTCAATATCTGCTCCCCATCCACCGTAACAAACCCGGAACATCCGCACCAGGCATTTCAGCTTCCTGACGCTTTCCGGCACTTGCCGGTACACCTGTTTTACCCGAGTTTGCTCGTCACCCTGTTATACAGCTCCATCGCCGCATTGTATCCCATCTTTTTCTGACGGAAATTAACTGCCGCGGACTCGCATATGATCGCCACATTTCGTCCCGGACGAATCGGTATGGAATGGCATACGACCTTATTCCCCAAATACTCAATATAATTTTCTTCCAACCCCATCCGGTCATACTCCTGATCGCGGTTCCACTCCTCGAGCTTGATCACGAGGTCGATCGGCTGCGTATTTTTCACGCTCTCCACGCCGAACAGCGCCTTTGCGTCTATGATGCCGATCCCGCGCAGTTCGATAAAATGCCTCGTGATATCCGGCGCCGTACCGAGCAGCGTCTCGTCGCTCACCTTCTTGATCTCGACCACGTCGTCCGATACGAGACGGTGCCCGCGGTGGATCAGTTCGAGCGCCACTTCACTCTTACCGATGCCGCTCTCACCCGTGATCAGCACGCCCTCTCCGTAAATATCCACGAGCACGCCATGAATGCTGATCCTGGGCGCCAGTTCCACTTTGAGCCAGCGGTTCAGTTCCGATGAAAAAGAGGACGTCGTCATCTTCGTCCGCAGGATCGGTACGCCGTATTCCCCCGCCAGTTTGATAAACGGCTCCGGCACTTCGATCTCGCGGCAGAATATGATGCACGGCACCTGATAGGACATGATGCGGCCCATCATTTCCACACTGTACTCCAACCCCTGCTTTTCCATATACGTGTTTTCCACATGACCAATGATCTGAACCCGGTGGTGGTCAAAATAATCAAAAAACCCCGCCAGCTGCAGCGCCGGACGATTGACATCCGACTGCGTGATCTTGATCTCCTCCACATTGACATCCGGCGTGACACACTCCAGATTCATTTTTTCGATACACTCCCGTAAATCCACTGTATACATGTGTTCACCTCTCTCCTGCTTATTCTCAACAATTCTATCCATTATTATAACCTCAACTATCGATTAAGTCAAATCGTCTGCTATTTGATGGAAAAACAAAAAGTTCTGGTGGATAAATGACGCCGACTGTAGTATAATGTTAGATACACAATACGATATATAGAATCGGAATGTATGGAGATGATTCGAAATGAATGAGCAAATAAGAGAACATATAGATAAATTTCCCGTGGAGATTATAGACATGTTTCATGATGTAAGACAATTGATTTTTGACAGCGTTTCTTGTGACCTTGAGGAAGTGTTATGGGCAAAATTGCCGAGTTATTGTGTTGGCAAATCGTTCGTGCGGTTGATACCATTTAAAGATCATATTAACATTGAGGCACAGACCGCTATCTCTCACAAAGAAGAATTAACAGATTATAAATTCACTCCAAAAGGGATGTTACAAATCTATGTGAAACAAGATATACCGTCCGAAATTTTGAAACAGATATTTGCGGAGACATTGCAGTAAGCCTATGCAGAAATGACGTGAGGAACTATGAAAAGAATAACATTATCAAAAACCGGTATTAAAAATCTAGCTGAATTTGATTGGATCAAATACTTTAAATACAACAATGCCCATCTACTAAAATTGGATTTCAACCAAAATAACGAGTTAACAAAGAAGGAACTGGCGTTGATCGCCCCATCCATCCGGGCCTTTCAGATCGGGGAAGGTTCTGAGGGAACACATTTGAGGAAAACAGTAAAAAAATTTGCTGCGCGGACTCATTATCATGAATACGAAGAAATCATGAACTGGTTTATTTTAGAAGAGAACCGGCACTCACAAACGCTAAAAAAATACATGGACATTTACGGCATAAAGCCCGCAAATACTATGTGGATCGATACTATTTTCAGGATATTGAGAAAGTTGATGGGACTGGAATGTGAAGTTACGATATTAGTCACGGCAGAGATGATTGCATTATCCTATTATACAGCATTATCCAACGCCACTCATTCTGAATTATTGAAAACGATATGTAAGCAGATGCTAAATGATGAATTGAGACATGTTGTACTTCAGTCAGATACGTTACATAAGATTTCTGAACACCGGAACGCTATGCTGAATTGTTTTCTGAGATCCGTCCGGAAAATGATCATGAGAATAACCAGTTTTGTCGTCTGGCACAAATATAAAAATTTATTCATCCGTGGAAAATATCCCTATGAACGGTTTAAAAACCATTGTATGAAATATTTGAGCGAATCTATTTATATAGAAAAAACCGGATCGATAAAACTTAGAAAGGGAAGGGCACGATGAAATATAAAAGATTGAATCGAGACGGCTGGGGATTTCAATATTATCCCTATTATCAGATGAGAATTGACGACGAATCCTTTCACGGATCAGCCTGCCTGATCCGCCTGACGGACGGCGAGGCCAATTACTGGGAGACGCCAAAAGCGGGAAGGATACAGGTGACCGGCACCGGTATGACCTGGCTGGAACTGATCCCGGACGGCACGAACCGGGTGATCACCGTAATATACTTTCCCGATGGTACCCATGATAAGGATCGGCTGCATTACCCAGTTCCGATGAACAAGGCATACCAGCCTTCCATATGGTATGTGGATGTGACGGAAGGGTTGGAATATGACGAGGATGGAATCGCCGTATTTATTGATAAATATCTGGACGTAATCTTTACCCCAGAAGGAGATGTAAAAGTAGATGACCGTGATGAATTGGACGCGGCATACGAATCGGGGGAACTCTCAAAGGAACAGTACGACGCCGCGTTGATGGAAGGTGAGAAAATACTAAAAGATCTTTGTTCCGATATTTCACAAACCGATCAGTGGTGTGCAAATATAAGACAGATCGTCGAGGACAGGATTGCGGCCGGAGAGCCGGTTAGAATGTGCCGGGAGGTACTGGAAAAGCGGAAATGAAATTCCCCATATGATATGCAAAGGAGTCAGGTAATATGGCAATACGTAAAAACGAATATCCGATACTGGAATTTGATACAGAGCAAAATGCTGTGATCATGCCAGGTCATCATTCCGACTACCACTTCCCCCCAAAAGCGGTCATGTTATTTATGGAGCCGGAAATACAGGACTTTGCGGCTGAACATGAATGCGAGATCGTCGGAACATTTATCAATGTCACGAAAGAATTCCATGTTTATAAAACGAAGATCCATGATATTGACGTTGCATTTGTACAGGCGCCTCTCGGCGGAGCCGACGCTGTCCAGATCATGGAACAACTGATCGCAGGCGGCGTAAAGGAAATCATAGCGGCTGGATGCTGCGGCGCATTAGTCAAAGATACGGAGGGCTCCTTTTATATTCCGACAACCGCACTGAGACAGGAAGGAACATCCTATCATTATCTGCCGCCGTCACGGGAAATCGAGTTGGACTCCCAGCCTGTGAAAGCGATCTGCCGCGTGCTCGAACGGGCAGGATCGAACTATAAAACCTGCAAAACATGGACGACAGACGGCTTTTACAGAGAGACAAAAGAAATGGTCCAGTATCGAAAAACAGAAGGCTATTCCGTTGTGGAAATGGAATGTGCCTCGATGGCGGCCTGCGCAAAAATGAGGGGTATTCTATTTGGGCAAGTACTTTTTACCGCAGATTCTTTAGCTGATATCGAGTCTCACGATATACGGAATTGGGGAAATGATTTTTTTGCGGCGGCAATGAGAATCGCTATGGAGGCAGTAGTGGACCTATAAAAAACTGGAACTAACCTGTATGATAGTAACAGATTTGCTCCAGTTCTAATCAACTTCATTTTTTCAGACTTCCAGCAATTTGCAAGAAGGTTCATTGACCACAGGAACAGATCGTCCCTGTCATTTTCTACGATATGGCAGATCTAGTATCCATCCGTGACGCATATGCCGCTGTAGCCTTTTATAGTTCTAAGGGAATGGATACCCTCTACATTTCTTTTTCAACCTTGCCTTCCTTTGAATTTGCCGGATAACACTTTATCCACAAGTTTCACAACTCCGATCGTTTCTTTTCCATTAAGCATTTTTTACTTTTTCATCGTTTTGATCCATTCTCTTTCTTTCGAATTACTTTATTGGTATCACCTCATATTTACCATAATCAATTCCATATAATACCTAAATTCCCGTGTCCATTATATCTAGGTGGACCTGGGAAACTCTACTTCCAT
>CAJTZN010000022.1 GCA_910584065.1 uncultured Eubacterium sp.
CCCACAAACTGTATCACAAAGCGCTTCCAGCACATAATCCACTTCCTCGTCCCGTAGCCGCGTATGGAGCGGGAGCGTCATCTCCTGTTCAAACATCTGGCAGGCATGCGGAAAATCTTCGGCCTGATAGCCCAGGTTCCGGTAGGCGGTCAGCATCGGAAGCGGTTTATAATGCACATTCACCGCCACTCCCTTCTGCGCCATCCGCTCGATCGCCCGATCGCGCTGCTGTCGCGAATACCCGTGCATCCGCATCAGATAAAGGTGTCCGCTCGACGAGCGGCGGCCGTCAAAATGCGTGAGTCCCTGCAGGACGATCCCGCCCCGGCCCTCTTCTTTCAGCCGGTCATTGATACGGTGAAGCCCGGCATCGTACCGCTCGATGATCTGCCGGCGTCGTTCCAGAAGATCCGGATAGCGGCGCAGCTGTACGAGCCCGAGTGCCGCCTGGATATCTGTCATATTACATTTGTAAGCGGGAAACAGGATGTCGTATTCCCAGGCGCCGGCCTTTGTCTTTGCCAGCGCGTCCTTCGACTGTCCGTGCAGCGAGAGGAGCATAAACTCCTGATAGATCCCGTCCCCGTCAAAGCCGGCTGTTTCCGGCACGTTCCAGACAACCGCCCCGCCTTCCGCCGTCGTCAGGTTTTTCACGGCGTGGAACGAAAAGGCGGTAAAATCTGCCAGCTGTCCGGCCGGCCGCCCATCGGCGCGCGCGCCGAAACCGTGCGCGCAGTCCGCGAGAACGAGTATCCGCCCCAGCGCGTTCTGATATTTATTGTCCCCGGCCTGAAACAGGTCTCTCTTTCTCTCTATGATCTCATAGATCCGTTCATAATCACACGGAATCCCCGCCACATCCACCGGCATGACTGCCTTCGTCGCCGGCGTGATCTTCCGTTCCAGGCTGTCGAGATCCATCTCAAACGAACCGTTCCCCGTATCGACGAGGACCGGCCTCGCCCCCGTATGGCAGATGGCGCTCGCCGTCGCCGTGTACGTATATGCCGTCGTGATCACTTCGTCCCCCGGCCCGATGCCAAACAACCGCAGCGTCATTTCCATGCACGCTGTCGCCGAATTCAGGCATACCGCCCGTTCGGTCCCGCACCATGCCGCGATCTGCCGCTCAAACTCCTTCGTCTTCGGTCCCGTCGTGATCCACCCGGAACGCAGCGTATCCGCCACTTCCTCAATCTCTTCCTCCGTAATATCCGGCGGTGAAAATGGAATGTTCATAACCCCTTCTCCTATACTATAACCAGAAATCTCATTTCATAACAATTGCCCTGACAAAAATGCCTAGGCAGAAATTTGCAAGGCGAACCATAGGTTCCTTATGAACCAAAGGTCCGCCGTGTTTCCATTTCTACTCTGTTTTCGTTTTCGGGCTAACAGCTGGTTTGCCGCTGGCCGTCGGTTTCGCCGAACTGGCAGCCGGTTTGCTGCTGGCTGGTTTTCCAGTACTTGATGAACCCGCACCTGACGTGTCAGAATCTGACTTGCCAGCATCCGACTTATCGTCATCCGCATCACCCGGCATCGCCTTCAACGTCTTTTTGATCTTCTTCGTGATCTTCTCCACGGAACTGTAATCCGGCACACACACATACAGCTTACGCGACTGGTAAGCGAATGTCGTCTTCATCGCACCCGTTCCTTTGGCGTTGGCGTACTTGATCGTCCACTGCGACATATCGTCAAGCTGCATCTTACACAGCGACGTAATCTCCTTCGTCGTCATATTCGTCTGGAAATTCTTCGACACGGTCTTTAACAGCTTCGCGTAATTCGGAAGGATATCCGCCGACATCGCCTTATTCAGTATCGCCTCGATCATATGCTGGTGATCGCGCCCGCGCTGGTTATCGCCTTCCGCGAAATGATGCCGCTCACGGCAGAACGCCAGTGCCTGTTTTCCATTTACCTTATTGTAACCTTTCTTAAAGCTCGGACCCCAGTCAGAAGTGAAGTCAAAGTCCGAATATACCTTCACACCGCCAAGCAGGTCGACGATCTTTTTCACGCTCGTAAAGTTCACGCGCACGTAGTAATCAATATCAATGTCATACAGCATCTCCAGTGTCTTGACCGAACAGTCCACGCCGTGGATGCCCGCGTGCGTCAATTTATCCGGAATGCCGTTCGATACCGAAAGCGGCACATAATAATCTCGCGGCGTCGTCGTCAGAAGGATCTCCTTCGTATTCGGGTTCACCGTCATGATCACATTAACATCACTCCGGCTCGTCGTCTCGATATCGCCGTACACGTCGATACCGCTCAGATATACGTTAAACGGCGTTTCCGTAATGTCATCGAGTTTCTTTTCCTTCTTCTCGATCACCGTCTTCACACTGTGCGTGTTCAGCACCCTCGTATCGTCCGAAAACGTAGCATAGTATTCTTCGATCAGATTCCTGTTTGCCTCGTTGATGATGATGACGTTTACCTCTTTGGCATAGAGGGCGTCGATCAGTGTGTCGTTATCGTCGTATTCTGTCGTTTTTACCTCCTGACCGAACACTGTCTTTAATTCCCCCAGTGCCTTATCGGTATTCTTCCTGTCGTTGACCGAGAGGATACCATAATTGTATTCCTTCGCATCGTAAATGCTCTGGGCCGGATCGTCTTTCAGCACGATGCAGGAAATCTTATCGATCTTTTCGTCATGTCCCGCCAGTTCCTCGACGGCCGAATACGTATTGATACAGTAATACCCGCCCCCGATGTAGAACAGGCAGATCAGTCCGCACAGGATGCGTCCCGGAATATAGCTTTTATCCGTCATCTGACTGACAATGACATAGGCCAGCAAAAACAGGCTGACCACAACGATCGCCGCCACGTATTTTGTCGGCACAAAATCCACATAACAGGCGATTCCGATCAGCCCCGCGCTGATCAGCACCTGCAGGATCAAAAATACAATACTTATTTTCCGCTTGCGTAATGTTTCCACAATAGACCTCCCTTTTTCTCTCGTTTTCCTTCTATCTTTTCGCCTCGCATCGCGCGGCGCCCTGCCACGCTGAAACTACCACACCCAATCTGTATCATTATATACCATCCTTATTAAAAAATCAATTCCAAAAGCCGACTTGTCGATTTCCCGTCGAGATACGTAAAATTTTGTTCCACAAAGCGGCTGGCACCCGTCATATCGGGATTTTTAAGACATTCGATCAGTTCATCCTCCGTGCGCGCCACCGGTCCGGATACAAATTTTTCATAATTTCGGTAAAAACTTCTTCCCTCTGACTCAAATCGTTCCAGGTCATACGCGTAAAAGATCATCGGCTTCCCGCGCAGGCAATATTCAAAAACAATGGATGAATAGTCGGTGATCAGAACATCGGCCGCGGCCAAAAGCGTCGTGACTCCGGCATAACCCGATACATTGATTATATTATCCCATTTTCCCTCATCTAATACCATGCCGGCGCGATCCGCCACAAAAGGATGCAGCCGGATCATCAGGACCTCATCCTCACCGAGTGCCTCAGACATCCGGTCGAGATCGAGATGGATCCGGGGATGTTCTACCTCATCGTCCCGGAATGTCGGCGCATACAGGATGCACTTCTTTCCTCTGAGCGTTTCATATCCGCGCAGAAACGCCTCCCGTTTCTCCTCCAGAAAGGACGGGTTCAAAAGCAGATCCGTCCTCGGCAGCCCGAGCACATAGATCCGCTCTTCCGATATGCCGAACGCGCTGGCGTACTCTTTTTTTACCGCCTCTGAATTGACGATCAGATGCGTGATGCGCTGGTTCGCCCGGCGCTCCAGTTCGCGCAGCGAACCGGTATTCACGTCCTGCCCGAATTTTTTGATCGTACCGGTGCCGTGCCACAGCTGCACGACTTTCGTGCGCTCAGAAAAACGGATATACGCCATCGGCAAAAATTCATTGTCCAAAAAGACATATCCCGCCGTCGCCAGGTGATACGCCTTTATGATAAAAAACCGGATCGGATCGGTCACCTTATCGTCTCTCGTAAACCAGATCAGCCGTTTTCTGCGATCCATCTTCCGGATCGCATCCGCCGCGATCCCGATATTCCCCTCCGGACTGTCGTCATGCGTCG
Source organism: uncultured Eubacterium sp. (assembly GCA_910584065.1). Lineage (GTDB taxonomy): Bacteria > Bacillota > Clostridia > Lachnospirales > Lachnospiraceae > Eubacterium_F. The sequence continues at coordinate 4,089 of CAJTZN010000022.1, forward strand.
CCACGAGAAATACCTTATTTTCATCGACGCGGCACAGCCGGAACAGCGAAAAGAAAAAAGCAAATACGTGATAACCTATTTTTTTAATCATGTTCTTTATTGCCAAGTCCTAAATCTTCTTTGATCTTTGTCGTGGAAACCCCTTCCGTTCGCGGCAGGTACACAACCTCGCAGTAATCTTTAAGAAAATCAAATTTTCCCTTCCAGTCGTCGCCCATCACGAACACATCCACGTTATTGTTTACGACGTCGTCAATCTTCTGTTCCCATGTGTACTCGGGAAGCACTTCATCTACGTATTTGATGGCCTCTAAAATAATCTTACGGTCTTCGAAGGAATAATATGCCTTCTTTCCCTTTCCCGCATTGAACTCGTCGCTGGAAACGACTACGATCAGATAGTCCCCCAGCTCCTTCGCCCGGCGCAGCAGATTGATATGCCCCACATGCAGCAGATCATACGTACCATAGGTAATTACCTTTCTCATTCTCAAAACCTCCGTATATTCCCGATTCACGAAGAACGCTGCTTTCTGCGTTCTTCCCGTGTGAATAAGTTCACACTGTGAACTTATTCACACTATTCACGTTCCAGTCCCATCTTCTCATCGTACAGATCCACGATCTCCTCGACGTCTCCCTGCGCCACCAGTTTCCCCTGTTCTAACAGGATCCCCTTGTTGCACATGCGCAGCACCTGGTCGGTCGAGTGGGACACAAAAAGCACGGTTACCCCCTTGTCAAACATGCTCCGGATCCTGGCCTCGCATTTTTTGCGGAAACGCTTGTCCCCGACGCTGAGCACCTCGTCGAGTATGAGTATTTCCGGCTCCACGACCGTGGCAATGGAAAAGCCGAGCCGCGCTTTCATGCCGGAAGAATAATTTTTCACCGGCACGTCGATAAACCTGCCGAGTTCGGAAAACTTCACGATATCATCGTATTTTTTCTGGATAAATTCCCTGCTGTAACCAAGCACGGCGCCGTACAGGAAAATATTTTCCGCCCCGGTGTACTGCCTGTCAAACCCGGCGCCGAGTTCCAGAAGGGGCGCGATCTTGCCGAAACACCGGACGCTTCCCTCCGTCGGTTTGAGCACCCCGGCGATCACTTTGAGCAGCGTACTCTTTCCGGCTCCATTCATTCCCATGATGCCGACGCGGTCCCCGCGCTGAATGTCAAAATTAACATCTTTTAGCGCCCAGAACTCCTGATACATCAATTCCTTTTTTATCATTTTTATGAAATATTCTTTCATATTATCCACTTTTTGCGAACTGAGATTAAATTTCATGCTCACATGATCAACCTGCAGCGCCAAAGCTTTTTTCGCCATCGTAACCTCCAAACATCATATGTTCAATATAAAGGTATCCTGTTTCCTGTAAAATACAATCATACCGATCCCCAGCGCCAGCACGCTGACGCCGAACGTATAACCCAAAAGCGGCATGTCAAATGGTTGTCCAAACAGCGCCCGCCGGAAATTCTGTATGATCCCAAAAAGCGGATTCAGTTTGATCATCGTCTGCTTCGCGGGACTTAGACTGCTGGCAAAATAAAAAATCGCGCTGCAGTACATGATTAGCATAAGTAATACGCTCCACAAATATTCAATATCCCTGAAAAACACACAGAGCGTAGCAAGGATCATTCCCGCGCCGACTGCCAGCAATAGCAGGTTCAGAAGCGGAACGACCGCCAAAAACATATAGCCGTTCATCGGCGCCCCGTACGAACCTGTCGCGAGGAAAAATACCATAACACCTACAAGCACGACAAGCGAGATCAAAAAGATCGCGAAATTTGATAAAATTCCGGACAGCGGATACATATACTTCGGCACGTACACCTTTTTGATCATCCCGCTGTTGCTGCGGATCGATTTCATCGCGCTGTTTGTCGAAGATGAAAAAAACGAATACAGGAGTCTTCCTGTCAGCACATACACCGGAAACGGCACGCCGCTAAACGCCGGATCTTCCCGTCCTCCCTTTCCCAGCAGTTCTCCGAATACGACGCTGAGTACGATCATCGTGAGCAGCGGCTCGATCATCGTCCAGAGGATACCCAGATAGGATCTCCGGTATTTCAATTTAATATTTTTCTTCGCCAGTTCCCCCAGCAGATAGCGGTAACGGCTGAAGTTCTTTAACACTTGCGACATGGCAGTCCTCCATCTGGCGTCAGGAACCAGCTTTTACACCGTTTCCATGACTTCTTTCTGTCAAACAATTTTTTCAATCATTTGATTATATCACTATTACCATCCGTTCGTCAACAAAAAATAAATCTTCTCCCCCCTGGATCTCCTGTGAATATCTTACGAAAAAGTACGGAAAATACTGAAAGATAAAACAAATGATTGACATATTCCGTGCTTGTGTTATCATAATAATTGTGTAATTATGGCATTTTTGCCTTTTTTATTCTATTTTTTGATACCAGGGGCTTTGGCCCCCACATCATTTTAAAAGAATGGAGAATGACCTATGTATAATATGGAAAAACAACACAAACTTGGTAAATTACATGCCCTGGAGCGGATCTGCCTGCTTTTGGACAAGGATTCCTTCCGCGAGATCGGATCAAACATCACGAATCTGGAAGACGCCTTCAATATAAAGAAGGGACAGTTCCCGTACGACGGCGTGATTACCGGCTACGGCACGATCGGCGGGCAGAAAGTCGTGATCTACTCCGAAGACTTCACGGTCATCGGCGGCACGCTCGGCAAACAGCACGGTTATAAAATAGCAAACGCCATCAAAATGGCGATCGAAAACCGCTGTCCGGTCATCGGCATCAACGATTCCGGCGGCGCCCGCATCCAGGAAGGCGTCAACGCCCTCGCGGGATACGGAGAAATCTTCTATTATAATACGATGGCCTCGGGATACATTCCGCAGATTTCCATTATTGCCGGAAACTGCGCGGGCGGCGCTGTCTACAGCCCGGGTATTACCGATTTCATCTTTGTTATCGACGACATCAGCCAGATGTTCGTAACCGGGCCAAAAGTGATCAAGAGCGTGACAAATGAGGATATCACCGCAGCTTCGCTGGGAGGCGCGAATGTCCACGCACAACAAAGCGGCGTGGCTCACTTCCACGCGCCGAACGAAAAGGACTGCTTTGAAAAAGTCCGCCGGCTGATCGCCGTCATCCCGCCGTGTTACGAAGACGGTTGTATCCATATGAAGACAAAAGGCACGACGCCGGGCGCATACAATGAAAATATCCAGTTTGACCAGTCGATGGCCGGCATCATCCCGGAGCGGAGCAACCAGGGATATGACATCCACGACGTGATCACAGGCATCGTCGATCCCGGCTCTTTCGTGGAAGTACAGGAAGAATTCGCGCGCAACGTCGTCGTCGGGTTTGGGCGGATCAAAGATGTGGCGATCGGCATCGTCTCCAACCAGCCGAATTTCATGGCCGGTGTTCTCGACTGTGACGCCAGCGACAAATCGGCCCGCTTCATCCGTTTCTGCGACGCGTTCAATATCCCGATCATCACGCTGACCGACGTGCCGGGCTTCCTTCCTGGCAAAGATCAGGAGTACAAAGGGATCATCCGCCACGGCGCAAAACTTTTGTACGCATATTCCGAGGCGACAACGATAAAAATAAACATTATACTGCGCAAGGCGTACGGCGGCGCATACATCGCCATGAGCAGCAAGCATCTCCGCTCCGATTTCGTCTACGCATGGCCGAGCGCGGAGATTGCGGTAATGGGAGCAGACGGCGCGGCCGACATCCTGTACGGAAAACAGATGAAAAACATGGCTCCGGAAGAAAAAGCTGCCTTCCGTCAGGAAAAAATCGATGAATATAACGAAAGATTCATGAACCCGGGCATCGCTTCCATGCACGGCTACGTGGATGAGATCATCCGTCCGGAAGCGACAAGGGAACGGATCTACGGCGATATCATGATGCTTTCGGATAAACGCTCCCTCGACGGCATTCACAAAAAACACGGCAACATTCCTTTGTAAAGATTGGAGAAAGTAAGATGATTTTTTCAACATACCAGTTTTTATTAATTTTCCTGCCTATTACATTTGGCGGATACTTTACACTTCATTATCTGAAATATACAAATTTGGCGAAAATCTGGCTCGTGCTGGCTTCCTTCTATTTTTACGGAGCCGGAAGTCCGGACTTTTTCCCCTTCTTCCTCGGCAGTGTCGTAGGAAACTATATCGTAGGAAATTCGCTGAGCAAGCTGCAGGGGGCAGAACACCGGATTGAGCGCGGACTGCTGCTGACGGCAGGCGTGCTCGCGAACGTCGGACTGCTCGGTTATTACAAATATACCGACTTCTTCTTAAAAAATGTAAACTTTATCGCGGGTACAAACTTCCCGCTCCAGCACATCATACTGCCGATCGGTATCTCATTCTTCACGTTCCAGTTGATCGCTTTCCTCGTCGATTCGTTCCGCGGGGAGACGAAAAACTACGACGTGCTGGATTACCTGCTTTTTATCACGTTCTTCCCGCAGCTGATCGTGGGACCGATCATCCACCACGCGGAAGTCGTGCCGCAGTTTGAGGACGAAAAAAACCACAAACTGATCTACGAGAATGTGGCCAAGGGATTATTTATCTTCTCCATCGGCTGCGCGAAAAAAATGCTGATCGCCGATCCGCTGACGACCGACGCGCAGGGATTTTTTGACAACGTGACAAGCAATCTGCCGATGATCCAGTCGTGGTTCCACTCGATTGAATACACGGTTTCCTACTACTTCGACCTGTCTGGTTACGCGGACATGGCGATCGGTCTCGGCTGGATGTTCAACATCAAAATACCGCAGAACTTCAATTCGCCATATAAAGCGAAGGATTTCCAGGAATACTGGCAGAGATGGCACATGACACTCTCCCGTTTCCTCGGCTCCTACGTCTTCCGCAACGTGTACCGCAAGGGCGTGAGCTACCGCAACTACTACGTTGCCACAATGTGCACGTTCTTCGTGTCCGGCTTCTGGCACGGCGCCGGCTGGACGTTCGTCGTATGGGGCGTCGTCAACGGGATCCTCGTGTGCATCGCCTCCTACCGGAACAGGAAAAAGATGAACACCCCTATGTGGCTCGGCGTTCCGCTTACGTTCTTACTCGCCGTACTGACGCGTATTTTATTCGTATCCGACACATTTACCAATGCCGCGCGCGTATTCAAGGGACTCATCAACGTATCCACGCTGCACCTTTCCACGCTGCAAAAACTGCTGACCGACAACTGGGATATGTGGCTGCTGACGTTAGTCGGATTAGCCATCTGCTGGTTTACGCCGACGACTCAGAAAATAGCGGAGAAATTTAAACCGAACTGGAAATACCTGCTCTACGCGGCAGCTTTACTGATCATCTGTATCCTGAATATGGACAAAGTGGTTCAGTTCCTCTATTTCCAATTCTGATGAAAGGGGCGACTACGATGAGTGCAAAAAAATGGACGATCCTTTTTGTGTGCCTGATCCTGTTCTGCCTGTTGTTTATCGCGGGAACGAACTTTTTCGTTGACCCCTACGGCTATTTCGACGCGCAGGACGGGGAAAATTACACAATGGACGAAAACGACTACCTGCGCGAACAGAAAGCGCAGCACATCCGGCAGCACGCGGACGAATACGACGCCTATCTCGTGGGCGGCTCAAAAGCGGGCGCCATCCGCAGCGAAAAACTTTCCGAAATCGACGGCTACCGCTATTACAACTGCTGGCTTCTTTCGGGAAATTTCGAAGATTATTATGAATACTCGAAATTTATCATCGAGAACGCGCATCCGAAAAAGCTGCTGCTGCACATCTCGACTTCCGAGATCGCGCAGTTTGACCGCGAGGCAAAAGGAGATATCTATGAGATCCCCGCCGTGATCAGCGGGGAGTCCAAAACGGCCGAAACGTTTAAATTTCTGTTTAAAAATCTTTCGACCAGCTACGAGACGCTGACGGACACAGAACCGCGTTATCCCGTCACACAGTCCGGAGAGCGGAACCTCAGCAAATATTACGGCTTCTACAAAGAGCACCGGGACGCGCAGGAGTACTACAACCTCCTGATGAAAGATATGGTCGACCCCTATCTGCCGCGCCTGACATCCGGCACGAAGGACAAGACCGACCTTGTCAACAGCAACCTCGACTACCTCAAGCAGATCAAAAAACTGTGCGACAAAAATAATGTCGAATTTCAGGTGTTTTTAGGCACGCTGTTCGTCGGGGAGATCGTCGGCTATGAGGGAAACAGTTTCTATAACTGGCTGGCACAGATGGTGGAGATCACCGGAGGCCTCTGGTGTTTCAATAACTTTAACGACCTGATCTACAACCCGTTCAACTACTACAACGCGCGCCATTACTATTACGAGATGGGCGACCTGATGATCGACCGCATGAGCGGGAAGGAAACGGGACACGACGATTTTGGCATCTATCTCACGAACGACAATATCGCCGAAGAGCTTACGCGGCGCAGACGTGAGACCGATAAACTCCGCGACTATTACAAAGAGACCGGTACCGTTCCCATCTCCGCGTATGAGGATGAAAACAATATAACAAAAGATTCCATCTACTGGAAGGAGGGCTGACTATGACGATGAAAAAATGGTGTATCTCTTTTGTATGTTTGATCGCAGCATCCCTGCTCACCATTATGGGAATCAATTATTTCGTAGACCCGCTCGGCTATTTCAGAAGCCAGGGCGGCGACTGTTACGAACTGGATGAGGACGATTACCTGCGCGAGCAGAAGGCGCAGCACATCAAACACTTTTCCGATAAATACGACGCATACCTGATCGGCGGTTCCAAAGCCGGGGCGCTCCGCACCGAAAAACTGAAAGAACTGGATGGTTACAACTACTACAACTGCTGGGTCATGTCCGGAAACTTTCAGGACTACGAGGCCTATACGAAATATATCGTAGAGCACGCCGCGCCGAAAAAGATCCTGCTCCAGATCTCCACGTCTGAGATCAAGCAGTTCGACCGGGAATCCCGCGGCGCCATATACGAAACGCCGGCGATGCTGGCGGGCACTTCCAAAGTATCTGAATATGTTTCGTTCCTGTTCAAGAACCTCAAACTCTCTTTCGAGGAACTGACCGACGATTCCGTGCGCTATCCGTGTCTGGAAACCGGCGAGCGGAACCTGACCAAATATTACGACTATTTTGAGAAAAACAAAGGGACAGATGAATATTACAACTTTCTCATGAAAAAGAAAGTCGATCAGTTCTACGAATACCTCGGATCGGGAACACCAGACAAATCGGCTGTTGTAAATGAGTGTATCGCCTCTCTGAAACGGATGAAAACGCTGTGCGACACACACGGCGTGGAGTTTCAGGTCTTTTTCGGATCGCTGTTTGCCGGCCAGATGATCGGCTACGAGGGCGACAGCCTGTATGATTTCATGCGGCAGGTCGTGCAGGTGGCGGGCGACACCTGGTGTTTTAACACCTTCAATGACGTGGCGATGAACATATACAACTACTATGACATTTCTCACTACTATTATGAGATCGGTGACATGATGATCGATACAATGGCCGGAAAGCCAAGCAAGTATTACAATTTCGGCATCCTGCTAAACGAAGACAATGTAGAACAGGAAATCACGAAGCGCCGGACGTATCTGGGCGAATGGAAGCAGTACTACAAAGAACACGGCGCGCTTCCGTTCCAGGGAATGGAAGATGGCAGCCTCGTTCCCAAAGTATATGGCACGTAACGGAAATTATAAAGGAGGGATCCTATGAAAAAAAATCAGCTTTTCATCATTTCAATTCTTATGCTGTGTTTTATCCTTACTGCCGGCGGCTGCGGATCCGGCGGCGACTCTTCGGGCATGAACACCAGGGACAGCCACTCGGAAAACGCCGCTGGCGCGGAAATGGAGGGGATCAGCGATCCCGCAGGCATTATCCCTGATTCTGACAGCGCTTCCGGCAGTGACGGTTCCTCCGGAATTGACAGTTCTTCTGGCACTAAAAGCTCCGCCAGCACGAACGACTCCCCTAGCGCTGACGAATCTGCCGGCCAGCCGTCGAAGGAACAGACAGATAACGGTACAGACGCTCCTTCCGTCCGTCAGGATATGCTCGTCTATACCTGTCATCTATCGATCGACACACTGGATTATGACACATCCATCCAGACGTTTAAACAAATGCTCTCCACCGCAGGCGGCTTTATAGAACAGGAAAAATATTCCGACGGCCAGTCTTCGGATCCCTATTACATAGAAGAGACAGAAAAACAAAAACTCTACACCGCTACCGTCCGCGTCCCCCATGACAGATACGATGCATTTCTAAATGGCGCCGATCAGTTAGGGGACATCCGTTCCAAATCTTCGAATGTAGAAAATCTCGGACAGGAATATACCGATCTGAACACTTCCCTGCAGATTTATGAAGCGAAAGAAAAACGATATATCAAAATGCTTTCCACGATCACGGATGACGAGCAGGCCATCCGCGTCGAGAAGGAACTGACGGAACTACAGGTAAAAATCGCGGGGATCAAGACGAGAATGACCGAGATCCGGACTGACGTGGACTATTCGACCATTGAGCTGCAGCTCCGCGAGGTAACCAAATACGACGAAGCGCCACAACAGACAGATACCTTTTTCCAGCGTCTCGGAAACACGATAACCGATACATGGAAAAATTTCCTCGTCTTTTTAGAGGCCATGTTATTTTTCTTCATCCGTATTATGCCATACGCCGTGATCATCGGCCTGATCGCACTGGCCATCTTCTGGATCACAAAGAAACGAAAAGAGAAAAAAGAAAAAGAAGTCGATCAATTTCCGAAACAGAAATAAAAGAAAGAAGGGGCTGTCCTGTTCCGGCAGTCCCTTCTTTTTATGGCATCACTTATTATAGCATCGCTTACATATCCAGATAAACCCGAAAACGGGTGCCTCCCTCTTCCCTGTTTTCCACTTCGATCCTCCCCCCCATATCATCTACAATATTTTTCACGATGACGAGTCCGAGTCCGTCGCCCTCAATGCGACGCACCCTGGGATCGTCCGCCCTCTCAAACGGCATGAACAGCCTCGGCATAAATTCCGGTGGTATTCCGATCCCGTCATCCTCGACCACGATCACATATTCATTTCCTGATTCCCCGGCCCCGGCCCGCTGTGACACCGACAGCGTTATATTTCCATTTCGCAGCGAATACGCGCTGGCGTTCTCCAACAGGCTGCGCATCACCTGCTGCACCCGTTTCTTATCTGCCTCGATCCTTTCGTCCGTTACGGATAAATTGATCTTCAGCGTCTGTCCCCGCTCTGAAAACTGCGGCAAAACACGATCTTCCACTTCCCGGACCAGATTTTCCATCGAAATGACGCCGCCGTCCTCCTGCCCGTCGTCAGGTTCAACCGCCTCCACCACATTGTGGATCATATCGGACACCTGCTGGAACGCCGTCGTAACTTCCTGATCAGGCAAAACTCCCCATGGGGCAGGTTGTTCCTGATAGGGATCTACCGCTATTTTTTTCAGGCAGGCCATAACGATCTGCTTTTCCTCGCGTTCACGCAAATATGCTTCGGTCGCCGTTTTCACGGTCAGCGACTTTTCATAATCCTCTGTGCGGTCCGCGATCATGAGGATATTCTTCCCGTCGCCGGAAGGCGCCGTTCTCATATGAAGACTGCGCACGCTTCCTTTCACATTCATCACCAGAAAATCTTTTTCCTGCGGCAGGACCAACTCTGTCCGGCAGAAATCACGAATGACCGCTTCCTTTTTCGAAAGACCCAGACTGTCGAACAAAACCGTCGCATCTCGCACCACTCTTTCCTTTGAGATTCCAAACAGCCATCTCACACTTTCTGACACATACTCAACGCATTTTTTTTGCGGATCGTAGACGAGAACAAGCATATCTGACTCCTGAGTCATACATTCCAAAACACGCTCCCATTTTTCTTTCCCGCTGTCTGCCGCTACCTGAACATGCCGTCTTTTCTGTATGATCCTAACGATCGCACGAAGCATTTTTGGTATAACTATTGTTCCTGAGACACCTAAAAAAATAAAAACAGTATATAAAATGATATTTTCTCGCATCGTATCCCCCTGTCATTATCCCACGTGATTTAATGAATACATCATTTTCGCATTGTTTTAGGCTTTTATTATAACACGGTTTTCTCCTGTTATCCAGTTTTTTTTCATACTTTTCAAAAAAAAATGTTTTTTCTTTCCCGCAAATATGATATACTGGATTCGGTACGAATATCTACATTTAAAGGAGAGGAAATCAGTATGGAGCAATCAAAAACCATCGAAAAAAAACTGGGGGAAAAAATGGCCGCAATGTCTGAAACCGCACTTGCGAACAAGGTATCCTGCGTATCCATGACGATTTTGGTTTCGGTTATCTGTGTTGCCTATATACTGGAGGTCGTTAAGGGAAACCGCTCGCTGCCTTATGTGCTGGTTACCATCGCCCTCGCATACGTCCCCGTCATCTGCTCATGGTGTCTCTATCACAGATCACGAGAAGATCACAGGATCAAATACACGACGATGTATGGCTTTCTCATCCTGTACACATTTCTTCTGTTTACAGCGCAAAATGATCTGGTCTTTACATACGCCATTCCCGCGCTGATCGTCGCGACACTTTACAATGAGCTGCGTTTCATCCGAGTAATAGGGATCTGTGTCATAGGCGAAAATATTATCGTTGCCCTGATCAGTATCATAAAGGGAAACCTGACTCCGCAAGATATTGTCACAATGGAGATCCAGATCCTGCTTCTTATGATGAGCGTCGGATTCTTCTTTGCGGTTTCTTTCACGACCACCAAATTCCAAAAAATACGTATTTCGCGGATCAACAAGGAAAAACAGCGCTCTGAGCACCTGCTGGAGCAGATCCTGTCCGTATCCGGGCACATTAGCGAAAACGTGGAATCGGTTACCGCGCAGATGAATACACTGAACCAGTCCGTTACAAAAAATATCGATTCCATGTCAGAAGTTTCCTCCGGCACATCCGAATCCGCGGAAGCGATACAGAACCAGCTGGTGAAGACCGAGGAGATCCAGAAACATATCACAAACGTCGAAGACGCTTCCGCTTCCATTTCTTCAGATATGCTGCAGACGACGGAAGCCGTAGTGGAGGGCCGGAAACTCATTCGCAATCTGCGGGATCTCGCGTCCTCTTCCGAAGCAGCCGGCAGCGACGTGGCTTCCGCACTGGAATCGCTGCGCGAATATACCGGTCAGATGAACTCTATTACCGATCTGATCACGAGCGTCGCTTCCCAAACAAGCCTTCTGGCACTGAACGCCAGCATAGAGGCGGCACGGGCCGGCGAAGCCGGAAAAGGATTTGCTGTCGTCGCTTCCGAAATTTCCAATCTGGCGGGACAAACGACCTCGGCTACAGAAAATATCGTTTCCCTGATCGGAAATATTTCAAGCCAGCTACAGGTTATGATCTCCACGACGAATAAGCTGATCCACAGCAATCAGGAGCAAAATCATTCTGCCGAAAAAACAGCGGAGACATTTGAAACGATCAGCGACCGGGTTACGAATATCAGCGCCCGCTCGCAGGAGTTGAACCAGATCGTATCGGATCTGGCTGCCGCCAATAAAACGATCGTTTCCAATATCGAGACGATCTCTGCGATCACGGAAGAAGTTTCAGCCCATACGAATGAAACTTACCGCAGCAGCGAACAAAGTAAAGAAATCGTCGAGGAAGTGACCGCTCTCGTCACTTCCCTGAATGAAGACTCAAAAACCCTGCGCTCGGCGGAAGAGGATGCCGAACAGGAAGACTAATTGGAGGATCAAGATGAAAAAAAATATGTTGAAAAAATTACTGGTCGGCACACTTGCCCTGACCACACTGACCGTATCCGCGCTGACCGGATGCGGCGGAAACTCTGACTCTGACAGCTCCGGCAGTTCAAATGACAGTTCTTCTGCCGGCAGCACGACATTTACGGTAGGCTTTGACGCCGAATATCCGCCGTATGGTTACATGGATGACAACGGGGAATACACCGGGTTCGATCTGGAGCTTGCGCAGGAAGTGTGTAAGCTGAACGGATGGGAACTCGTAAAACAGCCTATTTCCTGGGACAATAAAGACAATGAACTGAATACCGGCGCCATCAGCTGCATCTGGAACGGATTTACCGTGAATGGACGCGAGGACGACTACACCTGGTCGGATCCCTACGTGGACAACAGCCAGGTCGTTGTCACGGCGAAAGATTCCGGCATTTCCAAACCAGCCGACCTGAAAGACAAAACAGTCGGCGTCCAGGCCGCTTCCGCGGCGCTCGATCTTCTCCAGAGTGAGGAAGAAGGCGGGCAGAAAGCCCTTGCCGATACGTTTAAAGGCATTCAGGAATTTGCGGATTACAATACGGCATTTGTAGAACTCGAAGCCGGATCGATCGACGCGATCGCCATGGACATCGGCGTGGCACAGTACCAGATTGAAAACAGGGGAAATGGTAAATACATAATCCTCGACGAACATCTTAATTCAGAAAAATACGCGATCGGCTTCAAACTCGGAAACGAGGAATTAAGGGATAAGGTAAATAAGTCCCTGCACGATCTGAAAGACAACGGCACGTTCGACGAACTGGCGAAAAAATATAAATTAAGCGATATGACCTGCTTAGAGTAAGGAGTACGATCAATGAGCTTTTCCACTATGCTATCTCAAATGTCCGAGGGTATGCTGAGTACCCTCGGCATCTTCGCCCTGACATTACTATTTTCCCTGCCGCTCGGCTTTGTCATCGCGTTCGGCAGGATGTCGAAGATCAAATGGATCAGCGGCGTGACCCGCGTATTTATCTCTGTTATGCGCGGAACGCCGCTCATGCTGCAGCTCATGGTAGTTTACTTCTTTCCGTTCTACCTGTTCGGGCTGCCGATCGCCTCATGGCGCTTTCCGTCCATCATCGTCGGATTCGCCGTCAACTATGCTGCCTATTTCGCGGAAATATACCGCTCCGGCATCGAGGCCATACCCAAAGGCCAGTATGAAGCTGCGACCATTCTCGGTTACAGCCGCGCACAAACGTTTTTCAAAATCATTCTGCCACAGGTGATCAAGATCATACTGCCATCCGTGACAAATGAGATCATCACGCTCGTCAAAGACACATCCCTGGCCTACTCCCTGTCTTATATGGAAATGTTCAGCATGGCAAAACAGATCGCCGCGCGCGAGACAACCCTGATGCCGTTCGCGATCTCCGCTGTCTTTTACTACGTCTTCAACCTGCTCGTAACTGTCGTCATGGAAAAACTGGAAAAGAAAATGAACTACTATAAATAGGAGGAACCGGCTTTGAACACCTATCTTGAAATGAATCATGTGAAAAAATCATTCGGCGCGCTGAATGTGCTAAAAGATATATCCCTCAAAGTACACGAGGGCGAAGTCCTCTCGATCATCGGGCCATCGGGTTCGGGCAAATCTACCCTTTTACGGTGCGCCACATTGTTAGAAACAATGGATTACGGCGATTTATACTATCTGGGTGAGGCAGCCGCCAGGATTGAGGGAAACACGAGCGTCTACGCCAAAAATTCCGAGCTTGAAAAGATCCGCCAGTCGTTCGGACTCGTTTTCCAGAATTTTAACCTCTTTCCCCATTACACCGTGTTGAAAAACATCACGGACGCGCCGATTCACATCCAGAAGCGCCCGAAAAACAAGGTACTTCAGGAAGCCGCTGAACTGTTAAAAAAAATGGGACTCGAGGAAAAAGCTCACGATTATCCACACCAGCTTTCCGGCGGGCAGCAGCAGCGTGTCGCCATCGCGCGGACGATGGCCCTAAACCCGAAAGTACTCTTTTTTGACGAACCGACATCGGCACTCGATCCGGAACTCACCGGCGAAGTACTGAAAGTAATCAAATCCCTGGCAGAAGCAAAGATGACAATGGTCATCGTCACACACGAAATGGAATTCGCCAAAAACATTTCCGACCGCGTCATTTTTATGGATAAAGGCGTGATCGCTGTTGAGGGAACGCCGGACGAAGTGTTTAACTCCGATCATGTGAGAATGAATGAATTTCTGGGGAAATTGAAAACTGACTAAACCAATTGAATTTTCTACAGGAGTAGTGATATGGTCAAAACAAAAAGCCCTGCTAAAAGCAAGGGCTTTTCACATTTCTGCCGCGCAGTTCGTATGGATAGGTTTGTTTCTACAACTGTCGATAACGATTCAGGCAGGCAAAGATCTCCTGTCTTCTCGGCATCGCCAATCCAGAATACACACCCCTGTCCCCGCAGATGCCGGCAAATCCTTTTTCCCTCATCTTCTTTTCCAAATGATCCACGACCTGGACAAGAGTTTTCTTCCCATCGAAGATACGCAGTTCAGCGTATTTTACAATCTGCGCGAGCATAGATAACTGTTCCGGGTCCGCCAGCTGCTCCAAATAGCGCAGATTGATCGTCTCACGGTCGATGCTGATGCCATCCATCCCCATCGTTTTCATCTTGATCCGGTCACTGCCCGCCAGCTTCCGGTTCTGTGAAAAGGTACGTTGAAACGCAGGCTTGCCAAACGCCGGACTGTCCAGCGCGTCCGCCCCTGCGTCTGTCCCCGCGCAGAGCCGCGCCTGCTCCTTTGCGAATTCTGTTATATCCGCCGGTACATAGCGGTTCATCTGCACGATACAGTCAGCCTTGTAAAAATAACTGCCCGAGCTTCCTGCTACCAATACCGTCGAAATCCCGTACTCCTCATACAATTCACGGATCCTCTCGATATACGGCGTGATCGGCTCCTCCTCTCGGTGTACGACACGCTGCATCAACTCGTCCCGGATCATAAAATTCGTAGCGCTCGTATCCTCATCGATCAGGAACACATCGCTGCCGGTCTCCATCGCCTCTACGACATTTGCCGCCTGTGAAGTACTGCCGCTCGCATCCTCCGTGCAAAAAACATCTGTCTCTTTTCCATTTGGAAGATTTCGGATAAACATGGAAATATCTACATCACGGACACTTCTTCCATCTTCCGCGCGCAGTTTCATGGCCGTATCATCGGTGATCACAAATTCCCTGCCGTCTCCGGCGATATGATTGTATACTCCTAACTCCAAAGCTTTTAACAGCGTGGATTTCCCGTGATATCCGCCGCCGACGATGAGCGTCACGCCTTTTTTAATGCCCATGCCAACGATCTTCCCCTTGTTTGGCAGCGTCAGTTCGACTTCCATTGAGGGAGGCGACTGAAACGGCACGGCACCCTTCATCGGCCGGGAACTCACACCGGATTCCCGTGGAAGGATCGCCCCATTCGCCACAAACGCCACCAGTCCGCGCTGCTTTAACTCATTCCTCACCGCATGCTGATCCTCTGCCAGCTGCGCCGTTTTCTGCAGTTTCCCTGCATCCAGCGCCTTATAATATAAACTCTTTCCCGCGCACTTAGGCAGAAAATCAAATAAAATCTTCTCTAATTCCCTGGCATTGATCGTCCTGCCATTTGCCGGAAAGCCGATTTCCATACGCAGGATCAGATTTCCCGTGTCCGCCTCCAGCTGACACCCGCTCCGCTCTAACACTTCCTGGCCCGGACTGCTCACAGACATCAGGCCCGATTTTCCTGACCCCTTTGCCTGAAACGATACGGTGCGCAGCTGTTTCCCCATCTCGCGCAGCAGCGTGTCTTCCAATGCCGTCTTCTGACATGGCAGACGGTAAAGTTCTTCTGGAAATGCCGCCGTCCCGCCATCGACATGGATACTGACTTTCGACGGCGCGGCAAACGGATCCCCCTGTACATGCTCGATGTCCAGCACATACTCTGGAAAACGGTATGTACCGCGAAGCTGCTTATAGGCCGGATACCCTTTACGGTCGATCTGCCGCAGCATATTTCGTAATTCTTGTGATGTATTCACACTCATTCCTCCAATCCCGAGGCGCAGCGAAAGATGCGCGCTCTTATAAACAAAGAAAGTCCCCCACAATAAACGATGTGGGGGACAACCCCTCATAAGGCCAGAGGGGGATACCCCTCATAAAACAGAGGGGCAGCTCTCAAAAACATGAGAGGGTGATAAATCAATATTTACCAAAATCATCACCGAGAGAGATCACCTGCTCATTTGCGCTGGATACCGACGGTGAAGAATAGGAACTCTGGTAAGAAGAAACACCAGCTCCTGCACTGCCGGAACCAAGGTTGTAAATGGAGAGCAGTTCGCGCATTCTCGATGCCTGATTCGAAAGTTCCTCACTCGCCGATGCACATTCCTCACTGGCTGCCGAGTTATTCTGAACAACCTGGGATACCTGCGTGATCGCCTGCTCGATCTGTCCAACTGCCGTAGCCTGGTAATTCGAAGATTCTGCAATACCCTTGATGATTTCTTCGCTTTCCTGTACGACTGTCGTAATCGCCTCCATCGCTTTTGCCGCATCGTCCAAAATCTGGGATCCGGACTGCACTTTACTGATTGAATTCTCAATCAGATCTGCGGTCTCAGCAGATGCCTCGGCACTCTTTGCTGCCAGGCTGCGAACCTCTTCTGCTACAACGGCGAAACCTTTTCCTGCTTCACCGGCTCTTGCTGCCTCGACAGCTGCATTCAGAGCAAGAATATTTGTCTGGAATGCTATATCGTCGATTACTTTGATGATCTTAGCGATGCTCTCAGAAGACTTATTAATATCTTCCATTGCGGCGATCGTTTCTTTCATCTGAGCATTTCCCTTCTTCACATCGTTGATTGCACGAATTACAAGATCTGCCGCCTCATTAGCCTGATCCGCATTTTCTTTCGTCTTATCTGCGATCTCATCAATTGAAGCAGTGATCTGCTGGATCGCACTTGCCTGCTCTGTAGAACCCTGTGCCAATGTCTGGCTCGTGCTTGCTACCTGAGAAGAACTAAGCGTCACCCTGGAACCTGCGTCACTGATACTGGACAACGCATTCAGGTTATCCTCAACCAGCTTCTTTAAGGAATTGCCAAGTACATCATCCGGCGAGCTCGGAGTTACCGTAATCGTCAGATTTCCTTTGGATACCTCTTCTGCAATGTTCGCCTGCGCCTTTATATTATCAATAACTTTTGTATACTCGTCTATCAGTTCTCCAAATTCATCGTTGTTATATTTCACCATCTCAATGTTGACACGGCCGGCCGCGATATCTTTCGCCGCACTCGACAGCTGAGCCACAGATTTTGCAATCTGCTTAATGAGAGATAACGCAATGAACAGGACAAGAAGGACAGAAACAGCTACCATAACAAGATTAATGATATTTGTCGTCTGAGCCAATCTGTTAATGACTTCCAGTTCTTCCTCATTGTTTTGCTGAAGCGTATTGACGATAATATCTGCCTTTTCCTGATTGGCACCGATCTCAATCATCTTATCCTCAACAAATCCGATCTGATTGCTGACCATCTTGTTCACTTCACTGTTGATGCTGCGGACCGAAACCATTCCCACTGCTACATTAATGATCATAAGAACAACAGGAACAATAAAACCTAAAATCATTTTTGTTTTCATCTTCATGTTTTTCATGTTTTATACCTCTCCTTCTTCTTCATCGACAACCATGTCATTTGCCTGCTCCGCTACCGCAAGATCCTCATCGTTTAACAGCTTATCCGGATCCAGCAGCAGTTTCACAGAATCTCCAACCTTGCCAATGCCATATACATATTTATGATGCTGCTTATCTGCACGACCGATGGATGGCGGCGGCAGTATGTTATCATCTTTGATCTCTACTACCTCTGCTATTTTCTCCACGATCAGCCCAACCGTTGTTGATTTTACATTAATGACAATGATACATGTTCTGTCATTATATTCAATCGCAGGTTGTTTGAACCTCAACCGCACATCAATGACGGGAATCACTTTCCCCCTCAGATTGATCAGGCCTTTGATATAACTTTCTGTCTCAGGAATCGCCGTAATGGACTGAAATTGAATGATCTCATTCACATACTCAATTTTAAGCCCAAAGTACTCATTTCCCGATTTGAAGGTCATATATTTTCCCCTCTGAGCGTTGTGCTCGTCTGATTCGGTTGTGACGTCTAACTTCAATTCGCTTGTCTCAGCCATAGGGTACACCCTTCCTTTCTGTAAATATTATGCTTCATCTACTAATCCACCCGGATCCAGAATCAAAGCAATGCTTCCGTCACCAAGCTGTGTACATCCTGACAAACCTTTCACCTTCTTGATATACGAAGGAATCGGTTTCACCACGATCTCCTGTTCACCAATAAGCCGGTCAACAAAAACACAAACTTTTTTGTCTTCTACTTCAAGGATCAGCATAATCCCATTTTCCACCGACTCCTGATATTCCTCTAAGCCGTACCACTTGCCCAGACGGAGCACCGGATAACATTCCCCGCGGATCATGATATACTCATCGCCATTCGGCTCCTGGAACATCATATCTTCCTTCACGCGGAAAAATTCTTTGATCACTCCCGTTTCCAGTACAAAAGAGGAAGTTCCTGTCTCCATGACGATACCGTCAATGATCGCCAACGTCAGCGGAATCTTCAAACTCATGGTACTTCCCATGCCCGGCGCGCTCTCGATATCAAGCGTACCTCCGATGGACTGGATATTCTGTACGACGACGTCCATTCCGACTCCCCGTCCTGAATACTCCGTGATCGTCTCATTGGTAGAAAATCCCGGCAGTGTGATAAACTGGTAGACTTCCTTATCCTTATAAGCGGAATCCGGTTTATTATCTTCCAGTAATCCCTGTTTTCTCGCCTTCGCCAGTATTTTATCGCGCTCCAGCCCTTTTCCATTGTCCTCTACGCAGATCCACACTTTTCCCGCTTCTGTCCGCGCCGACAGTGTAACCTTTCCTTTATCAGCCTTACCGCTGTCCATGCGCTCCTCGTTCGTCTCGATCCCGTGATCCACCGCATTTCGAACGAGATGCATGAGCGGATCCGAAATCTGCTCCACAATATTTTTATCCACCTCGGTCTGATCCCCGACCATCTCAAACTCGATATCTTTTCCGAGTTTTCTCGACACATCGAAGACGATACGGTTCATCTTCTGGAACGTATTCGTCAGCGGAACCATTCGCATCGACATGATCACATTCTGCAGATCCGTGGAAACTTTCGACAGCTGTGCCGCCGCCTTGTTGAAACTGTCCAGGTTCAGGCCCGGTACTTTCAGATCCGGATTTTGCAGGACGACCGACTCGGAAATCACGAGTTCCCCGATCAGATCCATCAACTGGTTCATCTTTGCCACGTCTACACTAATATACGACGTCTTTTCTGTCTTGGATTTGTTCCTCGCCAATTTTTTATGCTTGCCCGGCTCCTTTGACTTAATGACATAATCACCAGGCGCCACCTGCGGTTTTTCTGCCTTTTGCTTTTTCTCTTCCTCCGCAGCCTGTACCTTCGTCTCAATCTCTTCCACGCTGGACTCCAGATCGATCCGCACCGGCTGGTCGGATTCTTCTTCTCCGAAATCAAATCCCTGAAGGAACTCCTCCGCCTTGCATTCAAACACGCCGACCTTCTCAATGTCATATCCGACACCGATGATATTGCGGATCTCTTCTTCCGAGGCCTGCGCCTGCAAAAGGATACGAAAGCCATCCTGCAGAATAATATCCGCACTGTTCTCATCCGAAATGATATCCTCCGGAGAATACAACAGATCTTCTGCGATTTCCTTTAGTGCATATACGGTTTTATAGGCATGGATATTCGCCATTTCCGTTTCCGGAAAGAACGTAATATAAATTTTATAAAAACGGCTGGCACTCGTCGCCACAGGCGCAATGTAGAAGTGCTTTGGTTCTTCGTGCTTATTTTCAGGCGGCGGCGCCGCGCCCTCCTCTTCCGCACCATCTTTCAGCGTCCCCAGAAATTTATCAAGTTCTGCGATCATTTCCGTGGCGTCGCCATCCGCCGGATCTCCTTCTCTGATCTTATCCATCTCATTCGTGATAAAATCTGCTACATCCAGCACATGTGCTACAAGTTCTACATGTGGCACGTTTTCCGGGTGGGATTCCCGCAGAAAATAAAATACATCTTCCAGCTTATGCGATATCGCCGTGATATTATCAAACATCATAATACCTGACGAACCCTTGATCGTGTGCATCGTTCGGAATATTTCATTTATGCTGTCTTCGTCAAAGCAATCCGCATCTTTCTGATCCAAAACCATTTCCTGAAGCTGCTCCAAAAGCTGCTCATTCTCAAACAGGTACATGTCCAGCATGCCGTCTGTGTTAAATTCCTCAGCCATGTCCTTCTCCTTTCCTGCATATTTATAACCATGTTGCCCGCGTCATTTGCGGGTTTGGCTCCTTCGTTATCGTCATATCAGATTCAGTTTTTTCAGTGCCTGTTCAAACCTTCCCTGATCGATGGGCTTGCCCGAATAGATCGTACATCCCAACTCAAATGCCATCTTGACATTTTTCTCTTCATTCAGGGCAGTCGTCATGATGACCTTAACCGCCTCATCCTCTGGTACATTCCTTTCTGCCTCCAAATTCCGGATACCTACCAGTGCCTGATACCCATCCATAACCGGCATCATGATATCCAAGCAGATCAAATCGTATGGCTCGCCATCTTCCAGAGCCATCATGAACGCGTCCACCGCTTCCATTCCATCCACAGTGACATCGCACTCACCGTACTTTGACAGGAAATTCACCATAAATTTCCGTGTTACAAAATCATCCTCTGCTAATAGAATCTTCATGCTCTCTCTCCTTTACATTTTATTCAGCAATGAGTATGTCCTTGCCGCAATATCGGACAATTTCTCCTGATACTGCACGGCACCCAGATCATAGGCAACCTTAGGCATTCCATAAACAATACTTGTCGATTCATCCTGGCCGATCGTTTTCGCGCCGGCCCTTCTCATCGCCAGCAACCCTTTCGCGCCGTCGCCGCCCATACCTGTAAGTATGATGCCGAGCGCGTTCGGGCCAGCCACTTTGGCAACAGAATCAAACATCACATCCACAGACGGGCAGTGTCCGTTCACCTTCGGGCCGTTTTTGCATTCGATCTGATACCCGCCGTTCACCTCTACAATGCGCATATGCCTGTCTCCCCCCGGAGCGACGAGCATAAGTCCCGGCGTCACACGGTCTCCCGTTTTTGCCTCCCTCACCTCGACCTGACACTGGTCGTTCAGACGTTTGGCGTACATTTCCGTAAATCCCGGCGGCATGTGCTGGACTACGATGATACCGGGCATATCCGGCCCAAATTCCTTGGCCACCGCCAGCGTCGCCTCCGTTCCTCCCGTGGAGGCCCCGATCGCCACAAGCACCTTTTTATTTTTTAATTTGAGAGGACTCCTCGTCTGCATCATCAAAGGTTTTCTGATATTGCCGATCTGCGCGGAAGACGCGATCTTCACTTTCACGATAAGTTCATTTCGGATAAAGTCCTCCAGCTGAGCCCGGTTTGACACCGCAGGTTTTGCCACAAAATCGACAGCGCCCGCATTCAGCGCGTCAAACACTTTATCGCTCAGTGAACTGATCACAATGGTAGGAAGCGGATACTGCGGCATAAGCTTCCTTAAAAATTCAATGCCGCTCATTCGGGGAAGTTCCACATCCAGTGTCATAACATCCGGCTTCAACGCGAGAATCGCGTCCCTCGCCTGAAATGGATCTCCTGCTGTTCCAACTACATGTATTGATGGATCCCGGTTCAGATTTTGTACCAAAAGTTCTCTGAATACCATAGAATCCTCTACTACTAAAACCTTAATGGGCTGCATACCTCTTCATCCCTTCCTCAAAATAATCTATGAAAACATTCTTCAGTCTATCCCTCTTTACGGAAAATTGACGGTTTGATCATGTTGAACTGTGACATCCCCCTGTCCAGTGTTTCCGTTAAGCCGATAAAAAGATAGCCTCCCGGCTCCATAAATTCATATACTTTTCGAAGGATCTCTTTTTTTGTCGGGGCATCAAAGTAGATCAAAACATTTCTTAAAAATACAAAGTGCATCTTTTTCTTAAAAGGAAAAGCATCCATTAAATTAAACTTTCGGAAGATCACCTGTTTCTTCCACTCCGGTTTCACCTGATACTGCGTTCCCCCGGCCAGAGGCAGAAAAAACTGTTTTTTCCATTTCTCCGGAACGCTGTTCAACTGTTCCGCCTTATAAACACCGGCCAGCGCGTGTTCCAAAACCCGCGTGGAAATATCGGTTGCCAGAATGCGCGTATCCCAGTTGTTGCGCTCAAGCGCAAAATAATCCGCCAGCACCATCGCCAGCATATACGGTTCCTCCCCCGTCGAGGCGGCACCGCACCATCCGCGCAGTTCCCTTATATTTGCCTCTTTTTCTTTGATCCAGGGAAGCACATACTGTTTGAGATACTCAAAGTGTTCAAATTCCCTCATAAAATATGTATAATTTGTCGTCATCAGGTTTACCAGCATCTTCTCCTGCGTGCCGGTCTTATCA
The DNA here is from genome assembly GCA_910584065.1 of uncultured Eubacterium sp. Taxonomy (GTDB): domain Bacteria; phylum Bacillota; class Clostridia; order Lachnospirales; family Lachnospiraceae; genus Eubacterium_F. The sequence continues at coordinate 26,646 of CAJTZN010000022.1, forward strand.
TTCTCCACCGCGTTCATAAACTCATGAAAGCTGTGAAATCCTCCTTCCCGAATGTGGCTTTCCAGTCGTCCTCTCACAATCTCCTTTTTTTCGTGCATATCAATGCCATAATTCTGCTTTACAAAACTGGAAATCCGTTGAAACTCTTCCTCCGTCATCATAAATCCATTCCTCCAAACATACTTAAGAATCAGCACAATTGGCGCGATATTTTACGGCAGATCTCATAAATATCCGCGTTGAATTTTTTCCCTGCTTCCTCGCCCATAACTGCCAAGGCCTCTTCTCTCGAGCAGGTTTCGTTACCCGTCAATGTACAATACCTATCTATAATGGCGACGATCTGCGCCGCCAACGGAATCTGATCACCCCGGAGTTTTTCAGGGTATCCGCTTCCGTCCCAATTTTCATGATGGTAATGCGCGATATCGATCGAGGTACTGATGAAATCGTTGTAATCGGTACTGACATAGAGGTCGCGCAAAATATTGGCCCCTAACTGCGCGTGGTTTTGTAAGACCGCAGTCTCCTCCATCGTCAGGTCTGTCTCCTTCTGCAGCAAGTCCATCGGAATCCCGATGTTTCCGATATCACAAAGCGGAGCAGCCAGCTCTATCGTTTCGATAAAGGTATCGGAAATCTTATCTTCAAAAAGCGGAGATAACTGCATCCCCTGTGCCAGTGTCCGGCAGTTGCGGCGCAGCCGCTCCATATACTCCTTCCCGCGGCTGGAATTCTGTGCCGCAATGTTTGCCATCGCATATAACGTATTCTTTTTCTCCATTTCCATCTGCTTTAACTGCTCGCTGATCGAAACCTGGAGCCGTCGGTTCATATCCCGCAGCTCATACTGTGCCCGGGACAGGCGGAGATGAACGCCGACACGCGCCTGGACAAGTTCAGGAATAAAAGGTTTCGTAATGTAATCTTCGCCGCCGAGACGAAAGCCATCAACGATATCCTGAGGATCATCCAGTGCGGAAATAAAGACGATCGGGATATTTTTCGTCTTTTCCTTCCCTTTGAGGATCCGGCACAGTTCGTAACCATCCATGCCCGGCATGGAGATATCGGTCAGGATCAGCTGCGGTCGGAACTCCTCGACCATCTCCAGCGCCCATTCTCCGTTTTCCGCGGAAATCGGATCGCATCCCATCGCCTCGATGATACTTTCCAGAATCATCCGGTTTGACTCTACGTCATCCACGATCAGCACCCTGGACCCCGCTCTGTTCCCTTCTTTTTTATCATGTTCCATACCCTCACCTCTTTTCTCCATCACAAAAATTTATTTAACTCATCAAACTCTGTTGTTATCTTATCATAATTTTCTTTCTGTATCGCCATTTTGAGCCGCAGCACTCCCCGTTTCACCTCGCGCGGCGCCTCCTCGGTGAGCTGTCTCACCGTCTCCATAAACATCTCAGCCTTTTCCCAGTTTTCCATTTCCACACAGAGGATCAGCTTCGACATTACTTTCTTCAGGTTCTCTGTATTTTCCGGTGTCCCGTATGTACGCGCCGCATCCTCTTCCTCCTCTTCGGTTGCGGTCAGCGGCATAGACGCCAGCATCGACATATCATCATCGAGTGCCGGACTCTGCTGGTCCTCTTCGGTCAGACCGACCCAGATGGAAAAGGAAAATGTACTTCCCCGGTTCTTTTCACTCTCCACTTCGATCCTTCCGCCCATCATCTCGACCAGCTGTTTGCATATGTTCAGCCCCAGTCCGGTGCCGCCATATTTTCTGGAAATCGAGGCGTCAACCTGTGAAAAACTCTGGAACAGCTTATCCCTGTCCTCCTTATCAATGCCGATCCCGGAATCCTTGACGAGAAAAAACAACTCGATCCGGTCATTGATCCGCGCCGTGCACACGACTTCTACCGTAATCTTTCCGATCGAGGTGAACTTCTGCGCGTTGGACAGCAGATTGTTCAGGATCTGTACGATCCGCAGTTCATCCCCGATCACATGCTCGGGAATCTGCGGCGAGATTGTCATGAAAAACTCCAGTCCTTTTTCCGTGATTTTATTGATATGATTTCCTTTTACGTAATCCATCATATTCCGGAAATCAAATTTCCGCATCTCCAGCGTAAACTTTCCCGCCTCCAGCTTGGAAAAGTCCAAAATATTATTGATGATCTTATTCATGTCCCCGCAGCACCGCTCGATCAGGCGCAGGGACTTCTCATTTTTCTCATTCTGCTCTTCATCCAGCAGTTCCCTGACATTCCCGAGTATGCCATTTACCGGCGTTCTCAGTTCATGCGTGACATTGGCGACAAACTCGGACTTGACCTTCATCGCCTCCTGCGCTTCCTGCCTGACCTGCTCGACCTCCCTGCTCAGATATTCCTTTTCCAGAATATCATTCGCCAGACATATATACTGCCCCGGATCATCCGCGCTCTCGATCAGTCTCGCTTCTACTGGAAAACAGGTGAGTTTTTTGCGGTACGCCACAAGATTATGTGTCTCTTCCCCAAACTCGCACTCCGTCTCAAAAGCGCCGTCCGACGGATGGAATGAATTGGGGAACACGTCGCTGATATATCTCCCGCACAACTCGTCTCCGTATTCCAGCTTGTTCTTCGCCGCTGCATTCGCATAGGAAATCCTGCCGGTCTTTTCAAAGATCAGTACCATCTCCAATGCGTTTTCCATCAGAAATGTACCGTTCCTGCTCTGTCTGATCCGTTCCTCCATTCACGCGCGCCCCCTTTAGACAAAAGAAATCGGCAGCAAAAACGTTCCTGTTTTTTCTACTGCCAATGTTCTGTCCTGCGTATTATGTAAAATCAAACATCTTTATGACTTCCACAATATTGAAGAAATCAACCTTGGCAAGTTCGAAACACTCCAATACATCCGGTGAAAACTGACCGCATTCACCATTCATGATCATATCAAACGCTATATTATTTGCATATACACTCTTATAAACCCTGGGGCTCACCAGCGCGTCATATACGTCAGCCACGGCTACGATCTGCGCGCTGATCGGAATCTCATCCCCCACCAGATGATCCGGATATCCGTTTCCGTCCCATCTCTCATGGTGATGGCGGCAGATCTCATAACAGTAGCGGTAAAATTCACTCGACTGGCTGTCGCGGAATTTCGCCAGTATGTCGCACCCGATCGTCGTATGGGTCTTGATCACCTCAAACTCTTCCGGCGTCAGTTTCCCCGGCTTCAAAAGGATCGAATCCGGAATGCCGATCTTTCCGATATCGTGGAGTGCCGACGCCCTCGCGATCTGATCAACCTGATTCTGCGTCAGGTTGTATTTCGGGAAATACGTCATCAGATATTTTAACATGATTCTCGTAAAATACTTGATCCGCCGCACATGTTCCCCGGTCTCCGCGCTTCGGAATTCCACGACCGAACTGAGCGCATCGATCATAAATTCATTATTTTCCCGAATCTCCTGCTCTTTCGCCTTGATCGCTTTTTCCTGTACCCTCAGCCGGACTTCCATCTCCTGTTTATTCTGGTAAAGCTTGATGATGTTCCGGCTCCTCCTCTTGACAATATGCGGATAAAATGGTTTGTGCATCACATCCGCCACGCCGTACGCATACGCCCTGTCTTCGCTGTCCACGACACTCTCGCCTGTTATAAGGATGACGGGGATCTGGCTCATGAGCTGCTGTTCTTTCATATAATCAAGCACCTCAAAACCATCCTGTACCGGCATAACGATATCAAGCAGAACCAAAATAATATCCTCATTGTTCTTGAGCTGTAAAATCGCTTCCTGTCCGTTCGCCGCTTCCAGCGTATCATAATCCATCCGAAAGATTTCTTTGAGCACGGTACGATTTATCTCCTCGTCGTCAACGATCAATACCTGCTGTCTATGCTGTCTCTCCATGTTCTCTCCTTATTTTTCCACATTAAACGATACGTTTACCAGTTATATGTTCACATATAGTTAAGATACCATCTTTGTGCCAAAATGTCAAGAGCCGTTCCTGCCATTCCTGCACTCAGGCGTGTGATTTCCGGCTCTTTTTCTTCTTGTTAATTTTATCCATGCATGCGTGGAATGCTTCCAGCACTTTGGGATTAAATGTACCGCATTCACCGTTCACGATCATATCGACCGCCTTTTCATGGCTGAACGCCTTTTTATAGACGCGTTCCGACGTAAGGGCGTCGTACACGTCAACGACCGAAACGACCTGGGCCCAAATAGAAATATCATCCCCGCTCAGATGATCCGGATACCCTCTGCCGTCCCACCTCTCATGATGATGCCGGCAAATGTCATAACTGTAATGATAAAGCCCTTTATCCAGAATATGAGGAATATTTTTTAAGATCTCACATCCCCTCACCGTGTGCTGCTTCATGATCTCAAACTCTTCATCCGTCAGCCTTCCCGGCTTATTCAGGATCTGATCCGGCGTGGAGATCTTACCCACATCATGGAGGATTGCGGAATTGGCGATCTTCTCAATCTCTTCCGGCGGCAGGGCATACTCCGAATACATTTTGCTGACCTGTGTCATAAGGATCTTCGTCAGGCCGCTGATATTCTTAACATGTTCTCCCGTCTCGCAGTCCCTGAACTCAATGACCGTGGCAAGCGTTTCCACCATCGCCTGGTTCATACTGCTCAGCCGCTCCACCTGTTCTTCCACGATCTCTTCCAGTTTGTTCCGGTGCCGGAACAACTCGATCACGTTCCCGATCCGGCAGCGCAGGAACTGTGTAAGAAACGGTTTCCTGATCACGTCGATCGCGCCCATATCGTAGGCTTCCATCAACATATCATCACTGTCAGCCGCCGTGATCAAAAATACCGGAATATTCTCGATCGCCCCGTTTTCATTCATCGCCCTGAGAACGTCCAATCCATTAACTTCCGGCATGAGCATATCTAACAGGACCGCGGAAATCTCCATGTTACTGTTGATGATCTCAATGGCGCGCTTTCCGCCGTCCGCCTGCACGATTTCATATTCATCTTTAAATACTTCCGCCAGTACGACCCTGTTCACTTCAATATCGTCAACGATCAATATCGTTTTATCGTTTCCCATGAGGCCCTCCCAAACAAATCATTGTTCTCTATATTTATTGATGCAGTTGATAATGTCCGTCTGGACCGGCAGGATCTTCTCATACACCTCTTTTGCCTTGGCAGGTTCATCCTTCCGCAGCAGCGCCACAATTTCCGAGTACGCTTCATATACCGGCGTAATGGAGAGATTCCCCGTAGCCCCCTTGATCGCATGCGTTTTCTCGATCAGCGGCGTACAGTCCCCGCTGTCAAAATCCGCCAGTTCGATCGTAGAATCCGACATCATCTTCACAAAAGTGCCCATCATTTTCTCATAAAGCGCCGCGTTTCCCATGAGGCGCTTCGTCCCCTCCTCTATATTAACGCCTAACGTACCTAATTCTTCCAGCATACCCATGACTCATCTCTCCTTTTCGTTTTGTTCCAGTAGCCATTATTTTATCACATTTTTCACCCATTCGCAATAAAGAGTTTCACATTTGCAGCATTCATATAAAATCAGTGCCTGTCGTCCTCTTCCTCTAAAACATCCGCAAAATACCGCAGCGCCCTGGCTATCGTTTTCCGGTGGTCCACATCAATGGCCTCTGTTTCGATCAACTGTGGAACCTGGTTTTTTCCAAAAATAAAATTCATATCACAATCGAGCCGGTTCGCCAGAATATATCCATAAATCCCGGACAGCCCCGTCTGCCCTTTTTCAATCCGGTACAGCGCATCATCTGTTATGTGAAACAGCGCCGCCAGTTCTTTTCTCTCCATCCCCAGTATTTCACGGTACTTCTTTACATTTCCGCCGATCAGCGCATCTATATTATCTCCGCGATGTTTCATTTTCATATGTATGCTCCTTTGCCGTTTTCTTAAATCATATCAGCAAATGAAGCGCATTGTATCGGTTCATTCATCCGTTTTCACGGTTTAATATTCCTCCCCTAAAAGCTTACAATACCGGAGAATGGGTATCTGCCCATCCTCCGGCCAATGAACGTCACACGTCCCACTTTTTCCAAGGGGCCTTTCCTTTGACCCACAGTTTTTCCAGTTCTTCCATTTCGCGCTTATTGTCCATACACTGCCAAAATCCCCTGTGCTGAAATGACATCAATTCTCCGTTCTTCGCCAGCCGCTCCATCGGCTCCTTTTCAAACACGGTCTGGTCTCCCTCGATATAATCGAATATCTCCGGATTTAACACCATATATCCCGCATTGATCGGAACCCCGTCAGACAGATTCTTTTCCCGGAACGACTTCACGGTGTCGCCTTCAATGTCCAGTACGCCTTTCTGCTGCTCGAGCATCACCGTCGTGAGCGTCGCCGTTTTTCCGTGCTCCTGATGGAACTTCAAAAGGGCCTCGATATCGACGTCGCACACCCCGTCCCCGTATGTCATCATAAATGTTTCGTTTTCGACATACGGCTGGATCCGCTTGATCCGCCCCCCAGTCATCGTATTCAGCCCGGTGTCCGCCACCGTCACCTTCCACGGCTCACAATTGTGCCGCCGAACCGTCATCTCGTTCGCTCCATTTGTAAAATCATATGTGATGTCGCTGTTATACAGGAAATAATTGGCGATCCATTCTTTGATCACATGCTGCTTATATCCGGCGCATATGACAAATTCATTGATGCCGTAATAGGAATATTCCTTCATGATATGCCATAGGATTGGCTTCCCGCCAATCTCGATCATCGGCTTCGGCTTCCACTGGGACTCCTCGGAGATCCGGGTGCCTAATCCGCCTGCTAAAATTACTGCTTTCATTTTTAACCTCCATGAACGCAGGGGGGTGACGAGGACTACCTCGATGTTGACCCTGCCATTGGAATTTTATCTAGAAGACATATGTAATGTGAGTATATCATACTTTTTTGTTGTTCGCCAGTATTTTTTTATTTTTGCCGCTTATGCCGCCCTGCAAACCGCCTTGCAAATACTGCATATATGCGTCCACCCGTTTATGAACCCGCTCTGGCGAAGCATACGTCGTTTCAAGGATCGGTTTGTGCTTCAAACCATCGTCAGATCCTTTTGGGGGCTCGCCGTTCTCACGATCGCAACCAGAAATTTTGTTATCCATACTCATATCCCCTTCATTTATACACAAATATACACAAATTTACATGCCGCTTGACAGATACCCTGTCCGCTTATCGTACTACAATCTGTAAAATATGTCAAATACCGGAATGATGCTTCAAACATTCGCGTACATTATTGTAGGTCTTTTTAAAACGTGTTTTCCGGACTCCACCTTAAAACCAGAACAAATACCTACCATTGTATAGACAGAATATTTCGGTTTTTTCCCAGGTGTCTGTATTGCTTTTATGTGATTCGCTATATACTCAGCCAAATCCAGCCGATCCATATAAAGCAAAATACAAGAATCAATATTATTTACCGTATAGTATATCCCAAAATCACTATAAACTGTTTGAAATTTAATCCATTTTATCATCATCTTTATAATATCCTAAAGAGATAAGCAATTCCCTTACTGTTGCCTCTACAGTGTCACTCACTTTATTATATCGATATGCGTAAGAGTAACGACGCAAATCACTAATAAATTTAATTGAAGCTGCTTTATCCATATGATCTTTTGCAAGATTTAGAGCATCTCTTTCCTGAACCAAGTACATACGTTCCGAATTGGCTTTTTCTAATAAGTCCTTTACTATTTCCGAATAATCATCTGAAATTTGCTTTACTTTTTTCAGTTCCTCTTCGCTTATTGTTATCTGCGAATAATTTAACCATAAATGTGGCGCCAAAGACTTTAAATGTTCATCAGAAATTTTCTCTCTGCTTAAAAACATTCTAAGAGCAGTAGGATAACGCTTTTTTTTGCCTCCTGCTGAGGAAGTCGATAAAACTTCCGCCATATGGCAATCTTGCAATGCAAAATTCAGATGAGAATGCCTGAATATCAGATAACAATACTCACCAATTTCCTCGCTTCTCAACATACAATACATATTATTAACCGTAGACGAAATCACAGCAGTTCCCTCATATATTTTATACGCTTTGCTGCCATTTTTCTTTTTCTTAGTATCAATCCGTAATATCGCCTTACAAATATCCCCATCTGGTTTAATAGTAAGATCTCCAGTCAACAAAGAATCTAACTCTTTATTCTCACTGGAAACAGTAGGATAAAAATAGCAATAATATGTTTGTAAAAAACTAGAAAACAAAATATTATTAGGGTTTTCAACGAACGCTGAATTAGTAGTAGTATTATTTTCTATTTCTCCATAAGCAGCAGATTCCAAATTTGCCTCTTCTGCTGCATTTCGTTTCTCATCAAAACTACGGATTATTTGTTTTGTATCCAATAGCTTCTTAAAATCTGACTTCTCGCCAACACAATAATTTTCAATTGGAAACTCAGAAGATACTATTGCATCTAGAGTTACTCCAAAAAAATCACAGCACTGAAGCAGGTATGGTAATGGCATGGAATTATTATCTGGATAATTTATAATCTTAGACAAATACGGTTGAGATATAGTAAATCCCTCGGATTCTTTAAGTTCTTTCAACAGCTTATTATAACTTATTCCGCTTATTTCTAAAAGTTTTTTGATGTTATTTGAAATGTTTTTGTTAATTACCGAGTTCAATTTTTTCAATTGCTCTATTCCCATGTAATCCCCTCCATTCTAACCTTCTCAAAACGTGCCTGCAAAGAAATACCATGACAATCATAGCACATTTCCCCGGATTATGCAATATGTATAATAGTTCCATGTATTCATTTGATTTCTTTGTACATATTCACGAATATGACCGAATATTTGTGAATATATTATTAATATATTGCAAACATTCTGTGATCTGTTAAAATTGAACACAACAAAATAATAAAAAAACAACTACGCATTATTAAAGGAGGAGATAGTATGAAAAAGAAATATGTTAAATACTGTATTTATGCTATGGTTACTATTTTTCTAGTTCTTGTTTTCCCTTTATTTTTTCAAATGAATCCGGACATCGTTTTTATTTGGAACATATTTTCACTTTTAGTAATAAGCGTTAACATCTTTTTTGTCATTACGGAAGAAAAAGATAAGAAAATGAAACATACTAAAATTTCATTGTTCTTTCTTTTATCGTTAATTATGGCTAACAAATTATACAGTTATAATTACATCATTTCAATCTTTCCTATACTAAAAAGCATCCCAAAAGATTTCATGTTTATTGCAGGAATATTATTTGTACTTATTTCTGCTCTTTTTGGTGTTTTTTATAAACTCTATACTTATTACTATCAAAAAGATTTGAAACCACTGGCAAACAATGATACGATCAATAGTGATACGATCAATTCCAATAGCAAAATAACCGACAATGACATAAAACATGAATCAGGTCATAGCAAAATGATTCAAAACAATTCTAAAAAAGGACAAACAACTCAAATTAACCAAAACCAAAATCAAACCGAGCCCAGGTTTATACACTTTTTAAGCATTCTAATAATGTGTATCATAGTAGTTGCCTTAGCCCTTACTATTATGTATACCTTACAAAACAATAAAGGATTTTGGCTTGAACTTACAAATAGTGAACAAATTCCCGAATTTGCAATCAATTTTGCAATCGGAATCGGTATTTTAATTGCCTTTATATTTGCCATACTAATAATGGCATCATATTTTATACAGCTTTTATACAAGATCATTTTAGGGATTTTTAAAAAACAACAATTATCATTTCAAAATGATTCCTTCCTGAAATGTGTTAGTTTATTTCTTGGATTATTTTGCTTTTTCATTTACCGGAAAGCCGATATAAAAGATTTATTCAGTCTTTTAAACGGTTCAAATAAAACAGTTTCGCTTTTAATGATAATTGTAACTTTCACCATAATAGCCTTTATTACTTTGATAATTTATAAAATACTAAAGTCTTTTATAAAGCCAAACGGACTTCTACGTTTCTACACAGATAAGATATTTAATCTCACGGTAGAAACTGTTGGGAAAATAGTCATCAACATTCTGGAAAGACTATCAAAAGTCCCCGATTTACTCGACCCCTTGCTTGATGCCACGAAAAAATCTTTTACCGAAATCAAAGAAATCCTTTTTGATGATGATTAAACCAGGCTAATCTGATTCGAAAGGCAAACAACGCGAAATAAATTTACACATCAATTAACTTTAAGGAGGTAATCAACTATGCAAAACAGAAAAAAGATTTGGAAAGCACCACAACTTAGTATTTGTATCTTTGCACTAATCTCTGCATTTACAACTGGTCAAGGCATGACAGAAACTTTCTTTGAAGGAAATTATATTTGTGGCATTGCTATTTCACTTGGAATTCAGCTTTTATTGGTGTGGTTAGGTTGGAAGAGCGCAAAACTTTTCTCATATGGAGATAACATAGCCAAAATCCTGTTAATTATTGCGTATGCCTTTACGATTCTTTGGTCTGCTGGCTTTTCCTTTGTCTATGTTTGTAATCATGTGTATTCATCATTTCATATGCGTGATGATCAAAGTGTACTAACCGATACTTACAGGCAAAATATTAGTAATTTAAAAAACTGGTCAGAAGAGGACTTTGAAAAAAGTTTACAAGACATTACAAAACATATTGGGATTTTACAGCAAAGTGCTTCAGAAATTTCCTCAAATGACGGCACCCAAAATGTGACTCTTGATTTAAATAAGCTGAAAAAATATTATAAAGACAATGCAGATATATCATCTGTCATATCCGGATATGAAAATATCGTATCCGGAAAGACCATTAGTGATGTTTCTAAATTGAGCCAAATTATAAATAATGAATTAACAAACACTCGTAAGCAGATAAAGAAAATAGAAAAAAATATTAATAAAGAAAATAAAAAACTCAACGAGGCCGATAAAAAAATTACTGAAACAGCCTCCGAAAAATCTCATTATAATACCAACACTACTATGGATCATGTATCCGAAAAAATAATAAAAGAAACACAAAACAAAAAGAAAAAAATTGAAAAAAACATTTTAAAACTAGAAAACAACAAAACGAAAATTGAAACCATCAACCAAACACTGGAATCCCTAAAAACATTCATTACAGCAAAGTCAAGCAATGCACAAGGCATGCTGCGCACAAAGTTTGCAGAAATCTTATCAGAACTTGGATCAACAGATCCTAATATGGAAACCATCAAGCAATACGGCGATGAAATTTACAAACAACTGACACTATCTATGCAGAGCGATGATGACACTACAGTTTATACAACTCTTATGCAAAATTATCTGCTGCTTGATACATCGCTAAAAACATTGGAAAAGATTCGCTCTGCTCAGATATATTGTACAAGTGATGATACAGAAACCTTCGTAAAGAACACAGAAGAAAAAATAAATTCTTTTCCTTCTCAAACGGAAAAAGAGGAATGGCAAAAAATATGGAATGATAAATTTGCAAATTTAAAAGCAAATCTCTACCTCCTTCCATCTGCCTCTAAACAAGACATTGCTGAAAATTATAATCATATTTCAGCACTACAGCGCAGTTTACTAACAGAACTAAACGGCATTGAACGCGCAAAATATTACCTTACCAATGAACATCCTTTCTTAGCTTGGTTATCCTTACTCCTTGCTTTGTTTTTAGACAGTATCCCTGTACTGCTCACTATAATACGGGCACACAGTAATGTTACTAATTTTGCATTTCAAGCCACAACTTAAAAAACATCGGCAAGTACACTAAATTTTATCGTCACATTAAGAATGGCGGAATAGGGTTGTATGGTAAAATGAAACTCCCTGTTTTACGGCAGTGTTACGATATCAAATCTAACAGTCAATTCATTTCTAGATAAGCCACGAATCAAGAGATTTTGATCTCGTGGCTTATAATTTAAAACTCAATTTCACTAAGTCTCCTTATTGCTTCTTAAAAGTAATTTTAAGTATTTAAGCACGAAATCGTAAAACTCGGTCATAATCAAATTTCTATTTACAAAGTAATAACGCAAAAACACCCTTTTATCCAAACAATTCCACCAGGGCAATCACATATGTAAAAAAATCCGGGGAAAATACGTTATCCACCACATGTTTCAACTGCCCCGCCACATCCGTTTTCTGCTCAAACCAACGTGATAAAAACGCCAGACGAGTCAAATATTCACGCTGGCTCAATTTTTCAACACCTTCCCATGTCAGCGGCAGAGTCGCCACGAGAATCATTATGATGCACATATTAAATAAATACTGGGACGCAGGAACACTGGATGAATTATACAAAAGACAAACCGCCGAATATCGGCGCAAAAAGGAAATTTTCCGTTCATCTTTTCTGACCTCCCGCCAACCAGCATAAATATTTTTCAACCTTTCTTCTCTACTCTGACTAAACATTTCCGGTTTCCATAAAACAGTCCCACATTTAGGATCTTTTTTCTTCTGGGATATGATCTGGCAGAACGCCTCGATCACACCGAGAATAAACCTCCATGCGGCACGGCTGGTCTCGTCCCGATCCAGTTCCTGTTCTGCCTGCAAAAATTGCGCCTGTATTTCCGGTGCTTGAAAAATATTGGAATCAACTGTTTTAAAATCATTTTGTTCAAAAGCTTCTTCACTCTCAAGCGCAACGTGCAAAACTGTAGCTAGCGCTGTGCCAAATGGTACATTTTCATCCTGCAAAAGTTCCATCCCCCACATTATGAAATGCGAAAGTTCCAGCACCTTATAATCATCTGTGGTAGAAATATGCGCTTCTTTTTCCCCCGCCGTACAGAGACGAACAGGCTGCGTACGGTTATAAAGTATATCCATAATAGCATCACATGAGGTAACAACAACGAGCAGCGCCGTATTACTGCTTCCATGCTCATACCTCGGATAATTTTGGCAGACATGTCCCAAATGCTCAGAACCACATGTAAGCTGGATCCGGCACAATCCTTCTTCATTTAGAAAAGGGCAGCGGTTTCCCTCGTCCATCTTGATTGCGGTTATTTTATTCGTTATCTCATCCCGTACCATATGCTGGCGCAAAAAATCACCAAAAGCCCCGTCCAAATGTTCATAATATTCTGCCGTATACTCATCCACCCTCACATCCCATCCCTCACAACATGTATTCATACATTCGGAACCAATACACTGAAATTCCAACAAAAAATCAGGATATATATACAAAAGATCATCCATAGCATTCTCCCCTTTTTTCATCCTTCTTTCAACACTAAATACCATATTATCACTAAAACGAACTTTTGTAAACCAGCAGAACATTGACCCAAACAGAAAAATCTGTTATGATAAAGAAGAAATTTGAAAAACATAAAAAACCATTTGCGCAACAAAAAGAAGCGCCCAGTGCGCGCATGGAGGAAAGATGAAAAAAAAACAATTTGATGTTCTATGTGAAACAGCCAAAGAAAATAAATTATCACTGGAAGAGATGGCAAAAAAACTTTTCATCACCCGTGATGAAATAGAAGAACTATACAACTCATTATGCACGGACGGATATATAAAAAACCATGTCCCGACAAAAAAGGGGCAGGACTATCTCAACAGCAAAAAAATAGACAACGCCATCATCCTGTCAGCAGGCCTTTCTACTAGGTTTGTGCCGCTTAACTTTGAAAAACCAAAAAGCCTGCTCAAAGTAAAAGGTGAAGTTCTGATCGAGCGGCAGATCGAACAGTTAAAAGAGGCCGGCATTAAAGAAATTATCGTTGTCGTCGGGTATATGAAAGAACAATTCGAATACCTGACAGAAAAATACGGTGTGATCCTGGTCGAGTCAACCGAATACCGTGAGCGGAATAACCACTCCAGCGTATTTGCCGCCCGCGTATACCTGAAAAATTCGATCATCACTTCCTCCGACCTGTATTTCACCGAAAATATATTTGAAAAATACGCCTTTGATTCCTATTATACGAGCGTATATATCGCAGGAAAAACAGCAGAACGGGGCTTCGTCACGGACGAGGACGACAGGATGCTTGAAACGTTTTATGGCGATCGCTGTTACGATATATGGGTAACGCTGGGATACGCCTTCTTCTCCGAACAATTCTCTCAAAAAATGCTGCGCATCCTGGAAAATGAATACGACCTTCCCAAAACAAAAAATAAATTCTGGGCGGACATTCAGGACGAACACTTTGAAGAATTATACATGTACGCCAAGCGCTGTGACGCGCATGTGATCAATGAGTTCGATTCTCTGGAAGAACTGAGGGAATTTGACAATAAATACCGCACGAATTCCGGCTCAAAACTGCTCAAAGAAATCAGTAACCGCCTAGGCGTTCAGGAGGAAAACATTATCGGCATCGAATCCCTTCGTTCCATCAAAGATTCCATGTTCAAATTCCGATGCCGCGGGGACTTTTATATCTGCGATGTAAGACCAGATGACAGGGAAAAAATTTCTTTACTCGGAAGAGTATACTATCAGTGCCGGGACTTTAGCTCAGGTAATGTAAAACTGTTCCGCATGGACAAAAACATATACATTGAGGGCAGATACCAGACCGATGTCGAATCCGAATTACAGCAGATCTACGGCTATTGTAAGGAGTTCAAAGACTACCACGCAAAAACACTGCCGCTATGTGCCGCTGAAAATATCGTCTCTGACTTCGTAAACCTCCCTCTTGGATTCGGCTTTCAGGAACGATATATCATGAACAATACGTATTCCTTTAACATGGATGACAATTTTATCGGCTGCGAAAAATTATTCTGCTTTTACGAAAAAATATCCGAGATCTGCGAGCGGATTTTTGGCGCGAGATATGTAGATCCCCGGCCCTTTACCGGGATGCACTGCATTGATATGATCACAAAAACTCTCTGTGAACCTGGGCAGAAGATGATGCTGTTAGGAAAAGAATTTGGCGGACACGCTTCGGTTAAACCCGTCGTCGAACGACTGGGGATCAAAACCTGGGACGCGCCTTATGACAGGGAAGCATACGATCTGGATTACGAACTGGCAAATAAAATGATCCGGGAGCACGAGATTGATTATATCCTTTTGGCGCCTTCCGATATTATCAAGATCATGGACGTAGAAAAACTGGATACAAGCAGGGCCGTTCTTCTGTACGACTGCAGCCAGATCATGGGACTGATCGCTGCGGGACTGGCCCCGAATCCTTTGAAAACGATGCACCATATCGTCATGTTTGGCGGAACACATAAAAGTTTTCCCGGCCCGGCTTCCGGCCTGATCCTCACCAATGACAGCCGTCTTCATGAGATGATGGAAACCGCCATCAATCCCAAATACCTGCGCCATTCCCAGATGCACCAGAAAATCTCGCTTCTTTTTGCACTGATCGAATTTGAACAATTTGGAAGCGAGTATATGAGCCATATGATCCACTGCTCGAATTATCTGGGAAAAGCGTTAGCTTCTTACGGTCTGGACGTCGCGGACGTAGACGGAAAAATCTCATCCACACACCAGATTTTTATCCGGACCAGCAAAAACACGATGGAAACCATTTACGAAAACGCCTACAAATGCGGCGTCACATTGAACAAAAAGACGAAAAAACTGTTCTACGGATACGGAATACGGCTGGGAAGTCAGGAGATCGCGCGCTATGACTGGAACGATGCGTGCATGGACTCGATCGCCCAGGTGATTCATATGCTGACCGAACCGGAAGCCGATATCGACGGCATCAAAAAGATCATCCATGCCATGCCAAAAAAGGAATTGAAATATACCTTCCCGCCCGAGCAGGTGAAGCCATTTTTTGAGCTGATGTGAGGTTGTCCGCCTTACATCAGCTGCACGCTGATTTGCCCGTCCGATACTTTTTGGCAAAACTCATCCACACTATCCTCAAATCCCAGATCGCGTATGATGTGTAACAGCTTTTTCTCTTCCGGGGCATAACATGGATATTCATGCCCTGCCACTCCCTTCTCGAACGTCATATAATCCGGCCCAAACGTTGCAACCAGTAACTCGTGCCAGCCAACTGGCACGGCAATCTGCATGGATTCAAATGGCAAATAAATAACACTCTCCAGACACTCTTTCTTCACCCGGTACGCCCTGCCTCTTTTCGCCCTGCAGATGCCGAGCATCACTGTCATCTCATCCGACTCTTCTTCTCCAAAAAGCCCCGCCATCGCATCCAGCAGTTTCTGGAGATTCCATCTAATATTCCCCTCCCGTGGAATACTCACTCCACATAAATCTTCCATTTTCTGCAGCCAGCATTGTGATTCATCGTCACTCAAAGGCTTCCCCCATTTTTCAAAAAAGAGTGCCCTCCCATATTCCAGGATGATCTCCTGTAATTCTTCCTGTTCCCTGTCTCTGGGCAGATAATCATAAGCATAAATATCAATTCCGTTTCCCGGATAGGGAAAACCATAAAACCGATCCAAATGCTCTTTTAATCCCCACACGGAAGAATCTGTCACCACTCTGCTATGAAATCCTGGAAACGCACCATCCTGAGATGCAGGAGGCACAAAGACTCCGCCTAATTTAAAACCATATGGCAGATTCTCTGGCAGTATTCGTATCAATTCATTATAATCTTCCCGCTTTAATGCGATATCAATATCATCATCCCAGGGAATAAACCCCTGATGCCTCACCGCGCCAAGCAGGGTTCCCGCCTCGGCAAAATACTGCAGTCCATTTTTCTCACACAAATCCGCTACAATCGAAAGCACTTCCATCTGGACCGCCCACGCTCTTTTCATCATAGACGAGATAACAAAATCACATCTTGTCTCCTCCTGTAAAAAACCTGCCGGAAATTCCATAGCAATCATTCCTCCTTTTAGCACTTGCGTGTATACGTCAGACACTGGTTACCGTATTCCACACCATCTGCACATGAATCTCTCCCGCTAACACCCGTTGGCACAAATCCTCTATTGTACCGTCAAATCCAAGTTCCTCAATACTCCTTTTCATCTGTTCCTCTTCTTCACGATAACACGGGTAACCATGTCCCTGCGTCCCTTTTACGTATGTCATATAATCCCCATACTCCACTTGCAGCGCCTCATGATACCCTCTCGGAACCGGAATTTCTATTTGTTCAAATGGAACATTCACAAATGTATCAAAACATTCTTTGCGCACATGAAATGCCGTCCCCATTCTTCCCCTGCTAATACCTAAAAACACAGTCATCTCATCTGCTTCTTCTTCACCGTATAGAGCAGCTACAGAATCAAGAAGCTTCTGCAACGCCCATCTCCTATTGCTTTCGTTTGAAATAACCGTCCCGCATAACTCCTCTATTTTCTTTATACGCTCTTCTAATTCACCACGTTCCGCAAATGCATTCCAGCTAGAAAGCAATACCCGACCATATTCAAGGATGATATTTTGCAGTTCCGCCTCTTCCTTATCTCTGGGAATATAGTCATAAGGGAAAATATCGACCCCGACGCCAATGTACGGAAACCCGTGAAACCGCTGCAAATGCCCTTTCAAATCCCATCCAGAAGGATCCGTCCGAACTCTGACACAATTCGTCGGAAAAATTTCATCCGGTTTCTCCGGTTCTACAAACATGCCTCCTAGCACGACTCCACGCGGCAATTCCTGTGGAAGAACCTCTATCAGTTTATTGTAATCTCTCCGTTTCAATCCGATATCAACATCGTCATCCCAAGGGATAAACCCCTGATGCCTCACCGCACCGATCAGGGTGCCGCCCGCCGCAAAATACTGCAGACCATACTTTTTACATATATCCGCTACGATCTGCAGCACTTCCATCTGTGCCGCCCAAGCTTTCTTCATCATAGCGGATACGACAAAACCGCATCGTTCTTCTTCCTCAAAAAAATCCGGTGGAAATTCTAACATCCTGTCTACCTCCTGAATCAACCTTTTTCTGCAAAACTGTTCATCACCTCGATCACAAAGGTGATATCTTCCTGCGTCATGCCATAATACATCGGGATACTGAGGATCGTCCTGCTGATCTCTTCCGCAATTGGCAGTCCCCCCTCCGCAATATCCAACGCCCGGTACGCCTCCTGCCTGTGGATCGGCACCGGATAGTGCTTGACCGTTCCAATGCCATGCTCCCCCAAATACCGTTCCAATTCATCCCGCCTTGGACACCGGATGGCAAACACATGATAAATATGTTCGTATTCTTCCGTACTCATTAGCGGAAGCGCGAACCGGGACCGATCTAATCCATCGTGGTATTTTTCAGCAATTTCCCGACGCATCCGATTCCATTGATCCAGATATTTCAGTTTTACACGCAAAAACGCCGCCTGCATCTCATCCAACCGGCTGTTCACGCCCTGATATATATGATGGTATTTATGATCCGAACCATAATTAGACAGCGCGCGGACCCGCTCTGCCAGCGCCGCGTCATTTGTCGTGACACATCCCCCGTCTCCCAGTGCTCCCAGATTCTTTCCCGGGTAAAAACTAAATCCCGCCGCGTCTCCCAGCGCCCCAACTCTTCTGCCTTTGTACCGGGCGCCGTGCGCCTGCGCCGCATCCTCGATCACTCTCAGATCATACTTCTTCGCGATCGTACAAATAGCGTCCATATCTGCCGGACGTCCCTGCAGATGCACCGCTATGATGGCCTTCGTTTTTGGCGTGATCTTTTCCTCAATCCGGCATATATCCATGTTATACGTTTTGATATCCGGTTCCACAAAAACAGGCACGGCTCCGGCATAAGAAACTGCCAGTGCCGTGGCGATAAATGTATTCGAGGGAACAATCACCTCGTCCCCCGCTCCGATCTCCATCGCACGCAAAATGAGAGTAAGGGCATCCAGACCATTTCCCACTCCGATGCAAAACTTGGCCTCACAGTAAGAGGCAAATTGTTCTTCAAACAACCGACACTGATCCCCGCGGATAAAATAATTGCTCTCTATCACCTGTTTATACGCCTGATCCAGTTCCTCCCTGATCTCTGTGTGCATCGCCTCAAACGATGCAAATGGTATATTGTTTTGTTTTTTCAAGGCTAACCTCCACTCTGGCAAAGCGAATACCGTCTCCCCTGTATTTTACGTACACGCTGGACATCATCAAAGCTGAACGTAATGTCTAATATCTTCCGCAAGTTTTTTTGTAAAACACACACTTCCGTCATAGTTCAAATGTGTCAGATCCCAATAATACTCTTTGCGACCGCTAATTTCCAGATCTTTCTTGTAATTTAGATATACAAACGGAAATTGGTCCTGCATTTTAACCAGCGTCCCCTCGAAAAACTCCTTCCACACAGAAAAGTGGCTTTCTTCAAAATCCTCCACGATTTTATATTTCGGCAGCAGGCACAAAAAGATTTTGATTCCCGGAGCTTTCTCTAACAAAAATTTAAGCAGGCAAGCTAAATGTCTCGTATTTCTCTCAATACTCTCTTCAAAAATATTGACCTGTATGGATGTTATATTTGCATTCTCCCTGTATTCGTCAATCATTTTTTGTGTAAGCGTTCTCTTCCGGTCAACCAAAGGATAATCACAATACGCGTGTTCATCCTGATGGATCATCTCTCCAAATATCTCCTGAAGAACATTCCTCTCAAACGCATTGGAATTCGGCCATTGGGTCTTTAGAAAAGCATTTAGTTCATCCGCTGACTGGGAAACATTTTTGTTGCCCAACTCGTTAAACTCCTGCGGACAGTCTATCCCGCTGCCCCGGAAAAAATCGACTGTTGCGCCCGTAAGCATGGACTCAAAATTGAAATAAGTATAGTCAAACATATCGATCACCACATATTTCAAATCCGATACCTTCTGTGGAAACTCCTGCCAGATCTTCTGTGCAGTAAAATAATTAAAATACAGATCCTGTGACGATGAAGCACAATTAACCGCGCACCCCGGCAGAAAAGAAGAACGGATCCCTGCTTCCGCATGTGAAATACCCAGCACTAGTCCATCTAACTTTTTAATTTCTGGATTACACAATATTCTTGCATATTTTTCTTTCGGATAAAGGGAACGGTATATCCTCCACCCATCGATCACTTTCTCTGCCGGATACCCGATCCGACCTAATTCCGCTAAAACCCAGTCTGCCAGTTCTTCTTTTTTTATGTAATCTCTCTGTATGAAAGAAAAAACATAGTCGATCGCATCCACATGACTTGCCAGGGCTGTTAACTGCTCAGACAAAACCCGCTTATCCAGATCAAGTTCTTCCGAAGACTTCGCATAAACATTTTCCAAGTCTAAAAAGAGTTCCATTTGCACTTCCGGCATGATCGATCTCTGTACCATCTGACTGTGATTGCCGTCCGTTATCACTATGATCCTCTTTCTATTGCGCTCTTTTTCTTCAAAGCACCTCCCTGTTTCCCTTCCTTCCGATGAGTTGAGCCGAGCCGAAAGAGTTTCAATGATCTGATTTTGGCGTTCGATCATATCCTGACAGGATCTCAATGTTTCAATATTTACACCTTCCGTTTTTACTACCCTGATCTCCCCTGTCAGATCCCAAAAATCTTTGCGGGAAAACGAATAATCTTTTTCGATGTGTTCGGAAAACTCCTTATCTTCGATATGGGTAAAATAGAAAAGTATTACACCATTCGCAGGAACTGCCGGCGCATTTTTTAGTACCATCAGTTTTTCACAGTTCAGACAAAATTTCTCTGACTCCCTTGGGTAAACCAGCTGATTTTTAAACGCTTTCCCGAAAAATTCTTCATCCATTTCTTCCATGATCTTGAACTGTATAAATGCCTTTTCAACCTGATCCCGCTGTACGTTTTCAGCGTTAACCTGACTCACATTATTTCCATGAATACGATAAAATACTGGCACCACTCCTTTCTCAAAAAAGTGAACCTCATATTTTAGTAAGATACGGAGCCATATTTCATAGTCCTGAAGCTGACGGTACTGAAACTTCCACCCTTCCATTTCCCTCCAAATATCTCCACGCGCAAACATGGACGGCGCACAAATTCGATTTCCACCGCAAAACAGCAATTCAAACAATTCAAAACGACTTATATTCTTTTCCCAAAAATCCACAACCACACCGGATTGTTCCACAATCACTTCCGGAGCAGTAAAAGATACCGCACATGCCGGATGGTCTTCCATATAATTTACATAAGTTTCAACGACAGTATTTCCCCAATAATCATCTGCCGAAAAACCACCCATATATTTCCCTCGAAAACTAAGATTCATCTCTTCCACAACCGCAAAAGCAGTATTTACTTCTGAAAAAATTGTTCTAATGTTTTTATCTGGGTGCTCTTTTATCACCTCTCTGATAATCTCCCTCGATCGATCTGATGAACCATCGTCTGTTATGATAATCTCTAAATTTGAATAGGTTTGATCAATCGCACTCTCTAAAGCCTGTCTGACATACTTTTCATGATTATAACATGAAATACAAACACTTACCAATGGCTGCTCCATCCCTGAATTCCTCCTTATCTGATCAGCTGTTATCAATGCCTCATTTCCGCACCCTGACACGAACCTTGCCTTTGGCCACACATGCCCCGTTTTGGTTTTTAATGCTCCATTTAACCGTGATCATCTGAAAAGCATCACTTTTTTCAATCACTCTGCCTGACACCGTCAACTCATCCCCGACATAAACCGGCTCGATATATGACGCATGAAAGTCATAGATCAAACTGTTCTCTCCCGGCAGCCACACACCACAAAGCGTAGAGATAAACGAAGTTGTGAGCATCCCAAAAACCACTTTATCCTCATAACCATTTGCCCTGGCATAATCCGGATCCCTGTGAAGCGGATTTGTATCTAATGTAACTGCCCGAAACTGTTGCATTTTCTCTTCCGTTATACAAACAGAAAACTGCTCCTGCATTCCCTGTACAATTTCGCCATAAGTATATGATTTCATCATGCCTCTTCCTTTTCAATCACTATATGTTCATTCATCTCCTGCCCGTTATCCGGAATGGTATAACACCACGTATCTCCCGTTTCATGTTCAAACCCTAATGTCTGAAACAAATCCCTGACCATGCCGTTCTTATTCGTTGGAAAATAATACCCTTTTAATTTATTGATCCCACATTGCCTGCATCTGGCTAAGAGTGCATCAAACATCGCCAATTCCATATTTCTCCCCAATACCCGGCAGCTCATAACCCACAGCCGGATATGTGCCGTATTCTCTTCCTTCTGCGCAACGATCAAGGATACGATCCCATTGTCACCGAACTTATCCTTCAATCTTCCTGACAATGTAAGATAATCTGAATTCCCGCTCATCTCCTGTATATCACTCATCGTATAGCGCTTTGTCGTCAAATTAAACTGATTGCTTTTTTGAATCAATTGAAAGATCCGGTCCCATTCTGCCTCCTGAAACGGATGGATACGAGCCGTCATCTGCAGGGAATGTAAATAACTTCCATAATCCTGAAATTTATCCTCTTCCTGTTTTCTAAGCTTATTTTCCCTATACATATCTGCTCTTTTTTGATCTTCCTCAGACAAACTCAGCACTTCAAAAAAGTGATTCTGATCCACGAACTGGATGTAATGTTCTACAGAATCAAGAGAAGGAGTTTCCACATTTGGAATATTCTGATTTACGATCTCTCTCTCCGCTGGATTATCATCCAAAAACACCAGACTCTCAACCGATACATTTAGTTTATCTGCAATTATTTTCAGGTTTTCATCTTTTCGCTTCCAATTTGACTGAATTTGAAAAAAGTCATCCTGTTTCAGCAGATTTTCTTCTTTTTGAATTCCCTCAAGCGCTATATTTAAGTCGTTCTTTGAGCATATGTTCAATACGATTCCTAATTCCTCATGTCTCTTTAAATATCTTTGAAACTCCAAATACGCCTCACCCACTGGAGTTCCCTCTCCGATCTCGATATGATCGGGGCCGTCTTCACCGATCACTCCACCCCAAAGAGTATTATCCAGATCGAGCACAAACCCTTTTTTGTTTTTTCCGCACATGGCCTTTATGATCCGCGACACATTCCAGGCGACAAGTGGTACCGCCTCCAAAGAAAACGCATATTTGTACAAATACCATGTATTTAAGTCATACCATCTGGATAATCCAAACTCAGCAGCCAGATAGTGAAGATCCACAATATAAAAATTTTTACTGTTTCGGGCATATGTATACAGTTTCTCATTCATTTGGTTCACATAATAGGTATCACCCTTACTCAAAACGGCATCCTGATTTCCCAAAAGACGGTAAAACGGTAATTCAAAATTGTTTTGCAGGATCGTGCAATGATAACGCTGCTGCAGCTTTTCCCACAGAAGTTCATACCTCTCATATTGACGTTCTAACGGCTCATCAAAATCCAAATTACGATAACTCGTAAACACATATATGATGTCAGGGGAAAATTGCTCCAATGCCCTGTTTTCAAATACCCCTTCTTCCCAGAAACGATTGTACTCAGACTCATAAAAATCGCACCGAACTCCTTCCCGCAGCAAAAAAAGTTCCAAGGTATCACGCACATGTTTCGTCGTAGATCCTCCCAGTATCGCAACTTTTTTATCAATGAAATCCGATTGTTCTTCCTGCAGGATCCTTTTCCATTTTTTCGCAGATTTCAATATCTCTCCGCCATCAAATGGAACGCTCAATTTTTCTTTAATCTGTTCTGCTGTTATCATCTCTTTTCCCACGTCACCGTCTCCTATGCTAACAATTCAATCATTTTCATGATCCGCTGCTTCTTTTTCTTATAGCTTTCCTCTGTTACTACATAATAAATCAAGTCCGCCTGTAATTCATCACTATATTTTCGATATTCTTCTTTGGCGCCAAATTTCTTCACATACCCCTGAACATGAATACTCTCTTCGTGCACCGTTAACCAGAGCTTTTTCAAACCATATACATAGAACGCAAAATCATATCCTAACATAGTTGCTTCTACATTCTGAACCGGAGAGCCATTTAATAAGATGCGGCCGCCCTCTCCCTCATCCCCTCGAATATCATAGACCGAAGTCGTTCCGATCGGGGTTCCCTCTTTCGTTTCAACAATAAAGAAATAATCTCCCTCTCGCTCCTGCTGCCTGCGCAGCCATTCTTCCTGATCTTTCCATGATCCATTTACCGGATGGATATACCGCGTCTTTTCCTTATCCTGCCTGATCTCATAAGTAAAGCGGGCATCATCGATCTGAGCCGCCCGCAGCCGGACATATGTCCCCTCCACTGTCTCATTCCATACCATATCCTCACCTGCCCTCGATTTTCCTGCTGATAAGCGCGAGCATGTCTCCTACATTTTTCAACGCGGAAACTTCCCCGAGCTGAAACTTGATCTGAAACCTCTTTTCAATTTCCATGACTAATCCAATTTGCGCGAACGAGTCCCAGTCCTCAATATCCTCTGCAGTTGTCTCTTCACCTATTACAAGTGTATCATCATCAAAAATCTCCTGAAACACTTCCTGTAATATCTGCTTTACTTCCTGTGTTTCCATTTCTCTTACCCTCCTCATTAAAACAACAAATTTCCGGCATCCATGAAAATATTCTGTCCGGTAATATATTTCGCCGCATCTGAATGCAAAAAGCCAATCACCTCAGCCACATTTTCCGGCTCGATCAACCCTAGCGGCTGATACTCTTTTATATAGGCGTCTACATCAAAAAACACCTTTTCCCTATCGTATATTTCTGTTTTTACAAAACCCGGCGAGACGGAATTGATCCGTATCCTGCGATCGATCACTTCTTTTGCTATGATTGGAATCAACGCGTTGACCGCCCCCTTTGAGGCGGCGTATTCCCCGCGTCCTTTTTCTGGTTTTTCTGTGCTGACAGAAGAAATTGCCGTTATAACACTTCCAGATTCTGAATATCTTTTTGAAACAAAATATTTCACAGAAGCTAAAAATGACTTAAAATTTATATCAAACATTTGCTGAAATTGCTCTTCACTATAGGAACGAATCGGCTTGCTATACGCAGTCCCAGCACAGTACACCATACCATCCAGCTTAATTCCCTTTTCCTTTAAATCCATAAAGATCCGTTTTACATTTGCCTCTTCACTCAGATCAACATCCCATATTATCTGAACTTGATCATACTTGTTTTTAAGTTCTTCCAGTCGATCTCTCCTTCTTGCAGCCAAAAAAAGATCGTCACCCTTCCTTGCCATATATTCTGCCACAGCACGGCCAATTCCCGATGAAGCTCCTAAA
Source organism: uncultured Eubacterium sp. (assembly GCA_910584065.1). Taxonomy (GTDB): domain Bacteria; phylum Bacillota; class Clostridia; order Lachnospirales; family Lachnospiraceae; genus Eubacterium_F. The sequence goes on from CAJTZN010000022.1 coordinate 51,883, forward strand.
ATCAGTATGTTTCGACCCATCTTGTTCAACCTCACATTTCTACCGGAAAGATAACCGGTTTTTCCATCATAACAAAAGCACTCGCATAGGATAAGCCCACACCAAATCCAGATACGAGCAGCTGGTAATCCCTGTCACGACTAAATCGTTCCGCATGTTCACATATCGTCAAAGGTATAGAAGCCCCCGAAACGTTCCCATAATTTTCATAACCAGTCAGAACCTTTTCTTCCTCTAACGAACAAAGTTCCTGCAGATTCCGTACAATATACTGCTGCGCCTGATGAAGGAGATAATAATCTACCGGCTTATCGCATATCTTTCTTATGTCCTGAATCTGTGCAGCCACATCATTGATCGTAAAATTAAATACGCTCATGCCATCCATATACAGCTTACTTTGCGGATTTTCGATTATAAGTTTATCATAGCCGGAAGACTGTGTATTGTGCAGACAAAAAAATTCATACGGACCACCGGCTTCCAGAAGCGTTGCCGTCCCACCGTCACCAAACATCATACACGTCGCAAAATCATCTTCATCCACATACTGGGACAATGTATCGCCATTTAATAAAAGGGCCTTTGTTCCCTTTTTCTGACCTTCCAAAAGAGAAGCAGCCAAACCAAGACCTTCTACAAAACCTGAACATCCAAGATTGATATCAAATGCCAGACTGTCCATACCAAGTCCCAGTTGATGATGGATCCAAAATGCGGTAGAAGGGGTAACCATACCCGTTGTTTGGGACACAAAGATCAATACCTTGATTTCCTGTTTATTCACATCAAGTTCCTGTATGAGTTTCCTTGCTGCCTGAAGGCATAGATCCTTCCCCTCTTGTTTTCCAAAAGCCAAATGGCGATTTTGAATCCCTGTCACTTTCAGCTGCATATTCACCTTGCGTTTATCATATTTGCCAATATAAGAAGTATTTTCTACAACTCCGGACGGAACAACAGCACTAACCGCTTTTATTGCAATCCCCGCATTTTTCGTCTCCATCTTCTCACTCTCTTCCTGCTGTCTATTTACGGTCCAGTTATCGTTTCGAGGATCTTATTATGTTAAAAACCACATCCGCGCGAAACGCCTCCTCCGAATCTTTCCTGACAAATACTTTACAAAAGACCAGCTCTTCAAACGTATCTGTCACCTGTACTTCCAGTTCCAGCACATCTCCGGGAACAGCTTCCTTCATAAACTTTACCTTGCTCATTTTACTATAATATAAATAACTGTCCTTGTGCTCCGGCAATGCTCTCACAACGGCATTTGCCAGTTGGCCGGCCGCCTCGATCATCAGTACCCCCGGAAAGACAGGTTTGTCAGGAAAATGACCTTTAAAATATCCCTCATCGTCTCTGAGTTCCTTTTTCCCCAACGCGCGCACTCCGGGTTCCAACTGGATGATCTCATCTACAAACAAAAATGGTTCCTTTTGCGGAATCAGCGTTTCCAAATTCATTTTATTCCTCCTTACTCCAAAAGCGAGATCCCCATAATATGATCAGTATCCAGATCAAACGTGATCGCTCCCCATGACAGTCCGACCCCAAAACCTGCTGCCATCATAATCACACGGTCCTTTTCCCGCAATTTATCCTTATGAAGACAGATTGTCAGCGGAATGGCTGCCGCCGCTGTGTTTCCGTATGAATAATACGAAGAGATCACTTTTTCCGTCGGACAGCCGAGCAATTCCACCATATTATCTACAATAAATTTCTGGGCCTGATGAAACACATAAAAATCAACCGTCTCATCACAAACGTGAAAATGCTCCATAAATTTCATGATACTATCCACGACCTGATTTATCGTAAATTCAAAAACAGCCGGGCCATTCATTTGCACAGAACTATCCTGGCTTTCCATGAAAATATGCTGGTAACCCGTCCCATCCGATTTCTGCATGTAACAAAATTCCTCATCCTGAACCGATAACTCCAACGCCGTCGCCGCACCTGCATCTCCAAACAACATGGCCGTGGCGAAATCATCTGCCGCCACATGGCTCGTACTGATACTTCCCGTCAGAAGCAACGCCCGCACAGGTTTTTCATCTTCCGGCTCTATGCTCCTCATAATCGAGGAAATCGTCTGCATTCCTACGATCCATCCAGAGCAGCCTAAATTAATATCATAAACAACACAATCCTCACTGATCCCCAACTGCTTCTGGATCTTGAACGATGTGGAAGGCAGCACATAATCCGGCGTTTCTGTTACATACAAAAGGGCCCGGACCGTATCACGTTCCCATCCCAGCTCCTTGAGCAGTTGATCTGCTGCCTCCTTACATAACTGAGAAGATGACACTCCATCTTTTGCTACAAACCGCTCTTCCATTCCAGTCATACGAATCTGACGTTTCAGTTTTTTCTCACCAAACTGTACGGCATACGATTCCATATTATTCACACAGTTATTAGGAACAACAGTATTTATGCCGCATATACGGATATTCCCGATCTTTCCAAACATCTCTTTTCACCTCGTCACGAAACATTTCCACCTTCCATCGGAATCAGGGCACCTGTGATATAAAGTGATTTATCACTCAAAAGGAATTCTACCAGATGTCCAACCTGTTCAAGCGGAATCTTCCCCATCGGCTGCTCTTTTGCAAGAGTTGTCTCAAATCCCTCATATAACTCTGAAAAATTCTCTACGCTTTTCGTATCAATATATGCCGGTAATATCCCATTCACCCGGATCCTGGAAGCATTCAGTTCCTTCGTCATGGTTTTGATCACCGAATTCAGCATCGCCTTCGTTCCGGAATATGGTGCCTGTCCTTTATCATTGCGCACACTTGCGATACTGGATACCGCAACGACACTGGAACCGTCATTCGAATATCGTTTGCTGGAAAAACATCTCACCAGCTCAATAAATGACATACAATTCAGCTGAACAGAACGCTGCCACAGTTCATAGTCTTTCACCTTGATCGGACATGGAACGCCCATCCCCGCTGCGTGCACCATGCCATCAAATTTAATCCCCTGCGATCTGCACCAGCGAAACATTTCTTCAATGCGATCTAATTCACATAAATCACAGGAATAGGTATACGACTCCGTCGGCAGTTCTGCCGAAATCTCATCCAGTCTGGACTGATTTCTCGCTGTCAGTACACAAATTGCGCCTTGTTCACTGAGAAAACGTACTACCCCTTCCCCGACGCCCTGGGAGGCTCCTGTCACAAGTATCACTTTACCATCTAACATAGAATATCTCCTTCTATTTTAAGAATTCACAAATATCTTTTACCTGCTGGAATTTCTTAATTTCCTCTACGGTCAGATTCTTTTTCCAGTTCTTTTTGATTTCTGCCATCAGGGCAAGTTTCGAAATCGAATCCCATTCTTCTATTTCGGACAGTTCCGTATCGACCGTCAGAGTTCCCTCATCCAGTTCCAAAATTTCCTCCAGCATTTCAATCACTTTCTCTTCCATCTTTTCCATCTTCCTTTCTTATATGATATATTGTAACAATTTTTCCAGTTCCGCCATTTCACCATGTCCTGGAAAAATAATACTATCTTCCCTTAACATTTGGAGCACCGGTTTCGTAAAGCGGATATAATCTTTTCGATTTCCTCCCGGAAAACGAGTGATCACTTTACTTCCATTTACTAGATTATCACCTGTAAATACATACTTTCCATTTATAATGTAGACAGCGCCGCCGATGGAATGACCGGGGGCAGCGATACATTCAACCTCCATCCCTGCCCAGATAAACGAAAGGCGGGACTCAAACGTATCATCCACATCAAACACATACCCTTCTGCATCCAGCAAGTGATGATTCTCATAATAGTCCTTTTCCTCCGGCGGAATTAAAACATCATAATAATCCTGCACAGAGACAAGCGGGTGGTCCAATATACGTTTGCAGCCGCTGGAACAGATAACCGATCCGTTCGCATGTTTCAAAAGCCACTTTACCCCTGTAATATGATCATAGTGCTCATGCGTTAGTAATATCGTAATATCAGATATCGACCACTCGTCAATCTTTTCTAATAACGGTTCACAAATGTTCGGATCAACAATGATCATCTCTTTCCCGCATTTGACAACATACATCCTCTCGTCTATTTTTCCCATTGCGTGCATATAGACCGGCACTTTATCCTTGATCTTATAAATCTCTTTTAACATCTTCCATCTGCACCCCGCCACGTATTTTTCCGTCTGTACCTTTACAGAATCGGCAGGAAATGATAGCATCCTCCCGATGAGTCAGATCATACAGCTTCTGTCTTTTTAACTCATCACTTACACCATCATGAAGATCAATATACTCCTCCGGATGCGGAGTAAATAAATCCATATCCACATACTTTGCATCCCTTGGACAAATATGCCATCTACCGCGATAAACATTGGCACATTCCACCGCCGCAAAACAGGAGCGGAACTTTGAATCATTTTCTGCTGCACCATAATCCCTGACTTCACCTAAATCGGCCCACTCACCAACATCCCGGATCGTACAATAGATTTTTCTCTCTTCACATTTCTGCCGCACAAGATCCTTCTTCGTTGATACTTCCCCATAATCCGTAATATGGATCAGCACATGGTTTCTTTTCATGGAATCCAACAGTTTATCATCCGGTACGACTGTACCATTTGTATCGATCATGATCAGAAAAATATTTGACAGTCCCGCGATATGATCCAGTAATTCCGGAAGCTGAGGATATAACAAAGGTTCTCCACCCATCACTTCCAAAACTGCTATATATTCCACAAGATCATTCATTTTTGAAATGTCTTTTTTAACATCTTCCAGATCAAAATGCTCCTTTTCCACATAAGGGATACAAACACTGCATCCCTCACATCGCAACGTACAGCAGTTCGAAATGATCAAATCCGTCTTTTCAAAAATATTTCCTACTTGTTTTCTCTCTTTATCCAATGAAAATCCATGTGCTGCATACAACAGTACATTTTTATCCAGTATATCGCACCCTTTTTCAAAGACTGATTCTATATTCCGTCTCATGATCGCCTTATTTTCTTTATAATGCGGTGTCAGGATCAGACATACCTTATCAAAAGATGCTGCTTCCTCTAATGAGAATACATCCACACCATCCCATTTGTTTCCACTGTAAAAATCATCTACATATCCTATGAGCTTCAGCGATAACTGTTTTAATATATCTTTTAAATAATTACCTAGCGGTCCGCATCCATAAATGATGAAACCGTTTATTTCCTCGTTATAACCTTCCAAACACTCGGTCACCTCTGGTATGGATAATTTCTCCTGATAAAACCGGTTTAATTTCTCAATACGCTCCATTCTCAC
>CAJTZN010000023.1 GCA_910584065.1 uncultured Eubacterium sp.
AGAGCGCACGGCTGTTAACCGTGTTGTCGTAGGTTCGAGCCCTACTCGGGGAGTTAATGTGCTGAAGCACATATAATATGGTAATGCTTAAAGCCTCGTAAACTGGTTGTTTTCGGGACTTTTCTTTTTTGAGTCTTTATGGAAAAAAGCAGAAAACCACACTCAATAACCATGAAAGAAAATGATCCTATGCCAGCAATATAGTCGCAGCCTACTATTACCACTTTGGAAGAATACGAAACGCTCTCGGAAGATATTCGGGCAGAGGTATTTGACGGGCAAATTAATTACATGGCAAGTCCGTCAGAAATTCATCAGACAATTTCCACTCCACCGAACTGGCCACCATCCTCAACACTTATATTAAAAGCAAGAAAGGCTCCTGCAAAGTATTTCATGCTCCATTTGATGTAAAATACGGTGTCTGGGAATACTGGACAATACCTCTTTGATTCCACAATCAAGGTCAATACCTACGATGACTTGTACATCAACTCCAATGAGTATTCAGACGTGCAGCAGTACAAAGATTTGACGGGCCGAATGCTGGCTGCAAGTGTGCCGCATATTAATATGCAATTATAAGAATATTGATAAAGTTCTAGTTTTTGGAAAGTTTAGATACCTCGCAGCATGGTTTTGTTGCGAGGTATTTATACCGCAGCGCACAGCATATTTCTCGATCAGATAATCTTTTCATGCAATTCGCCGTCCCTCATTCGCAATTCCACATCAGCCTGTTCGGCAACCTCCGCATCATGCGTGACAATGATAACGCAGTATCCTTTCTCGTGCGCGATCCCGCATAATATGTTTATAATGTTCTGTGTATTTGCGCCGTCAAGATTACCCGTCGGCTCATCGGCCAGTATGACTTTTGCACCTGACGCGAGGCTCCTTGCAATTGCCACTCGCTGCTGCTCGCCACCAGAAAGCCTGGAAGGAAAGCGTTTCATCTGATCCTTTTGGATACCTACGCTTTCAAGTAATCGTTCTGCCCTGCGCCTCGCGTCTTTTGGTGTTATTTCGCACAGTTCCATCGGAAAACAGACATTTTCCGTTATGGTAAGCAGCGGGAGAAGGTAAAAGGACTGAAAGATCATGGAGATACTTTCTCGGCGGTAAATCTCAAGGTTAATGTTCGCAAGATTTTCTCCCTCAAAACAAATCCTGCCTTCTGTCGGCATATCAAGACCGGCCAGCAGGGAGAGAAGAGTGGATTTCCCGGCCCCTGATGAACCAGTTATCGCATAAGTTTTTCCCTCATCAAATGCATAGGAAATATCGGAAACAGCCGTCCTCCCTGCATTTTTGTAAGCGTATGAGACATGTTCCAAAATTAAAACGGACATATTTATCCCTCCTCTTTTACCTGTAAAAGTTTTAAAATCCCATGTCTGGTTATATAAACCGACGCGGCAACGGCGCCGAATATAAATGCCGCCATATACAATCCATAACAAAGTGCCAGCGTTTGTATGTTTTCTGAAAATAAATGCCGTTCCGACAGTGCATTAATGCCAGCCCCAATGATAATACCGAAAAGGCATAATGCGGTTTGTTCTAACACCATCATGCACCGGGTTCTCATCTTAGATACGCCAAGTATACGAAGAAATGCGGCTTCTCTTGCTGACTGAAGAATAATAAGAAAAGCTCCGAACAGTCCGATCAGCATTACGGCTGCAACAGCTGCCGGAAAAAGTAACTCCATAAGATTGCACACATGTTCTACATTTTTAAGCGAATCGGAGTCAATATGGTAATATGCCAACGACATATATTTCAAACTCTTGTTGTTTTCTTCCTCCAGAAGTTCAGTTACATCATCAAGCAGTTTATTGTCGGCCAGCGTGAATTCACAGTTTCCCATGGGAAATGGCTGTCCGTATACGTTTTGTGCACCGCAGTTGATCCCTGTAAATATTCCATTTCCGGTATCCCCATCATGAGCCTCCACCACTCCTATGATCTTGTATTTTACAGACATTGTATTTATCAAGTCGATCTTGTTTTTTTGCACAAGAGCTGAGTAGAGGGAATCTGACATAATGTCTATTTCATCTCCCAGAGTAACACCAAATTGTTTCGCAAGTTCTTGTCCGACCAGACACACCCGCCCTGTGGAGTCAAGGTTGGAAGGGCCATAACCCTCAGCGTAAGTAATATGGATCTTATTTCCCAGATATCGTTCAATATTATTCGTTACCGTCAGCGGAATATATAGCTGCCTGCCATTTACGATTACGGTAAACCTGCCATTACAGTAAAAATCCTCTAACATTGTACATTTCGACAATTCCGCTATCGACTCTGATGAAAATTCTCGTGCTTTCCCTTTTACCTCAACATTCGTGAAGGCGTTACGGTAAGAACTCCTTGCCAGGACAAACATTCCGATTCCGGCAGCCAAAATGATAACAAGAATTAATGATAATACTGTTTTGCCAACATCGCGCCGCATATGCCGGAATATGTAGGAAGCTGTATGCCGGTATACACGGTACGTTTCTGATACCGGCCGGCTGTCTTCCGCCAGTTTCGATATATCAAATGTAAATGTCTGCTGTGTGTTTTCATTCATACTTGAAACAGGGAAAACTGACTTTTTTACTTTTGCCGTACCAGCATGCAGCAAAGTTAATGGAGGTATGCGTTTCATCTTGTAAAGCATATAAAAAGAAGCGGCAAAAATAACGGTCAATTCAAACAAAAGGCACAGAATAACGATTCCGACAGGAAGTGTCTTGTCGGGAACAAAATTCCTGACAGTTTTTGTGACTGTAATGTTTTTTAAAGCGTAGATCATACCTGCTATACCGCCAACAGGTGCCGCAATTATCGCGAGTAAGGCAAAAGGCAGTACAATCTGCTTTTCGGCAAGTTTGCTCGAAGTACCAAGCATGCGCAGAATGGCGTATGTTTTTTTAGTTGTTCCTATGTACAGATATACTGCTAAAACCATAGCTATCCATGTGCCAGTTACGTACAACACTGTAGTAAAAAGTGACACCTTTAAGCCACTATCGAGATCATCCTTCACTTTTGCCCAGCCCCCATCCGAAAGCTGCAGCGCTAAATCTGATTTTTCAAAAAGAACCTCGGCAGCGTCACGAAACTCTTGGATATCACGGGCATCACAAACAAATATACTGAATTCTTCTGGCATTGGCTCATAGTTTTCCGGAACTTTTACCGGCAAAAGATTAGAGGGAAGAAAAATGGTATTTGGTGAATAAAGAGTCCCTGTTCTGTCGGTAATGCTGTATGAACCTATAATTTCAAGATTTACCGCATTTATATATCGGGGCTGTGTGTCTGCATCCCAGGCTCTGGCGCCATATGTGGAAGACTGATGCACCAGTTTATCACCCAATTCCACGTGGATCGTATCTCCTATAGAAAGATTGTGATCTTCAAGAAAGTGTTCATTGACAACACAGACATTCTGATGATCTTCCATTGTCAGCGGACGCCCTTCGCTCATAACGATCTTCCGTTCGTTAAGGAACGGTATCGCCCGCATATCAGAAGTGTATACCATATCATATGTATAAATATTGCTGTTGATCGCGTCTATTACGCCTTTATGATAAGCGAACGGTTTGGAATCCATATAATCCTCTCCGGCCCCGTTCAGGCTGCGGAAAGCTTTTTCTCCGCTGTTCGGATCAAATATCAGAGTTCCATCGCTTAAATCATACCACAAAAGCAGAAGACACCGGGTTCCAGTATTCAAACCGTCTAATAATTTTCTTGTACATGGCAGCTGATCGGAAGCGGATTCGTCAAGATACAAATTTTTCATTTCAATGGAGTCTTTGAGGTCCGTTTCTGTTTCACACGCAATCACTTCTACATCCTGCAATTTTAAATCAATATAGTCCCCACGGTCTGAAAAAGTGTTCTCATATCCGGAATAGGTACATTCAATGACAACAGGAAGGTATCTCGTTTTAGCTTCGTATTTCGCCAGACGTTTATAGTCTTCCACCTGTCCCGCAGTCATATATCGGATGTCAGATAAAGTAGCCCCTGGCAAAGACGCAAATTGGGTCATTTCTTCTCTTGTCAGCCACGGTTTATCCCCCATGGAAACAGTTTCCCCATGGGTAATAAGGTTACCGTCTTCACTTTCTACGTCATACGAAAAAGTCATATCGGGTACCGAATTGTCCATGGTAGCAACCCCGTGATAAAAATCTCTCGCTTTTTTCGTTTCCCTTTCTGTGACGGTATGATCAACCAAACGCGAAAATAGCACAAACGAGGCCGAAAGAATCAGCAAAAACGTAACAAAAGTTCGCGTTGGAGAACGAAATAAAGCTTTAAAGGCGTATCATGTCAATGTTAGTTTCTCCTCTCAAGTCCCCGGCTTCCGTGCATCTAATGAAAAATGATGTGTACACAGACATGGTGGGGGTTGCACCGGAAGCATAATACTTTATTGCAAATAGTATAACAGATATAACAGTACAAGGCAAGTGTGAATTGTTCTGAAATTTAGCATGAAATCCATTATCTGAGCAGCGATAAAAATGTGGCAAAGGCAACGGCCGCCGGAACGGTAATGGTAAATGGTGTACTTATATTCATGTACAGGGTGTTATGAAATTGGAAAAATTTGCCGAAATAGTAAATAAGTCTTATTGAAATTCATGGATGAAATAGGGAACGGTTGATTACAAGGAAGGGGATGACAAGGATATTAGTAAATAGTAATAAGGGCGTGGAGTTAGGGGGTCGATGAAGAACCGCCGGCAGACAGGGAAACAATGAAAACGGAAGTCCGGGTACAGACTGCGAGTGTGGGGATGACGGCGAAGGCTGCAAGGACGGCAGAGTAAATTTCAAATAAAGATAGGAGGATTAGACTATGAATGCAATTAATGGCGGTTATGCCGCTTCTCAATACTATAATAATACAATTCAGCAGAAGCAGAAAAATAGTGCAGACACGGTAAAAAGTGACGCGGCGAAAGAATCAGAAAGGGCTTCTCAGGCCGGTACTGTCAGCCGGCCGCAACTTTCTAAAAGAGCACAGGCATTTTTAGAAAAGCTGAGGAAAACTTACGGCAATATGGATTTTATGGTGGCTGATTTTGATAAAGGTGATAAGGCAAAGGAGATCCTTTCTCATTCCACCAAAGAAATCTCTGTTTTATTTTCGAGTGAAGAACTTGAAAAAATGGCTTCTGATGAAAAATACGCGAAGGAGTATATGAATCGTGTACAGGGTGCACTTCGCATGTCAGAACAAATCAATCAGCAGTTCGGCTTTACATCTGCTTTCGGAAATACACCTGATAAAGGAGCGATAACCAAAATAGGGTTCTCGTTTAATAAAGATGGCAGTATGTCAATCTTTGCCGAATTAGAAAAGGCGACGGGTAAGAAAAAAACATCGATTCAGGCGTCATCTGTGGATGATCTGATCAAAAAAATCAAAGGGATGGATTGGAAAAATGTGAGAGAGGATCCAAAGACAGAAAGTAACCGGGTGGATGTTTCAATTTAGATGTATGTAAACAGTTAAATGGAAGGAAGGGGATGACAAGGATGTCAGTAAATATCAATGGAGGCGTGGAACTTGGGGGATTGTTGACCATCGAGCATCTGCAGGATAAAAACAAGAACAAGCCTGTAAAGGGACAAAAATTAAGCGCATTGAAAAATGCCGTCACACTTAAAAAGAAATCGGCAGACGGGAGTTCGGATGCCGGTGAGGTCAAGCTGCTGAGAAGGGTTGATGAAGAACCGCAGGCAGACAGGAAAACGATGAAAACGGAAGCCCGGGTACAGACTGCGAGTGTGGGGACAGCGGCGAAAGCGGCGAAGGCTGTTAAGGCTGCAAGGACGACAGAGGCGGCCAAGATGGCAACCAGAGAGGACTTATATGCCAGTCTGACGAAAAAGGACGCGGCGGACAATGCCGCTTACGAGGTGGATGGTGTCCGGTTTTCCGCGGAGGAAATGAAGTCGATGCGGGAAGCGCTGGGTGATGTGTTTACCTCGGTGAAACGGCCGGGTTCCAGTATTGATTACAGCGATTATGCAAAAATGGGTATCGCGGAAAATGTGGCGCGCGCCTATGCAGAAAAGAACTTGAGCACTGAACAGACAGAGGTCTTAATGAAAGCTGTTTCAGAGCATATGGATCAGGTGATCGCGAAAGAGCCTGAGGCAAGTTTTATCGTTGAGGATTGTTATTATGGGAAACGGTATAGTGGAGGTGTTTGGGATGAGTTGAAACAATATGCAAAGGATATGGTGGCAAAATCGGATCTTCCCGCGCAGACAAAACGTGTCTTTGCTGAGAAAAAAGTAGATTCTCCGGGAATGGCGATGTCTGCTTCTAATACAAAACTGGCAAGCACTCTCCGCAGTCGCTTTTCGACATTGGATTTCGGGAACGAAGATGAACTTCAGTCTTTTTTTAAGCAGTATCAGGACTGGATGAAACCGGCTTATCTGGAAGTGCACGGTGGTTCGGAGAATTTTGCGGCAGAACATATTGCCGAGGACATAACAATGTACAAAAAGAGTTATGAAAAGCTGTGGAACGGTGTGCTGGCTGCAAGTGTGCCACATGTTGATCTGCATATATAAAATGCCGTTGGCAGAATCTCCCGATGTGATAAAAAAGGATCTGGAGATCAGGATCAGAAGTCCAAATCGTTGATATGAACGTTTTTCCTAGAACGGATGTTGACGAAAGAATATGATTCAGAGACTGGAAGAGCAGGGGATTGCAGGGATTGTATTTGACGAAATGGAAAAGAGCCACTTGCCAAACAAGCGGCTCTGGTGTATAATCTACTTAGAAGTGGTCGGAATGAAATTTCCGATTGCCCTCAGTACAGAATATTATCCATAAGAATAGCATCTAACTTTGGACGGTTGGGATGCTATTTCTTTTTGTGATTGTCTATGTAGGACAGAGCCGAAAACAACACAAGTAATAATGTAAGAACTTCCGTTGTACTCATATGGCATCACCCTCTTTCGTAAGGCTAGAGGGCATCAAAAAAACTAAAAGTTTATGGGAAATCGCATCCTGATTTCTTTTCAATTATACAAATTGATTATACCATATAGGAAATGGATGTTCAAGAAAAAGCGTAGTAAGGATATTGGATGTTTGCCCATGGAAAAGAGCCACTTGTTGCTAAACGAAAGATTCTTGCCTGTTTGTTTTGTCTGTGCTATACTTTTATTCAGAAAATAGGGGATTTATGTATCAGATGAAAGGGGAAAGGATATGGAACAGCGGGGGAAGCAGAGAAGCAGCTACTGGGATAATATCAAGGGCCTTCTTATGCTGCTTACCGTATTCGCGCATATCCTTTTTCCTTGGCAGGACAGGTCCGCATTCATAAACAGAACGGTTGACTGCATTTATCTGTTCCATATGCCTGCCTTTGTTTTTGTTTCCGGCTTTTTCGGAAAAAGCGAACGCTCCCGCAGCTTTGGGGAGATCATCAAACTTATCGTTCTGTATTTCATTTTCAATAGCGTGATGGGGTTCACGTATGGTTTTACTTCCCTGCTGCAGCCCATGTATTCGTACTGGTATCTGGTCGCGCTGGTCGTATGGCGGCTTACGGCACATTATATCGCAAAATTCAGATGGATCCAGCTGATCCTTTTCGTGATAGCTGTATTTGCAGGCTTTTACCCCGATATTGACAATACGTTTGCGGCGGCGAGGATCATCGGGTTTTACCCTTATTATATGATGGGGTATCTGTTGGACGAAGAGCGGAGCGCTGAGCTTGTGAGCCGGAAGTATTCTAAAAGGGCTGTGATCGGGATTCCGGCCGCCCTGGTCACGGCTGTCATGTCATTTGCGGCAGTCGGGTATTTCCAGTATACGGACGATGCGTTACAGATGGCGGCATATGATGACCCGCTGGGGCCTTTTGGAAGAATCGTTTTATATGCGACAGCGTTCATGGCGGTCTGTGCGCTCCGGTATCTCTCGCCGGACAGAAATATCCCCCTGCTGACGATGTTTGGGCGCCATTCATTGAGTATATTCGTTCTCCACCGGCCCATTACCCTGTTATTAAGCGATCATATCCCGGAACTTCCGGTGTCTTATATGTTCATTGTGGCGGTTCTGGCAGCGTTTGTCATATGTATGGCGCTTGGTAATGGATTTACCGCGAAAGTGATGGACCGGTTTGCCCGGGAAGGGGCTGAAATTTTCTCTTTCAAGCGCGGGAAAAAGGTCAGCGCTGCTAAAATCGCGTCGCTTTTTGTCTCGCTTTGGTTTGTTGTTTCCCTTGTGATCGGTTCGTATGCCGGCAGCCCGGCGGGTGATCGGAAAACGCCGGAAGCAGGCGAAACCCTGACTGAGGATGACGCTGGTGATATACTGTATCCGGTCATGACGGATGAGCAGAAGCAGTCGTTTGGGAACGCATTCCGGATCACGTTCGCGGGTGATTTGATTCTGCTTGAAGATCAGGTGAAACGCGCATATAATGGGAAAGGGTATGATTTTTCGGAGGTTTTTGAGTACGCGGAGCCGTACATTTCTTCGGCCGATTTTGCGGTCGGTGTTTTTGAAGGGCCTATGGCAGGCGGGGGAGCGGGTTATACGTCGAGCAATTATGATGACGGAAAGACGGTGTGCCTCAATTTCCCGGACGAGTTTGCCAGAGCGGTCAGGGATGCGGGGTTTGACCTTGTAACGACGGCGAATAACCATCTGCTCGATAAGGGGGAGGATGGGGCGTTAAGGACGATCGATGTGCTGGACGGGATTGGTCTCGATCATACCGGTTCGTATAAGAATGCACAGGATAAAAAGAGCAGCCGCATCAAACAGATCGAATGCCAGGGGATGAAAATAGCGGTTCTTTCTTATACATACGGAAGCAATAATATAGATAACAGCAGACTCGTGGATGGTGAATATTCTTATCTGACATCTGTGATTTCGGGCACGGAGGGGGAGCAGTTTGAAAAATTGAAACGGTCGGTGGAAGAGGATTTCCGGGAGGCGAAGCAGCTTTCGCCGGATCTTATTGTCGTCCTTCCGCATATGGGGACACAGTTTTCCAATGAGGCGGACGAAGAACAAAAGGTATGGTTCGAGATTTTTAAGGAGAACGGGGCGGATATCATTCTCGGCGATCATCCCCATGTCGTCGAACCTGTGCAAATGGAAGAATATGCCGGCAGGAATGTCTTTACCGCGTATTGCCCTGGAAATTTCGCCAATATATACCGCGAGAACCAGGGGGATACGAGTATGCTGATTGATGTATATATTGATCGTGATACGAAACAAGTCATGGGCGGGGCAGTCATCCCGCTGTATACGCACGCGAGAGCGGATGGCAATTACCGCGCCGTCCCGATTTATGATATCATGACCGATACGGAACTGCGGAAACAGCTTTCGACGGATGATATCGAGAGGGCAGCAGAGGCCAACGATATTGTAACAGAAGTGGTTTTCGGGCATAAAATGGATATTTCGTCGGTGACGGAGCGGTATTATTTTAATGAAAATGGTTTTATGCGTGAAAAAGCGGGTGGGCTCACGCTGACAGAAGAGAGGAAGAGCGGTACGCTTTGCAGGGCGTTAGAGCGGGCGGAGTCGGTTTGCTTTATCGGGGACAGCGTTACCGAGGGGACAAAGAATGGCGGTTGTCCGTGGTATGAACCGATAGAAGAATACCTCGGCGGGAAAGAGGTGCTCAATTATTCAAAGGGCAGCTGTACCGTTTCCTACATGACGGATCGAACGGATGACATTCCAGATGCCGGACTTTATGTGATCGCCCTGGGGACAAATGACGTCCGTTATCGTGATGAGAGTACGTGCGCTATGACGGCAGACCGCTTTGTCGCCGGAATCGATGAGCTGAAAAAGAAGCTGGCGTTAAAGGTGCCGGATGCGGAATTTGTGTTTATCGCGCCCTGGTATTCCACCGACGGGGATCCGTTCTGTAAATTGTCGTATGCGGAAAAGACCGCGCTGAATGAAGAATATTCCCAGGCGCTTGAAAACTATTGCCAGGATAATGGTTTTGGGTTTATCAATGCAAATTACTATATCAGGAATGTACTTGCAGTCTCGCCTGACCGTCTGTACCTGCTCGATCATATCCATCCGAACTCGTCGAACGGCGTCGTCATGTATTCGGAGGCGGTATTATCCGCGGGGTGACTTCTGCGATTGTCAGAAAAGTTCTCCGCGCCAGTGTCTACGATCTTATTTATGAGCGTGAGAGCGCATATCTGGTTATGGAGTATATTGAGGGGGAGAATCTAGGAAGATTTGGTAAACGGATCGGCGGTTTCAGCTATGAGGCGGCAAAGGATTTGTTTTTGAAAGTGTTATATACGATAAAGGGAATACATGAGGAGGGAATCATTCATAACCAACGCGGATGCTATCGGAAATGAACAGGCGCTGAGGAAGGCATTGGAAGTGAAGCCGGAACAGAGGATGAGGGATGTGGATGAATGGATCAGCGTTTTCGTGTAGTTTTTGAGGGAAAGGCCCTGGGAGGTAAACTTTTTGACCGGATGGCATTCAAAAAACGGAATGCCATCTGTTTTTTTATTGACCTAAGATTAAAATAGCTATAGAATGGAAAAAAGACATTATTTGATCAGAAAATGAATGGTGTACATATGGAGGGTAAAGTTATATGAAAAGGAACGTGATCAGTCTGATTGTTTGCGTATTGGCATTTGGAATATTATCGTTTAAAGTAATGGCCAGCAGGACAAGTGACAATTCTCAGAAAATGGAAATAATAAACGCTAATGAAACAGTCAATACAATGGATGCAGAAAACAGTGATATCCAACTATCCTATCACGTAACGGAACAGTGGGATGATCACTATAGCGTCGAGGTGACTTTGAAAAATATAATAGATGAAAAAATAGATGATTGGGAAATTTGTATTCCTGCTAATTACGAAATTGAGAGAATCTGGAATGCAAAGATAAATGAACATGTGAATGAAATCTATAAGATACAAAATACAGGCGAGGATCAGGATATTCTCGAAAATGGTTCAGTTACGTTCGGAATGGTTGTAATGTGTCAGGAGGAATTACAATTTCCACGATTTTGTGAGTCGACAAGAAGGTGTTTAGGTGTAAAAAGCAAATATAAAGTGGAATATACGAACTGCCATTCGGGGAAAGATAAAACAAATGGTAAAATTACCATTACGAACCTGGGAGATGAAACGATCGAGGATTGGAAATTGATGATTGAAACAAATTTTAAAATGAAAGATATAAAGAATGCAGTCA
This sequence comes from uncultured Eubacterium sp., assembly GCA_910584065.1. Lineage (GTDB taxonomy): Bacteria > Bacillota > Clostridia > Lachnospirales > Lachnospiraceae > Eubacterium_F. Next base: position 11,293 of record CAJTZN010000023.1, read on the forward strand.
TTCTTGAACAAATGAAAGAGAAAGGTGTTTATTATTATGACATTGATAATTGCCAGAATAATCAGAATATTGAACCAAAACAAAGTGTAGAATTTGCGTTTACAGCAAAATATAACGGAACGCCCAAAGTTTTAGAACAGGATTTATTTGCTATGGTTGAATATACCGATGAAGTCAGGGATGCGTGTTTGGATGAGGCGTGCAGGGATTTAGATTCAGAAGAGGATGATTATGAAGAGGATGAATGTATATTCGATGCTGATTATTTTGATTCGGCAGAAGAGTATGAGGATTATATAGAAAAGTTACAACGCAAAGAGAATTAGGCGCATCAGGCCCTGCCGAAAACGATGGACACTGTTATGGATCCGTCACCAGTTTCCGCGAAGATTTCGCCGTTCATTTTGTGCATAAGCTGTCTGCCTATATACAGACCCAGGCCGCTTCCACAAATATGTCCGGCGTTTGAACCGCGCCAGAAACTTTCGAAGATATGTGGAAGGTCGGTTTTGTCCAGCGTACAGCCGCTGTTTCTAACTGAAATGAGCACACCGGTTTCTTCTTCGGGAAATAGAAGTTCCACGCGGGTTCCATCCCCATACTTCAGGGCATTTTCCATTATATTCTGCAGCACCTCGATACTGCGGTTGAGGTCACCGGAAAGAAGGCAGTTTTTGTATTCCCCCACGATAAATTCGGTTTTCACAAGTGCCAGTTTTTCGCGATAATACAAGACGATATTTTGCACCAGATCCGAGAGATAGAATTCTCCATTTTTCACGTCGAGGCTTAAAAAATCTTCGCGTGACGCGGTTATGATCTGTGAAACGTATGTCTCGATCTCATCCGCTTTTTTGTTAATATTCTCCGCGATGCTCATCTGTTTTTCAGTATCGTGGTAAAGGTTTTTAGAGAGTGCTTTCGCGTATAGTTTTATCGCGGAAAGCGGGGTTTTTAAATCGTGTGAGAGCGAGAGCAGCAAGGTCTTCTTTTCTTTTTGTAGTTCCAGTTCCCGCTGTTTTTGCTGCTCGATATTCTCACGCAGCAGATCGATCCCCCAAAGGAATTTTCCAAAAAAGCGGTTCTTGTTTTCTTTTACTGGTGCGGTCAGATTGCCTTTGGAAAGTTCGTAGGGAATATTTGTAAGCCGGTCAAACGGTCGCAGGATTTTCGTGCGCACATAAAATAGAACTCCTAAAACCAATATGGACATAAGTGCCATAATGGTATTTACGATAAATACGGTCTGTGTGTCTGACATGTTATTTTGGGCAGAGTAATCGAAGCGGTACAGGCGGCCGTTTATGACGCGGAAGGCATGATCGCTTTCGGAATCGAAAAAATGATCGCCGTATAAAGGATCGGTATATGTTTCAATATGAAAAACATACTCGCATTGTGACAGATCCATGTGATCAAATCCTTGCTGCTCGATCTGTAGTGCGAGCCTGTTTATTTCAACGCGGTACGGCCGGCCGTCATCGGGTGTTTTTCGGAGCAGGAATAGGTTTACCGCTGCGAAGATCAGTATCATGAGTCCGGCCACAGTCAGAAAAATGTTTCTCCATGCTCTCATAAATACCGGTACCCCACGCCCCAAACCGTAACGATCCGCTGCGGTTTTTTCGGGTTTTCCTCGATTTTCTCTCTCAGCCATTTGATGTGGACAGTAAGCGTCTGCTGTTCGGAGAAGCTGTCGCTGCCCCAGATCGTGTTAAAAAGGTATTCTTTCGAGAGAGTCCGGCCCTTGTTTTCGATCAGCAGCGTCAGCAGGTCAAATTCCTTTGCCGTCAGATCGACCGGGCGGCCATTTTTACATACCGTCCGGTTGATCTTATTGATGCTTAAATCGCCGTCGATCTGCTGATCCAGCGAATACCGCCGCTGAAAGATCCCGTCGATCTTGGCAAGCATGATGTCGATATCATACGGTTTTTCAATATAATCGTCCGCGCCCAGATGCAGGCCGGTAAGTTTGTCTTCTTTGCCCGTCCGGGCGCTTACGATCAGGATCGGGGTATTGCTCTGTGCGCGTATTTGTTTACAGACAGCAAAACCGTCGGCGCCCGGGAGCATAATGTCGAGCACGACAAGTTTTGCTCCGTATTTATCATGCAGAAATAGCGCTTTTTCGGCATTTTCGGCAATGGATACCGAATAGTGTTCCGCGCGAAGAAAGTCGCAAAGCACGCTTGCCAATTCGAAATTATCTTCCACGATCAGAATATCCATCTGTCAACCTCCTGTCAAACGGCGTTTGCTTAGGTCATGCCATTTGCTACCATCCCATTTCCATCAGCCAGCCGTTCAGCGCGCGTTCGCGTTCGCGCAGATGCGAGCCGTCATACTGCTCCAAATTATACTCTCCCTTTATGTTCCCGTCAACTATATACAGCACTCTCGAACATTTTGCTGCGACCTTTACGTCGTGGGTGACGAGCATGATCGTTGTGCCATCCCGGTTCAGCAACGCCAGTTCTTCCATCACTTCATCCGAGGAGGAGCGGTTCAGGGCGCCGGTCGGCTCGTCGGCAAATATCATTTTCGGCTGGTTGATCATGCTGCGGCAGATACAGGCGCGCTGCAATTGTCCGCCGGAGACTTCGTTGATGTCATTATCGGCAATGTCGATGATGTCGAGTTTCCGCATGAGCGCGTGGCCCCGTTCGGTCGTTTCGCGGCGTGTTTCTTTTATTTTGTCAGACTGGCAGGCGGGGAGGAGGATATTGTCCAGGACCGATAGATTTTTCAGCATGTACATCTGCTGGAAAATAAAGCCCATCTCATCGAGCCGCAGGCCGGCCAGTTCCTTCTGGTTCAGTTCGGCGAGGTTTTTCCCGCAGAAATCAACTTCGCCGGCGGTGATGCTATCCATGCCGGAAACGGCGTATAAAAGCGTGGATTTTCCCGAGCCCGAGGGTCCCATGACGGCGACCATCTCTCCTTCGGCGACGTGCAGATTAACATTTTTTAGCACGTTGTTCTGCCGCTTGTTTACGATGTATGTTTTGCAGAGGTTTTTTACTTCTAATATATTTTTCATAGCGATGTCTCCTTTATTCAATGCCTGAAATTTCCGAGGATGAAATGTTCCGCAGTCCCTGTGCCGAGAGGAAGGCGGCACAGGCGGTCGCCGCCAGCATGATCAGCGGGAATACCGCATACACTTCCACGGCGCGGATGTCATATTCGATGCTTTGCGCTCCCATCATATGAAAGATCGGGGTGATGATCAGGGAGGACAGCGGTGAAGAGATCAGTGTCCCGATGATCACCGAGAGGAGCAGCACGAATCCGATGCGGAGCGTCTGGATCAGGATGAGCGCGTTATTTTTAAATCCGATCGCTTTTAACAGAGCAAGTTCTCTTTTTTCCTTTGTGATAAAGCTTTTTACCATCAGGACCGCCACGAGGATATTGATTCCGAGTATGATCGTTAAAATAAGCGTTTTCATACTGTCGAGCTGTCCCGCGACATTGCCGATCATATAAGAGATATATTCGCCCGCGGAGTAAATATTGGCCTCGGGATACTGCTGTTCCAAAATTTTTTTTCGCGCGGCAAGTGTCTCATTGTCCGGGGCGTCCTTATAGGTGATCTGGATGCCAAAATTGCCCACCGCATAGTGGTAATCAAGTTCCTCGCCCGGATGGAAGCGGACGCATTCGCCCATATTGTTCATCCCCTGATTGATGGCGGTTACGGTGTAGGTTTTCGTCGTCCCGCCGATTTTGATGTTCACGTCGTCGCCGACATGTGCACCGATCTGATTGGCTGTGATATACGACAGGGCGACTTCGTGTGTATTTTGCGGGGGCGTCCCCTCTATGTAATCATACTGGTCGGTTGTCACGCCGCCGCGGCCGTGGAATGAAATGGAGTTTGTGCGTTTATCACCTTTGGAAACATTACTCCGGAAGATGATCTCCTGAAAAACGTCGGCCTTAATCTGATGTCTGGCAAGCAGTTCCCGCACCTCGGCAAGCTGGTCATTGACTTTTGCCAGATTATCTTCATTCGGGTTAAATAGTAGTTCTGTTGATATGACGTGATCGCTTTTTGCCATATTAAACATCGTGATCAGGTCGTCCGAGCGCAGCGTGTTGATCGTGTTTACCGGCAGGATGACGAGCAGTGTTCCGAGAATAAAGATGAGGATCATCGAAATGTAGCTTTTTATCCCGCTGAATATATCGTTGAGAGCCATAAATGGGACGGGCGGCAGAAACGATTTTTCGAGGCGCAAAAACCCTTTTTTCCGGAAACGCTCGCCCGTCTCGCCGCTGTGTATCGCATCGATTGGCGAAAAGCGGCGGATTTTCCTGGTGCAGAAATAGCTGAACAGGACGACGACAGCTCCTGCGAACAAAGCGGCGCCGACATTGAGCAGAATATGATCTTCGCCGGAAAGGATGATCTTTTCTGACACCTCGCGGAGCATTAGCCTGCCAAACGGGATACTGAGGAAGAGTCCTGCCGTCGTTCCGATCACGGCGATCATGAGATATTTCATGATATACAGTCCCCGGATCCCGCTGTTTTTAATGCCGATCGCTTTCATCACGCCAATCTCCCGGTATTCTTCGGAAATCGTAAAATGAATGATAAACCGCAGGATTACCATGGAAATGAGTATGAGGCAGACGCTTACCACGAGAAGGATGGCTGCCATGAGCATATCCATAAAATACATCATCTCCATCATGGAACGATCGACTGCCATGAGCGAATTCGTGCCGAGGGAGTGAAATTTGTCCGGATAACCGGCATCTTTCGTATAGACTTCCACGGAGGAGCAGACGGCGGCTTGTTCGTGGCCGAACAGCGCGGCATCGTTTTCACTGATGAGGAACCTCGTCATTCCGACCATCGCCGACCCAAACAGCGCATCTTTCGTATAGCCTTTTATCGTAAATTCTTTTTCGACGCCGTCCTGTTTTACCGAGATCTTCCCGCCTTTACGGAAATTGTTTTCCTGCGACTGGAATATCACATACGGAACGTAGATGCCGCCGTCTTCAATGTCCGTCAGTTCCTCGTTGTCTTTGTCGAAGATTTTTATGCCGCTGTCAAGGCTGGAAAGTGTTACCGTGTTGTAGTATTCGAATTTTTCGCCATTGATGAGAATGTTCTTCGGTTCGATCTGGATGAGCCGTGAGATGTGATAGCGGTAGTTGTTTTCTTTGGCAAATTCCTCGAAGGCCTCGATGTCGGGGGTGTTGGACACGGCAAACCAGTAGTCCGGCATGTCGGCTTTGGCGAAAAAGTGGTCCAAAGCGTTACTCACCGTATAGAGGTTATTGGCGCTGCTGGCGATGAACGTAGCGGCAAGGGTTACGAAGATGAGCAGGATGATGTTCATCGTTTTCTTGCGTGTGATGTCTTTTTTTAGTATGGTCAGGTACATGGTTCGGCTCCTTTCGGTGTTGATATGTTTATTGTAGCAGGGAAATATTAAATAATCCTTAAATTATTGAGAAAAATATCACGAAGGGTTACAGAAAATATAAACGGATAATGATAATTGATTTTGATAGTTTCGGTCAAATGGGATGTACGAAAGTCTGTTTTCCGCCATTCGTCCCAGTTACGATTGAAAAGTCCCGAAAATGATCGTTGCAGGGTGGTGAAAAATGTGATATCGTCATAATCATAGAAGAGGAATCCGTGTCCGGAATCTCCAGGATTCCCGGGGGAAAGTGCCGAAGGGTGGGGAATCCGGCAGGAAAATGCTTGACATTTATAAATCAAATAGTATAATTGAAATAGGGAGTGGGATACATGGGAAAGAAAAATGTCGTATGGAACAGTTACATATCGAAAAACGAGCGGTTTGCGGACCTCGTAAACGGGGTGGTGTTCCTCGGAAAACAGGTCGTCCTTCCCGGGGCGCTCACCGCGCTGGACAGTAAGCTGTGGCGGAGGGTGCGGGAGAAGGGCAGCTATGGTGAGTTTACCCGCGATATGGTGAAGGTATGGGAATACCAGTGCGCTGTACCGTTCATATTTCGCTAAATGAACGGTACAGCACACTAGGAAAAAAGTACCTGTTCGGACTGGAACCGGAGGAATCGCCCCACTTCGCGCTGCCGGTCAAGTACATGAACTACGAGTCGCTGGAATACGACAGGCAGTACCGCGGCATCCTGCAAGAGCATCGGAAGGGGCGCGATCTTCCGCCGGACCGGTACATTTCCGGTTTTTCGGAGACGGACCGGCTGATGCCAGTGGTCACGATCGGCATCTACCTCGGGGAGAAGCCGTGGAAGGGCTCCGCGGGGATAGGGGAAATGGCCGGGATGGGGGAGATTCCGCCGGAGATCCGAGGGCAGATGAGTGCATTTTGGAATGATTTCCACGTGAACCTGCTGGACATCCACGGGCTGGAGACACCAGACGTGTTCCAGACGGACCTGCGGGAAGTTTTTGGTTTTCTGCAGAGACAGGGGAACAAGGAGGAACTGGTCCGGTATGTGGAGGGAAATGGGGTGTTTCGACATCTGGAGGAGGATGCTTTCGATGTGCTGGGCTGTTACGGAGGGAATGCGAAACTGGAACTATGTAAGGAGGATTACAGGACGAAGGGAGGAATGGATATGTGTACGGCACTGAGGGAACTGGAGGAAGATGCGAGGGCAGAAGGAAGAGAGGAAGGACGCCAGGAAGGAAGCAGCCTGATGAATGAGCTGAACCGGAGGCTGGTCCGGGACGGGCGGACGGAGGATCTGTTCCGTTCGATCGAGGATGCGGAATACCAGAGACAGCTGCTGGTGGAATACGGGCTGGAAGGATAATAATGTAACGGTGTAAGATGGTTTACTATGAAGGGCCCAGCAAAGAAAGTAACGATTGCGGTTTTTGGCAAAGGGGGAAATTGGCTCATCCGTATTTCGTTTCATGGCGGATAAACTTACAAAAGCGAAAAACAGAAGAGGAATCCGTGTCCGGAATCTCCAGGATTCCCGGGGGAAAGTGCCGAAGGGTGGGGAATCCGGCAGGAAAATGCTTGACATTTATAAATCAAATAGTATAATTGAAATAGGGAGTGGGATACATGGGAAAGAAAAATGTCGTATGGAACAGTTACATATCGAAAAACGAGCGGTTTGCGGACCTCGTAAACGGGGTGGTGTTCCTCGGAAAACAGGTCGTCCTTCCCGGGGCGCTCACCGCGCTGGACAGTAAGCTGTGGCGGAGGGTGCGGGAAAAGGGCAGCTATGGTGAGTTTGCCCGCGATATGGTGAAGGTATGGGAATACCGGGGAAAAAAGTACCTGTTCGGACTGGAACCGGAGGAATCGCCCCACTTCGCGCTGCCGGTCAAGTACATGAACTACGAGTCGCTGGAATACGACAGGCAGTACCGCGGCATCCTGCAAGAGCATCGGAAGGGGCGCGATCTTCCGCCGGACCGGTACATTTCCGGTTTTTCGGAGACGGACCGGCTGATGCCAGTGGTCACGATCGGCATCTACCTCGGGGAGAAGCCGTGGAAGGGCTCCGCGGGGATAGGGGAAATGGCCGGGATGGGGGAGATTCCGCCGGAGATCCGAGGGCAGATGAGTGCATTTTGGAATGATTTCCACGTGAACCTGCTGGACATCCACGGGCTGGAGACACCAGACGTGTTCCAGACGGACCTGCGGGAAGTTTTTGGTTTTCTGCAGAGACAGGGGAACAAGGAGGAACTGGTCCGGTATGTGGAGGGAAATGGGGTGTTTCGACATCTGGAGGAGGATGCTTTCGATGTGCTGGGCTGTTACGGAGGGAATGCGAAACTGGAACTATGTAAGGAGGATTACAGGACGAAGGGAGGAATGGATATGTGTACGGCACTGAGGGAGCTGGAGGAAGATGCGAGGGCAGAAGGAAGAGAGGAAGGAAGCAGCCTGATGAATGAACTGAACCGGAGGCTGGTCCGGGACGGGCGGACGGAGGATCTGTTCCATTCAATCGAGGATGCGGAATACCAGAGACAGCTGCTGGTGGAATACGGGATGGAAGGATAGTCACGATTCTAATCCACGAAAGGAGTAAGTCTTGGTTTTGCCGTTGGTGTAATACCGACAAATGCCAAGAGGCTATGGAAGGCACCAATAGAAAAAGAAAAAGCTTGATTTTTTTCTAAAATCATGTTAAACTACCATTATGCAGATATAGTTCATTGGTAGAATGCTAGCTTCCCAAGCTGGAGAGGCGGGTTCGATTCCCGTTATCTGCTCGCATAAAAAAGAGATCGTCAGTGCATGGCGATCTCTTTTCCGTTTTTATCAAACCAAGCCACCCCGTTTGTCAGAATACGATCCTCATCCGACCGGATCGCTTCGCAGTAATCCTGAATTGAACCAAGCCGCCGCTTAAAGGCCATCCCGCCGCCGAGCAGATGTTTGGTATGTATATCAGAACCGGCCGTCATCGGCAGATGGTGTTCCCTGCTGTACGCGATCGCCCGTTCGTCGAACGCCGGATCGTTATGGCTCGGGCTGCGGGGATTCGAGTGCGTCGCATTGATGCCCTCCACGCCGTCTACATGATCCGGGAACAGGCGGATCTGCGGGATATATGGTTCTTCGCGGAATGGATGGGCGTGTATGACGATGCCGCCAGCTTCGTGGACCAGGGCGTACTGCTCTTCGACCGTGGCGTTTTCAATCTCGGGGTGAGAGATGAGCCAGTCCTTATCGACGCCGTAAATGAGAAATTCTGTCCCGCGGTAGCCGGCCTCGTAGCCGAAAAACACGTCAAGTCCGAGACGGCCGCCCCATCGCCTGGCTTCTTCAAACGCTTGCCAGTACTGTTCAATCCACTGGTCCCAGGGCAGCGCGCGGTCGATGCAGGTGTTTCCGTGCCAGTTGTGGTTGGTGACGATGATCCCGGTATACCCGGCATTTTTGCATGCTTTTGTCATTTCCTCTCCCGTGGAAACGGCGCAGGAACTCGCTTCGCTCGTGTGGAGATGCGTTTCATATAAAAATGGGTATTCGTCTAAAAGTTCCATGAAAATCTCCTTTTCTCCTGAAATATAAAATTGATGAAGATCATCGATAAAAGTCTGTCACAAAGACAAAACAGCGGTACGGAAGAGCACGGCATACCTCTTTGGCGGCTTTTGCCCTGTCGGCATCATCAAAAATACCGAAAACAGTGGGGCCGCTTCCACTCATCAGTGAGCCGAGCGCGCCGTTTTCCAGCATGGTTTGTTTGATGACCTCGATTTCCGGGTGCGCGGGTATCGTTACGGTTTCCAACAGGTTTCCCATGTTTTCACACAGACGGTGCAGATCGTTTTTGCGGATGCAGTCGATCATCGTATCAATGTCCGGATGAACGGTGTGTTCGTCCAGTTTCAGGTTGGAATAAACAAATTTGGTGGAGATGTGGGAAACAGGTTTCGCGATCAGGACATAACAGTCCGGCGCGTTCGGAAGCGGCGTGAGGAGTTCCCCGATCCCCTCGGACAGCGCGGTGCCCTTCATGATACAATAAGGAATGTCCGCGCCCAGCTGGACGCCGCGTTTCATCAGTTTTTTTGCCGAAAGCCGCAGATCAAACAGCCGGTTCATGGCCAGCATACACGAGGCGGCGTCGGTGCTCCCGCCGGCCATACCGGCGGCCACGGGAATCCTTTTTTCCAAACGGATGTCCAGTCCGTCCGTGATCTCGAATTCATCCATCAGGAGTTTGGCGCTTTTGTATACGAGATTGTCCTCGTTGACGGGAAGAAAACTCAGGTTTGTCGTGAGATGGATTCCAGGCGTTTTTGATCTTGTCAGGGTCAGACGATCAAACAGGCGGATGCTCTGCATGATCATTTTTACTTCGTGATAGCCGTCTTCTCTTTTTCTTATGACATCCAGGCCAAGGTTGATCTTAGCCGGGGCATTGATCCATGTGGAGTCCATAGGCAGCACATCCTTTCATATTAGAATTTATTATAACATTTGTTCGTTGAATAAAAAAGATTTATTTGGAAAAAATGTTGATAAAGATTTTTAAATGGAGGCAACGATGAAAGAGAGATTAAAGAAAGCAGGATTTGTGACAGCGGTGTTGTTCGTGTGCGGACTGATGTATTTTTACGGGAAAGCGATGGACGAGCAGAAAACGCAGCGGGAGATTGCCAAAGAGGTCATCCGGCTCCATGTGGTGGCGAACAGCGACAGCGGGGAAGACCAGAAACTGAAACTGGAAGTAAAAGAAGAGATCCTCTCCCTTCTGCGGGAGCAGATGAGGGACGATGAGACCGTTACGGCCGCGCAGCAGACGATACGGGATCACCTGAATGAGATTGAGGAGGCAGCAGGGCGTTACATACGGGATATGGGCTATGATTATCCGGTAACGGCGGAGCTTGGCACTTGTTATTTTCCAGTAAAGGAGTATGGAGACCTGACATTTCCGGCGGGGGAATATAAGGCGTTGAAAGTAAATATTGGAAGATCGGAGGGGAAAAACTGGTGGTGTGTTATGTATCCGACGCTCTGTTTTGTGGACAGCACGTACCAGATTGTACCGGAAGAATCCAAAGAAAAGCTGAAGGAGAACCTGACGGAAGACGAGTATGAATCCCTGTTGTCGGGCGGGGAGGATGTGGAGTATGGATTTAAGATCCTGGATGTCCTGTCGGGCATTTTCAACTAGTCCGGCTAAAGGTTTCGCTGTTTTGGCCGAAATATATAGTAGCGAAACTTTAGAGAGTGAGTGTGAAATCTATGATCATCCATGCAAATAATAAGATTTCCATTGACTTTAATGACAGCGACCGGGTAAAAGGGCCGGGCGTGTCAGTACAGAATGCCACGGACGGCAGTATTCCCCATGTCGGGATAGAGTTTACAAGGGATTGTGCGGTACAAAAGGATATGGAAAACAGTATCGTTTATACCGATGCGAGTGAAAATAAGAAGCGTATTGTAGAGGAAGTAGCGGAAAATTTGCCGGCCGAAGAGTTCGATCCGGCTGATTTTATCAGTAAAAGTATGACCGGTAAAGATGCCAAAGCGGTGGAAGACGAGGGGTCGATACTGGAAGAATATGTGGCGGGGTCGTTAGAGCGCGCCATCGAGAGAGTCAAGGGCCAACGGCAGGAGCAGGAAGAGGCCATAGGACGCCAGGTGGAGAAGCAGGAAGAGGCGCAGGAGTTTTTCGGAGAGATGGAAGAGCGCATTCAGGAAGCCGTCCAGATGGCGGCGAACCTTCCAGGCATTTCCGAGGCGGCGGCTAAATATTTTCTTGACAATCACCTTCCATTCAGTCCGCAGAACATAAAAAATTGCGGTTCCGTGATGGAACCTGCTACATATAACCAAGACAGGGTTGCGTTTGAGGAAATGAAGCCGCAGATTGAAGCGGCTGTTATAAACAGCGGCTTAGAGGCGGGAGAAGAAAATCTGGAGGCGGCAAAGTGGCTGTATGAGCACGATGTGCCGGTGACAGGTGAAAATATACGCGCGTATGAAACTCTTCGGGAACTGGAAGGGGTTTCTTCTGATGTTCTGGCGGAGCGGATCGAGGATGCGGTGATGGACGGGATCACGCCGGAAGGTGCAGATCTGACCGTGCCTTCGCGGAGGGAAGTTTCGGAGCGTCTTTCCCGTCTGTGTGAGACGGATGATGATACGCTGCGGACGGTATACTGGACGGAAGCCGATTTGATCAGGGCGAAGAGACAGTTAGAAGAGATCAGGCTGACGATGACGATTGACGCAGCGCGGACGATGGAGAGCAAGGGGATTCATCTCGAGGTCGGAAACCTGATGGAGATTGTTGAGGAACTAAAGGCGATGGAACAGGCAGCAGCGCAGGAGATGCTGACTGCGGCCGGAGTTCCGGCAGATGAGGAAAATATAGAGATTGCGGTTACGGCGCTGCAGGCGGGGCGGGATATTCTGCGGGCACCGGTTTCAGTTTTGGGTGAGACGATCGCCGCGGCAGACGAGGACACGATCGTGGATCTGGCAGCTGCCGGAAATGATGCCCGAAGCCGGCTGGCGGCGGCAGAGTCGTACGAGGCGGTGGGAACCGAAGTGCGACGTGATCTGGGCGACTCGATACAGAAAGCATTTTCGCATGTCGGGAGCCTTTTGAAAGAAATGGGACTTCCCGCGACGGCGGCAAATGAGCGTGCGGTCCGAATTCTTGCATATAACCGGATGCCGGTCACCGAAGAAAATATCCGTTCCATGAAGGAATATGACGATAAGGTGACGTCAATCGCGAAAGGCCTGAAGCCGGAAGTGGTAACAGAACTGATCCGCAGGCGGGAAAACCCGTTGGAGATGGATTTAAACGAACTGGATGAAAAGATTTCGGAAATCCGGGCCGAACTTTCTTCGGAGGATATTTCATTCCGCAAATATTTATGGAAGCTGGATCACAGCAGAGCCGTTACGCCGGAAGAGAGAAAGAGCATGATCGGGATTTACCGTCTGCTCGATAAGGTTGAAAAGAGTGACGGCGCGGTGATCGGGCAGGTGATCAAGGACGGACGGGAACTGTCATTTTCGTCCCTGTTGTCTGCTGTGCGCTCGCGGAAGGCGCAGGGGATCGACCAGTCGGTTGATGACGATTTCGGCGGACTCGAGCAGGTGGTGAAGAGCGGGGAGAGCATCAGCGAGCAGATTGGAGCGGCCTTTGCGAGCCATGTTGCTGCAAACCTGCAGAAGGAACTTTCGCCTGCCGTACTAAAAAAGAAAAAAGATACTTTTATGGAAGAGCCGCTTGAAGTGATTTTAGATGAGTGTTTAAGCGAGACGGAGGCGTTACGGGAAGAGGCCGGCTATTACGAGCAGGCTGCTTCGGAAGTGCGGGAAATGGCGGCGGAGAGTGACGCGCAGGTCCTGGAATTTTTGAAACAACTCGAGATTCCGGACAGTATCATCAATATACACTGGATGAAGTCGTATTTGGAACGGGGCGGAAGATCATTCCTCAAACTCTATTCGAAAGAAGAGAGCGAAAAGATTGTGGACGCGCTGGATGATCCTGGGAAACTGCAGGAAGTGTATGAAGAGATTGACGGAGCCCACGAGGAACAGCTCGCAGAGAGGAAGGCGGAGCCGGATGTCAGTTATGAGGATGTGAAAGAGATTGCCCGCATGGCGAGCGGCGTTTCCTTCTACCGGCAGATGCGCAGTTTCCAGAAATATGAGGTGCCGATCTACACCGAACAGGGCATGACGGCGTGCAGCATTACGGTGAAGCAGGGCCGGGGATCCGAAAAAGGAACGGTGGAGATCACGATGGATCTGCCGGGGAAAAAGGATCCGGCGGGGAGTACGCAGGCGACGCCAATACAGGCGACGCCAATTCAGGCGACTTTCAAGGTCGCTGGTAACCGCGTATCCGGTTTTGTGACGAGTGAGGATGAAGAAGCACTCCGGGTGTGCGGGGACATGTTTACTCAATTTGAAAAGGATTTGGAAATGAATGGTTTCACGATGGAGCGTGGGGATTTTGCGAATGGCAGAAGAAATTCATTTCATTCAGGAAATAGATTTGATGAAACGGCTGCGAATGACAGACTTTATCTCGTGGCGAAACTATTTATTCAAAATGTGCAGAGAAAGGACGAACAACAATGAAGATAAACACAAATATTTCGGCAATGCTTGCCAGCAGTCACTTAAACCGGACGCAGGATAACCTGACGACGAGTCTGGAACGGCTTTCTTCGGGGTATCGAATCAACAAGGCGGCAGACGATGCTGCCGGTATGGCAATCTCACAGAAAATGCACGCGCAGATACGAGGACTGGAGAGAGCTTCCCGCAATGGCGCGGACGGTGTTTCGTTCATACAGACCGCAGAGGGGGCGCTGACGGAGACGGATAACCTGCTCCAGAGGTGTCGCGAATTGTCCGTTCAGGCGGCAAACGGCGGTGCGTTGACGATCGAGGATAAAGAGGCGATTCAAAAGGAAATCGACTCTCTCATGGAAGAAATCGATCGTCTGGCATCCGATACCGAATTCAATACGAAGAGCATTTTGGACGGAAGCTGCTGCCGTCAGACGTCGTCCAATAATGTCGGCGTCAAAGTGATCTCCATGACGGACTACGTCGGATTGACGACATACGGACTTACCGTGGATAAGCAGGCGACGCAGAGTACGTTTACGACAGGGAGGCTCGGCATGGCAGCCGGTGATGAATTCACCGAGGAGGGTCAGATTCAGATCAATGGCGAGCTTATCCGGATCAATCCGGGGGAGACGTTGGAGGATGCGTACGCAAAGATCCGTGACTGTTGTGAGAGCATGAATATTGATGTAAAGCCGGTTGATGGTGCAGGTGTGGAGGCTGACATAGGAGCGGCGTCGGCATTGTTTTTTGAATCAAAACTTTACGGTGCCCAGCATACGATTGAGGTGACGACGGATAGTCCGGTGCTGGCAGGCCTTCTCGGTGTGGCAGGCGGTACATATGTACCGGGTGAGGATGCAGAAGTTACGATTGATACGGGAAGTGATTCCGGATTTTCGAAAACGGCGACGACGTTTATTGAGGGCGGTCGCGTGACGGTTTCAGACCGCGACGGTTTCTGCATGATTTTTGATGTTTCAAAAGTGGAGGAAGCGGATATACCTTCTTCGGCAGAGGTTACTGTACTGGACGCCGGTTTTGTCGCTATCCAGATTGGTGCCAATGAGGGGCAGACGATTGATATTTCGATTCCACCGGTTACATGTAAATCGCTGAATATCGAGTATTGTAATGTGTGTACCGTGGCAGGGGCCTCGGATTCGATCAGTAAATTCAATGCCGCGATTGAGGAAGTGGCGGCGATCCGCGCGAAGCTCGGCGCGTATGAGAACCGTCTGGATTCCGCGACGACGAGTCTTGATATTACGTCCCAGAACCTGACGGAGGCGTGCTCGCGGATCGAGGACGTGGATATGTCAGCCGAAATGACGAGTTATACGCAGCTCAGTGTTCTTGCACAGGCGGGAACGTCAATGCTTGCACAGGCAAATAATCGTCCGCAGACGATTCTACAGCTGCTTCAGGCGTAATCACCGGATGCTGGCAGAGGCAGCGATGACAGAAAGGACGGGTGCCGTTGGAACGGGAACAGTTAAATGCCTATGCGGCCAGAGTGGCGCAGGCGAATCGGAGTGAACTCGTAGTGATTATATATGAGGCATTTTTAGATAGTGTAAAGGATGGAAGGAAATATTTAAAAGAGGGAGATCTTCCCGCCTGCAGGCGGGAGATCGACCGGGCGAAAGGGTTTCTTACCGAGTTAATGGGAAGTTTGGATTTTCGTTATGAAATTTCCCATTATTTGCGCAGACTTTATGTATTTGCTTATCAGGAGTTGTGTCAGGGAGTTGCCGAGCGGGAGGAAGCACGGTTCTCCCATGCTTTGGATATTGTTGAAAAACTTCTTCCGGCATTCCGCGAGGTGGCGGCTCAGGATGCGTCGGCCGGGGTTATGGCGAATACCGAGACAATCTATGCGGGGCTCACATATGGCAGGGGCAGCCTGAATGAGAATGTCAATGTCGATGTAAACCGCGGATTTCAGGCATGAGTGTTGAAATGAGGGCACTCATGCCTGACTTTTTGACAGATTTTCTACTTTTCGCATCTCTTTGAGTAAATACTTGTACCGGTACTGAATGGCGTTTACCTCATAGATGCAGCTGTCGACCAGATCGGGGTCGCAGGCATATTCAAAATTGGAATGGGCGTTTGCCAGCGATTGTTTTATCTCCTCGATTTCATTTAACAGTTCTTCCCGTGTGAGAAGAAGGTTGTCCGGTTTCTTTTTCATACCAATCCCCCTTTGATTCTATTTTAAGTGTATTAGTATGCAGAAAATGTCGAAAATACGAGGCTTTTGACATTTTTGTTTTTCTATTTTTTTCGTATTTGTAGTAAAAGTATAACCTTGTTCAAGAAATATATTCCATTTTTTTCAAAATAAGTATTGACAAATGATCGGTCTGCGTGTTAGTATATGAATCACAACAAAACAGGAGGTGGCAGTATCGGAAGTCAGGAGTTGATCTTCCTTGTTCTGTTACCGGCATCACTTTTTGATCTGTATCAATACCGGGTACCAAATGCGATCATCGGGATCGGTCTGGTCCTCAGTTTGTATGACAATATTTGGCAGTATGGGATATTGGGTATCGGGTCATTTTCACTCAAATGTCTGTTTCCGTTTGTTGTCTGTTGTATCTTTTATCTGTTCCATGTACTGGGAGCAGGTGATATCAAGATATTTTCCATAATCTGTAGCTATTTTAACGTTGAGTACTGTGTCCGCATCATGGCGGTTTCGCTTTTGATCGGAGCACTATTATCTCTTTTTAAGATGATTCTGCAAAAAAGTTTCATTCGCCGTTTTCGGCACTTTTCAATGTATGTGAGAAACCTGATGTCGGGAGGACCGATCAGGGCGTATTACGATCTCAAAACATGTGGGGATGAAGGGGTTATTCCCTTTACTATATGTATTACACTGGCGGTCATAATATGCACGACAGGAAGGTAAGGAGAAAGAAATTTTCAATCTTTCAGGTGGCGCAGGAGCGTGTGCGCGCGAAAAAATAGAGGGGGTGTTCTGTATGGATCGGATCAAATTGCTGATTTGTACGAAGCAGAAAGAATATGGGGAAAAGCTGCTGCGGTTTCTTTCCGCGCAGCGGAATCCGGATATTGAGGCGGAATTGCTGACGGCTGACGTGGGAGAGGCAGTCGGCGCCATTATGGAAAAGACAGGTACGGAGCAGAATGTATGTGTGATTTCAGATGACAAAAAAGTGCTGGAGCATGTGGGAGGCCAGACTGTAACCCTCGTGCCGTCGCCGGAAACAGAGGGGAAACGAGAAATCTTTATGTATCAGAGGGCGGAGGATATTTACCGGCAGATCCTGTCGTTGACGGGGATGCCGGTGAGGAAGGAAGCGCGGGATCTGGAACTGTCGGTCCCGAAAGTGACGTGCGTGTATGCACCCGGAGAAAGCGAGGAAAAGACAGTTTTTGCCCTGCGCACCGCGATCGACCGCGCGGAGCGGGGAAGCGTGCTCTACATAAATTTATGCGGATATCCCCTTCTTTTTCGCGAGGAACAGGAAGGGATTTCAAATCTGATGTTATGCAATGAATTGGGGGTATTTGAGGAGCGGCTGAGGGAACTGGCATTCAGTGCCGGGCAGATCTCGGTACTGGCGCCTGCTGGGCATTTTCGGGATCTGTTTGATTTTTCGCAGGAAGAAGTGAGTCGGTTTATCGCGTATATGAAACAGCAGACGTTGTATGAGGCGGTTGTGATCGAACTGGGGCAGCTTTTTGATTTTACGTTTGTCCTATTGGCGGAGGCGGATGCTGTACTCATGCCGCAGGAGCCGGGGATCCTGGCGGAAAAAAAGCGTCAGCTTTTCTGCGGGTATTGCCGCAGGGAGGGACAGGAAACCGTGTGGGAACGGATCAAGTTTGTGCCGGTGGCTGCGAACTGCCCAGAAAGCTGGGAAGAAATCCTGCGCATAGTAGGTGCGGACGGGGAGGAGGGAAACCGAGATGGAGGAAAAAAGCCAAAAAGAGAAAATAAGAGGGTTGGTTTTGGATCAGGTACCGGCCGATGAGGAGATGGATGAGAATCGCTTACTCGATATTATCGATGAGAATATCAGGCGCAGCAGTCAGGGGGAATATATACGGTATGCGGAAAAAAAGCGTCTTCGCAGAGCCATTTTTAATTCCATGAGAAAACTGGATGTGCTCCAGGAACTGATTGAGGATCAACAGATCACGGAGGTTATGGTAAATGGGACGGATCACATTTTCGTGGAGAAAGAGGGACGGCTTTTGGACAGCGGGCAGACTTTTGAGTCGGCTGACCGTCTGAATGATGTCGCCCAGCAGATCGCTTCGGCGGGAAACCGTATCGTAAACGAGACAAATCCCATTTTGGATGTGCGCCTGGCCGACGGTTCCCGCGTAAATATCGTGATGCCGCCCATCGCGATGGAAGGGCCTGTGATCACGATCCGAAAGTTTCCGAAAGACCCACTGACAATGGAGAAACTGATAGAGATGGGGGCGATCACGGAAGAGGCGGACGATCTGCTGCGCAAGCTCGTGGAAGCGAAGTACAATATATTTATTTCAGGCGGGACGGGCGCGGGAAAAACGACATTTTTAAACATTCTGTCCAATTATATCCCAGAGGACGAACGGGTGATTACGGTGGAGGATTCTGCGGAACTGCAGATCCGGAATGTCAGGAACCTTGTGCGTCTGGAAGCGAGAAATGCTAATGTGGAAGGAAAAAATGAGGTTACGATACGGGATCTGATCCGCAGCGCTCTCCGCATGAGGCCCGATCGCATCATCGTCGGAGAGATTCGTGATTCGACGGCAATCGATATGCTGACGGCGATGAACACCGGGCATGACGGGAGCCTGTCTACCGGCCACGCGAACAGTCCGCAGGATATGCTGAACCGTCTGGAGACGCTTGTCCTTATGGGGATGGATATTCCGCTGGAGGCGATCCGCCAGCAGATTTCATCCGCTATTGACATCGTGGTACATCTGGGACGGCTTCGAGACCGGAGCAGGAGGATACTGGAAATTTGTGAAGTGGGTGGAGTGGAGCAGGGAAAAATCCGAATGTTCCCGCTGTTTCGGTTTGAGGAAAAGGAGGAAAGAGATGGAAGGATCGAAGGGGAACTCGTGAACACCGGGCACAGGCTGGTTCGCAGCGATAAGTGCAGAAAGGCCGGGATACGGGAATTTATGTGCGGTACCATGTAGTGTTAAGTGTCGGATCAGTGTACTGTGATACACTGACGAACAGGAACGGGAAGGGAGGCAAACAGATGGATTACAACCGGTATGTTTATACGAAATGGGAGGCAGTCCGTTACGGATCGTGCGGGGGAGCGGCGGCGTTTGTCATATTGATGCTTTTTTATGACAATGTGGTTGTATGCGGTTTGGGTGCGGCTGCGGGCGGCGTGCTGTTCCTCAAATATTATCGGCGCATCCTTATGGAAAAACGTCGCTGGCAATTGACTGTCCAGTTTAAGGATGCCACGGAAAGCCTGGTATCGGCGCTTGTGGCAGGGTATTCGCTGGAAAATGCCGTCCGTCAGACGGAAAAGGATCTGAGGATGATGTATGATCCGGATGATATTATTATGATCGAATTTTCACAGATGTCGCACAAGATGGATCTGACGGTGCCTGCTGCCGAACTTCTCAGCGATTTGGGGGTCAGGAGCGGCGTAGAGGATATCCGGACATTTAGTGAGATTTTGATGACGGCGAGAAAAACGGGAGGGAATCTCGTTCGGGTCATGAGGAGGACATCGGGCAATATCGCGGAGAGGATCGAGATGAAACGGGAGATTGAGACGCTGATTGCGGGAAAAAAGATGGAATCAAACTGTATGACGGCGATCCCGCTTCTGATCATCGTCTATCTGCGCATCTTTTCTCCAGGGTTTCTCGATCCGCTGTATCACAATCTGCTGGGAATCTGTGTGATGACGGGCGCGCTGGCGGTTTTTGTGGCCGCGTTTTTATGGGGACAGAAACTGATGGGCATACGGTTTTAGGGAGGGATATGTCATGGAAAAGTATATGATCTACATAGAAAAGGCGATGGATGCCCTGCATTTGGAACGAGTATTGAAAAAAGATACCAAAACGTTAGAAATGGTGGAAACTCTGTACCGGAGGCAGGATAAGCGGGCGAAGTTTACGGAGATCTGGTGCCGGCGGCTTTTTATAATGGCGGCAGCGGTAGGCGTGTCGGTGCTTGTCCTTCTTGTGTGTGTTAGTCAGGAGGCACCGGAAGCGGTTATTGTAAAAAATCAGTATCTGCATATCAGGGCCGGCGAAGAACAGGTCACATTTGGCATGGAGGCGGAAACAGAGGCCGGGCCGGCTCAGGCGGAGATCACGGTAGGCGTCGGGGCAGAAGATGAAGCGGAACACGCGGAAATGGCGGCGACCCCGGATCCCCGCGAAGTTTTTGTGGCAGACGTAAGGGAGGCGGTTGAAAATGCCGTTTCCTCCGAGCGTGCCACCGAGGGAGAACAGGATGTGCTGCTTCCGGAAACGGTGTCCGGGAAAGAGGTAAGATATACGGATCCTGAATTTGAAAAAGATTACAATGCGTTTTATCTATGCCTCATTGTGCTGGTTCTGCTGCCCGCCTTTTGGAGACGGGAACGGCAGGAAAAGTTAAAGGAGAGAGAAAACCAGCTGCTGCTCGATTATCCGGAACTGGTGAATAAGGTCATGCTGCTGTTAAGCGCCGGACTGACTGTGAGGGGGTGTTTCGAGCGGATGGGGGAAGAATACCGCAGCCGCATGCGGAAAGGGGGTGAGAGAAAGTATGTATATGAAGAAATCTGTTTTTCCTTGCAGGAAATGGAACATGGCGTATCGGAAACGATGGCGCTCGAGTCGTTTGGCAAACGATGCCGGCTTCTTCCCTATCTGCGGTTTGCTTCGATGCTGAACCAGAATATCCGCAAGGGATCCGAGGGACTGATAGCATTACTGGAAGTTGAGGCGGTTGAGGCGTTTGAAAAGCGCAAGGAACAGGTTAAGATCATGGGGGAGACGGCAGGAACAAAGCTGCTTCTTCCGATGGTGCTCATGCTGGGCGTCGTCATGGTTATCATCGTTGTCCCGGCATTTATGACAATGTAAATAAAAAAATAGAAAACAAAAAAGGAGGAATTCAAATGGGAGTAATAACAGAGTTTTGGAAAGATGAAGAGGGGATCGGCGTGGTGGAGATCATCCTGATCCTGGTAGTGCTGATCGCGCTCGTACTGCTGTTTAAGGAAAAGATCACAGCGGTAGTAAATAAGGCATTTTCAGCTTTTGAAAAGGACTCGGGGAGTATTATCAAATGATAGTGAAGAACAGAAAAGCCGGGGGATCGATCACGGTATTCCTGTCGTTGACGCTCGTTATCATTATGGCGCTATTGGGAACGATGATCGAGGTGACACGGGGGAAGACGTGCCGTATCCAGGCGAGGCGGGTGATGAAGCTGGCTTCGGACAGCCTGATGACGGAGTATAGCAGGCCGTTGTTTGAAAAGTACAATCTGTATTTTCTGGAAAACGAGGGAAAGGCATTTGCGGACAGCATAACGGAATATGCTTCGGGAACATCGGAATATAATTCTCTTTTTCCGCACAGCATGGATGTGTATCTGGGTACGCTTGAACGTGTGACAGTGGATGGGGAGAGATACGCTGGTGACGATGGCGGGGCTGCTTTGCGGGAGCAGATCGTGTCGTATATGAAGCGGAGGATATCGGCTGATAAAGTAAACGCTTTTTTGCGGAAGACCGATGAGATGCAGCCGCTCAGTGACAGCGCGGAGGAAATAGAACAAAAGGCGAAACAGGAAAAGGAAGCGGTCGGGGAGTGTAGGAGCGTGTTAGAGCTGATGCGTCTGATCGACGGCGTGGACTGTTCCGGTGGAGCAGTAAAAGGGCAGAAATACTTTGTAAAAATGCTCTTTACCGGGGAGAAAAAACCGGGGAAGTTTGGGATTTCGGAAGCTGTTGTCTGGAACGCCGTCAAAAAGAAGGTGTCGGATGTATCGGATTTTTTAAATCATCTGCAGGAGGAAGCGAAGAGGCGGGAGTTTGCCGTTCTCGTTCGAGAAACGCTGGAAAAGACGAAAGAAGCGCTTCGGATCGTAACAGAAATGGGCGCCCCACGGCTGAAGAAGATGAATGTGTCGGGAGATGCGGCCCGTGTGCTCTCGTCAAACCGCGGCATATTAGAAAAAACAGGTGAACTGCTTAGTCAGGAAATGACGGAGCAGACGGCGGCGGAATTAAAACGGATGTGGAAAGCATATGATGTGTCCGGCATCGTTTTTGATTATGCAGGGATCAATGAAAAGGGCGGTGCGGAAAGTCCGATGAGTGTATTTTCTGATGCTGTTTCCGGGGGATTGGCGAAACTTGTTTTGAAAAAGGATTTCAACATCTCAAACAAGTCAGTGAAAGATGCGGACCACTACCATTCTCTTTATGCGGCGGATAAGTTCGAAAAGAAAAAAGAGGAGGACGGCGTAGCTGCTTTTGCCAAAGAAGAAGAGGTTGATTTTCAGGGAGCGGCAAAAGGGTTCGCGAAAACGGCGGCTTCAGATGTTATGCTTTGTGAGTACCTAAAGCGTTATTTCTCTTCGGTACAAACGAAAGTTGGTGCCAATAAGCGGCTGGATTACGAGTGGGAATACATATTGTGCGGTAAAGGAAGCGACAAAAAGAATCTGGAAACCGTCATAAACCGCTTGGTACTGCTGCGGAGTGTAATCAATGCGGCAGCGCTCCTGTCCTCGTCAGAAAAGCGGGAAACCGCATACGCAGCTGCATTGGCGGTAGTCGGTTTTACCGGCATGGAACCATTGATCCGGTTTACGCAGACACTGTTTTTGGTGCTGTGGGGTATGACGGAATCACTTGTAGAAGTGGCGGCGCTGTTACAGGGGAAAAAGGTTCCGGTCATCAAAACGGCGAAAGATATCGTGGTGAAATTCCCGGAACTGTACCGGATCGGTCAGGCGTACATTATGGAAAAGGCGGACCGGTTACCTAAAAAGAATGGCCGGTGTTTCGGATATACGGACTATGTGCTATTACTTATGGCAGGAATTGGACGAGATGTCCGGTATCACAGGATGATGGATCTGATGGAGTGGAACATTCGGGATCATGAGTATTCCGGGTTTCGTTTCGGACAGTGTGTGGATTCTTTTAAGGCGACGGGACAGTTTTCCTACGAGACTAAATTGTTCCGCCTGCCCCTGATCCAGCGGATGACAGGCTGGGAAGGGAAGGGTTTTCAACAGGAAGTTACAGTGGATGCCGGTTATGTGGCGAAGTAAGCGGAACCGGCGGTGATCCGTATGTGCGGGGCACACAAAAGTACTCTATCAAACAATTAAAAATAAAGCGAAAGGGAAAACCACCACACCAATCATACGAATAGAGTACTTTTTTGTGTCCCGCATCAAACAGGAGGGAGAGACTTTTGCAATACTATTTTTGGCATCGTGGCTACAAAAAGGCATCAATGACAGTAGAAGCGTCATTGGTTCTTCCGATTTTTCTTTTTGCGGCGCTCTCTATTTTATCATTCAATAAGCTGATTTTATATGAGGAACAGGTACAATGGGCGCTTGCGAGGGTTGCGAGGGAGGCGTCCGTGGAATACGCGGCGATGGACAAGTCGTTTGTGATCAGTCCGGCGTATCTGACGGGAAAGATGAACCTGTATCTGAAAGGGGATGAGTTGAGTGTCAGTATGATGCGGTCGAAATTTGAACCGGAGACAGATGAAATGGATCTGATCGCGGATTTTGAGGTAGAGGCTCCGTTTCCCATTGTATTTAAAAGAAATTTTCATTTTACGGAGCAGATCCATACCCGCGCTTTTACGGGGGTAAAGACCAGGCGGGACGGGGCGGATGGGGATAAGGATACCGTCGTGTATGTAACAAAAACGGGGAATGTATATCACCGGAGTTTGTCGTGCACTTATCTGAAACTTCATATTTCGCAGGTCAGGTATGGGGAACTGGCTCATTTGCGGAGTGAGAGTGGTGGGAAATATTATGAATGCGGGAGCTGCTGCCAGGGAATGTCTTTTGGCGCCGGAGACAATGTATTTATATGCAGTTACGGAGACCGCTTCCACAGCTGCCGGACATGCAGGAACTTGAAACGGAGTATCCGCGAGGTTCCGCTGTCCGAGGCGGCGGGCCGGCTGCCGTGCAGCAAATGCGGAAAGGAGTAAAAATATGGCGGGATATATCATTGTATTTACCTATTTATTGATGATGGCGGTATATGACATAAAAAAGAAGGAGATTCATCTTCCGTTTACGGCGGCAGCAGCGGTAATCCTGTCGGGCCGGCAGATTTACTTTGTGTGCCGCGGTGAGGTTTCTCTGCAAAGCGCGTTTTTAGGCGTGATAGTCGGGATCGTTTTAGTTGTGATCAGTTTACTGACGAGGGGGGAGATTGGCGTCGGCGACGGCATTCTGTTTATGATTTGCGGATTGCTGTTTGGAATATATGAAAATGGTGTTTTGCTCTTCCTATCATTGGTGTTTACGGCAATAGTTAGCGGGACGCTGATTCTGACAAGGCACGCCGGCAGGAAGTATACGCTGCCGTTCGCTCCGTTTGTTTTCGCCGGATTTGGGGTGATGTGTATATGGAAAATATTTGCTTGAATGGGCGGAAGGCGTCTCTTACGGTAGAGGCAGTTTTCGTCATTAACATAACGATATGGGTGCTGATGGCAGTCTGTTACGCGGCGGTATATTCGCATGACCGGACGGCGATGTTTTCGATGGCGGAGCATTATATCGAACAAGCTGTGGAGGACGGGAAGAAATTTACAGCATCAGATATGGAAACCGGCTTGAAACAATATGTAAACGAGCATCTCTTTTTGTGCCGGGCAGACAGTATATCAGTGAGGAAGGAGTTGTTGTTGGTGCGTGTGGACATCACGTTTCACGCGGAGGTAAGTGTTCCGTTTATTAAAAGGCTGTTAACAGGAGAGAAGGGGAGGAAGATCTCGCTTTCCCACGAGCTGCTGTTTGCGCCGGAATATTTGTGGAACAGCAGGGAAATCAGGGATAAAAAATAAATGAAGGGAGAAGGCGTTGCGATGGAAGAAGTAATGAATGTGGAAACAGAGATCGTGCAGGAGTTTACGGGACGTTATTTGAAAATCACGGCAGAGGGAAAAGGAAATGATCTTGGTGAAAAAATGTTGAGATATAATAATATAGAAGGGATTCTGGGAGCGGAAGTGTAGCAGATCAATGATACGCCGCAATATCTTTATGCGATCGGGGATCGCATCCCACTTTTGGATTTTCTGAAAAGAGGCTCATTTACGGCGGAGGATATAAGATCCCTCATGTATCAGATCATACGCCTGATCGAACTTGCCGGTGAATATTTTTTAGACGAGAAAGATATGATCTTGCTGGGTGACTGTATGTTTTGGGATGAGTTGGAAAAAAAGCTTGCGGTCGTTTATCTCGATGGTTACCAGCGTGATGTGGGAAAAGGGATTTCCAGTATATTGGAAACGTGTATGGATCATATGAACCATAAGGATAAAGAACTTGTTTTTCTTGTCTACGGACTTCATAGAATAAGTAAGGATGGGAATTTCTGTCTGAACCGTCTGACAGAAGTACTCGGTGGGAAACCGTCTGTCAAAAGGAACAGGAGTGGCATGGAGAAAAACAGAGACGGCGTGGAGACGAACAGGGGAAGCAGAGAAGCGGTCGGCAGCTGGGATGGGGCTGGCAGGAAGAATGAGGCAGGCAGCTGGGATGAGGCAGGCAGACGGGATGAGGCTGGCGGGCGGGATAAGGTTACCAGACAGGAAGGGATTGCTGGAAAGGAAAAAGAGAGATATTCCCCGCTGGAAGAACTGGGTGAGCGAACGACGTTTTATGCAAAGATCATTGCTTATGTGGCGGCCGGGATGTTTGTGTTTGTGGCAGCAGTCTGTTCCGGCGTTCTTGGCGGCGGGGAGGGTGGCGGACTGGATGTGCGGAAGACAGTGGTTCTGGCAGCTTTGCTCATCGTGCTCGAGTGGTATCTGATCGGTAAATTGCGGGGGGAAGAAACACAGCGGGAAGGATTAAAACAGGGAGCACCACAATGTGAGAAAGACCCGCATCGCGGGAAACAGAAAACAGGGCAGCATACAAACCAGAAGTCGTCCCAAATCTGGAACGATCAGACGGAACGACTGGTGGGATACGATGAAGATCAAACGGTCGTGCTGGATCAGCATCACTCAAAAACGGTATATTTGAATCTGATCCCGGAGGATTGGCAGCGGGAGGAGATTAAAATAAGGAAAAGCCCCTTTTTTATCGGGAAGAATGGGGAAAAAGCGGACGCTGTCATTTGTGAGGGGGATATCAGCCGTTTGCATGCGAAAATCGTGGTCGAGGATGAGGGTGTGTTTGTAATCGACCAGGAATCAACAAACGGGACTTATGTGAACGGAAAACGATTGGTGCCCTGGGAGCGCAGGAAAGTTCTGGCGGACGATAGGATAGCATTTTCTTCCGTTTATTACCGGGTGGAGACGGGTTCATAAGTCATATGCAGGATGTACTGTTTCTGAAAGTATTCATCATCCGCGAGGACCAGTTCCTGACATTTTTCTTTCAGCCTGCCGATCCGTTCAGGTAATGCCGCGGGGCAGGAAGAGAGTTCAGCCAGGCCGTTCAGACAGCTGTTCCCCACGGAAGTGATGCGGGAGGTGTCTATATCTGAAAAAAGACCGGTGTGTACGGCTTTTTGGATTTGGACATGGTATCCCAATCCGCCGGCTAAATAGAGGCATTGGATCTGACCCGCTGAGATGCCGGCTTGCTGGCACAGTGCATCGATACCGGCGCCGATGGCGGCGGTGGCAAGCTGCATCTGCCGCACGTCTTCCCGTGTAAAAACGATGTTTCCGGAGGAGGCGGTTTTGCTTATCAGAAGTCCGCCGGCAGGGAATGTATCGGCTAACATGCCGGATGGCAGGAGGTAACCGTGCGTGATAAGTTCGGATAGCATACTGATGGCGCCGCTCCCGCAAATGCCAGTCGGAAGTTTGTTTCCGATCGTCTGAAGTTTTGGCATGATCGGATGCCAGGTAAGATCTGCAATCGCGCCTGCGACGGCGGGACAGCCGCAGGAGAGTCCGCCGCCCTCGAAAGCCGGGCCTGCGGCGGTGCTGGCTGTCAGGATACGGCCGCCGTGCAGCAGCGCGAGTTCGCCATTCGTGCCGAGGTCAGCGAGCAGGCACGTATCCGTTCGCTTGTCAAAGTCCAGTGAGAGCAGTCCGGCAGCGATATCCCCGCCGATAAAGGCAGACAGCCAGGGAATGATGTAAATGTCAGTATTGTGATATGAAAAATAGAACTCATCAAACGGGTGCGGCGTAAAAGGACTGCCAGTCATACCGTCCAGCGGCAGTCCGAGCAGTAAATGGATCATCGTTGTATTTCCGCCGATCAGGCAGGTGTGGATTGGGATATCCGGAAAAGAAGAGGTGAAAAAATCATATTGTTTCATGATTTCACTGCAAATTTTTTTCTTTAGTGTATAATCATTGTGAAACTCCACATCATATTTTATGCGGCTGATCACATCCACGCCGTATTGCCTTTGGGGATTTTCGAATGTTGTACGGTGAAATACGGTCCTGGCATCAGAGCGATAGAACACCATCGCGACCGTGGTCGTGCCGAGGTCGATCAGCAGCGTGTCTGGCCGTATCGTTTTATCTGGGGCGGCCGGGAGGGTGATACCAGTTAGCTGTTTTCGGTCGGGAATGGATACCGAAATATCGCGGCGGGGAACCATTCCGCACGGGAAATCATACTGGCGGCCGCCGCAGGCGTTTGCGCCATGACAGTTGCAGGGAAGTGATATGCCCTGCTCCTCTGCCAGATCCAAAATTGTTTTTTCGTTTTCAGGTGTTGCGTGAATGGTTATGTTCATAATGGGCCTCATTTTTAAAAATCATGTTCCGCTGAAAGATAAGCTGTGGACGGATGCGATAATATATGCTACAATACTATCATATTTTACCAGTGTGGGCAAGTACGCCCTGGATACTGGAAATAAAAGGGAAGTGTCTAGTCGTGGAAAAGCAGGAAAGGGCGGCGATACCTGTAATTACAGTTATCCTGGCGGCCTTGAACATTTTGGCATATATTGTGACAGAGGTTTATGGTTCAAGTTTAGACAGCAGCCATATGATACATATGGGGGCGATGTATGAACCGTCCTTATTGGAAGATCAGGAATATTACCGCTTGGTCAGCTGCATGTTCCTTCATTTTGGAATGGAACATTTAATAAATAATATGATTTCGCTTTTGGTTCTCGGTTATTCGTTGGAGCAGGCGATCGGAAAAGCGTGGTTTTGTTTTATTTATCTGGGAACCGGCGTTATATCCAGTATCGTTTCTTTTTATTACAATGTGCAGACAGGACAGGAAGTCGTTTCCTGCGGGGCGTCGGGAGCGGTTTTTGGACTGATGGGGGCTTTGCTGGTACTTCTCGTGGTGCACAGGAAAAGAAACCTGCGGGGAGACATACCGAGATTTGCGCTGTATCTGGCGCTAAGTCTTTATACGGGATTTCGGGATCCGGGTATTGACGGGGCTGCGCATGCAGGAGGATTTGTAAGCGGAATGGTGATCTGTGCGGCCATGTGCGTAATAAAAACCATTTACAAAGATAGAAAGGGGCAGAGGACAGAATGAGAGTGAATGTTTATTATGGCGGGAGGGGGTTGATCGACGATCCTACCCTTTATACGATCGATAAAGTTACACAGGTTTTGGATGAACTTCATGTAAGTGTGGAACGATATAACCTGTACGAGGATAAGGCAGGCATCTCCGTTCTGCCCAAGACGCTGAAAGAGGCCGAGGGAGTCATTCTGGCGGCTTCGGTTGAATGGCTCGGTATCGGAGGCTATCTGCAGCAGTTTTTGGACGCGTGCTGGCTTTATGGGGATAAGGAAACGATCCAGGACATTTATATGTTTCCCGTCGTGATGGCAACTACATATGGAGAGCGGGAGGCGCTGCATACTCTCATTAAGGCCTGGGAGATGCTGGGCGGCGTGCCCTGCGAGGGAATTTGCGCATATGTAGAAAATCACGTCGAGTTTGAGACAAACGCAGCGTACAATATGATGATCGAAAAGTGCGCGGAGAACTTTTATCGTGCCATGTCGAAAAAATCTATAGCCTTTCCGAATAGCAGCCTGCAGGTGAAAAAAACGGTTCTCCGCAGCAGTACGCTTTCTTTGACGCCGCAGGAAAGCGAGCAGTTGTCCGCGTATGTTTCGAACGACCACTATGTGAAGAAACAGAAGGAGGATATCGAAGAACTTGCCACCCTGTTCAAAGGTATGCTGGGGGGAGAAGATGAAACGGAAAAATATATTTCGGCACTAAAAGAGCATTTTGTACCGATTGACGACATGAAGGCGGTATTCCAGATCGAGATCACGGATGAGAGCCGGAGCCTTGTGATTCAGGTGGATGGCGAAAAATTGAACTGCTATTTTGGCAGTACGGGGGCGCCCGATGTGACAGCGAAACTCAAAAGCGAAGTGTTTCAGCAGATCCTGTCCGGGAAGAAGCCGTTTCAAAACGCGTTTATGTCGGGTGATCTTTCCGCCCAGGGAAATTTTAAGGTGCTTCGCAATTTCGACGCCATATTCCGGTTTTAGTTATGGTCGCCAGGCACTTGGGATTGAGTTATGGTCGCCAGGCGTTTGAGAATAAGAATAAAGAATGGAAAAGGAGAAGAAGAAAATGGCAGAAGAACAATGTGTATTTTGTAAGATCATAGCGGGAGAAATTCCATCTACCGCAGTTTATGAGGACGATGATTTCAAGGCAATACTGGATGTCAATCCCGCGGCAAGGGGGCATGTGATCATTGTGCCGAAAAAACATGCCGCCAATATTTTTGAACTTGAGGATGAAGAAGCGGCCAAGGTGTTCCCAATCGCGAAGAAAATTGCAACTGCCTTAAAGAAGACATACGGATGCGATGGAGTAAATGTGCTTCAAAATAACGGGGAGGCGGCCGGACAGACCGTTTTCCATCTGCATGTACACGTAGTGCCGCGATACTACGATGACGGCGTAAATATTATGTGGAAGCCGGGTGAGACGCCGGATCTGAATGAAGTGGCAGAAGAGATCAGGAAAAATTTGTAATGGGGGGACGGCATTGAAAAAGATCATTCTTACAGGTGGGGGAACGGCGGGGCACGTTACGCCCAATATCGCGTTGATACCGGAGCTGCAGAAGCGGGATTATGAGATCTACTACATTGGCTCGAAAGATGGTATTGAGACAAAGCTGATGGCTGATTTTGATATACCATATTATGGCATATCGTCAGGAAAACTCCGGCGTTATTTTGATATTAAGAATTTTACCGATCCGGCCAGGATCATAAAAGGATATGCAGAGGCAGCGAAGATCATTAAAAGGATCAAGCCGGATGTGATATTTTCGAAGGGGGGGTTTGTAACGGTGCCGGTCGTTTTGGCGGCAAAACGCAGAAAAGTACCGTGCGTGCTCCACGAGTCGGATCTGTCGCCGGGACTGGCCAATAAACTATGCATTCCGTCTGCGAAAGCGATCTGCGCGAATTTCCCGGAGACGCTTTCCCATCTGCCGAAAGAAAAGGCGCATCTCACCGGTTCTCCGATCCGCAAAGAACTGTTTTCGGGAAATCGCCTGAAGGGTTTGGATTTTTGCGGTTTTGATGCGGGGAAGCCGGTGATCCTCGTGATCGGTGGAAGCCTCGGTTCCGTTCGCGT
Source organism: uncultured Eubacterium sp. (assembly GCA_910584065.1). Taxonomy (GTDB): domain Bacteria; phylum Bacillota; class Clostridia; order Lachnospirales; family Lachnospiraceae; genus Eubacterium_F. Next base: position 41,689 of record CAJTZN010000023.1, read on the forward strand.
CAATGAGGCGGTCAGAGACATACTTCCCCAGCTTCTCGAGCGGTATCAGGTCATCCATTTGTGCGGAAAGGATAAGCTCGATGAAAGTCTGCACGATACGAAAGGGTATGTACAGTTTGAGTACATCCAGAAGGAATTGTGCGACCTTCTGGACGCGGCGGATATTGTGATCTCAAGGGCCGGAGCGAACGCGATCTGCGAGCTGCTGGCGCTCCATAAGCCGAATATACTGATCCCGCTCTCACTGGAGGCGAGCAGGGGCGACCAGATCCTGAATGCGGAGTCCTTTGAAAAGCAGGGATTTAGTTATGTGATCCGCGAAGAGGATCTGACGAGCGAGCGCCTTCTGCAGGCGGTAAAGGAAGTATACAGCAATAAAAATACGTATATCAGCGCGATGAAGGACAGTGACCAGCACAACGCGGTTAGCAGGGTGGCAGACATTATAGATGAGATTGTGTCGTAAAAGGGACACATATGTCGTTTTTTGTCGTACGAAAATGTCACATTTTGATCCACTCGTCTATACAGCATGTCCCGAAATTTGTTATACTGAACGTAAACAGGAAGATTCAGTGATTGACGCGGTGCGTCGGCGCCGCGTGTGAAAAATGGAGGGATAGTATGAGAAATTCATTATATGTGATATTAGTACTTGGCGCGGTCTGCGCGCTCATCAAGCTGTCGGTGAACCGGATGTACCGCAAACTGATCCGCGAAGCAGGCCAGATGGGAAAATCCGAACACCCGCTTATGAAGATGCTGATGAAAAAGTTCGAAGCCTGTTATCAGTTGAAAATGGGTGTGGAAAATGTGGAGATTTTTGTGGACAAGTATTTGAATTCGTTTAAAAGCGTGGGCATCCATTTGTACACATGGGAGATCATGGGAGATGCGCTGTTTGGTATTACGCTGCTTGCCAGTGTCGTTACGAACCTGTACATAGCGGTGACTGTGGAAAACCGGAGTTCGGCGCTCGGATCACTTTTGGCTGGCATTACGGTCTGCGGTCTGCTCCTGCTGGAGGATATGCTTTTGAATACCCGGTTAAAACGGCGGCTGCTGATGGTAGAAATATTAGATTATCTGGAAAATGTGTACAAGCCGCGCCTGGAGAACAGGGTGTTCCGGAGCGAGGAGATGCAGGAATACCATCGGGAATATTTCGACGAGGAGCGGGCGCAGCTCGATGAACTGCTGTCTATGAAACAGACGGAAGAGCCGGCGATGGCGATTCAGTTTACCAAGGAAGAAGAAGCGATCATTGAAGAGGTGCTAAAAGAGTATATTGTATAGATTTTGTGTTCATTGCGTCTTGAGTTTTAAGGGCCTGTTTGGTATAATATAACAAGAAGTAGTGACTAAAATAAACGCGAAAGGAAAGGATATGGCTATGAGTAAGCACGTAACATTTGATTATTCACTGGCGAAGAAATTTGTCGGTGACGATGAGATCAAGCTGATGGAAAACATCGTAGAAACGGCGAAGGATACGCTGTTAAGTAAAAACGGTGCGGGAAATGACTTTCTGGGGTGGATCGATCTTCCTGTTGACTACGATAAAGAAGAGTTTGCCAGGATCAAGAAAGCGGCAGAGAAGATCCAGTCAGATTCGGACGTATTAGTGGTGATCGGTATTGGCGGCTCATATTTGGGGGCCAGGGCGGCGATCGAGTTTCTCCGTCACGGATTTTATAATTGTGTGGATAAGTCTGTGCGCAAGACGCCAGAAATCTATTATGCCGGAAACAGTATAAGCGGTACGTATTTGTCCCAGTTGATCCAGACGATCGGAGACAGGGACTTTTCGGTGAATATTATAAGCAAATCCGGCACGACGACGGAACCAGCCATCGCATTCCGTGTGTTTAAGGAAATGATGGAAAACAAATATGGAAAAGAAGAGGCTGCGAAGAGGATTTACGCTACGACCGATAAAGAGAAGGGAGCATTAAAGAACCTCGCTTCGGAAGAGGGATATGAGACGTTTGTTGTGCCGGATGACGTCGGAGGAAGATTTTCCGTGCTCACGGCGGTGGGACTTCTGCCGATCGCTGTCAGCGGCGCCGATCTGGATCAGTTGATGGAAGGCGCACAGAGCATGAGGAAGCTTTGTCTGGAGACACCGGCCATGCAAAATGATTCCGTGATGTATGCCGCGGTTCGAAATGCGCTGCACAGAAAAGGCAAGATGGTTGAGGTACTGGCGAATTATGAGCCATTTTTCCATTATGTGGGCGAGTGGTGGAAACAGCTCTACGGAGAGAGTGAAGGAAAAGACCAGAAGGGCATCTTTCCGGCCAGTGTGGATCTTACCACGGATCTTCATTCGATGGGGCAGTTTATCCAGGACGGTTCGCGTATCATGTATGAGACGGTGATGGAGCTTGAGAGTCCTTCGCTTGATATCACGCTGAAAGAAGAAGCGGTGGATCTGGACGGATTGAATTATCTCGCTGGAAAGACGCTTGATTTTGTGAATAAGAACGCGATGAAGGGAACGCAGCTGGCTCACACCGATGGAAATGTTCCGAATCTCGTGATCCGTGTTCCGGAACAGAACGAATTCTGTCTCGGCGAGCTGTTCTATTTCTTCGAGTTTGCCTGCGGAGTCAGCGGATATATACTGGGAGTGAACCCATTTAACCAGCCGGGTGTGGAGAGTTATAAGAAAAATATGTTCGCGCTTCTCGGAAAACCGGGATATGAGAAGCAGCGTGAGGAATTGATGAAGCGTCTTTAAACGCGAGACGGGAAGATAAAAAACTGCGTAAGAAAAACTGCGGAAGTGCATGAGCGCCTCCGCAGTTTTCAGTTTACAGGGAAATCTCCCACATTAGTTTTCAATTGCACCTGTAGGGCATGTAGAAGCGCATGCGCCACAGTCCAAGCAAGCGTCTGCATCAATTTCAAAATGTGCATCTCCCTCAGAGATAGCTCCAGCTGGGCAATCAGCAGCACATGAACCACAACTGATGCAAGCATCTGTAATTTTGTATGCCATGATCGTATCCTCCTTTTTCTCTTAGATACTATCCATTTTAATACAAAGTCAAAAAAAATACAAGTATATTCAGGAAAATAATTGCACATAATCGGATTGTGGCTTGACATTTTGGGAAACAGTGAATATAATCGAATAGAAAGGAGGGTGCAAAACAATGGAAGTAACGAAGGACATGCTTATCGGTGAAATTCTTGCCAAAGATCAGACGGTTGCGGCCATTTTGATGGCATCAGGCATGCACTGTGTCGGGTGTCCCGCATCGCAGGCCGAGAGCCTGGAGGAAGCGGCGATGGTCCACGGTATGGATTGTGATGAATTGGTATCTAAAATAAACGAATATCTGGCTGCAAAAGCATCATAAGTTTTTGACGCTTCAAAAAGGGTGCGGCATCTTTGACTAGGTACGATCAAAGGTGCGGCACCCTTTATCATGTTGGCCGAAAGAACGAGCCAACATGTACATATTATCATAGCATGGACAGCTGGGAAATGGCATCGTCCTTCAGGATCAGCTTATAGTGTTCATTGAAGAAGTCCTGAGTGGCATATGTCAGGGTCTCTTTCTTACCAAACTCGCCCAAGATCGTGCACACTTTATCAAAAGAAGCCATTTTATTATTCTTCGATAAGATCATATAATAGATGCTGGTTTCTTCATCTTTCCAAACGCTGTTTTTTCCGGAATAGACACGGACGACTGCCTTGGAAGCGCTGACAATGAAGTTCAGGGAAGGGAACGAATACAGTCTGGATGTGGAATCACCAGACGTCCGGCTATGTTTTTCAGACATTTCCCGGCCGCGTCTTCTCTTTTTGAGAAGTTCATGAAGAGGGATAAAGTCCGAACCGTTATCATCGGCTTCCGCGATGATCTCGTTCAACTGTTCGAAACAGTTGATCAGGTCGTCTGCATATTCATCCGGCTCGTCTTCCAGATCTTCGTCATAGAATTCCTCGTCCTCGTCGTCATACTCTTCAAATCTATTAGCAATATTTCCAAATTGAGAAAATTTTTCTTCAAATTCATCAGGGTCTTCCACTTTGGTTATCACGAGGATGATGGATTCCTTTGAAGTCGGAATCGCCTCGATCATGAGTGGAATGTCGTCTGTATCAAAGCCAAAGTCCGAGTTTGCCTGTTCCATCATATCTCGAAAAAGTTCTTTTGCCCGTTCGGAACCGTATGCCAGTTCGCTGATTTTCAACTGACGTTCAGATAGATCACGTTTACTAAGGATACAGCGTATCTGCTTGTCGCTGATGCGTTCAATTCTCACAAACCCACTTCCTTTCTGTATAATTGATTGTTATATGAAAAAAGTATAAATTATTACGGGGATAAAGTCAACAATTTAAGAGAAGAAAATTTGCCCAAATTTTTCAATGTATTTAGGAATTATTCTCACTATTACGTACAAACGACAGTTTTCACGTATAAACGACACTTTTCCCGTCTATACAACACTTGATTTTTTTTGTGTATGAATATTATAATATGTATAAAGATAAAAGATATTCCGGGAAGGGGGGTATGACTATGGATTTGGGGCGGAGGTTTTCGTTCGACATCTTTCCTGATCAATTCTGATTATTCTGTTAGCAATGTCGCTCAGATATCCAATGGAATGAAACATGTTACAACAAACAAGAAAAACGGATCACTATCTTTTATCTTGATTTGCGAAAGGGAACTGATTTTTTGCATCGCGGCATCACTTCCTTTTATCATACAGTTTTGGGGGGATTTAGTTGAGAGAAACTTCATGGCTCCGTGATGAGCTGGAACGGGCAAAAGCGATGGGACTGACAGTACAGATCGAGGGACGGACATGCACTTACAGCAATCCGGAAGAACTTTTGAGCATACTGGAGGAACCTGCGTACATGCTCGATTATCTAAGCGACGATGAAGGAAAAATAACCGGCATTTGCTTCGATCGGGTAAATGAAAGGGACTTCATCGGAAGAGCGGATTCCGGGACTGCGCACAAAGACTAAGGTGCAAATAAAAAGAATAGGAATTGTTTTGTGCACAAAACCGGAGCAATAGGGTGTATGAGTGAAAAGAAAATTAAATTTGGACGAAAAAAAGGAGTTTCCCCGGTAGATGAGGAAACTCCTTTTTCGTATGTAGATTGGCTCCAGATACCCGATCGCTTTTATACCTCATGACGAGGTTTTTCTTTAATTAAATTTGCATAGCGGGTAATCTCTGCCAACAGCTGGATGCGGTCATCGATGGATGCGAGCTGACTGGCATGGATAATGGACTCACCTTTTCCGGTGCTTACATATTTTGGCTTCGAATGATTCAGAGTAAGTGTAAGCAGGTCTTTGCGGCACTGGGGACACGGGCAGATTCCCAAAACATCCAGATTTTTATCAATTTCTGACTCGATCAGATCTTCCATCACGTTGTGCACCCTGCGGCTTCTGCCGATATGGATGAGATTGTGGATCCTCTGCTTGGTAATAGCCGGATCCAGTGGTTTTGGAAGAATATCATCCGCTCCCATTTCAAATAACTGCGCGGTATTCCCAGTCGATGATGCCGCCGCTAAGATCAGGATGGGAACATCCCGATACAAATTATGATCCCGAACACCCTTTAGTATACTGAATTCATCCTGCAGGGCTTTTCCCAGATCTAAAAGGATCAGATCAATGGGAGTGTTACACTGTTTTAGATAGGGAATCACCTCTGCCTGGTTGGAAAGCGGAATATAATCATAATCCGTTTTCAGTAAATCTGATAACAGTTCCTGTGCCTGCTTGTCATCATCAATGAATAGTATTCTGTTTTTCATGTTCATCCTTTCTCCCTAGCCACATCCGCGTGAGCGGACATGTTAATCTTAATAACGATACGTTATTGATATATCCATTACCAGTTTATCACATCTTTCACAAAATTTCCATAGGAAATTTTGACAGAAGTACGCAAAGTGGTATAAAAAAGAAAAAAAGGAGAAAAAATCGAAGGGAGATTCATGAAAAGTGTCAAAAACAGTAGATAATCCTGCTAAAATGTAGTATGATATTTTTGCATAATAAAAAGCAAAGGGGAAAAGAAGATGAAATATGCGAAGAAAATAAATACTACGAAGGAGGATTTAGGTGCCCTTCTGCCAATATTGATAGCGCTTTGCCTGATTCCTTTTGTCATACTTACGAAGGATTACCAGACGGAATTTTCGGAGTTTGTCTGGTTCAATATGACGGAGATCTCACAGATCGATTCGTTTGAGCATGCAAAGAGCATCTGTGTAGTAGTGATGGGTGCGGTGGCCGCCATTGTCATCATTATAAGCGTGATCATTGACTACATGAACGCCAGGAAGAAAAAGGAGCTATGGGAGGATTTCGATGTAAAGGTGCTCGTACTCTGCGCCGTGTATTTTCTCATGGTGATCATTTCCTCTGTGTGCAGCAGTTACCCGAATCTCGCGTTTACAGGGGGCGGATACGGCCAGTGGCAGACGATGCAGGTGCTTTTGGCGTATGTTTGCCTGTTTCTGTATGCGTATAAGTTTGTGAATTCGGAAAACCGGGTGTCGGTGCTCGTCAAATGTTTTATGGTCACGGTGGGGATATTGGCCCTGATCGGCGTTATGCAGACGACCGGGCACAATCCGCTGAGCTGGGACTGGGTTCAAAACATCATAACGAGTAAGAGCAGTGTCAGCGGGATTTCTTTTAAAGAAGGTATTTCCAATGTCATCATCACATTCAGCAATCCCAACTATGTGGGTCCATTTGTCGCGCTTGTACTTCCGGTCGTCGCGGCGTTTGTGACGACGAGCGCCCCGAAAAAGGACGGAAAGGCGCTGGCGGCCCGGATCGCCTGCATCGCCGTTATCGTGGGACTGCTCATATCACTGTTCGGCTCTTCGTCATCCGCTGGCGCGATTTCGGTAGTGGCTGGTGCGGTTGCCGCTGCGCTTCTTATACTCGTGAATGTGCTGACGACGGAAACTGGTGCGGGAGGGCAGGAAGAAACGAGCGTGAAGACGAGTGGGAATGGCTGGAAAAGGGGGGCGATCGCCTGCGCCACGATCGTTTTGGTTTTAGCAGCCGGTTTCGGTGTCTCTCGGACTGCCTTTTTCAAAAACACGGTGAACAAGCTGTTTCAGGGAAGCGAGGATACGAGGAATATTGCCTCGATCATCCATTCAGAGCAGGGACTCGAAGTGACGCTGCGCAATGAAGAAAAGTTTGTGCTCGTCCCGATATACACGGCCGGACAGAGTGTTTCGTTTCAGGCACATGATGACCAGAATAAGGAAATCCCGGTCGAGTGGTCGGATGAGCAAAGCCGGTATCTGTTAAAGGATCAGCGTTTTCAAATGGTTTCGCTGGGAACGGCAAATTTTAGTGTGGAAGACCAGATCTATCAGGGCTTTCGTTTTTACGATACGCCGAACCAGATCGAATGGATCTTTATGTATAAAGACAATGAGTGGCAGTACTACACCCCGTTTGGCAAGTTTACGAAACTACACGAGGTAGAAAGTTTTGGGTTCAAGGACTATCAGAATATCGCGAACCGTCGTGGATTTATCTGGTCGAGGACGATCCCGCTCATGAAGACCTACTGGTTTAAAGGAATCGGGCCGAATGCGTTTATCATTGCTTTTCCGAACGATGATTTTGTCGGTTCGAAGCGTGTCGGGGGCAATACGACGCTCGTGGATAAACCGCATAACGCCTTTTTACAGATCTATATCCAAACGGGCGGGATTTCGGCGATTGCTTACGCCGGACTCTGGATCCTGTATATGATCGAGGGCGTGCGGCTGCTGTGGCGCAGGAAACGACTGACGAATACGGAAAGGATCGGCTTTGGACTTCTGATCGGCATCTTTTCCTTCGCGGTGGCTGGTCTCACAAACGATACGGTGGTCGGTTCCCAGTACATGTACTGGACCCTGTTAGGTTTCGGATTCGCCGTGAACCGTGTCATTAAAAAGAGCAGGGAGGCCGCCAGGATAGAAGCTGAAAGGGAGGCCGAGAGAGAGGCTGAGAGGGAAGCCCGGCGGAAGGAGAAGTCAAAGTCAGGCAGAGCGGGTCGGAAAAAGAACGCGCGTTGACGCGTAGTCAAAAACAAGTTAAGAAATGGGGGAAAATATGAAAAATTATGATCCCTACAAGAAGACGATACTGTTTTTCTTGTCCCTGATCAATATTGTTTTAATGACCGTACTTTTTGGACTTTTTTGGTATAAGTTTTTTGCTGGAACGATGTACGCCTATCGGTTTTACCGCCGGGGAAATTATGTGGTGATCTTTCTCTATGCGGTGTTCCTCGTGTTTTTTACCCGCATGTATGGGGCGATGAAGATCGGGCAGCTGCGGCGGATCGAGGTGATCCTGTCGCAGTATCTCTCGATTTTTATCGTCAATGTGATCACATACATGATCATTTCTCTTCTGGCGTTCCGCATGATCAACGTTGTGCCGATGATCGTGATGACAGTGGGGGATTTTGTCATTACCACCCTGTGGAGCTATTGTGCCGGGAAGGTGTATGGCCGCATATTTAAGTCGTGGAAGATCCTGCTTATCTATGGAGAGCGTCCGGCGACGGATCTTGTCTATAAGGTGGAGGAGCGCCGTGATAAATACGCGATATACGATGCCATCAATGTAAATGAGGGGTTGGAAGCCATCGCGGACAAGGTAAAAGATTTTGAAGCGGTGATCATTGGCGATATTGGTGTCAAACAGCGGAACGAGGTTTTGAAATATTGTTACGGAAATGGGATCCGTGCCTATGTGATTCCGAAAATTTCCGACATTATCATGATGGGAACCGACCGTATCCATATTTTTGACACGCCATTTTTGCTGACCAGAGGATACGCGATGAGTTTTGACCAGCGCTTTTGGAAACGCGCGCTCGATCTGTTTCTGGCGGTGCCGATGCTGATCGTCGTGTCGCCGATTATGCTGATCGTGTCGCTGGTGATCAAGCTGTATGACGGCGGCCGTGTGTTTTATAAACAGGTCCGCTGTACGGAGGGCGGCCGGGAATTTGAGATCGTCAAGTTCCGGAGCATGGTGGAAAATGCGGAGAGCGACGGTGTAGCGAAGCTGGCCTCGGTCGGGGACGCCCGGATCACGCCGTTTGGCAAATTTATCCGGGCCACGCGGATTGATGAACTGCCGCAGCTTTTCAATGTGATAAAAGGCGAGATGTCCTTTGTCGGCCCGCGCCCGGAGAGACCTGAGATCATTCGGGAATACATGGAAAGTATGCCGGAATTTGAATTCCGTATGAGGGTAAAAGCAGGATTGACCGGTTTTGCACAGATTTATGGGAAGTATAATACGATTCCCTATGATAAGCTGAAGTTAGATTTATTTTATATTGAAAACTACAGTCTTTGGCTTGACATTAAGTTGTTTTTAATGACCGTGAAGATCGTCTTAAAACGGGAGGCAGCCGAGGGAATCCGCGATACGCAGGTGACGGCGGAGAAGGAAAAGGATACCTCGGATGTTACGCTGGTTCTGAAGGATATCGTGAAAAAAGATTAAAAAAGAGACTCAAAATCATGTCGGGAGTTGTGCCCACGGATTTTGAGTCTCTTCTTTTACACAATATCTGATAATATCTTAAAGTTCAAAATGTTTTGTGTTATTCGATAATTCTTTTGCCAGCTTGACAAGATCGGATGTGGCTTCATGGCACGTCTGTATCGTTTTCTGAAGTTGGAGCATTGAAGCGGAAGTTTCTTCCGTACTTGCCGCGTTTTGCTGTGCGATGGCGGCAAGGCTGTCTACAATGCCGAGTACCGTGTTCTTGTGTTCGTCGAGCGTTACCGTTTGCTCGCTGATATGTTCGATGGCGTCTGTTACGTCATTGATCTCACCATTTAATGACTTAAACATGTTTCCTGTCTCGAGCAGCTTGTCATTCTGCCTCTGGATGTTTTCAGCGACTTCGTTCATTGTATGTACGCTGGTATTTGAATTTTCCAAAAGAGAATTGACGATCTCCGCGATCTTTTCCGCTGACTCCCTGGACTGCTCGGACAACTGCCGGATCTCATCGGCTACGACCGCAAACCCTTTTCCGTTTTCCCCGGCTCTTGCCGCCTCTATGCTGGCGTTCAAAGAGAGAAGATTTGTCTGGCCGGCAATATTCGTGATCAGTTCGGTAGCTTCCCTGATCTTTTGTGCCGACTGATTTGTCAGGTTGGTCTGATCCTGTACGAGAAGAACGGACTCCTTTGTTTTTTCGCTGATATCGTACAGTTCAGTGAGGTTTTTCGCAGCAGTTTTATTGTATTCTTTCATTTTGCCAGAACTATTGTTCAGCGTTTCAATGCTTGCAGCCGTCTGGTCAAGCGAATTTCCCATGTCGTTTACTTTCTCGCTTGCGTTCATCGTTTCTCCGGCCTGTCCAGTCGCGCCGTTGGCGATCTCATCTACGGCAGTATTGACATCGTTGATCGAATTTGCGATGACATCAAACGAAGTGGAAAACGTATCCGAAAACTCCTCGAGTGATTTGGCAGAGGTGGTAATGTTTGTAAGAATCTCACGCAGGGAATGGATCAGCCGTTGGACGGAGCGGGCGATATCCCCGACTTCATCGGAACGGGTTAAAATGGATGACCCCATATTTATATTGAGCGCACCTCGCGCTACCTGGTTCAGATTCGTTACGGCGCCATTCAGTACTTTGATGATACGTGTCACCAAAAAGAGAACGATGATAAAAGTAAGGATAAATATTCCTAACATTGCCCCAGCCATTGACAAAACCGTATCCCTCATACTGGTATTGATCTGCTTCTGACTGCGGCCGCAGAAGATGCTGCCGATGATCTCATTTGAACCCGGTTGGTAGAGAGGAACATAGTAGCCGGCATAAGATGTTCCAAACAATTCAATATCACGGGCATAATAGTCTTCGCCTTTGTTAATCTGCGAATAGACGGCGTCAGACATTTGTGTATTGATCTCGCGTTTTCCGGATTCGTCCGTCAAAGTAGTGAGAAGCCTGGTGTCGCCGAAAAACAGGGAAAGTTCCACATCCTGCTCGGACTTTAGTTTGTCGATGATTTCGTAGTTGTCTGATAGTGTCGTTGATCCCTTGGAAAGGGTTCCATCCTTTAGTGTGAAAGGTTCGTCGCTTTCCAGGCCCATATAAACCTCTCGTACGCTTCTTGCGATACCGCTGATCTCCCGTTCGACGAGGGTTTTGGATAATTGTCCCTGTTTTACGGCGCCAAGACAGATTCCTGTCAGTGTTACGAGTAAAATGGGGACAGCAACCATCAAGCTCAGTTTGAAAGCCAGACGCAATCCTTTTTTCTTTTCCATGTACTTTTCCTCCATTTACAGAAATTGGTGTTGTGAAAATATTATAACATTTTGTACCCGTTGGTGCAAGTTTTTTAAAATATTAGTTACAAACGGGGAAAGATTTGGTAAACTGATGTAAAAAGACCCAAAAAAGTAAAGGAGGGACTATATTTTGAGAAAGACGAAGATTGTTTGTACAATGGGGCCGGCGACGGATCAGGAAGAGGTGCTGCTTTCCTTGATCGAGTCTGGAATGAATGTTGCGAGGTTTAATTTTTCTCACGGAAGCCACGAGGAACACAAAAAGCGGATGGATATGCTGAAGAAATTACGGAGACAGTGTGATAAGCCGGTGGCCATTCTTTTGGATACGAAAGGACCGGAAATCCGTACCGGTGTTTTTGAGGATGGTAAAGTCGTGCTGGAACCCGGAAAGACGTTTACGCTCACCTGCCGGGATGTAATGGGAAATGCGGAGCGGGTTTCTGTTACCTATCCCGGATTATATAAAGATGAAAAACCGGGCAGCCGTATTTTGATCGACGACGGGCTCGTGGAGCTGGTCGTGCGGGAAGTCAAAGGAGAGGACATCATTTGTGAAGTTGTGAATGGCGGCGTTGTTTCCGACCACAAAGGGATCAATGTACCGAATGTCCATATCAATCTTCCTTATATGAGCGAGAGGGATAAAGAAGATATTTTATTTGGTATCGAGCAGGGAGTCGATTTTGTAGCGGCTTCGTTTACCCGGACCGCAGACGATGTCAGGCAGATCCGTACGCTTCTCGATGAAAATGGCGGAGAGGATATTAATATCATTGCAAAGATTGAGAATGCCGAAGGCGTCGAAAAGATTGATGAGATCATCGCAGCGGCAGACGGTATTATGATCGCCCGCGGGGATATGGGGGTAGAAGTGCCGGACGAGGATGTGCCGGTCATCCAGAAGATGATCATTAAGAAAGTATATGAGGCGGGGAAGCAGGTGATCACGGCAACCCAGATGTTAGATTCCATGATGAAGCATCCGAGGCCGACGAGAGCGGAGACGGCAGATGTGGCGAACGCTATTTATGACGGGACGAGCGCCATCATGCTTTCCGGTGAGACGGCGGCGGGCAAATATCCGGTGGAGTCGCTGCAGACGATGGTCAGGATCGCGGAGCGGATCGAGCAGGACGTGGATTACCGCAAACGCTTTTTTATCCATGATAGGAAAGCAAACCCGGACATTACGGATGCAATTTGCCACGCCACTTGTACGACGGCGCATGACCTCAATGCCAGGGCAATCATCACGGTAACGAAATCGGGGCGTTCCGCGCGCATGATCTCCAGATACCGCCCAGGCTGCGACATCATTGGCTGTGCGATCACCGAAAAGGTTTCGAGACAGCTCAATATGTCGTGGGGAGTGACACCGGTGCTGTTGAAAGAGAAGGAAGAGGTATTTGAACTGTTTGACTACGCGACGGAGGCGTGCCTGGAAAGAGGGCTGGTGGAGAAAGGAGACGTGGCCGTGTTCACGTCAGGAGTTCCGATCGGAATATCGGGAACGACGAACATGATCAAGGTTCAGGTCGTATGACACGTATGACTAAGTTTTGCCTTGCGGCGAAGTTTGGGTTGACTTTTTTCCTGTTTTGGTTATAATTAAAAATGGGAAACAGTTGATTTTCCATTTTATTGAAAGATATCCAAATAAAAACTACTTTAGGAGGTAAATTTCTCATGGCAACAAAGGCTAATTACAAACTTGAAGAAATCGGTGCTGGCAAAGTTGGTTTTTCGAAAACCCGTGCAATCATCGAGGCAGGATTTTATGGTAACAATGTAGTGAAGGTAAATACGCTGAAAGAGGCGTACAAGTTGGCAAAAAATTCACCGGGGACGATCGTGACTGATATGCCGGTATACCGAGGAGAAGAGTTCGGTCTTGATGCCGATGCGAAAGTTTTACTTTTCAATGACGGTGCCGTGACGGGACGTTATGCGGCAGCGCGCCGGATCAAAGGCGAGCCGGGAGTAGATGCTCCAAAACTGGACAAAGTAGTTATGGATGCGATGTACAAGACTCGTTTTAAGAAATTGTACCATGCGCAGGTGTTTGTAGGTCTTGACCCTGAGTTTATGGTAAAAGCACATCTTTTGATTCCGGAAGGAGAGGAAAACCTTCTTTATAACTGGATGCTGAACTTCCAGTATATGTCAGACTGCTATGTAAAAATGTACAAGGAGTCAAAACCTGTTGGCGATGGTAAAGAGGCAGACATTTACATCTTCTCAGATCCGCAGTGGAAGCCGACACCAAGCCCGGATGTGGACTATAGCTGCCTGAGCGACGATCAGACGCTCTGTTATTTCGATACAAACGAGAACTGCGCTGCGATTCTCGGCATGAAATATTTTGGCGAGCATAAGAAAGGTACGCTGACGATGGCATGGGCGATCGCAAACCGCAACGGTTACGCATCCTGCCACGGCGGAC
>CAJTZN010000024.1 GCA_910584065.1 uncultured Eubacterium sp.
CGCTGATACCAAGACAATATACAAGCGCTTTGTGGTACACGTCCTGATACCTGACTTCTTTCAATTTCTCATAGTAGAATTTTTCATGTGCATCGCTGATAAAAATAACCTCTTTCGCTTTCTCTGCTCTTAACGCTGTGTTTGACATTTTTCAGTTCCTCCTTCTAAAATTGAATTAAAAAGAGCATCCCACTATGGAATGCCCTATATAAAAAAATAGGGACACTCTCATTTAGCATCCCTATAATCTATCACTATATCTGATAGCTCTCTATTCACTTTCATTGTCAGGATTTTTTGTGTTCCCCGTACCGAGGTCTAACGCCACAACTACGGTTACTTTCTTCACAAGTATCTTTTCCTTATGATTTTCACCGATTTTGTTGAAACTGAAAAATGTCACAAAGTGCGTAAATTCAAGGATTTCTAGGTATCTTTCCTTTGTATCAACACCACAGTCTCCACATGCCCCCCCTGCGGAAACATATCGCACGCCCTCACCTTCCTCACCTCATACCCAAACTCCCCCAACACCCTGACATCCCTCGCCAGCGTCCCCGGATCGCAGCTTACATACACCACCCTCTCCGGCGCGATCTCCCGGATCGTATCCAGCAGCACCCCGTCGCACCCTTTCCTCGGCGGGTCCACCACGACTACATCCGCTCTGACTTCCTCCGCTTTCTGCACCATCCCCGGCAGCACCTCTTCCGCCCTGCCGCAGAAAAACTCCACATTCCCGATCCCATTCAACAGCGCATTCTCCCTCGCATTTTCGATCGCCTCCGGTACAACCTCGACGCCGTAAACCATCTTCGCCCGCTGCGCCAGAAACAGCGAAATCGTCCCGATCCCGCAGTACAGATCCCACACCGTTTCCCTGCCGGATAATTCCGCGAACTCCAAAACAGTCCGATACAGCTTTTCCGTCTGCACTGGATTCACCTGATAAAACGAATGCGGAGAAATACGATATCGAATCCCGCCAATACAATCCACTATGTAGTCCTTCCCCCAGAGCAGTTCCATCCTGCTGCCTAAAATAACATTGGTCTTCTCCGTATTATAATTCAGCAAAACCCCCGTCATCCCCTCCACGCCCTTCAGCCTCTCGACCAGCCTGCCATACGCCTCCTTATCCGCAACCCCCTCCTTCACAACCAGACAGACCATAACCTCCTTCGTATAAAACCCCCGCCGGATATAAACATGGCGGACCACCCCATGATGCCGTTCCTCATCATAAGCCGGTATCCCATCCTCCCACATCCAGTCCAGAACAACCTCCAAAATTTCTTTCATACACCCATGCTGAATCGCACAGTCCGTCACCGGAATGATACTGTGAGTCCTACCCGCATAAAACCCTGCCGTCGGACGCATCACACCATCTTCCCCTTTCCACATACGTACGGGGAACTGCGCCTTATTCCGATAATGCCACGGTTGTTCCATGCCTATGATCGGCAGCCACTCGACCCCGATCCCGTCCTGACATTTCCAACCCTCTTTCGCTTCAATCCTGTCTCTCTCTTCCGCCAGTATTCCCGTTTCTGCCTCGATTCCTTCTTTCTCTTTTGCCTGCATTCCCGCCGGGTCTCCGCTCCATTCTCCCTGTTCCCCTGACACCCCCGACGTCCTCGACACCCCGGACATCCCCGACGTCCTCGACACCCCCGACGCCCCCGACACCCCCGGCGCCCCGGACAAGCCCCTGCCTACCCCGCCGATCCTCTCCAGGCAGTCCCGCACTTTCTTCTGCTTATATTCCAGCTGCTTCTCATACGAAAGATGCTGCAGCGTGCACCCGCCGCATTGCCTTGCTACCGGGCACGCCGGCTCCACCCGGCCCACATCGCGCGCTTCTCCCGGCAGGATCTCGAGCAGCTTCGCAAACCCGTAGTTTTTCTTGCACTTCATCACCTTCGCGCGGATCGTCTCGCCTGGAAGCGCGTCCTTGACAAAAAGAGCATAGCCATCCACATGGCCAATGCCCTCTCCGTTGTTTCCTAAATCATCAATTGTGAGAATGATTTCCTGATTCTTCTTAAACTCCATATGCGTCTCCCATGAGATCAAAATAAAACAGCCAAAGCCTTTCTCTTAGCATTCCCCGTACCCGGAGGTCTGGCGTAAATTACTTTCAAATCTGCGATCGAAGCCGATCCAGTCCATATTGCTGCCGGCCTGATTGAATACTTCGGTCAGCGTCTGCAGTTTCGCATCCGCGTTGTCAGCCAGATGGAGCGCCATTGCCTCCATCAGCGCCGGTACTTTCGGGGAGCCGAATTCCAGTTTGCCGTGATGTGCTAAAATGCAGTGGATCAGTTCGTGTTCCATTTTCTTCGGGAAACCCTCGATCCGCGAAATGGCCGCGGTCAGTTTTTGGGCGCCGATGTAAATATGACCTAGAAGCTGTCCGGCGTCGGTGTAATCGTTGCGCGGAAACGGGGCGATCTCGTCTATCTTGCCCATGTCGTGGAACAGGGCTGCCGTGATGAGAAGGTCACGGTGCAGGCGCGGGTACGACTTACAGAAAAAATCGCACAGATTCGTCACGCTGAGCGTGTGCTCCAGAAGGCCGCCCAGAAAACCGTGATGAACGCTCTTCGCCGCGGAATGTTTCTTAAACTCACGGATAAAGGACTCGTCCTCAACGAAAAAGGAAGTAAGAAGCTGGTTCAGGAACGGATTCTTTACGCTGTTCACATAAGAAATGATCTCACCAAACATCTGCTCCACATCTTTGGCCGTGGCGGGGATGTAGTCCGCCGGATCGTACTCTCCTTCTTCACTCTGGCGGAGACGGGAGATATTCATCTGTATATTTCCCTGGAATGTCGTTACCAGGCCTTCACAGTAGACATAATCCAGCGCTTCAAAACTGGCGATGCCATTATTCAGATCCCATATTTTCGCATCAACGATCGCTGTCTTATCCTGCAGCGTCAGGGAATAATATGTTTTTCCTGCTTTTGTCTTTAATACCTGTTTCGTCTTGCACAGATAGGTACCGACAAGTTTCTGCCCTTCCCTGTAATCCTTCAAATAATACATTTCCCCAAACCTCAACCTTTCTATTTTGCCTTCGCCGTAACGGTTACATATGGTCCGTAGATCGTTTTTCCACTGACTTTCTTAAACGAACGGACTTTATAGCTGTACTTCATGCCGCGCACCAGCATTTTACAGCGGTAACCCGTAGTCTTATTTTTCTTGATCGTTTTTACGCGGTTAAATTTTGTCTTGAAACCTTTGACGTGGACTTTCATATATACCTGATACCCGTTCACGTTCTTGTCACGGCCCCATCTGACCTGAATGCCGCCGCGGATGCCTTTCGCCCGTACCTTTTTCAGTTTGGCGGGGTTCATCGTGATCGCGGTTTCTTTGGAGCCGATGCCCTCGATGCTGTCGCCGTTGGCCGCGGTAAACACCGGATTGATACGGTATGTATATTTAGCTCCCGGCTTCAAGCCATCGTTCGCGTAAGAAGCCGCTGCTACATTCACAGCGTCGGCGTACTGGCCTTTTCCCTGCTTGCGGTATAAGTGGTAAGATACAGCACCATTAACGGCATCCCACGTCACAGTCGCGCGCTTTAAGCCGGAAGATTTTTTCACCGAAACCTTCGCCGGGCCGTCCAGCGGGTGGAATAACAGTCCTCTGGCGGACGCGAACACATTTGCTTTCCCGCCGGTCTTTCCCCAGATCTCGACGCCTGTCACCGTCGAAAACACATTAGTTCCCTGCAATTCCGTATCGCCGGATACGACTATATTTTTCAAATACGGACATTTTGTAAATACGCCTTCCGCCACGGCTGCCACCGTCTTTTTGTTGATCTGCGCGGGAATATAGAGCGTCGTCACGCTGACGTCGCCGATATAACCGGTGATCGTACAGGTCTTGTCCGACGGGTTTTCTGCTGTCACAAAAACTTTCTCGTCCCTGATCACCTTATTGCCGGTAAAAGGCGGCAACTGTGTGGGGACGGAAGTTTCCAATTTATCAGTATCGACAGATGGCGTAGCTGTCGGTACAATCGTTGGTGTCGCACTCGGGGCGGCGCTTGCCGCAGCAGGCGTTGCACTTGGTTCAGGTTTTTTTTGCGTCTTTTCCTCCGTCGAAGCTTCTGCACAGACCGATGCGAGTCCCACAACTGCCAGCAGGCACAGCATCGCACAAATCCACTTCTTCATGTTTGATCCTTCCTTTCTGTCATTCATACATTATGGTGTTGAGGCCAAATGGTGATCCCCCTCATAATGAGCCTCGTATTTTCCCGATTTTGCGCTCTCTATCCCAAAGCGGGCATAGAGATGCTTATTTAGTATATCACGTACCACCCGATTTTTCAACTAACAAATAAAACCATGCTCCTTTTTTTGCGCCCATTATCTACGACAGCCATTTTTCAAGCCCCCTGCAGAAAATATTTCGAGAAATCATTGTAACCCCTGATTTTCTGTGATAGAATGGACACATAAACGCGAAAAATTTAATCGTGCGAAGAAATGAGGAATATTGTGAATAAGAAAGTATGCAAAACATTAGAATTTGATAAAATAATAAAAATGCTGACCGAAGAAGCGGACTCTCCGCTGGGACGGGAAAGCGCCAGCCATCTCCGGCCGCTGTCAAATAAAAGCGAGATCATTGCGCTCCAGGCGGAAACGACCCACGCCCTGACGAGGATCTTCCACCATGGCGCCCTGTCTTTTCATGGACTGACGGACATTCGCCCCAGCCTCGTCCCACTCTCGAAAGGCGGTACGCTTGGCGCGGGGGAACTGCTGCGCATCGGCGCTCTTCTGGATGTGACAAAACGGGCGATCGCCTTCGACCAGAAAGACGAGGAAACGGACTTTTTATCCGGCCGTTTTGCCGGACTGCAGAGTTTCCCTGAGATCAACCGCGAGATCAAGAGATGTATCCTCTCCGAAGAGGAGATCAGCGATGACGCGAGCAGTGAACTGAAACGGATCCGCCGGCAAATTAAATCGACGAACGACAAAGTGCGGGAGCAGTTAAACGCCACCGTAAACGCTTCCTCTGACATGCTGCGGGACAATATCGTCACGATGCGCGGCGGCCGCTACTGCCTGCCCGTCAAAAAGGAATACAAATCCACGTTCCAGGGCATGATCCATGACCAGAGTTCCACCGGTTCCACCTTCTTTATCGAACCGATGGCCATTGTCAAGCTAAATAACGATCTGGCCGAACTCGCCATGAAAGAGCAGGATGAGATTGAAAAAATCCTCGCCTCGATCAGCAGTTTGTGCGCGCCGGAGACAGAGGGGCTCGAGAGAAATGTCATTTTATTAGCAGAACTTGACTTTATTTTTGCCAAGGCCAAATTATCGAAAAAAATGCAGGGAAGCGAGCCGGACTTTACGCAGAACTATATTTCCATCAAAAAAGGACGCCACCCTCTCATCCCGCGTGACAAAGTCGTACCGATCGATGTGACACTCGGGAAGGACTTTCGCCTTCTGATCATAACCGGCCCAAACACCGGCGGAAAAACCGTTTCTTTGAAAACGGTCGGGCTATTTACGCTGATGGGACAGTCAGGACTCCATATTCCGGCATTTGACGGCTCTTGTCTGCGCGTTTACGAGGAAGTGTACGCCGACATCGGCGATGAGCAGAGCATCGAACAAAGCCTGAGTACGTTTTCGTCCCATATGACAAATACCATTTCCATCCTCAGCCGGGCAGACAAAAATTCCCTCGCCCTTTTCGACGAACTGGGAGCCGGGACCGATCCGGTCGAGGGCGCGGCCCTTGCCATTTCGATTCTCGACAATTTGCGTAACCGGCATGTGACCGCCATGGCGACAACCCACTACAGTGAGCTCAAGATCTATGCACTCTCGACCGAACAGGCGGAAAATGCTTCCTGCGAATTTGACGTGGAAACGCTGCGGCCGACCTACCGGCTTCTGATCGGCGTTCCCGGAAAAAGTAACGCCTTTGCCATCTCAAGCAAGCTGGGACTGCCGCAGGAAATCATCGACCATGCCAATTCCCTCGTGGCTGACGACGCCAAATCGTTCGAAGACGTCGTGACCGGTCTGGAAGAGACGAGGAAAGAACTGGAAACCGAACGGCAGAAAGCCGCCGCTTACCGCGAGGAAGCCGAGCAGCAGAAGAAAAAATGGCAGGAAAAAAATGAGCGGATCGATAAGGCAAAAGACAAAATACTGCGCCGCGCCAACGAGCAGGCCGGCGAAATACTGCAGAAGGCAAAAGACGTGGCCGACGAGTCCATCCGCAAGTATAACAAATGGATGGCGGGCGGCGGCTCCACGAAAGAAATGGAGCAGCAGCGTTCCTCCATCCGCGAGCAATTGAAACGGACCGGCGAAAAACTGGAATCAAAATCCCGCAAGAAGCGCCCGGCTTCGGCGCCTGACAGCCTGTCGGTCGGCGACCTCGTCATGGTACACTCTCTCGGCGTAAAGGGCGTCGTCAGCACATTGCCAAACGCGAAAGGAAAACTCTTTGTCCAGATGGGCATTATGCGCTCCGAGGTTGATCTGAGTGATCTGGAACTGTTAGAAGAAGAAACGCTGCAGGTCCGGAAAGAAAAAATAAGGGAACGCTCTGGCGCGGGAAGTATCAAAGCTTCCAAATCAATGAGCGTGTCTACCAGCATCAACCTCATCGGAAAAACCGTGGATGAAGCGATTCCCCTGTTGGACAAGTATCTGGACGACGCCTACCTCGCCAGGCTCCACCAGGTCACGATCATCCACGGCGTCGGAACGGGCGCCCTGCGCAACGCCGTCCAGTCGCACTGCAAGCGGACCAAATACATTGAATCGTACCGCATGGGCGAATACGGCGAGGGCGGCTACGGGGTGACGATCGCGGATTTCAAGTACTGATGGGGCACATTCCACGCACAAACATGACTGCGCAGGCATTTCACGCAAAGGTATTGACTGCGCAGGCACTCCACATACAGACATTTGAAAGGAAGGTATTACCATGGCAGATAAACAGAGGATCCTGATCGTAGACGACGATACGAACATCGCTGAACTGATTGAATTATACCTCACAAAAGAATGTTTTCAATGCGAGCAGGCGCATGACGGCGAAATGGCATTGAAAAAGCACACCTCGTTCCAGCCCGACCTGATCCTGTTAGACATCATGCTTCCTGGCATCGACGGGTACGATGTGTGCCGGGAGATCCGAAAGACTTCGTCGGTTCCGATCATCATGCTCTCGGCCAAAGGAGAAGTCTTTGACAAAGTACTCGGCCTGGAGCTCGGAGCCGATGATTACATCATCAAGCCATTTGACTCGAAAGAACTGGTGGCAAGGGTCAAAGCCGTCCTCCGCCGCTACCGTCCGGGCGTCCCCGCCTCTCCGGACATCGCTCCGGCCACTGGTGGAAAGGCTGTGATCCAGTACAAAGACCTCACCGTCAGCCTTTCGAATTACTCTGTTACTTACATGGGCAATCCGATCGAAATGCCCCCGAAAGAACTGGAACTTTTATACTTCCTCGCCTCACACCCAAATCAGGTGTTTACGAGGGAGCAGCTGTTAGACCGTATATGGGGATACGAATATGTTGTTGACACGAGAACCGTCGATGTACACATCAAACGGCTGCGCGAAAAAATAAAAGACCACAAAGAGTGGTGCATCGCCACCGTCTGGGGCATCGGTTACAAATTTGAGTCGAAGAGAGGATGAGCCGGTTCATGAAGGGAATACGCCTGACATTAGGGAGAAAGCTGACGCTGTTATACATTCTCATCTTTTTCTGCTCTTATTATGTCACACACACCATCGGATTTACGATCATTCAAAATAAAGTACTGGGGGAAATCGTGAGCAATCCCGACCTCGACATTTCCTTTGCGCCGTCCCGCATCCACTATTACTTTAATGTACTGGACGGCGCGCTGTTTCTGATGGCGGCCGTTCTCGCCATCTGTTTTTTCTTCATTTATATGATCAACATCATTCCGATGAGAAAACTGTGCAACGCGGCGAAAAACTTTTCCGTCAACCGCGTCAATCCGCCGATCCACATTCACACAAACGACGAGTTCCAGGAACTGGCAAACGCGCTGAACATCATCGGCCGGGACCTCAATCAATTTGACGAATACCAGCGCGCCTTCATTTCCAACATTTCCCACGACTTCCGCTCGCCCCTCACCTCGATCCGCGGCTACGCGCAGGCCATGCTCGACGGAACAATTCCCTACGAGGCGCAGGAAAAGTACCTGAACATCATCCTGTCGGAGACCGAGCGCCTGACAAACCTCACATCGAACCTTCTTGAACTCAATTCCTTCAGCCGGGAAAGCGTTCTTCTCGACTTAAAAAATTTTGACATCCATCAGACTATTATCCAGACGGTGAACACGCTGGAAGGCACGGCAGCCAAAAAAGAAATTACCTTTATGCTGGATTTCTGCACCAAAAAGGAACTGCTCGTATACGCCGATGAGGGCAAGATCCACCAGGTCCTGTACAACCTCATCGACAACGCCGTGAAATTCAGCCATTTTCACTGCGATGTGAAGATCGGAACGAGAAAAAAGGGGGAAAAAGTTTTTATATCCGTAAAAGATTCCGGCATCGGGATCCCGAAAGAATCGCTGGGAAAAGTGTTCGACCGCTTTTATAAAACAGATCTTTCGAGAGGGAAAGATAAAAAGGGAATCGGACTCGGCCTGTCCATTTCCAAAGAAATCATCACTTCCCATAATCAGACGATCAACGTCGTCAGCACGGAAGGCGTCGGCACGGAGTTCGTTTTTACGCTGAAAAAAGGCGCCAGCCCGTAATCACTTCTCCCGCAGCATGCCGCGGTACCGTCCGGGACTTACCTGATAAAATTTTTTGAATGCATTCGTAAAATGTTCAATGGAGGAATACCCTGTTTTATTGCTGATCTCCGTTATGCTGTACGTGCTGTTGCGCAGCAGCGTTTCCGCGGCGGCCATACGGGATTCCAGCTTCATGGCGGAAAATGATTTATTATAATATTTATTCAGAAGGCGCTGCGTCTGGCGTTTACTCAGTCCGATCACGGCCGCCAGCTGTTCCAGCGTGACATCCGCGTACCGGCAGAGAAAGATTTCATCAACGACCAGCAGCGTATTTTCCTCCTGCAGCATATTGACATCGATCGACTGCGTCGGAGACGGCAGCTTTCGCTCGACCGGATGACTGCGGGAAACAAAAAGGCGCGCGCACTCGATCAGCAGTTCCGAGAGCAGCAGCGGGATCTTCTGCGCAAATCCGTAATTGCTGTTCGTCGTTTCTTCCAGAATCGCATGCGCCAGCGCCCGGATCTCCTCACTAGCGTTCCCGATCCACCTGTCATGCTGCATAAATGTCCGGATCAGCGGACTTTTTGTCTCTTTTTCCGACATCAGGAAAAAGAGGCCGAATTCCGTCAGCGGTTCCGCCTCGTCCGGGATCTGTTCGTGCGAGACGTTCGGCCCCGTCATGTAGAGCACGCCGGGGGACAGCGCGTATGGTTCTTTTCCTATGATCACCGTTCCCTTTCCTTCCGTCACGTAGTGGAGCTCGAACGCGTTCTTGCCGTGGGAGTGGCGGGGGAGCGGCTCAAAAAAGCGGCGGTAACTGATCATCGGGACGCGGATGATGGTGTCCTCGAAGGGGAATTGGTAGTTTGTGATTTTCATATGGGGCCTCCTGGCATGAAAAAAGATTCTTCACAATTGGTACTTGACAATCTGCATATATTATTGGTAGCATTACAAACAAAGAAATGTGGTTTTGTGCCGTACAGCTTTTTGCTCATGCGGGGTACTACGTTTCTTTTTTTATGTCTATGATATCATACAAATACTTCTTACCATCTTCATCAAACCGTATAATCATCCTGACCTAAAACACATTCTTACCGATCACATTTCCCTTATCATCGCAGGTCGGCAACGTAAACCTTACTGTACACCTGTACCAGCCAAACTTAGCATTTTTGCTATGTTTATTGTCAGAATTCTTTCTGTATGTGATATTCGTTGCAATCTTGATAAGTTCGGGAATGACCTGAGAAGCATTGGCTTTTGCCTTACCTATCGTACCATGTGCCTTTGCACTATAATTGCTGTTTGCATATTCGTCCGGAAAATCTGACCCTATGTAGATCAGATCGTCTGTTTCATCAATCTGATACTTCTGCCCAACATACTTTTTCAGATACTGCTCAACACCATCCCAATCAATCTTCCTTTTGCTTGAAAAGGCAATTGTGTCGATTTTAACAACCTTTTTCCCTTTTTCATTGGTAATAATCTCTGCCAAAATCATCACGCTCCTTATCATGTTCTTTTCCGAATACCTCCATTTCCACACAGTCATCCGCATTTGAAAGCTTTGTGAAAAGAAAATCAACATCAAGTAATGTATTGAAGCTGAAAGCACTTTTTATTTATCTGTTAGTAGGAAAAGATACTAATTATTCTTTTGGAATGAGGTCAACGCATCCTGCAACACGATTGATTTTAACATATTCTTTTCGCTCTGACAACCTGCAAAATTTTTTTATAATCTTTTATTATTTAATGCTATTTATCTGATAATCGAGTAGGGGGCAATCAAGCCCCCTCTCACACCACCAGTACGTGCCGTTCGGCATACGGCGGTTCAACATAACTTCAAAGTATGGCGCTCATTATAATAATCAACACAGCTTACAAGTCCTGCTCTTCCCAGCACCTCTTTGGAGATTGCTCTGCTGACACATGTTTTGGTTACTACCCAATAATAGCGGTCTCCACAGTATGCTGTCAGTCTTGCAAGGTCTTTCCCTATCCCAAGCTTCTGCAATCCCCATTGCCGTTTCTTCGGCACTTTCCACTGTTTCCAGATTATAACCCTGATTCTTGTCCTTAAATGTGCGTCAATCTCTGTCATTGCTGTTTTCATGGAGCCGAGAGCATAGTAGGTTATCCACCCTCTTGTCACCTGATTGATTTGCACAATCTTGTCTGTGACTGTTCCAGGCATTTTCCTACAGGTCAGTTCTTTCAGTTTTCCCTTGAGTTTCTTCACAGAATCCTGATGGGGTCTGCATTTCCATTCTTTTGCCTTACTGTCCTTGTAGAATCCGAATCCAAGATATTTCAATTTCATCGGTCTTGTGATATGGGTCTTACTCATGTTGGCCTTTAACCCCAGTTTCCTCTGAATCCAACCCGTTACTGTTCGCATGACCCTCTTCGCGCTCGATTCGCTTCTTACTGCTATCACACAGTCATCTGCATATCTTGTGAAATGAAGCCCTCTTGCTTCCAGTTCCTTATCCAGTTCGTTCAGCATAATGTTTGACAATAGCGGCGACAGGTTTCCGCCCTGTGGTGTGCCGAGCTTTGTTTCTTCATATCCTTGCGGCGTCATGACTCCTGCTTTCAGGTATTTGCGGATTAGCGATTCCGTATCACCGTCGCCTATGATGTCGTGGACAAGACTCATAAGTTTGTCCTGTGGTACATTGTCAAAGAATTTTTCCAAGTCAATATCCACTATCCACTCATAACCCTCCCAGTTCTCTTTGATATACTCGCCGAGTTCTTCAACCGTCACGTCATCTACACCGCCTGCACCTTTGTTGGCGCAGACTTTCTTGTAGGCATCGTTCATGTTGTTCTTGGATAGTATCTTTTCTAACAGTTCTGACATTGCTTTGTGTGCTTTCTCCTTTTCGTTTCCATGGATTCGCCCTAAGTTGCGCAGTACCTGCTCATCTACGTTTCGCTCTTCCTGCTGTCAGGTATTCCATGAAGCATACATTTGATTACACGGTTACATTGTTCAGCCCTTCGGCTTACGCCTACTATGGCTTCTGCTGACTTCTCACAGTTCGTTGTTACTACGGCGGAATGAAGCCGCCTGTGAGACCTCACGGGATAAGCCAATGTTCTTTCCTCGTCTACCCTCCTGATTTACGCCTATGGGTTACGGCTACCTTTTGGGCTTCGTTGTCTTTAGCCAACTTACCCGCCATAAACGCCTTATTATCAGGTTTCTGTCCGTAGGGCTACGATTTCGCTATCTCTTCTTCTCGCCTGCACCTCACGATGCAAACCTTGAGAGTCGCTTACAAGTTCGCTGGTAGCTACGCCTATGTGGACTTTCACCACAGAGCATTGGCATGCCCGTCATACTAAAAAACTCCCCGGCACCGCGACCGGGGAAATTTTTCTATTTATTTTGTAAGCAACTCTTCCATCTGTTAATAATTGTGGTTCAGGAATTGTTACTTTATCTTTTTTCGCTGTTTCTATCCATAATTCTTTTGCCACTTCAATCTCTTTTAATGCTTCTTCCTTTGTTTCTCCGTACGCCATGCTTCCAGACAATTCCAGATTATACCCTGAAATTCATTATCTTACAATTTTTATTTTCTTAACTGCACTCCATTTTCCTGCCACAAACCCCTGACCGGAAACATACCGCCATGCACGTATCCGCACATAGTAGCTTTTGTTTTTCTTAAGTGAATATCTAGTGTATTTAGTACCTAAAACTTTAATTCCTTTGTTCTGCTTCGTAAATTTTCGATTCAAGGCAATCTGAACACTATAAAACTTTGCCCCACTCACTTTTTTCCAGGAGCACATTAATTTACGCCCTTTTTTGTTTTTCAGCGCAAGACCTCGAACCTTTGGAGTTATAGTACTCTTTTTTTATGTCCATTTTGGTCTCCGACAACAGAATTCAAATTCGTTACCAGAGATTCTGTAATACTTTGCCCGGCAGTCGGAATCGGTGCCGGATCTTTGGTAACTTCCGGGTTATCCGTCGAACTCGGTTTCGGTGATTCTGTCGCCACCGGTAGGTCAGTTGCTATTGGTTCAGGTGTTATTTCGGGACTAACTTCCGGCAAATCGCCACTTTTTTCTCCTACAACAACATTACAGACCGCTATTTTCCCGCCATCTTTTGTTGTAACAGAAATCTCTGCTGTTCCAACTGACACAGCATGAACCAAACCAGATTCATCAACCGACGCAATTTTATCGTTACTGGAAGACCATATCACAGCCCGCTCTGTGGCATTAGCCGGAAAAATCGTTGCAATCAACTGAAATGTCTCGTCCAATCCCATATCCTTAGTCTGTGTATTCAGACTTACTCCTGACACAGGTTGATATACTGTGACTTCACATTTCTTTACGATATCACCGATCATAGCTACAATATTTGCTGTTCCCATATCAACACCTTTTATAAGTCCAGACTGATCTATTGTGACAATACTCTCATCCTCTGATGTCCATGTTAATTCACTCGAGGAATCAACCGGCAAAATAGAGGCAGTTATGTACATACTGTTCCCTCGACCTATTTTACATGTAGCATGACTTAACGATAAATCTGTTACTGGTACATTTAATTCCTGAAACCGTATCCCCTGTTCCTCCGCATATATTTCTGGATAGGAACCTTTCACCCCATGAATCGTTATTTTATCCGGATAAGAAAATACATCATTTGATATCGTTTTTATATTTCTATTCAGCGTAATATTTGTCAAATTGGCACAATTAGCAAATGCCTGCGCCCCCACTTTAGTCATCTGCTGTGGAAGAATGATCTCGGCAAGAGAAGAATCCTGAAAAAATACTTTTTCGGGTAGTTCCCTTATACCAGCACCAAGTGAAATCTCTTTTAAATCGTCACAATCTGAAAATGCTAAACTTCCCAGTGCTTGTAATGTATCAGGAAGTTTTACTTTTTTTAGTACCTTGCATTCTTTAAATGCCGCTGATCCAATCGAATATGTTCCCTCTTCAAAAGTCAAATCTGTAAGAGATGTACAACCACTAAAAGCCTTATCGCCTATTGTACGTGTCTCTTTTGGTATAAGTACCTTTGTCGTATTTGAACAACCAGAAAATGCCTCTGTTCCAATAGAAGAAACCAACTCTGGCAAAGTTAAATCTATTAGGGAACTACAGTTTTTAAAAGCGCTATCTTTTATCATTAATAAAGTCTCAGGAAAATTTATCTTAACAAGAGAGCTACACCCCAAAAACATTTTTTCCGATATTATAAGACTATGTGACGGAATATGGACTTCTGATAGAGAAGAACAATTTTCAAAAATGCCAGGATAAGCATAACCATCTCCTACCCCCATTTCTGTCACCGAATCAGGCACATCTACATGCTGTAATGATGTACAATTAGAAAATGCGCCAAAATCAATACACTGTAGTCCCTCCTTCATGATAATTGTGCTCAAGTTCTGGCAACTGGCAAAAGCTGATTTATGAATTTTCGTTATCGTTGAGGGGAGTTCTACGTGTTCTATTCCGTTACAATCCTGAAATAAAGAATTGGCAACTTCCGTAATACCTTCATTAAAATTAATTGTTTTCAATTTTTCATCATTTCCAAACGGTCCTAAATGAGCATGAAAACTATTATCCCAATATACTTCTTTCAGACTTTTTGGTATTGTCACCTCTTCCAGTTCTGAACAATAGGAAAAAGCGTCATCCCCAATTTTTTTTAACCCTTCTGGCAATACAACACACTTTAACATAGAACATCCCGAAAAGGAAAAAAAGCCAATATTCGTGATACTTTCAGGCAGGTCAAGCCACTTTAGATTTTCGCAATTCATAAACGCGCGCCATTCAATATCCGTCACCCCATAGGGAATGGACACATTTTCCAAACCATTACAATGATAGAATAATCTTGGTGGGATTTTTTTGATACCCTTTTCAAATGTCACATCTTTAAGCCCTGAACAATTGTTGAATGGTCCTCCTTCCCAACTCGCATAATCATTTGCATTACACGTTTTTAAACTTTTAGGAATTTCTATATTATTTAAATGAGAACAATTATTAAAGACATTTGTATCCATTGATGCCAGATTTTTGGACAACTTCACTCCACGAAGATTGCTGCATCCTGCAAATGAATTTGCCTTTAGCTGTGTAACCGTGTCTGGAATAGAAACACGGATTGTGCTTGCGCTATTTTCAAAAGCACCTGCTCCAATAACCGTCACTGTATGACCATCTATTTTTTCAGGAATAACTACATATGGCATATTGCCATAATATTTTGTGATTGTGGCATAATTTGAATCAAGAGTATATTCAAAAATCTGAAATGGTTTCCCTTCTTCATCATATCCATATTTTCCAAACCCGTCAGACCATCCCGTCCCAAAATATTTAGAATTATGCTTCGTAAAATATTCGAGTGTTTCGCCTCTTGCGCAAGACGCAACTTCACTTCCATCCTCATAGTGACGATATACACGAATCGGACTGCTTTTAAGATTGAACACCTCAACTGTATTTTTATATTGCTCCTTTACAAAAGCACAACTTGCCTGTACACCATAATCCGCATACATATACGCCAAAAGCGTCCTGCAGTTTACCGGCTTTTTCCCATCACTATAAATGCTGTCTATAAACTTTCCTGTAATACCTGCATTTGCACTAACATACCCGGATAACACTTTGAGATCTGTTATTCCCAATTTAGCGCCAACTCCTAAAGATGCCTCTGCCGAAATTGTACTATTTGTTCCGCCATTTTCTTTAAAAGATTTCATAACTCGGATTCCTGAGTCTTTTGAATAAGAAACACCGATTTCTATATGGCTGTTTATCGTCGCACTCATAGCCCCCGCCGCTTTTACATCAACATTTACAGTAAGGCCGCCCACTCCCGGAATACCAACTTTACAAATTTCGAAAGAAGCATTTCCGAGAGCGGCAGATGCCACTTTGATCTTATCTGTCACCGATATATCTGCGGATACTTTCGCATGCACGTTATTACTAGAAAACAATTTATACTCTGCTACTATATTTTTTATTGTTCCTTCTACAGAAACATTAACACCATTAGACAATTTAATATCTTTTTTAAACTTCTTATCCGCTATTTTCTTAGAGGCGCGACTTTGGAATACTGTTATACCATCCTCACAATCTGTCAGTTCCACCCCTTCTGCCGGTTCAAAAACCAATTCATCAGAATCAATGATCCCCTCAGCCTCAACTGTCTTAAAGACTTCGTCAAACTCTACTGTCTCTACAGAAATAACGGTAGTTCCATCTGTAGTTGATACCGAAACGGCCTTGTAAGGTACTAAAAGTTCTCCCTGATATATCGCGAAATCATCTCCAGCTTGAATCATTGTGTGACCGTCCTTTATTGTTACCGTATCAGAATCAAGAAAAACTTCTGAATCTTTTGGAACTATTATTACGCCTGATTTTACATCCCATTTATTTTCGTGCTCAGCATCTACGACGGCAGCAGCCAAAATCTCATTCGCATCTTTCATCATAAACGTCGCCTGTGAATCCGTTAATGGCTCCTTGGGATTAAAATTTCCATTTACAAGATCAAGCCATCCCCGATTTAATGCAATCTGATCATCCTCTGGATACACGCAGTCACGATGATCCGAAAATGTGTATTGGGATCCTTCATCTAAACGGTATCCAAGACAAAAATTCAAAGTATGTGCTGCAAATTCACGTGTTACCGCCTCTTCAGGCTCAAATTTTTTTCCTGCCTCTAAATCAATAACACCATAACCAACTGCCAACATGATATCCTCGTAATAGGCTCCCCCTTCTTTTACATCTGCATAGTAATCATCCGGAAAATTTGACTTATCCAAAGTCATTTCAAATTCAGAAATAAGATTGTGAATCCATTCCCCTCTTTTCACTTCGCCTGTTCCCTTGCCTTCCGCATGGACATTGTGAGCATCTGCTAAGATAACCCAAAACAGGGCAATAAGCATCCCCCCCCAAAATTATTCCCCTTAATTTTTTTATTCTTTTCATTTTTCATTTCTCCTCTCTAAAATAATTTTTCTCAAAAAGTTTACTTTTTGATACTCTCTGATTTAACGCCAAACGAATGCTTATTCCTTTATAACCATGATAATTTACAATCAAAGATCACAAAAATACAAAAAACATTTGCATTATCGCCCAAAATATGGTAAAATATTCTGCAACATGAGGGTGTCAAAAAGTAAACTTTTTGACACCCTCAAATCATCCCCCACCTACGTTTTTATGTACTTCCCCCCTCTCCCCACCCGCCCCTCCGCATCTCCCCTATCTCACGCCGGCCCATCCCCCCACTTCCCCCTCATCTCTCGCAATCTCCGGTAAAACGTGGACTTGCTCATCTGGCACCTCTCCAGCGCCCCCTTCAGCTTAATATCCCCCCTCTCCCAGGCCCTCACGATACTCCTGAAATTCCTCGGCACCACCGTTTTCGGCCTGCCGAACCGGACGCCCCGCTCCTTCGCCGCCGCGATCCCCTGTTCCTGCCTTTTCCGGATATTTTCCCTCTCGTTTTCCGCCACAAAAGACAAAATCTGCAGTACCAGATCCGCGATAAACGTCCCCATCAGATCTTTCCCATTCCTCGTATCCAGAAGCGGCATATCGAGCACACAAATGTCAATGCCGATCTCTTTCGTGAGCTTCTGCCACTGTTTCAAAATTTCGGCATAATTGCGCCCCAGCCGGTCGATGCTCATGACATAGAGCAGGTCCCCGCCCCGCAGCCGCGACACCATTTGCTCATAATTGGCCCTGTCAAAATCTTTCCCCGACTGCTTATCCATAAAAATGCGATGCGCGGGGACGCCTGCCTTCTGTAATGCGATCATCTGACGGTCCTCATTTTGTTCCACACTCGACACACGGGCATATCCATACACATTGTTCATATCACTTTCCTCCGTTTACAAAAATCCTGCTAAATTTTGGTACTATATTTCCCACAGCAGGATTCATTGTAAATGTTTCAGATCTGTGATACAATCCTCTATAGAAAACCCCAAACTGCTATTACAGGGCAGTTCCCGCTCATACAAGTATAATCCGGGTCAAATCCGCGCAAACTGATAGAAAAGTTTTTCAGACGTAGAATTCGAAAATATGTTTTATGCAATTTTTTTAAACTTCTTCGTCGAAAACTTCTCTTTTTAACAAAGTTTTCGACTTACAAGTCCGAAACTATTGATTTTTTCAAATTTTGGAGTATTATTATAGTTAAGAAAACCTGGAGGTGCGCTATGGCTGAACTTATCGAACGCCCGGAGTATTTAGATCAACTCATTCAAAACAGAGATGTGGATCTGGTTAAGATTGTCACCGGCATTCGCAGATGCGGAAAATCGTCCCTGCTGGACCTGTTCCATCAATACCTGTTGGACGACGGAGTCCCCGACGCCAATATCATCCACATGAATCTCGAGTCGCTGCGTTACCGGGACCTTACTGACTACCTTGCCTTCTATGATCATGTCAGCGAGCGCATGGCGAAGGACGAAAAGACATACCTGATCTTCGATGAACTACAGGTTGTGGATCATTGGGAAAAGGCGATTGAGTCGTTCCGCCTCGACTTTGACGTCGATATCTACATCACCGGTTCCAACGCCTACCTGCTTTCCACGGAATTTTCCACGCTGCTTTCGGGCAGATATGTGGAAATCCGAATGCTGCCCCTGTCGTTTCAGGAGTTCCTGACCTTCTACGAGTTTGCCCCTTCTGTCACGGTGGAAGAAAAATTCCAGCGGTACTTGCAGTTCGGCGGCATGCCGATCCTGAGGGAGTATCAGTTTAACGAGGCAAGAAGCACACAGGCCCTGGAAGGCATCTACTCTACCGTAGTGCTGCGCGATATTCTCCAGCGCAACAATCAGGCCGACCAGGGTATGCTGCACAAAATCATGATGTTCCTCTGCTCCAATATTGGCAGCATCACATCCCCGAACAAGATCGGTAATGTCTTATCCCATGAAGGCGATCTTCAAAGTGGAAAAGGCAAAAACGTCGCGGGTAAAACGGTAGATAAATACATTTCCATGCTGCGCAGCGCCTTTATCTTCTTCTCTGTCGGCAGATATGATGTGAAGGGGAAGCAGCTGCTGAAAACATTGGGCAAAAACTACATTATTGATATGGGTTTCCGAAACATGCTGCTCGGCTATCGGGATGCGGACCGGGGGCACGTTATCGAAAACATCGTGTTTCTGGAACTGATTCGACGTGAC
The DNA here is from genome assembly GCA_910584065.1 of uncultured Eubacterium sp. Taxonomy (GTDB): domain Bacteria; phylum Bacillota; class Clostridia; order Lachnospirales; family Lachnospiraceae; genus Eubacterium_F. The sequence continues at coordinate 19,091 of CAJTZN010000024.1, forward strand.
TACCATGTTTATATCGGCAAAGTCGGAGAAGCTGAAATTGATTTTGTGGCAGAAAAGCCGGATGACAAACTGTATCTACAGGTGACGGAAAGCATGCAGTCCCCGGAAACCCGCGAACGGGAACTCCGGCCGCTGCGCATGATACCGGATAACTATGAAAAGATCGTTTTATCGATGGATCGGAATTATATCAAATCCTACGATGGCATCAAGTCCCTGTACCTGATCGACTGGCTGCTATCCCCGACATGAAACCACAAATTGCTGCCACAGGAATATTTCCGCAAAAAAAGAACGCCAGACAGGAGGCCGCCATGAAAACATTTCGAGAACGATCCGCCGAACAAATACTTTACATCCTCGGTCTTATTGTTGCACTCCTGCTTTTCGCGTTCCTTTTCCTCATCCACTCCGGCCGTCTCCACATTGAACTGACCGAAACCATCCCCCCTTGCCTGTTCTACCGGGTTTCCGGCCTGTACTGTCCGGGCTGCGGCGGCACCCGCGCCATAAGCGCGCTTTTGGAGGGCGACCTGATCGCATCGTTTCTTTACCATCCATTTGTCCCGTATGTCGCGGTCCTCTACGCGCTGTTCATGATCAGCCATACCGTGGAATGGATCGCCGCGCGAAAAAAGTCCTCCCGCGAAACACGTTTCATGAAAGGACTTTCCCTCAAAAGCGGTTATCTTTACGCCGGGATACTGCTCATCCTTTTACAATGGATGGTTAAAAATCTGCTTGTTGTGTTTGGTATTCATCTATAAACACTTGATATTTTTATCGGTTTATGGTATAAATAACATAAGAAAAGCACTCACTCCAAGGGTGGATGCCTCTCGATTGGGTAATGCTCTATTGAGCACCGCCTAACCTGTTGGCAGACAGGTTAGGCATTTTTATTTCTTCCTGCTTCTCTTATCGAGAAAGGTCAGAATCGCAACAATCAAACTTCCAAAGGAAATCAGCAAGCCGATAACCCCAATGAATATTAAAATAATATCCGCAGTTGTCATGATACGCACCTCCCTTCCTCTGTATTCCGGCGAACCGGTCATGGGTTCAGAAGGCTGCCGCCCCCATCATGGGCACTTTTCTATAATTGAAATTCTATCATAGTCCAGCCAAAATTTCAATCCTCCAGTTTAAACATCTCCCATCCCTGATATACCCTAGTAATAATATCCGCTTATATCCACCCTGAAAAATTGCTGCAGCCAGTTATACAATGCCTCCTCATCGTTCGGATCAATGTATTCTAACTGGTTAAATGTCTCGATATTGAAATTCTCCCAGTTGAACATCATGGCAAGCGAAATGATCATATATACTCCCATGAGAAATCCAATCCCGTTCAATATGATCCCGACGATGCCAAATGTCTTCCCCGATCCGGTTCCCTTGACAAGGCAGATGATGGAAAACACCACGCCAATGATGGAAAAAACAAAACCCACTCCCACACAGCAGCAAAGAATGGATAAGACGCCAAGCACGATCGCCGCGATCCCAAGTCCCCTCTTTTCATCCGGCTCCTGTTCTACCGGCTTTACAAAATCATCCTGCTGCAAATAATTATCCTCCATGACAAACTCCTTTCCAAATTTAACAACAACTTAAACATCGTTCCTGTCGACGTGTCACCTGAAAAAACTTTTCAGTTCCCGCACCGCCATAAGCACCGTATCGGAACTATCCTTCGGCGTATAGGATCCATTCCCCGCCGCGGAAAACAGCATAATATACAATACCGCCGCCACGATGCCGATCGCGAATCCTGTCGCGCCGACGACGATACCCGCGATCGCCAGATCCTTCTGCCTGCGGTTGCCCTCCCGCAGCGCAAGAATCCCGAGAACGATGGCAACGACTCCGCAGACCACGGCGATATACCAGACACAGCAGCCGCTGAGCAGTGCCACACAAGAAACAATAAACGACGCGATCGCTTTTCCATTCACATTATTATTCTGTTCCATCAGCGCCTCCTTCGATCGTACGAATCTCTTTCGTGCGAATTTCCTCTGAAATATCATTTATAAAATCTGCCAGGGATACCTGCCCCTCATCGCCTTTGTAGCGGCTGCGAAGCGATACGACCCCTTCTTCCTGCTCCTTCTGGCCGACGATCAGCATATATGGGATCTTTTTCAGCCTTGCCTCACGGATCTTGAATCCAATCTTCTCCGACCGGCCGTCCACTGTAACGTCGATTCCGTGATCCGCCAGTTCCGCGCGTACCTGCTCCGCATAATCGGCATACTTTTCCGAAATCGGCAGCACGCGCACCTGTTCCGGGCAGAGCCAGGTCGGGAACTTCCCGGCATATTTTTCGATCAGCCAGGCCAGCGTCCTCTCGTAGCATCCGATCGATGTTCTGTGGATAATATACGGACGGACTTTGTCGCCGTTCTCGTCAATGTAATACATATCAAACTGCTCGGCGAGTAGAGCGTCCCACTGGATCGTGATCATCGTGTCTTCCTTGCCGTATACGTTTTTCGCGTTGATATCCACTTTCGGGCCATAAAAAGCCGCTTCGCCGACGTCCTCCGTAAACGGAATGTTCAGTTCGTTCAGGATTCCCCGGATATGAGCCTCGGTTTCTTCCCATACCTCCGGCTCGCCGATATATTTTTCCGCATTCTCCGGATCCCATTTGGAAAGATGATACGTCACATCTTCCTCCAGTCCCAGTGTCTGCAGACAGTACTGTGCCAGCGCGATGCAGTCCTTAAATTCCTGTACCATCTGATCCGGACGGACGACGAGATGTCCCTCTGAAATCGTAAACTGCCGTACCCTTGTAAGTCCGTGCATCTCACCGGATTCCTCATTTCGGAACAGCGTCGAAGTCTCCCCATAACGGCACGGCAGATCGCGGTACGACTTCTGTCCCGCTTTGAATACGTAATACTGGAACGGACAGGTCATCGGCCGCAGGGCAAATACTTCCTTGTCTTTTTCCTCGTCGCCGAGCACGAACATTCCCTCTTTGTAATGATCCCAATGTCCGGAAATTTTGTACAGATCGGATTTCGCCATCAGCGGCGTCTTCGTCCTGACATAACCCCGCTTATCCTCCTCGTCCTCGATCCACCGCTGCAGCTTCTGCACGATCTTCACGCCGTTTGGCATGAGGAGCGGAAGTCCCTGCCCGATCACGTCCACCGTCGTAAAAATCTCCATCTCGCGCCCGAGTTTATTGTGGTCGCGCTTTTTGATGTCCTCCAGGTGCGCCAGATACGCGTCCAGATCCGCTTTTTTCGTAAATGCCGTTCCGTAAATACGTGTCAGCATCTTGTTCTTCTCATTCCCTCTCCAGTAAGCGCCCGACGAGGATGTCAGCTTGAATGCCTTGACCGGCTTCGTGCTCATCAGGTGCGGCCCGGCGCACAGATCGATATACTCTCCCTGTTGGTAGAATGAAAGTTCCGCATCTTCCGGCAGATCCTCGATCAGTTCCACTTTGTAGGGCTCATCTCTTTTCTTCATCAGGTCGATCGCTTCCTGCCTCGAAAGGGTAAACCGCTCGAGTACCGCCCCCTCTTTGATGATCTTCTTCATCTCTTTTTCTATAGCGTCCAGCGCCTCCCGATCCAATGATTCCATATCAAAATCATAATAAAAACCGTTCTCAATCGACGGCCCGATCGCACATTTCGCCTCCGGATACATGCGTTTGACCGCCTGCGCCAGCACATGCGCGGTCGTGTGGCGGTACGCTGCCTTTCCTTCCTCGCTGTCAAACGTGAGAATGTTCAGCTCATGCTCTCCGTCTACGACTGTCCGCAGATCCACGGTCTCCCCGTCCAGTTCTGCCACGCAGGCCACCCTTGCCAGGCCTTCGCTGATATCTTTCGCAATGTCAATGATCGCCATTGGCTCCGCATATTCCTTGCAGGAACCGTCTTTCAATTTGATCTTCAAAACACTCACTGTCCTTTCCTGCCCGTCTTTCATGGCAAATTGATTTTTTCCTCGCACGCGTCACGCAAATCAGGGCGTACACGCGCAGCTGCTCTCCCCAAATACAACAAACCCCGCCCCTACAAACACGATCGGTCACAGGGACGGGGTATCACTTTCGAAATATTCCCGCGGGTCCACCCTTTTTGGCATTTGCTCTTCCAACGCATTGTACGGCAGGCCGCCATCTCAGCGACATGGCAAATACCCGGCTTCATTTTGACGATAACGGCGTCACCGGACCGGATTGGGGCCACTCAGAGGTAGTTTTCAAATGCTTCCCATGCTGGTGATTCCAGCCTGACGCGTCGCCGCCGTTCGCGGATCGCGCGTTCCGTCACCATTCTCTGTCATGTTACCACATTTTACTCGTCTCTTCTACGTGTTATGGAATATTATAATTATTTGTTTACAAATTGTCAACTGCTTTTTTTGCCAGATAATGATGTCGCTATTGAGTTTTTTGTCGTATTATGGTAAGATTTGTTTTGGGTATTATCAGGATGGTAGGTGGTTAGCCCTCAACAGAGGGACTGTGACCCTCTGATTACATAGAAACCCGAAAGGGAATCTAAAGAAATCCTTGATTTCTGGGAAAGGAGGGCGAAGCCAATAGATATATTAGGACTTATAGCAGTGTTAAGCTTCGGCTTGACCTGTTTCGGAATAGGATACTCTATCGGTAAAGATAGTAACACGCAGAAATAGCCACCCCGGTCCGCAAAACTAAGGTGACTATTTTTGTTAACTTATAATCTGGGCTAACCATCTATCGACATACCCGCGAGGCATCTGTTACTAGCAGATGCCTTTTTCTAAAAAATAATATAACATAATGCAGGCGAAATTACAAGTAAAAAATTTTGCCTCTCTTTGCCACGATCAAAGTCGCTTCCTCCGGCTCGTCGATCACCTGCTGAATAGAAAAGCCGGCATCCTGCAATAGTCCCATCTCGTGCTCCAGCGTCAGCGGTATGTCAAAATGAACGTAACGCTCTGCCGGAACGTTCCATTTTTTCCGCCTCTCAAAGCAGACATCACGCAATAATCCCTCTTCCTCCTCGCAGCACGCTGTATAATCCGCCAAAAGGAACACGCCGCCATCTCTCAGACTTCTGGCAATCCTTTTGTACACATCATAACATTGATATAGCCACTGGTCTACCTCATACATTTTTTTATTTGAAGATGAGCGGGACTTATTTCACTTCCCCGCTCAAAGCACAGCATAAATACCCTTTTCACAAAATCCCATATTTCCTAAAAATACAATTCAAATCCTCCCTGCTGATCTTCCCCGCCAGATAATACGCCTTGACGCTCGCTTCCACTGCCTCAAAAAACGTGTCAAACAGAAACCAATCACCTGCATCATAATATTCCCGCAGTTCCGCAAAGTCACGCCGCAATCCTTCCGGCAAGTCCTCCCGCAAGACAATCTCCTCGTCAATATACATCTATCTGCTCCTTCTTTTTTCTATGGATTCACTTTTCCATAATTTTGTGACATGTCGGTTTTAGCACTTTCTCTTCTCCGACAAATAATACTTCCCGGCCAGTTCCAAAACCCCTTCCCCACCGAGATAATCTTTATAAATCTGCCGGTTTCTCCTGGAAAGTTCCTGCCTGATCTGCGTTCCCTCTCCCCATGCCCGCCTGTGCGCGGACTTGCGCGGAATGTAAATGCTTTCCCCGTCCACATACTGCTGGATCCTGTCGATCAGTTCACCCGGCAGGATCTCTTCTGCTTTTTTATAGCCCATGTATGCCTCCTAAATATCGTTCTATTCTTTAGGAATCGCATTGACTATAACAAATCTGCCTCTGCCATAGCCAGTGCTATGCAGGCATAATATATTTTCTCATACCCATCCCTCCTTCTGTCAGATCACCCGCAGAATCCACTCTGCTGCATAAACAGCGATACATGCCGCCATCGCCACCGTAAGCAGGCTCTTTCCCCGATACGCCAGTAAAACTGCCGCCGCCGTACCCACAAGCGCGGACACGATTCCCTGCGTGGAATAAATAATAGCCGGAAATGTCATCGCCCCCAGTACCGCATAGGGAATATACGTCAGAAAAGATTTCAGGAACACATTTTTAATCTTCCCCCTGCACAAAACGAGCGGCACGACACGTATGGCATACGTCGTGAGCGCCATGATCGCCAAATAGACAAAAAAGGTTTTCTCACTGATCACCGCTCTCCACCTCCTTTACCGGAAACAGCCAGGCTCCCGCCGCCGAAGCCGCGACGGATGCAAGAATGATCACAAAACCACTGCTGACATTTTTCAGTCCCGGCACATAATAAAACAGGCAGCTGATCGAGACCGCAACCGCCACGACGACCCGCACCGGCTTTTTCTCCCTTGCCGCCGGCAGGATAATCGCTAGAAACATCCCGTAAATCGCAATCCCGAGTGCCGAGACGACAGACGCCGGCAAAATCTGGCCCATCAGGGCGCCAAACAGCGTCCCCGCACTCCAGCCCAGAAACGGCATCGTAGCAAGCCCAAACAAATAAGCGCGCCCGACCAGATGTGGATTACTCATCGCGACCGCAAAGATTTCATCCGTATTCGCAAATCCCAGGATCAGGCGGTACGCCGTACTCATCGACGCATCCACTTTCTGCGACAGGGACAATGACATGAGCGCATAGCGGAGATTGATGACGAACTGTGTCAAAAACATCTCAAACCATGCCCCTCCGGCTGCCATAAGCGGCAGCGCCGCAAACTGCCCTGCCGATGTTAAGTTTGTCATTGACATCAGCGTTGCCTCCCACCAGGCCAGCCCCTCACCGACCGCCATCAGTCCAAACGTAAAGCTGACCGAAAGATATCCGAGCGCGATCGGGATCCCGTCCCGGATTCCCCGTGTGTATTGTTTCATTTGTCTTCCATCCATTCTGGTTCTGGTTTATGTATCAAAATCAAGTTGCGGAGCAACTTGCCATCACTTATTTTATCACATCATCCCCGACTGAGGCAAGTGCCATCCGGCATCCTTCTATTTATACACCCGGCGCACCTGAAATAACAGCGTACCGCCTGCCAGAAAGACAAACGTACCCGCTGCCGCTTTCACCGACAGCACCGGATCCCAGGCTGCGGACTGCATCTCCCTCGGAAACACAGACAAAAAACCAAACATATTCAGCGGATCAAATAAGTTCAGATAGATACAGTATAAAACACTGACCATGAGCGCCGCTCCCGTATTCTGCAATAAAAAGCAGGTAAAAAAAGTAAGGCTTCCCACCATCGCGGACTCGTAAAGAAGCTGCCACAAAACAACCTCTTCCATCGGGCATATCGCTCCATACAGACAAAAACCGCCGACCACGAGCAGCAGATAACCCGACATCGCTGCCAGCTGCCCCACAAAAACATAAATCTGCCTGTGGAACAAGTACATCAACTCATTGCCGTCAGAAGAGAAAAAATCCGTCGTAAATACGATCGGCCACCACCCCGAAAACAACGGGATCCACACGTGCAGCTGGCGAATAATATCCGCCTGCCTCACATCACTGGAATTTCCAGACGACACGATCGTCCAAACAATAGCCGGCATGAGAAACAGCAGTACAACAACCGGAACGATAAACCGTATTTTACTTTTCGTCATCTGTACCACATACATTTTCACCATACATTTGTCATCCCTTTTGCGCATTCATTTCCTTTCGCCCACTTAACTATGCCGACTTAATCCCGCCTGTTTAACCCCGCCTGTTTAACCCCATCGGCATAACCCTATCATCCCGCCGGCTTACCCCTGCCTGTTCAACCTCGCCAAATACCCCTGTTCGAGCGTGCCGTCCTCTTCCCCCGAAAACGCACACGCCTCTGCCACGGTCGCATACTCCAGCAATTCCCCGTCTTTCATCATGATCACGCGGTCACAAACAGATTCCACATCCTCTACAATGTGCGTGGAGATCACGATACATTTCCTCTCACGGTCTAACTGGCGGATAATTTCTTTAAACCTCGCTCGTTCCTCCGGATCGAGTCCCGTCGTCGGCTCATCAAACAGAAGGACATCCGGATCCCCCAAGACTGCCTGCGCGATGCCGAGGCGTCGCTGCATCCCGCCCGAAAGCTGCCCCGCCTTATCCTGCGCGCGGTCAGACAAATGGACCAGATCCAATACCCGCATGATCTCATCGGTCCGTTTCCCTTTCGGCACCTTTTTCGCAACAGCAAAATAATCCATCATATCTATTACCTTTAATTCCCGGAACAGGCCGAATTTCTGCGGGAGATACCCGATCGTCATGCCGTTTTCCATCTCCACGCTGCCTGAAGTCACCGGATATAATCCCAAAATACAGCGAAGCAGCGTCGTCTTACCCGCGCCATTCGGCCCCAACATGCCATAGCATCCCGCGGCAAGTTCGCACGTAAAGTCCCGGACTGCCTCACGGTGTTTAAATTTTTTTGTTACGGAATCTATTTTTATCATGCCGTCCTCCTTCTCGCTATTCCTGTTTATCCTGCCCATTTCCGTCCATCAGACGCTGCAAAAACTGCTCCGGTAAACAATCATCGTTTTCATCCATAAGATATGCCATAACAGCCCGGGCTGTCGGCTGCACGCCATTCGTTTTCAGCAGACGTACAAGCAGATCTTGAAGCCTGTCTTCTTCTGACATCTCAGACTCTTCCAACTCATCACCCAATAATTCCATTTCATTTACATCTGTTTCTTCATTTAGGTTCAACATAAAGAAAATATTTTTTAACGCTTCTTTTCCCTTCGCCCGGACTTTATTTTTCATCACTTCATATTCCGATACCGCCTGCCCGATCATCACATAATCGTCAAATTCGTAATAACTGCCAAGCCCATTATACAATGTACTTGTCGGAATCACGACCCGTTTCTTCGCCTGCGCCGGCAAGTCCAGGGCCGTATCTCCCGTAAGGCCGTAACATGCCAGTAATTTCTCCCATGCCTCTTCAAATTCCTGCGAATCCACCGCAGAAGCCACAAGATTTGTCAGTCCCGACAATGGATACGTGATCTGGCAGACGCCGTCCCGTTCGGCCTCCTCATAGACGCCGCCAAGCAAAAGGACGTTCGAAGAATCCCCTTCAAAACCGTCTCCATTCACCGCCAGATTGCTGGCCGTTTTCAGTCCCTGCACCGCTATTCGAAAATGCGACGTATACTCATCAACACACATAAACTGCCCATCTGAATACACATTTCTTTTCCCGGCTTTTGGATACCATGCAAAAAAGCCAGGAAGAAAACAGGCATTCCGGTTTGCGTAAAACGCCGGGCTGCTTCCGTGGTAGGAAACAGTAATGGATGAGCAATCTGCCTGATCTGGATTCCCGATCGTCACCCAGTCCCCGTCCTGCACAAACTCCAATGATCTTCCTTCCGCATCCTGCACATCCGAAACTTCGTATCCGTGAAAGAGTGTAAATGTATACTGTGGCAGCGCTGCCCCGTCTCCGAGTTCCATCCCCACCACGGCCGATAACTCACGCCCAAAACGAATATCCATCTCATAAGACGTTACCTGAAAATCGACATCCTCCTGAACCTTCTCTCCCCCATCATAGGCAGCCTGCTGAAACGCCGCGGCGTCTGGATGAGCTCCCATCAGCAGGATACTTCCCTTGTTCACAACAAAGAACCCGCAGGCGACAAGCCATCCGACAAGAACAATCGTACTTACTACCATTTTCTTTTTTCTTCGTTTCCACCGCTTACACACAAAAACATAACTACCTGCTCCGATCCAGGCAAGCATCGTCGCGATCCGGTACCCCTCCACCTGAACGCCGTAAAGTGGATCCGGAAACGCGTCAATATCCGGCGGCAGGATACAAAGCCAGTCCCTCAATACAAATACCGGGATCCCATACCAAATCTGCCATTTCAATAAAAAATCGACCGTAAGCGGAACCGTAAGCAATACGCCAAACAGAATGACAAAATATCCGGCAAACCGCTTGCGGATTTTGGACACCAGATACCCCATCATGGCAGAAGTGACCGAGATGAGAAACACATTAACTGACAGCACGTTCCACAATTCGGACATACAAGCCGCCGGCATATGGAGTAAAAAGAAGCCAACCCCCATATAGATCAGAAAGATGACCGCATACAGAAGAACCATAGTCCCGAGAACCAGAAGCTGGTACCCCTCCACGATCCACGCCCTCTCCCGCAGCGTTTCATCCAAGCCCGCACTTGTGCCCTTCCGCATAAATTCATAAGAAATAAAAACAAAGAACAGAAATCCCATCACACACAGATAATTTAAGTCCGATATGAAATAAATAGACTGTGCCTCCATAGGATCCGCCAGCACAAAACTCCGCAGCAAACGGAATAAAAACACATTTTCCGCCAACAGTAAAATGGCGTATGGCACGCTCACACTTATGCTTTGGATAAAAAGTTTTATCGTATTTTTATATGTAGTCATCCTATATCCCCCTCGCCTTTTTGAGTGTCGAAGCCGTCGCCAGAAAACTCATATGGATCAAGTCAAAAACCCTGTCTTTTGCAACGGTCCCATCCAGAAGAACCGAGATCCAGTGCTGCTTATTCATATGATACGCAGGCATGATGCCGTTATCCTGAATGATCATATCGCGGAAGAACATATCATCCACTTTCAGATTGATCACATCAACAGGGTCGTCCCCCGGCAGACCCAGCTTGCATCTTTGTACGCACATGACGAGAGCAAACCATTTATTATTGTCGCTATGACGAAATACGGCATTGCTGTCATACTTCTGCCACGGGTATTCCGGTACTATCTTATATTTCTTTTTTATGAAATCAAATACTATTTGGCGCAAATCGCACCTCCCTCTTCTGCAACCAGCCCTTTTCCTACATAATCAATTATACTGCAATAATTCCCTAAATAAAAGTCCTTTTTCTTGCAATCCCTCCTTTTTATTTACGTTTTTATTTACGTCAATTCAAAGATATCTCCACCGCACCGGAGCGCCTCCTCCGATCTGCTCCGTCTATCGTGTAAAGACAGACGCGCACTGACGCTTCTGCCTCACGATTTGAGAGTTCTGTCTGCCAGCAGGTACCATCTAACGGCTCTACGACCCTGTGACCGTCTCTGGTCATAAGTTCCACACCATATGTATGATCCGCATCCACCCCTGGATGTTCCCACGTTATGCACAGTTTTTTCCCCTGAATGCACGCACCCACATTTTTCGGCATCGGCACTACTTCCAAAGAAACCGGGCGGCTCCACTGCCCCTGCCTGAACGGTTCTACCAACCTTAGTTTCGCCTTCTCCCCTCTCGACCACTCACAGGAAATGTGTCGCGCATCCAGTGTAAGGACTCTTCCATCCGGATACAATAGCTGTCTGTACCTGTCATCGTCTGTCTCCCAAATGACTGTCACAAGTCCGTCCTCCCTGCATATAACTTCTAAAATCTCAGGTACGCAAAGCTGCTTCCACAATATGCTGACCACCCGCGAAATTCTCCCCTCTATTTCTTCCGTCATGGGTTGAACCGTGATCTGGTAAGAAATATGTTCCGCGAGTTTGTCCAAACGTACGAGAGTTGCGGATTCGGCTACCTCCTGCACGTCAACCCTGTTTCCAGCAGCATCACAACATATGACCCGGTATCTGTCGGCAAACGAAACCCGTTCCCACTCCACCACGATCCCCTCATTCGCCGGATAGGTGCTAATATTCTCTGGTGCCTGTATATCATAAAGCCAAAGCGCGCCAAATACCGCCGCCGGACCTGTAACAGTCCCCGCCTTTCCCCGGATCATAACCGTTACCGCCCGGTCCGGCTCCTGCTGCATTTCAATCTGCCTTTTTTCGTCCGCTCTTTTTTTGACAGCTGTTTCCTGTTGTTTTTCTCCCCTTCTCTTACATACGCTCTCCACCTCATACTCGTCCGCCCGTTCCACTTCATCCCAGGTGATACAAAGCCGCTTTTCCATGCAAAAATAACGCACCCGTATATTCTCCGGACGCTTTAACAAATAAACAGAGGCATCCTTTCCCTTCACCGCTCCTTCCTGATTCCATGCATACACCCCGATCTGGTATTCATTTCCTGTCGCAACCCGGTATAATCTCTGTTTTCCGTACGAATCATTTATATTTTCCTCATCAATTACCCTCACATCAAACTGGTATTCCCCCGCTCCGGTATCCTCACAGCCACCCAGAGCTAATTGAAACGTTTCCCCTGAAGCAGACTTCTCTGTCACGATCGGGTAATATCCATCCGCCCTGTCACACGCCTTCCAGCAGATTTTCAATACATCCTCTTCAAAAGATAACATCGGCGCTTCCGGTACTGCCGGACCATTCTCCGACCCTTCCCCGCAAGCTTCCGGCGCCCTCTTCCCTACCGTATAATTCCCCTCTGTATCAATAACACCAAAAAGACCAACAAGGGATAATGCGATACTCGCCATTCCCACCATGCCCTCCCATTCACTGGACAGAACGCTCGTCAATGCCCCCACAAGGGATTTTGCCAATGCTTCTTTTAACCCTTGGCAGATCAGATAACTTACCAGCTCATTGATCCCCCACGTGATTCCCTCGATTGTGAGAAATTTGATCAGTTTTTTCATCCCTTCTTCCGTCATAATATGATCAAAGCATTTCAGGCTGATTGCCTGTTCAAAGATGTCCGCTCCAATATTTTTAATATTTTCCCCTAATATTTTCAGAAACTTTTCACAGGATAATGAGGAACAATCTTCCTTTTTTATCGTTACTTCCAGATCATCAAATGGAATTTCCGCAAACTCTTCACCTCCCTCTTTCGAGAACACAGATTCTGAATTGAATTTTATTATCACACAAAACTTTATCGCCAGCTGTTCCTTATCTAAATTGATTCCCTTAGATGTTATCTTCAGCTTCGTTTTGATTTCAGGACTTTCCAAAATCCTCACTTTGCAGGAACCATTTCCCGGTTTCATATTCGGAATTTTCATATTTACGTTCGGTTGTTTGTAAAACTCAGAGCCCTTCAGGTGGAATCCCGTTTCATCCATTATAAAACCAATCTTACCATGTAAGAAAAAATCTCCTTTAAAGTCTATTTCTCCTTCCATATTTTTCTTTCTTACTTTAATATCAATATCGCCGATTTTTTTAGAAAGCATTTCCACAGAAGTATGCAGTTTAAACTCCCTCGTACTTTTCTTTTTAGATACGGCAATCGATACCTCCGGACCTGTAACCACATGTTCACCCTGCTCTTGCAAATAAAATCGAACAAAGGCTAAATTGATCTCATCCTTGATCCGCGCAGCTGCAGACAGGTTGTTTTCTTCGTTCCAACCCAAAGAAAGGGTGCATTCAGGTAAAAAGAAAATTTTTGTATCCAGCTGCGCACATAATCCCGGCCAGTATACTACACCATTTAGAATAACCGCACTTTGCCCTGCGCAATACCAGATCCGGCCGTTATATAACTGAATATCCAAAATATCCACCCACTCCACGCCGCAATACTTCCTGACAAGGCCGCTGATCGAAAGTTTCTGCTTCTCCCCATCACCGACCCGGACCTCCACTACTTTCGGCTGGCGCTCAGAAAATAAAATACTGGCGCTCAGCGTCACGTCCGAGATACTGACTTTTCCCGCAAAATACACGGTTTCTGTAATGTTCTCTTTTTCTAGTGCTTTTTCTACTTCCTGAACGGATTCGGACATCGCGCAGAAAGAAACTTCTTCCAATGTAGTCTGCGGAATACCAAGCGGTTCTTTGATGGTTCCAATTTTACCTGTCAGCTTTATTTTTTTATGCTTTGATGTTTTCTCATAAACGATATTTACCATGAATTCCGGCAGTGTAAGTTTCGGAAAAGAGATCTGCAAATTTCCCGCTGCAGAAAAAACAAACTCTCCCCCGTTCCCCTGCTTCTCTATCTTTACATTAAGTTCCGTAATACACAGGAATCCAAGGAATGTAATCTGATCCACATATCCGCAAAGGGAAATCCGCTGCCCCGGTTCCGCCGGAATAAAGCCTGACAGTATACAGTCTCCCTGCATATCCCATACATTTTGCAGGAAGCTGTCTGTCAATACCAGCCTGATCCGAAACGTCAGTCCCCTGTCCAGTAACAGCTCCCTTTCACCTTTACCTTCCTGACATACCGGACCTGCCCCGCCGTTCCACGCTTCGTGATTCATTTGCGGAAGTGGCCTGTCATCCGGCACCGTTATGGTCTGCCTCACACTGGATAAGAAAACGGCTCCTTCAATCTCCCCCAATCCGAGAAATTCCTCCGCCCCATTCAGTGAATCCGAAATATCTGACAGCGAAAAACATTGCAGCTGCAGCCCCATCCACCACGTATACTGCCCGTTTTGTTTGGAAAACCGAAGCATAAATGTCAAACCTGACTTCTCTTTGAACTGATATGTGCCCCAAAGCGAGAAGCTCTGTTCCGTAAGATTTAACGTTGCTTCCAATGAAAAAATCTTTTCTGGTTTCGCGTATTGCTGCGGCAGCGGGAGCGAAGTATAGCTGTTCATTCCCGATATGGAATCAATAAAATCCGCTAATTCAATGCTTCCAAATCTGAGTGTGATAACCGTTTCCGCTTTCGGTGTCCCTTCATCCAGCCGTCTCTGCGCCGTGTCTGTTTCCCCGCCCGTTACCTGCAGCTTCAGAGTGGCCTGGGCATACTGTCCCCCCAGACGAAATGTCCCTGACAGGAAAATCTCATACTGTCCACTCTTCTTCCCGCCATCGGCCCTGTATTGCACGCTCCCTTTCATCTTTTCAATACAGAACTTCCCCTGTCCGTACCTGCCGTCCCAGTCTTTGGAAAAGCTGACCGTCACGCCAAATGAGCCGTCGGAGATCAGATAATATACAGCGGCCCGGCCTTCCACATGCTGACCGATGTCAAATCCCTGCTGCTCCAGTTTCGGCGGGCATACAAAGTCGCCGCCGAATAAACCGGCGGCTTCCTGAAAATTTATACGATTCCGAAAACATAGCTCTCCCGCAAAACGGTTCAGTTTATCCGCCTGTATATCCGCATACAGACGGCCTTCGCCTTTGTCTCCAATGTCAAAGAGCAGCATCATTTCTGCATTCATAGTAGTCCCCTATACCAGTTCAAGACTCAAGTTTTCCCCGATTTCATCCAGCGTCCAGATATTCATGCGGTCTAAAACCTTTTGTCGCTCTGTATCCCATACATTAATGTAAATATCCCTTATTGACAAAAATTTAAAATCGTCTGTAGATGGGCGTTTTTGTGACTTAATGCGAATGCCAATTGCATATTCTAAATGTTTTTTTGTTTCCTGATCATTATCCGATGCCTGCTCTCCAGCAATCAACAAATCGCCTTTCTTCTGATCAACTATTTTGCTTGTAGAATTAGCTATTGTTTTTTCCCCTTTATAATAGACAAACGTCTGCATAAATGTAAATTCCGCATCTTCTAGTCCAAAGATTTTCAACGCGTTCTTGACATCCTCGGACTTTACTGGTGCATTGTAGCCCCCAGAACTTTCTTTTCCATCGTGTTCAATAATATAAATCGTCCTGTTGATTTCTTTCACCACATCATCAACGGTAAACGATTGATTTTCCTCCTGTTCAGAAGGCATAACAAGAAACTGTGTGATCATCTTTTGATCCTTCTTCCCGCGTGACACCACCCCGACCACGTTCGCGCCAAACAATTGCGCCTCTACTGCTGCCTGTACATTCGCCATAACAAATACCTCCTCGTCATTTTTGTGTGAGCGCCGTTTCCTCTGATCTGTCATCGAAAACCACCTCACCTGTTTTCGCCTGCAGCGCCAGCAGCCAGTTCCATCCATCCTTTTCTTTCCTGGTGCAGACAACGATGCTGCCCTCCCATTCCGGATTCCCGACTACAGGCTTCCATGCGGCTGCCCGCTTTTCTCCGCAGATTTTTTTTAGAAGCGTCTGCTCCGCTTCGATATCTTCAGACGGAAAACCCCAGGTTTCCGCGTCTTCAGCCCATTCACTGACAGAATTGCTCCTGCCCTTTTTTATCACCAAAAAAATCCCCTGTTCCTTCCACCCTTCCGGTGGAAAGGATATCTCTCGACCGTTTACCGGCACCCGGTAATGATGGCACGCCGCCCGGATTTCCTCTGTATACGGACACCCCGCCTGCCCGACCGCCTGCCGGAATGTGCTTTCCTCCAAAAATGTCTGGCCAGCCGGATAGCATTTAGCCAGCCGTTCACACCGGTCCCCCGGATATCCCATCTGTTCCGCGCACCTGATCCGCTGCGAATCTATTGTATACGGAACGGTAAAAGCATCTATCGCATGATGATCCAGCACCGCAAAATATTCATCGGACAGCAGCACATGCGCAAGTTTCTGCTCCACATGGCAAAGGGAAATTCCCGGAAATGTCTCCTCGGCCGCATACAGACTGTACCACAAAATATTCCGGTCGAGAAAACAGCAGTCGAACATGCCCCTGCCAAACCAAATGTCTTTGTGATATACCGGCACACCGATTTCCTGCAGCTTCCGGTCAAGCCGCTTTCTCACGAAATTCCCCAACCCGCTCCCTTCTCCGGGAAATACGGGTACGGCATGATCCGGTTCCAGTTCCACCCCCGACGCATAAAACGGCGCATGCAGCCTAAGCGCGGATACCTCCACAGACAGATCTTCTGTTCCGATATATCCTTCCGGTACGATAACAACTTCCACTTTGTCACCTTTTGTAATCCGGAAAATCCCTTTTGAACCGACTGCCACGTCCGCATCGTCCAAAAAACTTCCCTTTCCGGACATGACCAGATAATATTCTCCGATTCCCCGTGTAAAACGCAGCATACATGTTTCCATTTTTACTGGCGGATATGTCGAAAAAGACAAACACACATTCTCAGGAAATATAAATGCCGCTTTTTCTTCACCTGTCCAGCACAGATTCACTTCTACCTCTATCTCCTCCGGCTCCCACCGCGGCTCCCCCGTCGGATAAACAAATCTTCGAACCATCTTTTCCCTGTTTCCATATAGTTCTCCCACATACCGGATCTGTACTTCTTCCCGGAATACATCGCCTGCCTGAAGGATACCTCTAAATTGTCCGTTCCACGATAAAACCGCTTCCCGGCACTTCTCCGTCCTCTTTTTTCCCAAACGGACGACCGGAATGTGTATTCCTTCCTCATCTACTGTAAACAGTGCGTTTTGGGGGATCAGGACATCATATCCACAGAAAGATAACAGCCTGCTCTGCCCGTATTTAACATCCCCCACAGACCAGTTCCATGTATCCCAATTCTGTGCATACTCACCCTGATTATCCACGAAAAGAGTGGTTGCCCTGCCATATACCGCCTCCGCGAGTGATACCAGTTCTTCCGTAAAAACATCAACCAAATACCGCAGATATACAAAAACCGCGCCCCTTCTGTACAAATCCAATGCTTCCGCCTCAGAGCCTGTCCCCTGGCATTCTTCCGGCAGATACACGTATACTGGTTCTAATCCCAGCTGGTATAATGATCCGGAAATCTTCCTAAATGTATTCAACTGCTGCATATCCGATCTCCTATAAACAGTGGGATTCCCGGTTCAATATCCGCAAATAATTCATAGTTTCCATTACATAGCCGTTCCAGCCAGATCCCGCTGCCCAGTCCATAAGCTTTCGATATATCACCTACTGTCGTCCCAAGCGCGCACCGCACCGGATGACCTTCCACAAAAATATGTATATATATCCTCACTGCCGTTCTTCCCCTAAAACAGATATAACCAGCGTTTTTTGCGAAACTTTCCTTATTCCGGTACTGACTAGCTGCCTCTTCCAGAGACTGGTAGCTATTGGCTGAGATCAGGCATATATTGTCAAAACAACTGACACTGCCCCGGTTATCGCAATCGCTTTTTTTCCAGTCCAATGGAAATACCAGCCGCACAAACGGTTTTGTAAACAAACGGGATAACATATCCCATATGCCACCCCCCAGCTCAAGCGTTCCTTCCGGTGAAAGGTTCAGAGGTTTCACACACATTCCGCCATATTCTACGATCCGCTGCGCAAACGGTTCAAACGTCACCTTTCCCCCTCTTGCTATACAGGGAAGAAAACTGCTGCCGTTTCCGACGAAACCGCTTAATTCCTTTTTTTCAGAAACCAGTTCCTGCATATCCTGATACTGCTCATAATCAAAACATAATTCCATCCCCGCATGGAGATCACACATGCCAAGACGCGCATTAAGTCCATACCTGACTTCCAGCATATTTTCTGCCGACAGCGGCATATTGCCAAAACAGCCTGTGAGTTCTTCGAATCCGGCGTAGGATGTACACGCGACGGCCAGCATCTCTCTAACATGCATCTCCAAATCCTCACCGCATTCCTCTTTGATAATAAGATTTGCGCGCCCGCTTTCTATCGTGATCTCAAACGATTCATCCTGATAAGCATTATAAGACTCCCGCAGCGGACATACCGTCTTCGCATCTGCTAGTTGATAGTATCCATTCTGACAGCAGAAGCGATTCTCTATATGTTCCGGCACGCTGGCCGGCGGCCCGAGACTGAGCACGTCTCCATACTGACCGGCGCACCGAATCTGCGGTATCTTTTTCCCGTCCACCCGGATCTGCTCCGTCCAGTCACATTTCTCCTGCGAGAAATAATACCCTTTCTCCTTTAACCGGATCGTACATTTCCCCTGCCCCGCCCATGCGCTTTCTATAACAGGCGAATCGGTAAGCAGCGGAACTGCCGCGGACCAGTAAGAATAGGCAAGTCCATTTTGGCAGGCAATTTCTAACATATAAGCGCCTTTTAATACACCCAGTTGTCCGATCGGAACCTCGTAACAGATGCCAGTATCCGCGCCTTGCGCAACAGCAGCCGTGAAAAGTTCATGTTCCTTCATCTCTCCCTCTTTCTTTACGCAAGCAATCGTACTGACAGCGACGCCATCCTGGGATATTCTGGCATACAGCAGGCTCTTTGGTTCCTCTGAAAGCCTGAGTACGACTACGGTTTCCTCTTTGACTATCCTTAAGATTTCCGGTGGATGAAGGATCAGTTCCACATCTGTCACCGGTCCCGTCACTCTGCTCCGGGCAGAATCCTCCATCCAATAATGTACCTGAAGCCGGACCAGTTCCCGTTCTGTACCCACAATGCCGGTCTGTTCCAGACTAAATTCACATACGCCCTGTTCCAGATAAACAACCCTTTTTCTTCCTTCCTCCAGCCTCTCAATACACAGTCCGGCACTGGCTGCCAGTTTATCTTCCGTCCCTAAAAGGATCCTGACCTTTCCATACGGGAGCAGTATCATCTGACTCACTTCCGGTATACCGGTACGGATCCTGACCGGCGTCCCTCTTTTCTCTCCCTTCCTCTTGATCAGACACATATACGCCTGTTCCTTGATACTGCTCTTAGAAATCACCATATCCGATGACTCCGACCATTGCGCCAGAATCATTTCCCCGTCCATCTGCTGCTCACACAGGATTACATCCTCGTTCGAGTGAATCATCGGAAAAATGCGAAAGCGGTAGTTTTCCCCCTCTTCCCGGATTTCCACTAATTCGATTCGTAAGTCACCGCTATTCTCCATATATCAGTCCAGCTTCCCTTGCATTATCATAATCCTCCCGCCACTCCTCTGGAAGCTGTTCCCGCACCCAGTCCCTGTCACGGAACAATTCCCCGCCATCTTCACTATATACCATAGTCCCCCCTGCATACAGCCATTTTGCTCCCTCTTCTAAACACAAATGATATACACGATACGACCGGCCGCACCTCGGCAGGATCTGCCGGATCGTCCCCGCCCCGTTCTCTGTAACGACCTGCTGCCCTGCCCGCAGCCGGACGGCCGGATAAATACCATCGACAGTATTGACCGCATGACCCGCCGTCAGATTGAGTTCTTCCCCATTATCCATATAGATACCGAGCACCTGCCCTTCTGCCCTGCATTCAATCTCCAAAAGATAGTCAACCATCGCGTAACCAAAACCCCCCAGACATTTTGTCACTGAAACCCCTTCCCATTTTCGCTCAAACTGATAGGAAATATAGTTGCCCTTAACTTCCATTTTCGCCTGTCCCGGATACTTCTTTCCGGGATAGCCAGATCCGTATTCATCCTTCCCCTTCGAAACTGTCAATACCGCATCCGCACGTTCCAGTTCTATATCTTTTAATAGGATGCTGCCATAGGAATCAAGGTACATCTGGTCAGTTCCGTCATAATTATCCCTGCCATGATAGACATAATCATAATTTGCTTTATTACACGCCCGGTCATAATAGGTAATCTCGATTCTATCCGCTTGAACTCCTTTTCTTGTGATCACAGGCGCACCGATCTGATAACTGGCTTCTATCTGCTCCACATACAAATCTTTGAGACTGACTTCTCCATACTTCTCCACGTCGACACGGTTTTCACTAATAGACGCAGCCTCCATGAACACACCGCACTGATGAAAAATTGCCGCTGGAATGATCAGTCTCGCAAATGCCCTGTTTGTCTCAAAACTAACAAAATGTGCTCTCGTAACTTCCCTGCCATTTCCATCCTCAACCCTCGCCACAAAAGAATGGATCAACCCATCTGTCACGGATGCGATCTGACAAATAATATAACAGTTCTGCTCGTCCTGCCTGCCCGCACAAATAACCCTCATTTTCGTTTTTTCATCTACAGCTTCTTCACTGCATGCATTCCCGCGTGTCACACACATTTGCACCTTTCCTGATTCCAGACAGCTCGTTGTCTTAGGAAACCTTTGTGCATTCTGTCTGAAAAACTGCAGTGACTCATATTCATGTAACTCCCGGATCATGAAATCACCTCCAGTGCGTTTCTTTACTGACTCATTGATCGTGACCGTAAGGTTCATCTTAATTCACTTTCTCTACATTATAAAACTCATATTTTAGATCTACAATCTAAAAGCGCTTCACTAAAATATGAGTTTTTATTCACTATTTCAACAGAAGTATCTCCTCCTTTTCCCCACCCGGTACAATAAAATATTTCCCGCGACCAACACGGCCGCTTCCGCGCATCTAACATACAATGAGGCATCGGTAAAAGTTCCTTTCACGATCCATGTTTCCAGCCATATATTCCATATCAAAAACACGCCCCCGGCCAACACGACCATCTGCACTTTCGAGCACAACACAGAAAGAAACAAAACCAGATTCTTAAACGTATATAAAATAAGAAACTCCGCCGCCGCTATCATCGCCAGAAAACCGCCGATCGTAACCGGCAGCGTGATCTCCGATAAAAACGGAAGGCTTTGAACAGGCGCCGCCAGACAATGTAATGTATAATACGCTGTCACGCGATTCCACTCCGCCCAGATCATCGTCCCCCACACAACAAAAGTAAGCATCTCCGCCGCCATATGCTTTCTGCGGTACAGCCATCCCCGCCCCCGCCTGACTCCCCAGAGAAGTGGAAACATTCCACTCTTGTTTTCATAAGTATAACTCCCCGACAGCATAAGGAGCAGACTGACTCCCGCCACAAACGCATCGGCATTCCGCTGCCCATCCGCTTCCTCCCCGATCAGCACCTCATAACCGCGTTCATTCACAAGCCATACTTCCCTGCCCGCCGCCATGTTCGCCCTCACATGCTCGTACTGCTGTTGTAACACTGGATCCCCCTCCATTTTTTTCAGCTTTTCTTCGGTGACAATCCCCTCATTATCCTCAAAAAAAGCGTTGAGATATTCCTGTTCCGCAGTAAAAAACATTTGGGAATCGTCCATCGTCCCCCACAGGATCCATACAAACAGAAAAAGCACCACGATCCCCCTCTGACACCACAGCAGTTTGTACAGTTCCCAGAAAACAACCGGAAGTCCCGCCATCTTCTTTCTTATGAACGCGACCACTTTTTCCAACAATTTCGTAATAAACCCTTTTCCCGTCACCGGATATCCCCTCACCGCCGAGAGCAGTAAAAGGATAAAGATCACGGTCAGAAAAACAGACACGAAACAGAGAAATAGAAAAACATGCGACACCGCTGACCCGCCCAACCGCACATTAAAATAGCTTTCCCATAACTCGGTAACATTCAGGGAAAAGAACACGTTCACATAGCGCAGAAAACACAAATTGCTCTGCAAACTCACAGTTGAATAGAGGATGTATTCCGTCACCAGTAAAAGTATATACGCCCCCATGCCGATCTCCGCACTCGGTATCCGCACCGAGATCAGCCAGAACACCAGAACCGCCAAAATGCTCCCGCTCACCTGAACTCCCAGCGCAATAAACATGAACTGCACGATACTGACAGGAAACGTCACCTTTTCCAAGACAGGTAATGACTGCACCGGCACACACAGGGACTCCGGGCCAAATTTCCATACCACGATCCCATACATACTGAGATAAAGCAAAAAAGAGCAGGCGATCATGCACAAAAACATCATGCTGCTCCTTACCAAAAACAAATAGGCACGCCCATTTTTACAGGCATGCACCATAATGTCCATACTTCCCTTTCTTCCGGACATAAAAACAAAAACCATCCATATACCAAAAATAAAGACATACAAATGAACCCACTCATAAGAAAAAAGAGCCGCGACCTCCGGGTGGTCCAAGCGGACAGGTCTGACATCCTTCACCCTGCCGTAATCCCGCCCCGTCTTTTCAATATTTGTCTGCGCAAAAGAATCCTGCTCCCTGAAAACAGCAAAAGCCGCTAATCGTTTCCCATTATCCATGATCTTTTGCACGTTCTCAGGATAATCACGGATATACTGCTCATACTGTTCTTTTCCAATCATAAATTTATCCGAATCATGCTGTAAGTAGTGATAAAATGTCATAGCATTTGCGAACAAAAGAAATAGCAGCAAATAAATACCTTTTCGACTCCAAAAAACCCTTTTCCATTCCATCTGTTCACCCCCGCCTATTCCCACCTGCCAAAATCAACACGTTCCCATGAGCCGTTCTGGCTTTTATCGTAAACGAGCAGGGAGGTATCCTCATAATCGATCGCAAACAATAACTTTTCATCTCCAAATAGCATCCGCCACTTTTTTTCCCACTCTATATCTTTTTTCTTCTGAAACGCTTTTGTATCAAAAACCTGGAGAATACCTGCTTCATTTTCTAAACTATACAAATCCGTAAAATCGTAAGATATAACCGACTCTTCATTTTCAAAAATCTCCGTCTCATACTCCTTTTTAGAGCCGTCTTTTGTAGAAATACTGAAAAACTCCCCATTCTTACAAAAATAAATATCGTCACCAGCCGCATACAATGCATCCATATCAGCAGCATCACCTGTTACTACATCTTCTACCACTTCTTCTTTTTCCGTATCATAATAACAACAGGATCTTATTTCCCGTGATTCCTCAGCACTTGTCAAATTCGAAGTGTCAAACAGGATCTTATCGTCATATGCCCAAAATCCGTAAATCGCTGCGCCAATCCCTTCCTTCCGATAAAATTCTTCTTTTTCATAATTTCCTTCCGTCAGAGAAATACGGCAGGCCGTGACACTTTGCTCTACCGGGAGTCTTTGAAAGGGTAAGATACTATAATAAAAATAACCCCTATGTACGGCTACTAAAAACGAAAAGCTTTCACTATCATCGTCAAGAATTCCTAATTTACACAATTTTTTTCTTTGACTTCCATCGGCAGTCACCTGATATAGGTACAGTTCCCGTTCCTCTTCCCCTTCCTCTCTGCCCACCATATATAAGTGCTCCTTATAGTAGCCAATATATTCAATAAAGTAGTCAAAACAAGCATTACAATCCGACCCCTTATGAGCGCAGTCCGTGCGTCCACACAGCGGGGTCAATTCCCTGCTGGCATGGTCATATAAGTAAAGACGGTGATTGATCATAAAATAGTAACCATATTTAGTAGAGGCTGCCGTTTTCATTCCTCCCCAAAAAGGCTGATCATCTGTTTCTTTGTTATATCCAGACATGCTATGTTCTATCGTTTCTTCACTCTGACATCCGCATGCTAAAATAATCACAAATAGTAACACAAATAATATAATATGTATTTTTACACGCATTTTTTCTCCTCAGATTTTCTAACTTCTTATCCTGCTTTACTCCCCCCACTCATTAACAGGCTTAACCTTTACATATTTATACTTCGTCCTCACCTTCTCATCCTTCGTCGTTCCAATCCGCTGGTATTTCCTCTCTTTCCCATTTTACCATATATCTCATAAACAGTCGAAACTTTTTTCGTACTTTTTTCCACGATTTTCCTTTTTTATCATATTGACACGAAAGAATTATCGTAAACGCTTTTTTCCAAGTGTGCACAAAGGTATCCGCCTTCTTCTTGCGTATGACCTTTTTTACCTGCGTCGCGCTCTTCACACAATACTTCGTGACATCCTTTGGTGAGATCAACTCTTTTACCGTAACCGACACCCAGGGCACAGCACTCCTTGTCCGGAACAAACAATGCAATTAAGAAGGGGAAGTCAAAGAAGCTGCCTCCCCTTTCGCTGTATTCATTTTTGATCTGCCACATAACAAAAACACAGTATGACCGTCCCCAATCCCAGTGTCATCCCGAACGCCCCGCAGACATCCATACATCCTATTTCGACCTCCGGCACCATAACAGAGACCAAGCACATCAGGACAAATCCCATCACAAAACCCGCACCAGCAGCCGCATAAAAGCGTTTTGCAACCTCAAGACATACCTGACTCCTTCCATATCCAAAAAGGTTCCAGACATAAAAAAGCGGCCTCCTGAACCGGAACCATATCATTGTGATCAGGATGGTACTCAGTGCAAAACTGATCAGTATCATCACATACATCGTGTCCATGATCACATCACTGGACAAGTAGGAAACAACACCAGTACCGTCATCCGATTCCCCGTCCACTTCCTCCTCGACGTCATTTTTCTCTTCTCCTGCCTGATCACCGTCCTCGTCCACATCCGTCACATCCTTGTCTTTCAAACCAATCAGCACACTGGCAGGATATTCAAAAAGATCATAGATGCTCTGCCCAGCCTCCTGTATACGGGACTCATCTTTTGCATCGAGAATATACTGTGTATTGATCCCCGTCATCCGGACTGCCGACTTGAAATCAAGCAGAACCATCTGATTGATTCGGCTGTCTTTCTCCGTTCCCATGATGCCAATCACTTCATATTCCATATCATGGTACTGGTAATACGTTTTACCACCACGCGCAAACACGTCCTTCTCATAATCCTTTCCCAACACCACCATCCCTTGGTCTGTCCAGGACGTGGAATAATCAAAATAAGTCCCGGAAAGCATCGGCGGCTCATCAATGTCCCCGTTTACATAGATGCCGCGCATCATGACATCTTCTCCGCGCACCGGCACATAAACGGCAAAATCCCTGCATTCCGCCTTAATCCCGGGCATCACTTCGTCCCACTGTTCCTCTTCTTCTGACCCTGTGATCGAAAATACTTTCTGGTGTCCCGTATAAAGGGAATTTCCAAGAAGTCTGGCGACATGTTCCGCGCGCGTCGCGGATACAATCAGCAGGCTGCACAGGGATATGACAGCAAAACTGAAAAACAGAAGCAGATTTCCCTTCGGAATCCTTTTCCCCAACATCTTCATACACTGCCTCCTCGCTCGCCACCCTGCACGGCCCCGTCCTTTACATAAATGATCCTATCGCATTTTTCAGCCACTTTTGCATCATGGGTCACGATAATGACTGTTTTTCCTTTATCATTCAGTGTGCGGAAGATCTTCTGAACCTCTTCACTTGTCGCTTCGTCCAGTGCCCCAGTCGGTTCATCCGCCAAGATCACCCGCGGACTCTTTACGACAGCTCTGGCGATTGCCACCCTCTGCTGCTGGCCGCCAGACAGCTCCGCCGGATAGGCACTCGCCTTATCCTCTATGCCGAGATCCCGGAGTGCCCCCATTACCATCTCTTTCATTTTTTTTCCCGAATATCCTTGGTATCTCAGGGGAAGTTCAACATTGCGGAACACACTGAGGTCATCGACAAGTGCAAAATACTGAACGACAAAACCGATCTCATTCCTGCGAAACCTGACCAGTTCCTTCTGACGGCTGAAATCAACCACTTTTCCGTCATATAAATAGATTCCACTGTCAGCAGACATCATTCCTCCCAGTATGTTAAGGAGCGTGGACTTTCCCGAACCGCTTTTTCCCATGACGGCCACCATTTCCCCCTCGTGTATGGTAAGACTGATCCCCCGAAGTGCCTCCACTACCGCTTCCTTTTTTCCTTTACCAAATGTCTTCACTATATTTTCTATCTGAATCATACCCGTTTCCTCCTCACTCAATCCTTCTGCCGCATCAGTTGTTCTGTATCCACACCTTTCAACAGGCAAATGACAAACACGGTACCGATCAGGAGTGCCAGCCCGATAAAACAGCCCATTACTCCGGCTATCACATCCTCGTTGACATACTCAATATTTTCTTCTGAAAATATGTTCCCACATAAGACCACTGCTGGCGCCAGCACTACCGCAATCTCGAGTAAGTATGGAATAAGTATCATTCCCATCGAGCAACCATTCATCTGGTATATTCCGTAGATCTTTTTATTGGACTGTATCTTATCATAAATGGTCGCAAACAGTCCGTAAAAGGTAAAACCAATTAGTGTAACCGTTAAGATGAGCATAATCTGCACTCGTTCTGCCGATTCCTTATGAAAGAGCCGCAGTCCCATCGACGCCGCATACAACTCGAGCGGCGGAAAATTATATTCATTTCCCAAATCCCGGAACAGGGATACCACATCCCGAAAATCCCTGTCATCTTTTACCCACACCATCGAGGTGTTAAATTCCAACGCCTGCAGATCCCTGTCTGCATACCTGGCAATCTCCCTTACGTTATCAGTTTTCTCCAACACTCGTATCGTATAGGGAAATATGATATGGGAATCGAGCAACACCATATCCTGCGAACCGTCCCCCTGCCACGGAACCATGGAGCCCTTTTTCAGTATGCCAGCGACCCTGCAGAGATATGTATCCTCTGCAATACCAATTTCCATCGGATCCCCGATGGAAACAATCCCTTTATACTCATTTCCGAGCAGGACTGGTATCGGGTCGGATGCATTTTGAATCGTCAGGTTACTTTTGGTAAAACCCTCTCCTTCTTCTGTCCTGAGTCGAAAAACTTCAAATGCTTTATCGTCTATCATAGCGCATTTCATATATAAAATGTTGCAAATCTCCCCGTCATCCACCGGACCCCAATAAGCCGATATGGTCTCTGGATTATTCTCGCTGACAAAACTCTCATGGCCCCGCCCCCCAAACAACTCTTTTACATCATCCTCCCGCATAAAACAGTCATTTACTGTGTCCACCGAGAAAATCGGGTGTTCCTCTGAATCGTGCAGGCGCTCATAATATTCCATTATATTCCGGCAGCCCTGTACTGTATTGGTACTATCATCCATGTCTGTTGTATCTTCGTCCACACCGATGCGGTACCATATGCCATTTTCCTGAAATCTGGGCATATACGGGTTACACTCCCCCAAATCCAAATAGTACGACCCCATGAGTATTGTCATAACCAGACTGGTTGAAAACATAGCCATCAAAAGCAGATTTTTAAATAGATTTTTTCTAAAACTGCGGAAAAACTCTTCCACCATAAACTTTATTATTCCCATAACCTCTCCTGACCTAATTATTTTTCCATAACTAATAGTAACAACCAATCTAGCAAATATTTGTAACTATTAACTTTCGTATCTGTTCCAAGATTAGAACAAATACGAAAGTTCACAAAGTCTTGATTACTGGACCATAAACTTCCACTAATACATCTTCACTAACGCTCTTTCTGCCACTTAATCGTAATATCACTTTTCTTTGTACCAATTCCAAAACCATGAGATGTCGTAGCTTTCGTTGACCACTTGTGGGAATTTGCTTCTAATGGTCCCCTTCCCATAACATATACTCTAGTACTAGTATTCTTGATTTGAGCAAACATCACTACATTTTGAGAATATCCTCTATCATCATAACTCGAACCAATAGTTTTTGCAAAATATCCACCCGGCACACCAGCTAATTTGTCCGTATAATTTTCACCGGCCTGTGCAACAGGAGAAACAGCACCCACTAACACCAGAGTTAATACAAACACGGTAATAACCCTTTTAATATTTACTACAATTTTTTCATGAAAACATCTTCCTTTCTTTTTTCAAAAGTTTATTTATAATTACATGCACTTGGGTTAAATATATTATGTATATCTTTTCTTAAGCGTTCTTTTCGGTATGATACTACTATATGAAAAGAACGCTTTTTTCAATAGAACCTCTGCAAAGAGGCCTCTTGTTCTGATACATTCTCTCACCTTCCTAACTTCTTCTCTACCTTAACATCCCTACATTTCATTTTCAACCATTATGTCGAAAATGGTATAAAATAATTTTTCCGTTTACTTAAAAAACTTCTTCCACCAGGAAAAAAGCCAATCCGGAACACAAAATACTGGAACCATATTCTCACCTCACTTTTATCTTCATTTTTTCTACCATAACATCCCCTCATTCCATTTTCAACCATTTTGTCGCGAACGGTCGTTTTTTGTTGCGAACGGTCTAAAAAACGCCTCAAACTCCATTTCCGTCACATACATCCCATCCTCATATATCCACTCCATGCCTCCGCCAGACTTTTATCAGCAATATCCCGCATACTTTCTGGCATAATCCATATACGCCTTCCTAACCTCTGATCTCAGTCTCCGCGAAACCGGAACCAAACTGCCTAACACCACAACCCCCTGATTCGTTATCTCTTCTATCCATCTTAAATTAACAAGATAGGATCGGTGTACACGGATGAAGTCGGCACACGCCAATTTCTCAGTCAGAGAATCTATTCCCATACGAAACATCTCATCGTGCTTATCCCGAAAATAAATCCGACAATACAGCGTTTCTGCCTTTACGTAAACTACCGATTTACTTTCTATTCCGTCAGCCAATTCTACTGATGGACGCTCCAGCCATCCCAAAACTGACAGCAGGATCCGCTCCAGTTTCTCCCCGATCAATCGCTTCTGCATAAATCCATGTACATGCGGACCAAAAGAATCCTCCATCCACTCCTCATGATCTGTTACATAAATGATCACAGTATCCTCTTCTCGCATCTGTAATGTATGAAAAACAGCAAAACCATTTGATCCTGGCATTTCAATGTCTAAGATCAACAAGTCTATTTTCTTGTCAAACGCTAAAACCTCATCACCATCTGAAAATTCAACAATAAAAAATTTAAGCCCATTCTCCATTTGGATACGCTCGACAACTTCGCGGATCTTTTTACGAATCAGAGGTTCATCATCACAGATACCTATTATCAAATCATCCTGACACATATAAGCCCCCTCCTTTTACATCAATCGTAACATATACCGCCCTGAACCACAATGATGCAATAGTTCCTTTTTTTCTCTCTCCCATTTTCTTTCACGTGTTCCTGATTCAAGCGTCTTCGTCACTTTCTATGATCTGCCTCAGTTTTTTCCTCGCCCTGGCAAGCCGGGATTTCACCGTACCTTCCGGTACATTAAGGATCTCCGCGGTCTCCCTCACGGAATATCCGCTGTAATAGTACAATAGCAGCACCGTACGGTACACTTCGGAAACCTCCCGCACATAATCCCATATATCCGTCTCCGGCGGTCCCTCCCAAAAGGGGACCACCGCCGCAATCTCGTCCAGACCGTAGGGCATCATCCACATCCGCGCGGAAAGTATGTTCTTAGACGTGTTTATGACAATGCGGATCAGCCAGCTGCGGAGGCTCTCTTCCTTTTCGAGATTTCCCAGCTTCTCCCATGCCTTCAGAAGCGCTTCTGCGACGGCATCCTCGGCATCTGCTTCATTTTTTAAGATGCCATACGAGATCCGGTACATCACATCCTTAACCTCTTCTACAACAACAGTAAAACACTCTTTCGTTATTCGATTTTTGTTCATACTTTTTTCTCCAAATCGCGATTCTTTGTATGATAAAAAAGATCTTTTATATATAAGACAAATGAAAATGATATTTGGTTCCGAAAAATAAAACTTTTTTAAATTTTTTCTTCCTAATTCATGTCCCCAAAATAATTCATATAAACATCCTCTAGATTCTCCCCATGAACAGCTTCCACCAGCCTTTTCGGTTCATCATCGGCCACCAGTTCCCCGTTCTTCAGGATCAGAATCCGGTCCGCGATCGTTTCCACATCACTTACCACATGCGTAGCTAACAGAATAATCTTATTCTCAGAGAGCTGCCGGATGTAATTCCTCAGATTGATGCGCTCTTTCGGGTCCAGTCCCGCCGTCGGCTCATCCAGTATGAGGATCTTCGGATCACCGAGAAGCGCCTGGGCGAGAAGGACCCTCTGCCGCATTCCGCCCGAAAACCCGCCAATTTTCAAGTCAGCCGAATCCACAAGGTTCACGGTCTGCAACAGCTGTTCGATCTGCTTTTTTGCCTCCCGCCTGCGGATGCCTTTCAACTCTGCCATGTAGAACAAAAACATGCGGGCCGAAAAATTTTCATAAAATCCCTGCTGCTGTGGCATGTAACCGACCAAAGCGCGGAAATCCGCCCCCATCTCCAGAATTTCCCTGCCGTCAAAGAAAATACTTCCACCGGTGCGCTTCAAATTGTCCGTGATCAGGTTCATGAGCGTGCTCTTTCCGGCGCCGTTCGCCCCGAGCATACCGTAAATCCCGTCCTCAAAAGTATAATTAAATCCTTTCAGCGCTTCCTTCTTACCATAATTTTTTGACAAATCCCGAATTTCGAGCATAGCTCCCATCTCCTTTCTCATACCGGCTGCCTATGCTTATTCTACGATACCCCCCACTCATTTACAGGCTTAACCTTTACATATTTGTACTTCGTTCTCACCTTCTTCTCCTTCGTTGTACCAATTTGCTTATATTTTCCTCCTTTTCCCATTTTACCATAAATCTCATAAACAGTCGAAACCTTTTTAGAACTTTTTTTCCACGTTTTTCCTTTTTTATCATATCGGCATGAAAGAATCGTCGTATCCGCTGTTTTCCAAGTATGCACAAAGTCATTCGCCTTCTTCTTGCGTATGACCTTTTTTACCTGCGCTGTGCTCGTGCTCTTCACACGATATTTGATCTTATTCTTTTTCGCAAATCGGATCGCCTCCGCACCTTCTACCGTGTCAATCTCCCCAAAGCTAACACGGCCTTCTGCGACATATCCCAAACGGGCTTCTGCATTCGCCTCTATTTTGGTCTGCTTCCCATTTACATACAGCTTCTTCACCCGGCTCTCCCCGTCGCTGAAATTGAACATCAACTTCGTGACATCCTTTGGCGAGATCAGCTCTTTTACCGTAACCGACACCCATGGTACAGCCAGACTAAATACCGTATCTTTTTTCACGGATAAGATCATTTTTTTAATGGTGCCGTAAAAGATCTGTTCTCCGGTAATGGAATTACTGATCTGCAGCGTATTCGTATTATAACGGGAAAGCGAACCATTTTCACAAACTGTATGATACGGCAGAACAATATCCTTCCAGTTGTCACAGCCGCTAAAACTGGCATAACCAAGTGTGATGCCCTCTGGAAAAGACACTTTTGAAAGTCTTTTGCAATCGTTAAAAGCAAACGCCCACACCGTTCTGACCGAAGGCGGGATCACCAGTTCCTCCATGTGCTCTTTCATCTTCCCACCCATTTCCTGAAACCCCTCATAATTATCATACGCATAACTTTCATATCCCAGCGCGCACACCTTATACCCGTCCAGTTCCGACGGAACGATGATCTTTTTTTCCGTGGAATCAATGGCACAGATGGAAATTTCCTTTTTCTGTTCATCTAAAACATAATAGGTATAAATTCCTGACATGTGATAATTGCGTTCCTGGGCACGGCAAACCGTGCCCGGAACGAACAATGCAATACATAACAACACATATGCAATCTTATGGAATAAAGTATTTTTTTCTACGATCAACAAAGCGGGACCCTCCCATCTGTGTAATAATATATACCACGTCACTACCTCATTTTCTATATACTTCAATCATAACATCCCCTCACTCCATTTTCAATCACTATGTCGCGAACGGTAATTTTTTGTATCGAACGGCTTTCCTAAATCTCAATATCCGTCACAAACATCCCATCCTCATATTTCCACTCAATTCTTCCACCATACTTTTCCACCACACACCGCATATTCCTCGTCCCATAACCATGATCTTTCCCATCTTTTTTCCCTGTCACTAACAAGGCCCCCTGCTTTTCCTTTGCCGTATTGCACATCTTTACAAAGAGATGCTTCTGATAATTTCGAATCGTCATTTGAAATTGCTTCTCACCATCGCACTGCTTCAATGCCTCCCTGCAATTATCAACCGCATTCCCAAACAGCACACATACATCGCTGTCCAAAATAGATAATTCTTTCTCAAACCTGCCAGTAATATCAAATAGAAATTGACCTTCCTCCCTAAGATCAAAAATCATCTCGTTCACAAAATAATCCACGATCCGATTCCCTGTATCCACAAAATTATTATCGTGTATTTTTTCGTGCAGTTCACTCACATACTGCTCCACACGATCCAGATTCCCCTCCTTGCATATAATCTGCAAAATAGTCATATGTTTTTTTACATCATGCCGAAAATGACGCATTTCATTTGCTTTTTGCTGCATGATCTCATAATGACGCTTATGCGCTTCAAATACTTTTTGATCTATCTCTTTCTCAACCTGAAGCTGTTTCCATGAACAGACAACCCGGATCACCATAATCCCGGAAATAAACATAATAAGCAGTACAAAATTACTTATTACATATGACACCTTGCTCATCTCTATTGTTTTTTCTCCCATAATATCAGCAAGGGCATTTGCCGAATTAAACCCCACTCCTATCAGCGTACATACAATCACTAAATAATATCGAAATGGCATCAAAAAGAATACTTCATACACTACTGACCGATATTTCCTAACAAAAAAGTAAATGACAAGCCAAAAGATCACAGCTAGCATTTCACTTATCATATTGATCAAACGTTTCGAAACCGAACTATAAAAAAGCCATATGATTCCACTTATCACGGTATCCACTGTCGTAATTGCCAGATATTGCAGCAAG
The DNA here is from genome assembly GCA_910584065.1 of uncultured Eubacterium sp. GTDB lineage: Bacteria > Bacillota > Clostridia > Lachnospirales > Lachnospiraceae > Eubacterium_F. The sequence goes on from CAJTZN010000024.1 coordinate 52,306, forward strand.
ACCGCCTTTATCTTTCTCCACACGCCCCCTTGAAAAAAAGCTTGTACAAACAAAAAACCCCATAAGGAAATAAAGTACAACTCATCAAAAAAACCGTTGCGCACAATCGGAATCCCCACTGCCAGATACAGAAAAACGAAAAAGCGCACATAACTTTTCCTCTGCTCAAACCCAAAGATTCCATAAGAGATCATAAAAAATTTCAGTGTTTCCGTAACGGCCCAAATAAGCCATTCTTCAAGAACCATCAGCTAAACTCCGCGTACTTTCTGGCATAATCCATATATGCCTTCCTAACCTCTGATCTCAGTCTCCGCGAAACCGGAACCAAACTGCCATGCACCACGACTCCCTGATCCGTCGTCCCCTCCATCCATTTCAAATTGACAAGATAGGATCGGTGAACACGGATGAAGTCGGCACGCGCCAATTTCTCAGTCAGAGAATCTATTCCCATACGGATCATCTCATCATGCCTGTCCCGAAAATAAATGCGGCAATAAGGTGTTTCCGCCTTGACGTAAACAACTGATCCACTCTCTATTCCATCAGCCAATTCTACCGATGGACGACTCAACTGTTTCAAAGCCGATAGCAGCATCCCTTCCAGTTTATCTTCAAGTAATCGTTTCGGCACAAATCCATGTACGTTAATTCCAAAAGAATCCCCCATCCACTCATCATGTTCTGTTACATAAATGATCATCGTATTCTCTTCTCTCACCAATAACGATTTTCGAACAACAAAACCGTCTGTTCCCGGCATTTCAATATCCAAGATCAACAGGTCTATTTTTTTGTCAAACGCTAAAACCTCATCGCCATCTGCAAATTCAACAATAAAGAATTTTACCCCTTGCTCCGATTGGATACGCTCGACAACTTCGCGAATCATTTTGCGAATCAAGGGTTCATCATCACAAATACCTAGTATCAGATTATCCTGACACATACAAGCCCCCCTTTCCTATAACATTAATAGTAACATATACTGGCCTGAACCACAATAGCGCTATTGTTCCTCTTGCCTTCCCAACAATTTAGAATCCACTACCTATGCCTCTTTGAGCGGCAGATTCCATATACCCAGAACACGACCCCCAGCACGACCAGGGGTATCGCCTCATGAAACCACATCACACGCCCCTGCATCCTCCCGTATACGATAAGGGATAACCCCACCCCCTATGTTCTTAGAGCGATCTCGGAAACTCCCGAGCCTTGATTTTTCTGACTCTTTTCATCTCCA
>CAJTZN010000025.1 GCA_910584065.1 uncultured Eubacterium sp.
ATATCTGTATGAAGAAAGAACAGTATAAAGATAATGAGAGTACGATCTTATACGGCGTGCCAAAAGTGGGTTGGGGTACGTATGGCGGGAATACGCCGTATCCGATCTGCCTGAAAGCGTGCATGGATTATCTCGGCGAGGATGTCAGTTATGAAGAGGTGATGGTGTCGGGTGGGGCGGCGTTTCGTCTGACATGGAATGAAGAAACGTGGGACCTGAGCAATGTAGATATTTACCATACGCTGGAGTCACAGGATGTCTATTATATAGGCGCGGGAGCGCTTGGGCGGGAATTTGGATTCCTGGGACGGGAGAAGCAGACTTCAAAAGAGGAATTCATCCGTTTTATCAGGAAGCATATCGACGAAGGCTACCCGTGTATTGCCCAGGGTATCATTGGCCCGCCCGAGGCGTGTGTGATTACCGGTTACCGGGATCGGGGAAATACGCTGCTTGGCTGGAATTTCTTTCAGGAAGATCCCGAATTTGGCGGCAGTGTGAAAACCGATGAGAGCGGCTATTTTATCTGTGATGACTGGTGGGAAAACAAGGATACCCATGGCGTTATGTGCATGGGAGCCATCCGGGCTGAACGGATTTCAAGGAAGGAGATATTGGAACATGCCGTGCGTGTCATGACAGGACGGAAAGAAAACCAGTATGCGAAAGGGCTTTTCGCCTATGGTGCCTGGGAACGCATGCTGGGAAATGATGCGGATTTTCGCGCGGGAGATCAAGATTCCCTTCTATTTGAGAAATGTCTGTGTTTAAACGATGCGATGACATGCCTGATTGACGGGAGAGGCTGTGCCGCCCGCTATTTCTCCCGTTTGGCGGGATTGCCGGACATATCGGAGAGAGAAAAGGAAGCGTTTGCGCACACGGCATCGTCATTTGAGCGGACGGAGAAAAGTATATGCCAAATGCGGGAGTTATTTGGCAATTGGGAGGACATGGGTGCCAGATTATCGGATTCATCCGATGCGGGACTGCGGAAAAAGGCGTGCCAGTTTATCCGAGAGGCTAAAAAGTCGGATGAAGAGGCGTGGCAGTGGATGAAAAAAATAATTCAGGGGATAAAATGATCAGGATAAAATGATCTGAGAGGTTAGGCTTGTTTCCTTCTTTATTCTGTGCTATGATAAATAAGGCAATTTGGAGCATGGAAAGTGGAGGTAAAGATCATGTTAGCGGAATTTCTAGGTGAAAAGTATGGAAAACGGATGGAAACTTGTACGGATCAGGAATTGTATGCCGCACTAGTCCAAATGACGAATGAACTGGCAGCGAAGCGGGTTGTGGATTACTCACAGACAGCGCATGCGCCGAACGAAGGAAACAAAAGAAAACTTTATTATATCTCGGCGGAGTTTCTGATCGGGAAGCTGCTCAGCAATAATCTGATCAACCTCGGTATTTACGAAGAGGTGAGAAAAGAGCTTGCGAAGGCGGGGAAAAAACTGAGCGTATTGGAGGAAATGGAGCCCGAGCCGTCGTTGGGAAATGGCGGTTTGGGCAGACTGGCCGCCTGTTTTTTGGATTCGGTGGCGACGCTTGGCCTGCCGGGAGACGGAATCGGTTTAAACTATCATTTTGGATTGTTCCGGCAGGTATTTAAAAAACGGCTGCAGAACGAGGAACCGAATCCGTGGATGGAAGAGGACGGGTGGCTCATTGACCGGAGGAGCCGGTTTGTCGTTTCGTTCGGAAAGTTTGACGTGACAGCTAAATTATATGATATTCTGGTAACCGGCTACGGAAATCGGACGAATGCCCTGCATTTATTCGATGCGGAACTTGTGGACGAGAGTATCGTGACGAGTGGGATTGATTTTGACAAATCGGAGATCGAGAAAAACCTGACGCTGTTTTTATATCCCGATGACAGCGATGAGGCTGGCCGTCTTTTGCGGGTATACCAGCAGTACTTTATGGTGAGTACGGCGGCACAGTTTATTTTGCAGGAAGCTGAGGAGAGGGGAAGTAACCTGCATGATCTTTACGAGTATGCAGCGATCCAGATCAACGACACCCATCCGTCGATGGTGATCCCGGAACTGATCCGTCTTCTGATGCAGAGGGGGATCGCGATGGAAGAGGCGATCGAGATTACGACGGCGGTATGCGCGTATACCAACCACACGATCCTTTCCGAAGCACTGGAAAAATGGCCGGTGTGTTTTCTCGAGGAGGTGGCGCCGAAACTTGTGCCGATCATACGGGAACTGGACCGCCGGGTGAAGGAAAAATACGACGACGAGTCGGTTTATATCATTGATAAAAATGAACTGGTTCATATGGCGCACATGGACATCCATTACGGACACAGCGTAAATGGTGTGGCCTATCTCCACACGGAAATTCTGAAAAAGAATGAACTGCACTCTTTTTATAAGATCTATCCGGAGAAATTTAATAATAAGACAAACGGCATCACGTTCCGTCGCTGGCTTCTTCACTGTAACCGCCCGCTGACTCACTTTTTGGAGGAAACGATCGGGTCAGGCTTTAAGAGAGATGCGGAAGAACTGGAGAAATTGCTGGCATTCAGTGAGGATCAAGCCGTTCTTCAAAAGCTGCTTGCCATCAAACAGCGCAATAAGCACAAACTCGCGAAATATCTGAAGCGGACGCAGGGGATCAAACTAAACGAGGACTCCATTTTTGATATTCAGGTCAAGCGGCTTCATGAGTACAAGCGGCAGCAGTTGAACGCGCTGTACGCGATACACAAATATCTGGATATCAAGAGCGGCAATCTGCCGAAAACGCCGATCACGCTCATCTTTGGGGCGAAGGCGGCGCCGGCTTACACGATCGCCAAAGATATCATCCATCTGATCCTCTGTCTCCAGAAGATCGTGAAAAAAGATAAGGCGGTAAGGCCATATCTCAATATTGTCATGGTGGAAAATTATAATGTGACACTGGCGGAGAAGCTGATTCCGGCATGTGATATATCAGAACAGATCTCACTGGCCTCGAAAGAGGCGAGCGGCACCGGCAATATGAAATTTATGCTCAATGGCGCGGTCACGATCGGAACGGAGGATGGCGCGAACGTAGAGATACACGAACTCGTGGGAGACGATAACATCTATATTTTCGGGGAAGACAGCGATACGGTTATAGCGAGGTATGACAGAGGAGATTACTGTTCGCGGCAGTATTATGAAACGAATGCGGATCTGCGGCAGGCCGTGGACTTTATCATGAGTGACACGATGCGGAAAGTCGGAAAGAAGAAGTCCCTGAAAAGGCTTTACAACGAACTTCTGAATAAGGACTGGTTTATGACATTCCCTGATTTTGACGAGTACGTTGCGACCAAAGAACAGGCATACGAGGACTACATGGACAGGCAGGCGTGGGCGAAAAAGATGCTTGTCAATATCGCAAAAGCCGGGTTTTTCTCATCCGACCGGACGATCGCCCAGTACAACGAGGAGATTTGGAAATTGGGAGAGTAATGAAGGCCGCTGCGGCAGCGGGTTTAGACCAATAATTTCTCGACATTCAGCAGTCCCCACCCCTGGCTTCCATGGGGGAGCGACAGGTCGGTACAGCTGTTTTTCAGCCGGACTTTCACGTCCTTTGGCGTAAGATCCGGGTATTTTGAGAGAAGGAGAGCGATGCTTCCACTGACTACAGGCGTAGCCATAGAAGTGCCGCTCTTTTTTATGTAGGCGTTTTGCAGCGCGTACTGATGGCAGCAGCTCGTGATCTGATAGCCGGGCGTAACGACGTCCGGCTTTTTGATACAGAATGAGGTCGGGCCGACGCTGGAGTTGGAGTGCTTGCTGTAGTAGCCGACCGTAATGATCTTGCGGCTGTTTCCGGGCGCGCTGATGCTGTAGGGGTTTGGGCCTTTATTGCCCGCTGAGGCGGTGACGACAAGGCCCATATCCCACAATTCATTGACCTGCTGGACAAAGTTCGACGTCTCGTTGAACCGCTCGCTGTCCGCTGTGCCCACGGAAATGTTGACAATATTGATACCGAGCCTGCAGCGGTTCTCCATGACCCAGTGGATGCCGGATATAATATGCGGGATCATGCCTTCCCCATTTTCGTCGAGGATCTTTACCGATACAATGCGGGCTTCCGGCGCCATGCCGCAAAATGTCCCCCGGCTGAGCGACCCGTTTCCGGCCGCAATACCGGCGACATGCGTGCCGTGTCCGTTGTCATCGTAAGGGGTGCTCCTGCCGTTGATGGCATCGTACCAGCCCGTGATGCGTGTTCCAAAATCCGGGTGGGCACAGATTCCGCTGTCTAATATAGCGATACAGCTTCCCTGACCGCGTATGCCCTGCGCATGGATCTGGTTTGCGTTGACGATCTCCCGTACACGATTCATGTTTTTCCCTCATTTCTGTGCATGACGATCGGAATCATGGTTCTGACCCGGATCATCCGCTGCCATACAAATTTAGTTTCATTGTATGCGCGGATTTTGTTTTTGTGAATCGAAATGTTTAGCGCGCCCGGTCCACGCCGACCGAAGGCAGACTGCTCAGGTTATTTCCCTCTTCGCTGTCGGGAAGGGATTTCAGGTATCTCGTATCTCCGCGGTGGGCAATACCGACGCCGCGGATCTCGCCGGATTCAGCCAGCGCGACGCCCTCCTCCTTACTGACGGTCTGGCCGTCGGAGAGCTGGTAGCCGGTAATCTTCCCTCTTTGCTTTACGAGGCCGACGATGTTTTTCGCGTCGGAACGGGGTTCGGGGATTTCATCCAGCGCCGCCATCGGAAGGGCGCTGCGCAGATTTTTTGTCTGGTTATTATCACTCATAGTATTCCTCATTTCTTATTTTTATTTTGCTGTTAGCATGTCCATCCCCGTTCTTTTTATGCACATGCCGGTGCGGACATGCCTGATCCGGATGGCAGTTTTTTTGACCGGGATAGGTTAGACCGGGATACTTTATCCGAACTTTATCCGAGCATTGTGCCGGCATTGACGCACGCCGCATTGTCGGGTATAATGGTTATATACGTTTGAAATCGGGGATGCGGGAAAGAAAAGGAGAGAAAACATGAATAAGTTAAAGTCAATTGCCTTCGCGGTATTATATCTGTTTATCACAGTAGCCGCACAGTTTCTGCTTGCGATCGTTCTCGGAGTTCAGATGCTGCTCTTTGGTTTTCTGAATGGAACGCTTGACGGGGATTTATCCATACAGATGCAGGAACAGTTTGAGAGCAACCAGTATAACCTGATCCTGGTAGCGCTCGTTAATCTGATACTGATCGCCGGGTTTGGTACCTGGTATGTGCTTATCCGAAAGGAGCGGGATGTCTCACCAGTTCCGTACCGCAAGATCCTGTCGGCGAAAAGTCTGGTCTTTACGGCGCTGCTGGCTGTCTGCAGCCAGTTTGCCTGCAATATTATCATGGTCGTATTTCAGATGGTCTTTCCTGCGGTATTTGCCAATTATACGGAACTGATGGAGGGACTGGACATCCATGTGCTGCCGGCGTGGGCGATGATTTTTATCGTTGCGGTGTGGTCGCCGCTGGCGGAGGAACTCGTCTTTCGGGCGATGGTATTTCGGACGCTCCGCAAAGGGTTTTCGTTTGTACCGGCCGCCATCATTTCCGGCGTCGCGTTTGGCGTCTATCATATGAACTGGGTGCAGGGGGTGTATGCGGCCGCGCTCGGTATTCTGCTCGCATATACATATGAAAAGACAAATTCGCTGCTCGGCTGCTATCTGTTCCATCTGGCATTTAATCTGTCGAGTTACGCGATCGAGGCGCTGCAGTCGGCCGGCAGCGCGCTTCCGGATGTGGTAATGGGACTTTTGATGCTCGTCATCCACGGCGTTTCGATCGTGGGTGGCGGCCTGCTGATCTGGCGCTATTCCAAACTGTACGCGAAAAAAGAGATTGTGGAACATGAAGAAATTCGAGAAATCTGAGAAACTACACGGGGTCTGTTATGATGTGAGGGGTCCGGTTTTGGATGAAGCCAACCTGATGCGCCAGCGCGGCGGGGAGGTGTGAAAAAGAAAGGAGAGAAAGAAAAATTATGCAGTTATATCAGTTTGAACGAATCTATTCCCAGATGGAAAAGGAATTCGGAAAGGTACGAAAGGGAGAGGAAGAGCATTATGCCGTGCTCTTGTTTCCGTTAGAGGGGAATGCGTTGAAAATACATCGGCAATATCCACGATCAGACAGCAGACGGCTGAGAGAAGCGATTGCGCTGGTGCTGTTTGATGTGAAAGAAAGGTGTACCGGGCAGAAGTTTGACACGGCGAAATTTAGAAATGAGGATAATGAAAGGTTGGAAAAGGCGCTGCTCATGGCATTTGATCCCTATACCAATGAAATGCTGAAAGGGGTTTTTGTGTTGGAAAACAAAACGGATGAATTCAGTCAGGATATGTTGAAGGAGTATTATAAACTTCCGATCAAGTGTCTGTTGAGGATAAAGGATTCGATTGATACATGGGAAAAGAGGTCTGGCTCGAATGGGTATTTTGATTTTTTGGAAGGCAGTATGGGGAGTCTCGTTCAGGGAACGGATATGAAATTTAGTATGATGGCGAGGGAGAGGAATTGAGTGAATGCGCGGGTAGGTTTGACTGATCTGGATAAACGGTAGTTTGTCTGATACATTTTTGACTAAGGTGTATGATTTGATTTATGGAGGGGGATAGGTATGAATAATAAGTCCAAGATTAGATTTAAAGAGTTTACGGACGATTGGGAACATCGGCTGTAATGACTGAAAATGAAGAAAATTCAATAGGTTTTGCGACAATTGTTACGAGATCAAATAAGGAAATTTTGGATTCTTATTATTTGTTTACATTCCTCAATACTGACAAGCATAAGAATTGGGCGGTGCAAATGTCAACAGGAGATGGACGAACGTTATATAAAGAGGATGTGAAGAACATGATTTTATACCATGGAAGTAACGTGGAAGTGAGAAATCCGCGAATTATTAATACAAACAAAGGACTGGATTTCGGTTCGGGATTTTATGTTACGTCCGATAAAGAACAGGCAAAACGATGGTCGGTTTTAAAAACAAAACGCAGAGGTATAGGGTTACCCGTTCTTTCTGTTTTTGAGTTCCATATAGAGTATGCTGAAAAAAATCTTCGTATGAAAAAATTTGTAAAACCTGATTTGGAATGGTTGAATTTTGTAGTTGATAATCGCAAAGGATTATATAAAGGCACATGTTATGATATTGTTTTTGGGCCTGTAGCGAATGACAGGACAATTTTAACCATCAATGATTATATTTCAGGAGCAATTCCTGCAAAAACAGCATTGATTCTGTTGGAGCCAGCGAATTTGACAGATCAGTATGCTTTTCTGACCTATGATGGAATAAAGACTTTGGAGTTTAAGGAGGCAGTCAGGGATGCTGGATAAAAGAATTCAAGAGCATATGAGATATTATCTTAATGCCGAAGTCTCTACGTTGATTGCAAACAGTCGTAATATTTCTCCTTTGGAAGGACTGAGGTTGTTTCTTAAATCAGAAGTATATTTAATGTTATGCGATGATGATTTGGATATGTGGGAATTTAGTCCGTTAGCATTATACGATATGTGGGAAAATGAAATTACAACGGGTGATCCAAGAAATTCTCTGTATTTAAGGGGGGATGAAATTGAGTGAAGAGTTTTTGTTCCTAAACTATTTATTAGAATGTTATGCGACTTACAGAGGTATAACTGCTAGTAAAGCTTTGGAAGAATGGGATGAGCACGGTATCACACAAATGATTTATGACAGCTATTGGGAATACCATACGGAACGGATCGAGAATGCATTTGAAGATATAAATAGTTTACTTGCTACAGGAGAACATGCGTGGTAAAAGTAGCCCTGGTGGCATTTGAGAAAAATGTGCCGGGAGATGCTTTCTGGGAAAAGGCTGGATTTACTGTCAGGGAGGACCTGGTTTATCGAAATAGAAATATACACCAACTCAAAAGGATTGATACATGAATTGTTAGCGATTTAAAAATGGCGCCAGAATCTGGGCATCCGAGGTGCTTTTTTCGTATTGGCATGTGTAAAAAGTGCTTTTTGGGGCATGACTAAAAATGCAACATTTCTTAATAAAATGTTGCATTATCCGCCGCATGCTTTGTGGCAGAAATGACAAAGAAAGAAGGTCATGCCGATGGGAACGACGATGCCGATCAAAAGTAAAAAAACATTAGAAAAATTCAGAAACTACTATAGAAACGTCCAGCGAAACCCCAGAAATTACGCGCTTATCGTGCTCGGACTCAACTCCGCCCTGCGGATCGGGGATATCCTGACGCTGCGCTGGGGCGATGTTTATCATATGAAAAAGCAGAAATACCGGGAACACATATCGATCATCGAGAAGAAAACGGGAAAGAAAAATGTACTTGCCATCAATGCTTCCCTGCAGGAAGCGCTGGAATTTTACCGCAGAACGCTGGAAATGTATGAAGAAGACAGATTCATCTTTGCGAGCCAGAAACCGCCGTATGAAAATATCAGCCGCTCCCAGGCCTACCGCATCGTCAAGAAAGCTGCCGAATCGTGCGGGCTCGAGCACTGCGTCAGCTGTCACTCCCTGCGGAAGACATTTGGCTACCACGCATGGCGGAATGGCTTCCAGCCAGCACTCCTGATGAACATTTACAACCATTCCTCATATGAAATCACGAAAAAATATCTCTGTATCGACCAATTGGAAAAAGATGAAGTCTATCTGAAAACTTTTTTATAAATATTTTTAGAAAAGGGGTTAAGTTTTAATGAGACGCTCCGATATATATAACATCAAACAGAAAAATGCAACATTTTATTAAGTTCTGTTGCATTCTAGAGCCGGATTGGAGGAGATTTTATGCTGAGAATGAGCGTGAGCACGGAAGAGTACCTCATGCTGGGGGATGACATAAAGATCGTATTCCTGGGTGGAAGTCACAACCATATGCGAATCATGATCGATGCCCCGAAAGATGTCAACATCGTGAGAAGCACGGTTCTAGAGAAAAACAACCCGGAGATGAAAAAGTCATCGGGCGGCGGTTATTACGCGGAGCCGGAGCTGCCGGAGAAGTATCGGAAGCCGAGGAAAGGAAGGACGCTGGAGTACAGCAGGGAGCATTCCGGACAGTGACAGGCTGGGAAGAACCCCGGATAGATAATAACCAGAGGAAGCGTCAGGTCACCGTGCCGGACATTTCGGCGGGCGGCGGTTTCAATGGATATTATATAGCATGCGGCAGAGGCGGGTCATGTCCTGCGGCATCGGAAAATAAAAACAGAGCAACCGTTGCAAATGGATTTGCGGCGGTAAAACAAGGAGGTAATCAGTATGATAGTACAGCACAACATTACATCTATGAACGCTAACAGGCAGTTAGGTATCGTAGGAAACAATCTCACCAAAGCAACGGAGAAACTGGCAAGCGGTTACAGAGTGAACCGTGCAGCGGATGATGCAGCAGGTCTGGCGATTTCTGAGAAAATGAGAGCACAGGTTCGCGGTCTGAACAGGGCTTCCGACAACGCTCAGGATGGTATCTCGCTGATCCAGACAGCTGAGGGTGCATTGGAACAGCAGCATGCGATCCTGCAGAGAACACGTGAACTGGTTGTTCAGGCAGCCAACACCGGTGTTCTGGAACAAAGCAACGACAACGACTATCAGAAAATTCAGGATGAGATTGACGAGTTGGAGGGCGAGTTTACACGTATCAACGACCAGACCGAGTTCAATAAGAAAAAATTATTGGATGGAAGCTATTCGAGCCAGTGGCTGCACATTGGTGCGAATGATAAGCAGGGAATCGCAGTGACGATTTCTAAAACAAGTTGGACTTCGGTTGATGTTACAAGTGGGGCAGCTGGTGGAAGCACTGCAACTGTTATTAATACGGTTGATACTATGCTGAAGAGTGTTACGACTGTCCGTTCGAAACTGGGGGCGATTCAGAACCGTCTGGAGTATGCGGTGAAGGTAGATGATAATGCCGCTGAGAACTTGCAGTCTGCTGAATCCCGCATCCGCGATACGGATATGGCTGACGAAATGACGAGGTTCTCGAAAGAGAGTATCCTCCAGCAGGCAGCTACATCCATGCTGGCTCAGGCAAATCAGGCAAATCAAGGAGTGCTTTCACTTCTCCAGTAACTGCCCTGAGTGCACGCCCAAAGCGTGTATACTTTGTGCATAGGCGAATGGAAAAGTTGTACAGTGCGTGAAAAAAAGGAAAAGCGTCCGGTGACATCTGTACTGGGCGTTTTTCCTTCCTTTTCTTACTTATACGGTCAGAGGGGAGGGTAAACGGATGATCGAATTTCCGGATTCTTACTTTGAAGACGAGGTGCGGGATGGGTTTCTGGTGCCGGGAATGATGAAGCGGTACTGGGCGGCATTGCAGGAAGTGATTCTGGTGGTTCACGAAACGTGTGAAAAGCTGGGGATTTCCTATTGCGCGGAGTGGGGGACGCTCCTCGGGGCGGTCCGGCACGGCGGAATGATTCCATGGGACGATGATATTGATATATGCATGACCAGGCCAGATTTTGAACGGTTTCTGGAGACGGCGCCGAATGTGCTGCCAGAGGGATACAGGGTGTTTACGTACAGAAATCAGGATAGTGACAATATGATCAATCAGATCGTAGCATGCCCGACGATGGTCATAGATTATGAACAGCTGCCCCGGTTTCACGGTTATCCATATTCAGTGGTGATTGACTTGAGCGTTTTGGATGCGCTGCCGGAAAATCCAGAGGAAAAAAGGGCATTCCGGGATTTGGTGCATATCATAGGAGAACTAAAGATGCATATTGATGAGGGTGATATGCAGTCTGAGGCGGTGGTCTGTGCATTCGATGAGATTGAGCGGATATTCGGCGTCACACTCGACCGGGAGCAGGCATTAAAGAGACAGCTGTATCAGATCATGGATCGAACAGCCTCTCGGTTTTGGAGGCAGGATACAGCGGAACTGACAGAATCGGCAGGGTTCATGAGGCGGGGTTATCGTTTCCCTTCCCGGATCCATGACAGGGAGGTCTGCATTCCATTTGAACGGATCCATATCATGGCGCCGGCGGGGTATGAGGCCATGTTGAATTATGAATACGGCTCGAACTGGATGTGCCCGCAGCGTGTCAGTGGCGGGCATAGCTATCCGGTCTATGAGACGATACTCAGTAGCATTCAGGAGAAAGTTCCCATTGAGATTCGGCAGTATAAATATGAACCGATACAGATTGGGGAAGCAAAGAAGAAAAGAAAACTGCGAGAGTCCTTGCGGCGGGAATTGGAAGACAGCCTGCCGCTTTTTCGGGAAGCGCACGAGGAAATACGGAATCAGGTAGAAGCTGGGAATCTGGAACAGATAGAAGCCTTATTCGGGGACTGCCAGAATTTAGCGATACAGCTTGGCACAAGAATTGAGGAAGAGCAGGGGGAGGGGCATCCGACGGTCCGAATCTTGGAGGAGTACTGCGAATTGGTCTTTTCGCTGTATACCCGGCTGGCAGCAGGGGAGAGTGCGCCCAAAGAGGCTTCGGGCATATATGCGCTGGCGGAGTATGAAAAACAGCTGGCGGAAAGCATTTCCCGGGATATAAAAGAGAAAAGAGAAGTGGTATTTATCCCGTATAAGAGTTCGTTCTGGGGAACGATGGACGGGTTGTGGCGGACGGCATCAGCGGATGAAGAGGTCGATGTTCATGTTGTGCCGGCACCGTACTACTACAAAGACGCATTTGGGAAGCCGAAAAAGGACGAGCCGCACTACGAGACGGATTATCCGGAGGATGTGGCACTCACGAACTATGAGGAGTATCCGTTTGATGTGAGACGGCCGGACGTGATCGTCATCCAGTGCCCCTACGATGAATACCACTACGGCATGACAATCCACCCGTTTTTTTATGTGCAGAATTTGGCACAGTATACGGAGCACCTTGTTTATGTCCCGCCGCTGATCATGGATGAGATTTCCCCGGAGGACGAACGGGGGCGGATTACACTCCGCACGTTCTGCAATACACCGGGAGTCACTTATGCGGATCATGTGATCGTCCAGTCGGATCAGATGAAGGACATCTATGTGGAACTTCTGACAGAGTTTGCGGGAGAGGGGACAAAGGAAGTGTGGAAAGAAAAGATAATGGGGGCAGCGTCTGTGGAGGGGGGAATCCCGATGTCGGGGAATTCAGGTCGCGTAAATGCGGAAGTGAACGTGCCGGAAGAATGGCGGGCGTGTGTGAAGCGTGCAGATGGCAGCCAGAAGATTGTGATTCTCTTGCATATGAATGCCAGCGTGTTGTTTGAATATGGCAGGGAAGCAGTACAGAAACTCCGTGAAGTCATGGAACTTTTGCGGAAGAAACAGGAGGGTTTTGTGCTTCTGTGGAGGCCGGATGGCAGTGTGAGGGAGCTTCTCCGCAAGGAAGATGCAGATGCGTGGGGCCGTTACCGGGACCTGATGGAAGAATACAGGCGGGAAAAATGGGGAATCTATGATGATTCGATGGACTGGGAGCGCGCCGTCTGTTTCTGTGATGCGTATTATGGGGACGCCGGAGTAATGTCCACACGGTGCGTGAGGCTGGACAAGCCAGTGCTGATCGCATCGGCGGATTTTCATCAGTACGATTGCAAAGTGGCACAGGAGGGCAGCAAGGATGGAATTTCCGGATTCCTATTTTGAGGACGAGGTGCGGGACGGGTTTTATATTCCGAGCCTAATGAAGAGATGCTGGGCGGCGCAGATGGAGATACTGTGCCAGGTCCAGGAAATATGTGAGAGGCATAAAATCCGTTATTTTGCCGATTGGGGTACTTTGCTCGGGGCTGTCCGCCACGGCGGGATGATTCCGTGGGACGACGATATGGATATCAGTATGCTGCGGGAAGATTACATAAGGTTCCGTGAAGCAGCAGACGAAGAACTTTCAGAAGGCTGCTGGTTTAAGGACTGGAGGTGCTCCGATGAAATAGACAGTATGATCGGGCAGATTGTCAATTCTCATGTTCATGTTCTGGAAGGCAGCGCACTGGAAGTTTACCATGGATTTCCTTATGTGGCGGGAATCGACATTTACTGTCTCGAAGACTTGCCTGACCATGAAAGGGAGTCTCGCGTGTTTTGGGAAGAACTTTGTTTTCTATTTAAGGTGATTTACAAACTTCAGTATGACAAGCGAAAGGGACGGCCGATAGGAGAAGAGGAACTTTTATACTATATTGGACGAATTGAGGCCTTTTATCAGGTGAAACTGGATCGGAAAAAGCCGCTGCGACGCCAGCTCTGTGAAATATTGCAACAGAAGGCCGCACTCCGGTATCAGCGGGATGATGCTCTTACGGTAAACGCCCTGGTGCATTGGAAAAAAATATTTATCGCCCGTTATCCCAAATGGTGCTTTGAGAAATCAGTTCATATGCCATTTGAAGGGATGGAGATCACGGTTCCGGCAGGGTATGACAAACTGCTGGCGATGGAATATGGTCCGCATTGGATGTGTCCGTCTCGTGCTGGCGGCGGACATGAGTATCCCTACTTCAAAAAGCAGCAGACGTATCTGAATGAAATGAATGCCGGGGCACTTTTTACTTATGTCTACTCCGCACAGGAGAGGGAAGAAATGCGGATGTTGAGAGAAGAAGCAAGGGTGCATGCAGGTGAGCGTATGAAAGAGAGGGGGAAGATGATAAAAGAGGAATTAAATGAATTTCTTTCGCTCTTTCGGGAAGCACACAGAGAAATTGCACAGTTTGTAAAAGCAGGAAGGATGTCAGTGGCGCAGAATCTTCTCAGTGACTGTCAAAATGCGGCGATTCAACTAGGAATGAAAATAGAAGAGATGGGAAACTGCCTGGAAAGATTCCAGTCGGCGGTGAAATTATTGGAAGATTATTGTGAATGGATCTATGAATTATATGAGGCGCTGTCTAGGGAGAAGACTACTGCGTTTGGAAATTTGGAGAGAGAACTTGCTACATGGGAAAAGAAATTTTTGCAGGCGGCAGACAGTGTGACAGAATATATGTTAGGGAAAAATAATGCCCGAAAAAGCGTAGTGTTTGTGCCGTACAAACCTGCTTATTGGAACACGATGGTCGATATATGGCGGGAGGTGGTGGATGATCCGGATACAGATGCATGGGTCATTCCGATTCCATATTATTATAAAGACGCGCACGGGAAGGCAAAATCGGAAGAAATGCATTATGAGACAGATTATCCGGATGACGTGACGGTTACTTCATATGAAGAGTATCCATTTGATTTGAGTCAGCCGGACGTGATCGTGATTCAGTGCCCCTATGATGAATACAATTATGGTTTGACAATCCATCCATTTTTTTATGCGAAAAACTTGAGAAAATATACCGATCGGCTTGTCTGTGTACCGCCCTTTTGGATGGATGAGATTGCTCCCGGGGATGTGAGAGCAAGAGAGAATCTGAGATCGCTTTGCTGTATGCCGGGTGTCGTCCTTTCCGATATGGTTGTTGTTCAGTCGGAGCAGATGAAATCGGTCTATGTGGACATCTTGACGGAGTTCGCAGGAGCGGATACAAGGTCGGTATGGGAAAGAACAGTTGTCGGTGTCGGGAAGGAAAAGGGCGGGCACATAATTACGGACTGGTATTAGCAGGAGGGATAGAATGCAGAAAACAGTGTTCTCACGAAGAAAGACAAACATAGCATTTTCGAATTGTGTAGTAAATGACGGGGTGATGTATTTTTACGCTTCTAATATCCGAGCGTTGTGCAAAATGGATATGGAGACAAAGGAAGCTTGCCTTGAAAGCGACATTATTATAAACGGGGAGCGGGCAGCTGATGTGCTGATGGTTTCAGCGGATGGAAATACTCTCTGCATGCTAACACCGGATGGGAAATATTATGTCTATTACTGTCTGAGAAACCGGGAATACCATGTTTTGCACATCGGCGGAGACGGGACATCCGAAGATGAACTGGCATGGGGAGAATGGGGAGAAATGGTATATGTGTTTTTTACAAACCCAGCTGCGCGGAAGGTCATTCGGATTGATCGGATCAGCGGGCAGGCAGACGAGTTCCATAGTGACTGCTGGCAGGAAGGACCGGATACGGTGTATACGAATGCCAGCAGACAGTACGGGGAAGATATGTGGCTTTTTCCAGCAGGCCCTTCCTGCGTGACCCGCTTTTCGCTGAGGACGGGAAAGAGTGAACACTATCATTTGCCGGGACTATCACAGATGTGCACGGGGTTTGCGGTTTCGGGAAATACGATGCATCTGTTGGGGATTCAGGGGAAGATCTTTCGCTGGGAGATTGGGAGCGCTGATGTGACCGAGCTGGTTGACCTTGATTTGTGGACTCGGGAATACGGGGTAATAGTGGCGGCAGGAGAAGATATATATCTGCTTCCGGGAACGGGAATGGATTTTCTGCGAGTTCATGGGGAAAAGATGGAGAAATTTTCCTTGACAGATGATTTTGCATTCGGAGTATTCGACAAGGAAAAATGCAGGTACTACTATGAAGATGTGGATATGTGCTATTTTCCGCAGAGATACAGTAATTACAGTTTTACGTTCGATAAAAAGTCCGGGGAGTTTGCGTGTTACCAGATGAAACTGCCAGCCTCCCAGTTGAGGGAGAGAGGATGGATCTTGCGGGAGAGTGAGGAAGTAACGTTGACGGATTATTTGAGGTATCTGGAGGCTGGGAAAGGGGGCAAAGATGAAAAGATTGGGAACAGTATCTTATAATATCTACTGCAACTTCACAAATTATGGGTCTGCCTGCCAGACATGGGCATTGCATCAAGTAGTAAAGAATTTGGGGCATATGCCTGTTCTGGTAGATTATTGCCCCGCAGTACTTGCAGGACAGAATCCATTGAATCCTTATAAGAATATGTGGGACAAAGACGAAGAATCACGCCGCATGGTTGAAATGACAATGCCAGCAATCAGGGAGAATTATGCAAAATTTGATCATTTCTACCGGGAGCGTTTTACAAGAACCAAAAAGAAGTACATGTCGGAGAATTTTAGTGAAATAACATCGGAATTGCTTGATGGATTTATCTGTGGCAGTGATACGATTTTCTGTATTGATGAATTCAGAGGATTTGATGACGGCTATTATGCCAATTACCCGGAAATGCGGGAAAATACGGTTGCGTATGCGGCGAGTTTTGGCAGTTCTCATTTTGACGAGCAGACATATGGGATTCTTAACGATAGACTGAAAAATTTTAAGGCGATTGCCCTTCGGGAGAATGGGATGCTTTCTTATGTCAGAGAGCATGTTGAAGTTCCAGTGGCAGGGACGGTCGATCCGACTTTGCTGTTGACATCAAAAGATTATGATACAATAGCGGAGTCTAGACAATATGAAAAACCATATCTGTTGCTTTATGCCCGCTGTTATGATCCTCAAATGGAGGCGTATGCGGAAAAAACAGCAAGGGAAAAAGGACTAGAGATCATTGAAATCAGTCTAAGAGCGATAAATGAAAAAAAGGGCCATATCATGAGATATGACGCGGGTGTTGAGGAATTTCTATCCCTGGTAAAATATTCTTCCTTTGTTGTGACAAATTCTTTCCATGGATTAATC
Source organism: uncultured Eubacterium sp. (assembly GCA_910584065.1). GTDB lineage: Bacteria > Bacillota > Clostridia > Lachnospirales > Lachnospiraceae > Eubacterium_F. The sequence goes on from CAJTZN010000025.1 coordinate 16,616, forward strand.
TTTGCGGTTTTGTATTGCCGATCAATGGTTGTGTTTACACGAAAACAGGCTGTCAGCAAGATTAATGATCTGCTCGCCCTTATGGGGATGAAGCAGTATGGATTAACAACGGGGGAAGAAGAGTATCAGGAAATCAATTATGATGAAGTTCACGCGAGGATCGGTGAAGCACGGAAAAGATCGCTCGATTTTTTAAAAATGGAATTGGAGTTGTTGTAGATGTTTTTAGATTCAGGAGATAAAGCAGAATGTTTTGGCTGTGAGGGATGCGCACAAAGTTGTAGCCGGGGCGCGATTTTCATGGAAGAGGACGGAGAAGGATTCAGGTATCCTCAAATTGATTTATTAAAGTGTACCACATGTGGAATTTGTCGGGAGGTATGTCCATTCGAACATGCGCCGGAGAAGCATATAGAAGACAGATACGTATTTGGAGGCTGGCACTGTAGTCCGGAAACACGTTTTGAAAGTACCTCTGGAGGAGCATTTTCTGCCATTGTGGATGCGTTTTGTGATGAAAACTACGCAATCTTCGGTGCAGAGGCAAGGGCACTGCAGGTTTTCCACAGTTATGTGACCGATAAGAGTCGAATAGGAAAATTCCGAAAATCAAAATACTCGCAGAGTATGATTGGATTGACATATAGAAAGGCTAGGGAATTTTTGAACAATGGATGCAAGGTTCTCTTTTCCGGTACCCCTTGTCAGATTGCCGGACTTCTTTCTTTTTTAAAAGAGGCTCACACAGATACAGAAAAACTCCTGACGGTCGAGGTGGTCTGTGAAGGGGTGCCGAGTCCGCTTTACATTCGCAAACTTGACAAAGAGATGAAAAGGAAGTATGGTGTGGGCATCTGCTCTCTTGACTATCGTTATACAGGAAAAAGTGTTTTATTCCATGGAAAATGGGACTTTGAGAAAATGAAGATAGTGTTGGAGGATAAGAAAAAGATTCTGAAAAAAGATCGATGGTTGAATCCGTTTTGGTCAATATGGTTAGAACACTTAATGAGCAGGCCGTCTTGTTATGAATGTTCGTTTGCTACACAGGAAAGAATAGCAGATATTTCACTTGCTGATTTGTGGGGAGTACATTTGTATTGTCCGGATTTATATGGACAAAATAAAGGATCGTCCCTGATAATTGCTAATACGGAAAAAGGGAGGGAGGTAGTCGGGAAAGCGCAACATTTTATGTATGGGCATGAATTGAGATTTGAAGATGCTGTCAAATATCAGGGTCCGCTTAGAAAAAATATTGACTGTAATCCTAATCGGGAAATATTTATGCGTGATCTTGAAAGCAATATGACGTATAAAGAAATAAATAAGAAATGGACAAAAAAAGTTCCCTTCAAACTATTGTGGCAGAAATATGTATGGGGAAACCGACAGCGGATTGTCTTTTGGAAGCTTACCAAAGGTCGCTATAAAATCAAATGAGGTGGATTTTGGAAATTACTAACAATCCATATAAAAAGATTGGAAGGAGATCTGTCCCATGAACTACTATGTCAATGAAGATATTAAAAACACGGTACGCGTTTTTCCGGAACAGGGAAGATATGGGTATTTGCGGTATGATATGAATGAAAATCCGGAAGGCCTGCCAAAAGAATTTGTAGATGCTGTCCTGTGCGAGATCACGCCGGAGTTTCTTTCTGTGTACCCGGAACCGGACCGGTTTTTGCACAAATACGCATCGTTTATCCATGCGGGTTTTGACAATGTGATCGCCACTAACGGTTCGGATATGGGAATCCGTTATTTGTTGGAAACATTTGGGGAGCGGGGAAAGGAAGTGGTGACGGCAGCGCCTACTTTTGAAATGTACGGGGTCAATTGTTCCATCCTGGGGTTAAAGCATGTCCCTGTTTCCTATGAAGATGATCTGAGCATAAAAGCCGAACATATTGTGAATGCGATTACGGAAAATACGCGTGTTGTCGTTCTGGTCAATCCCAATAACCCGGTGGGAAATGTATATACAGAAGATGAGTTTCAGTTAATTGCCGCGCGGGCGAAAGAAAAAGGTGCGATCGTCGTTGTGGACGAGGCGTATCACTATTTTTACCCGAATACATTTTTAGAATACGCGCTAAGGGAAGAGAATGTCATTGTTCTGCGTACTTTTTCCAAACTTTTTTCGCTGGCGGCGTGCAGAATCGGAGTCATGGTCAGCAATCCCCGCATCATCCGGTATATAAAAAATGCAAGGCTGACATTTGACGTGAATGCGGTTGCCCTTTTGTTTGCGGAACATATACTGGAGCGGCCGGAACTGGTTACTGAACTGATCAATACGGAGAAAGAGGGGCGGGCTTATATCCGGGATGAACTGGAGAAAAACGGGTATGAGTGCAGAGCCTGCGAGGGGAATTACATTTTGGTAAAACCGAATCTCCCTGCAAAGAAAGTGGCGGAAATCCTTAAGGAGCAAAAAAAGATTTTAGTACATACTTTTGGAAATGAATTGCTGAAAGAGTATCTGAGAATATCGACGGGGTCTGTAAAAGCCATGCGGATTTTTCTGGAGGCGTTTTTGGAAACCGACAGATCAGGTGACAGATAAAAGTGTGGATGGCAGGTGGTAAATCGTGATAAAAGTAATTACATACGGGACATTTGATCTGCTTCATCACGGGCATATCCGTCTGTTGCAGCGGGCGAAGGCGTTGGGGGATTATATGATCGTGGGAGTGACGACGGATGATTTTGATAAAAGCCGCGGGAAAATAAACGTGCAGCAGTCGTTTATGGAGAGAATTGAGGCGTTGAAGTCTCTCGGCATAGCGGACGAGGTGATTGCCGAAGAATATGAAGGGCAGAAAATTGACGACATCAAACGGTATGGTATTGATGTTTTTACAGTCGGATCCGACTGGGACGGCCAGTTTGATTATTTAAAAGAATATTGTGATGTGATTTACCTGAAAAGAACAGAAGGAATATCGAGCAGCGAAATCCGCGGGAAACGGGAGATTCATCTGGGACTGGCCGGGGATCTGTCCTTGTTGTGTAAATATAAAAAAGAGGCGGAAGTGGTAAATGGCATTGCGGTGACCGTTGTTTGTACCAATAATGAAAAAATCGTTCGGGATGCACAGGACGAGGGCATATCCGTGTGTAATTCGTACGATGAATTGCTGGAAATGTGTGACGCCGTATATATTGCCACACATCCATCTCTGCATTATGAATACATAAAGAAGGCCCTGCTTTGCGGGAAGCATGTATTGTGTGAATCTCCGATTGCCATAAAGTATGCGGAGTGTCAGGAATTGTTCCAATTGTCGCAGAGGAAATGCCTGATTTTGATGGATGCGATAAAAACCGCCTATTCAACCGCATATAACAGGCTTTTGCTTTTAGTTAAGAGCGGCAGGATCGGGAAGGTTCTGTCGATTGATTCCACCTGCACCAGTTTGGGAAACATATATGAGTGGGATCAGGAGATGATAAGAAACTCATGGAAGAGTATTTGTGCCTGGGGGCCAGCGGCGCTCCTCCCTATTTTTCAAATCGCGGGCACGGAATATAGAAAAAAGATTATTACCAGTTACATGCTGAGCGAGGAGGAAAAATTTGATGCCTATACGAAGGTGGATTTCATTTTTCCGAATCTCACAGCGTCGGCCCGCGTAGGGAAAGGGGTAAAATCCGAGGGAGAACTTATTATATCCGGAACAAAAGGGTATGTTTATGTACCGGCGCCCTGGTGGAAGACGGATTATTTTGAAGTCAGGTATGAGGATTTGGAAAACAACAAGCGGTATTTTTACCAGTTGGACGGAGAGGGAATCCGATATGAGATTCTAGCATTTGTAAAGGCGATAGAATCCGGGAAGAGTATGGATTATTTAAATGAAGATGTGTCAGGGGCGATTGCAAAAATTATGGAAGACTTTGAAACAGGGATAGATGTGCAGAGGATTCGGTAGGGTTGCTATTTTTTGAAGGTTTAAAGTTCCTGTAAAAAACGCATAAAATTCTGCTTGTTTTCCAGTGCTGTTGTAGTGGGCCGGCCCAACGTTTCCCTGGAACCGATATTACACTTTGCTTCAATAAAGGAGAGTTTGCTGCTGTTTTTTGCTCTTTTGAGTTCAACGTCTAATTCGTCATATGTATGGACTTTTACAGAGCAAGGGTAACCACATGCAGCAGCAAGGGCAGGCAGATCAATTCCCTCCGCAACGGTGGGCATACCACCGACTGTCTCATGGGAACTATTATTGATCACTACATGGATCAGGTTGGATGGCCTGTACTGGCCTAATACGGCGAGGGAACCCATGTGCATTAATAAGGCGCCGTCACCATCGATGCACCATATTTTGGAATCCGTTTTTTGAAGCGCTGCTCCGAGCGCGATAGAGGAGCAATGTCCCATAGAGCCAACGGTAAGGAAATCATACTTATGGGAATGGCCGAGTTCTTCTCTGATTTCAAATAGTTCACGGCTGGCTTTACCGGTCGTGGAAAAAATGGGATCATGTTCGCTGACAGGAACGATGTGGCGGATGATCTCTTCCCGGGACATGGCGTAATCATTTTTATATTCCCTGTTACTGTCGTAATGCAGCCCTCCCTTTTTTACAATGAATGCAACATTTTTTCCTTTTTTTAGAAGTTCATCAAATGTATTCATGGCTTCTTTTAATTGATTTTCAGTCGTTTCCTTCCCAATGAGGAAGGAAGCGATGTCCATGTCTTCTAAAAGTTTGATCGTTATTTTCCCCTGATATATGTGCTGCGGTTCGTCCGGAACACCAGGTTCACCTCTCCAGCCGATAATAAAAATGACTGGTATGGCGTAAACCTCATCATTTAAAAGGGATGCAGCCGGATTGATGATATTTCCCTCTCCTGAGTTTTGCATATATACGACGGGGATTTTTCCTGTAGCCAAATGATAACCCGCAGCTAACGCCGCGCAATTTCCTTCGTTGGCAGCGATAATATGATGCTTTCGGTCGATACCGTAGCGATCCATCAGATAATTGCACAAAGGTTTTAATTGTGAATCGGGAACACCGGTATAAAAGTCTTCACCTGGTAAAAATTTGATGTGTTTTATAAAATTATCATACCGGATTTTGGTTCGTGTGTCAAGAAAACAGAAACGTGTCAGAAAACACGGGTGTGGAGAAAATTTTTTTCTTGACAAACGGCGATTCTTTGTTTAAGATGTTTACTATAAACGAAAAGACGATGAGGAAGAGGAGTACATCATAAAACCCCGTCAGAGAGGATGTTCACCGGCTGAAAGACATCTGGGAAGTGTATGGTGGAAGGTAGCTTCGGAGTTGTATTTCTGAACGGAACGGGGTCCTGCTGCAGAAGATGATAAGACGGCAGACAGAACGGAAACTTAGTAGGAAATGACGGTTTGCCCCGTTACCGGCACAATGAGGAATAAAGGAATCCGTTTGAAAAATATGAATTAGGATCTCTTTTATTTAAAATAAGGTGGTACCGCGACAAAAGTTCGCCCTTATAGGGTTGGTACCGTACCGGCACAATGCGAGATCAGGCGTTTCGCACAATGCGAGATTAGACGCTTCGGGCTATACCAGCCCGAGGCTTTTTTTGATAAAAGAAAGAAAGCCGAATGTGCCGCTTGCGCGGCAGACAGGAGGAATTAAAAGAATATGAAAAAAGAACTTGAAAAAAATTATGATCCCAAAGACATCGAAGACCGGCTCTATACAAAATGGGTCAGCAAGCGTTACTTCCACGCGGAAGTGAATCCCGATAAAAAGCCGTATACGATCGTGATCCCGCCGCCCAATATTACCGGGCAGCTTCATATGGGGCACGCACTGGACAATACGCTCCAGGACATTCTGATCCGGTTTAAGCGGATGCAGGGGTATGAAGCGCTCTGGCTCCCAGGAACCGACCACGCTTCGATCGCGACCGAGGCAAAGATCGTAGAGGCGATGCGGGAGGAAGGACTGACGAAAGAAGAAATCGGCAGGGAAAAGTTCCTTGAACGGGCGTGGGACTGGAAAAAACAGTACGGCGGCCGGATTGTATCCCAGCTAAAGAAAATGGGTTCTTCCTGTGACTGGGAGAGGGAACGCTTTACGATGGATGAAGGCTGCAACCGGGCGGTCAAAGAGGTGTTTGTCAAGTTATATGACAAAGGGCTTATTTACCGCGGGGAGCGCATCATTAACTGGTGTCCGCACTGCCGCACGTCGATTTCCGACGCCGAGGTGGAATACGAAGACCAGAAAGGGCATTTCTGGCATCTGAGTTATAAGTTTGCCGACGGGAGCGGTGAGATCAGGCTGGCGACGACGAGGCCGGAAACGCTTCTCGGGGACACGGCCGTAGCGGTAAACCCGAAAGACGAAAGATACCGGGATCTGATCGGGAAAAAGCTCGTGCTGCCGATCGTACACAGGGAGATCCCGCTGATCGCCGATGATTATGTTGATATGGAATTTGGAACCGGCGTCGTAAAGATCACACCGGCACACGACCCGAATGACTTCGAGGTAGGTCTCCGCCATAACCTTCCAGTCATCAATGTTATGACGGATGACGCAAAAATTGTAGAGGATTACGAGAAATATGCGGGCATGGACCGCTATGAGGCCAGGGAAGCCATCGTAAAGGATCTGGAGGCGGAAGGCGCGCTTGTAAAAGTGGAGGATCATGACCACAACGTAGGAACCTGCTACCGGTGCGGTACGACGGTTGAGCCAAAGGTGAGCAAGCAGTGGTTTGTCAAAATGAAACCGCTCGCGGGGCCGGCGATCGAGGCGGTAAAAAAGGGAGAGACAAATTTTGTGCCGGATCATTTTAAGAAGATTTATTACCACTGGCTGGAGAATATCCGTGACTGGTGTATTTCCCGCCAGCTCTGGTGGGGGCATCAGATTCCGGCCTTTTACTGTGACGAGTGCGGGGAACTCGTCGTGACGAAAGAAAACGAGGCAGTCTGCCCGAAATGTGGGAAAAAAATGCGCCAGGATCCCGACACGCTCGATACGTGGTTCAGTTCGGCGCTGTGGCCGTTTTCCACGCTTGGATGGCCTGAGAACACCGAGGAGATGGATTATTTCTATCCGACGAGTACGCTCGTGACCGGATATGATATCATTCCGTTCTGGGTAATGCGCATGATGTTCAGCGGGATTGAGCATACCGGAAAGGTGCCGTTTGATACGGTGCTGATCCACGGACTTGTCCGGGATTCCCAGGGACGCAAGATGAGTAAATCGCTGGGAAATGGAATCGATCCTCTTGAAGTGATCGATAAATATGGCGCGGACGCGCTTCGTCTGACGCTCGTTACTGGAAATGCGCCGGGCAACGATATGCGTTTTTACTGGGAGCGCGTCGAGGCGAGCCGGAATTTTGCCAACAAAGTATGGAACGCGTCCCGGTTTATCATGATGAATTTTGATCAGAATGAAGAACTTGCCCACGAAGAGCCAGATCCGTCCCAGTTTACGCAGGCAGATAAATGGATCCTAGCCAAATGCAGACGTCTGGTAACGGATGTGACGGCATTGATGGAGAGCTTTGACCTCGGAATTGCCGTGCAGAAGATTTATGATTTTATCTGGGAAGAGTTCTGTGACTGGTATATCGAAATGGTAAAGCCGCGGTTGTATAATGAAGCGGACGAGACGAAGGCGGCGGCACTCTATACGCTGAAAGCCGTGCTGATCGATGCGCTCAAGCTGCTTCATCCGTACATGCCGTTCATCACGGAAGAAATCTACTGCACGCTGATGGAAGACGAGAACGCATCCATTATGGTTTCGGACTGGCCGAATGGCGAGGGGGACGGCCTCATATCGGGTTCGGCCGACGGCCTTGATGCGGATCTGGATGCGGTAGAACGAATCAAAGAGGCGGTAAAAGGCATTCGTAACGTGCGCGGGGAGATGAACGTGCCGCCGAGCAAGAAGGCGAAGGTCATCGTGGTAACGGCAGATGCGTCTGTGCGGGACATCTTTGAGAAAAACCGTGTATTTTTCGCGACGCTCGGGTTTGCCAGTGAGGTGGTGATCCAGGAGGACAAGACGGGTATTGAACAGGATGCCGTATCGGTTGTGATCGATAAGGGAACGATCTATATGCCGTTTGCCGAACTGGTCGATGTGGCAAAAGAGATCGAGCGCCTGAAAAAAGAAGAAAAACGCCTTGCCGGAGAGTTGAAGCGTTCCCAGGGGATGCTTGGCAATCCGAACTTTGTGAACAAGGCGCCTGCCAGCAAGATCGAAGAGGAAAAGGCAAAACTTGAAAAATATGAGGGCATGATGGCGCAGGTCAAAGAACGGCTGTCTCAGCTTGCGTAGCGGAAATTGTCAGATATTGCGAAAATTATTGTTGAAAATCCGGTTTCCCCCTTGCATTTTTTCTGGAAAGTAGGTATCATGTTTCATAGGGATAAAAAAGGAGGTCAAAATGATCAATTTTGAAGAAGAACTGGAAAAGTACGAGCCAAGTCCGGATGTGGAACAGGTAGAGGACGTGGTAAATAACAATAATTTAACCGATGTGACCGATATTGTAAGAGAGCTTATCGCAGATGCACGGGCGACGGTTTCTCTATAGGTGTGTGCGAGTAAATAGTTGGAGGAACGGGAATGAGATGTCCAAGATGTGACGCAAAGATAAGCGATGAGATGGGTACCTGTGATTTTTGTGGACAGGATCTGGAAGTAGTCCACTATGTGCGCAGGGTTTCGAACGCGTATTATAACATGGCACTTGAGAAGGCACATGTCCGCGATCTGTCGGGAGCAGTCCTGATCTTGCGCAAAAGCCTTCAGTTTAATAAATACAACACCAATGCCAGGAATCTGCTGGGGTTGATCTATAACGAGATGGGAGAAACGGTGGCCGCGCTGAGCGAATGGGTACTGAGCCGGTATTTCCAGCCGGATAATAACCGGGCCGGACGTTATATTGATATTATACGAAAGAATCAGACGGCATTGGACGCGGTGAACCAGACCATCAAGAAGTATAATTCGGCGCTGGCGGCGGCGAAAGGCGGGAATGAAGACCTTGCAGTCATTCAGCTGAAAAAAGTGGTCAGCCTGAATCCCAGATTTGTCCGGGCACATCAGCTTTTGGCACTTTTGTACATGAAGAACAAGGAATTTGCGAAGGCTGCCAAATGCCTGAAACGCGCGAGGAAGATAGATTTTAACAATACGACTACGCTCCGGTACATGCAGGAGATCGGTGATACGTTTGGCAGTACGGAGAAAACGAGAGAAAGTGCGGCGAGGGCTTATAAACAGCAGGTGAAAAAAGATCCGCTGGCGAATGTCCAGCCCGTAGGTTCTTATAAGGAAGAAAAACGCCACTGGATGCCGGTCATCAACGTGATCATCGGTGTGATCATCGGACTCGTTGTCAGTTTTGTTCTCATACGGCCGACAATCCAGAATAAGGGCAGCGGCAGTAATTCGGCGAGTATATCTGAAAATAATCAGGTACTTTCGGTCAAGGAAGCTGAGATTTCTTCGTTGGAAAAGGAGCGTGATTCCCTGAAAGAAAAGTCGGACAAGCTGCAGGCGAGCCTCGATAAGGAACAGACTCAGAATACAAAGAAGATCAAGCGGAACGAGGATCTTCTTCTTGCCCTGAAATACTATACAGACGGCGACCTGATGCTGGCGGCAACGACGGTCAACGGATATAAGGAAGCGGATTTTGAGACCGACGACCTGAAAGCGTTATTTAAGCTTGTTTCAAAGAAGCTGTCGGCCGAGGATGTGAAGAAGCTGTTCGAGGATGGAAGAACCGCTTTTAACACTGGAAAGTATGACGAGGCGGAGAAACTGCTCAACCAGGTATTGTCCATCGAGCCGGAAAATCAGGATGCTTTGTATTTCATGGGGCGGGTATACCACCAGAGAGGCAAGAAGAAAAAGGCAAAAGAGTATTATGATAAGGTGATCGAGGTAAACGGCAATTCGGGAAGAGCTACGGAAGCGAGGAACCGTATACGGCAATTGGGGTGAAATAAGTGCTGCGTATTTATTTATTGGCGGGAATTAGCACTTATTTGGAAACAGAGAGAAATGGATGGAGAACTACAGAAGAACGAGGAACTGAGTGTCCGCTTCTTTTGCGGTTCTCCGTTTTTTCGTGTGTGGTATTGGTTTGGCTAAAATGTGGGAAGTGGGAAAAATAAGCAATCGGAATGGGGATCATTATGGAAAATTTTTCATTGGAGAGAAATGGGGCAAATGTGGTTGTACACATAAGCGAAGATCTGGACCACCATGCGGCGGCACAGATCAGCAAAACGATCGATGTCCTGATTGAAAAAGGAAATGTAAAAAACGTCATCTTTGACTTTTCGGGCCTGACGTTTATGGATAGTTCCGGTATCGGGATGGTGATGGGACGATATCGGAAAGTACATTATTTTGGCGGGAATGTTTTCGTGACCGGTGTGGGGAGCGGGATCGACCGTATCTTTTCCATGTCCGGCCTGTATAAAATCGTACAGAAAGTCTAATAAGTGCAGAAATGAGGGAAAGAATGAGTACATATAATGAAATGAAACTGGAGTTTATCAGCATTTCGGAAAATGAAAGCTTTGCCAGGGCGGCAGTCAGCGCTTTTGTCCTGAAACTGAACCCGACGCTCGAGGAACTTTCAGATATTAAGACGGCGGTGTCGGAAGCCGTTACCAATGCGATCATACACGGATATGAAAAGCAGCAGGGAATGGTGACGATCCGGGGAAAGATCGAAGAGAATACGCTTTTTCTCGAAGTCACGGATGAAGGGGAGGGGATTCCCGATATCAAAAAGGCGATGGAACCATTATACACCTCGAAGCCGGAGCTTGACCGCTCGGGAATGGGGTTTGCTTTTATGGAAGCATTTATGGATGATCTTCAGGTCGAATCGGAGCCCGGAAAGGGTACGAGGATCCGTATGAAAAAAAATATATATAGCGCGATCAATATTTCTTAGAATGGAGATTATCAATGGAAACCATAGAATTGATCAGGATGGCACGGAAAGGGGATAAAGCGGCGAGAGACCAGGTGATAAAGGACAATATGGGGCTGGTGTACAGCATCGTCGGACGGTATGCCGGGCGCGGGTACGACAGCGAGGAGCTGAGTCAGATCGGAGCCATCGGCCTGATCAAGGCGGTGGACAAGTTTGATATGAGTTTTGATGTTAAATTTTCCACGTATGCGGTTCCGCTCATCAGCGGCGAGATCAAGCGCTTTCTCCGCGATGATGGCATGGTGCGGGTCAGCAGGAGCATTAAGGAAAACGGCTGGAAGATCCGGAGGGCAGCTGACCAGCTGTCGCAGGAACTCGACCGGGAGCCGTCGATCGAGGAACTGGCGGCGGCGACGGAAATCGCGCCGGAAGATATCGTCATCGCCCTGGAAGCGAATGCGGAAGTGGAATCGATCAATAAGAAAGTCTCTTTTGCGGACGGAAAGGAAGTATCGCTCGAAGAGCGCATACAGGAAAAAACGGACTGGAATGAGCAGTTATTAAACCGGATGCTCGTGGAACAGCTGCTCTGTCTTTTGGACGAGACAGAGGGAAAACTCATACAATTGCGCTATTTTGAGGATAAAACCCAGCGTGAGGTGGCAGAACAGCTTGGCGTCAGCCAGGTGCAGGTCAGCCGTCTGGAAAAGAAAATATTGCGCAATCTTCGAAAATCTCTTGACAAAAACAGTCATTTATGATAACATATGTCTTGCGTGTGAAAAAGCGAATGAATATGTGGGTTTAGCTCAGCTGGATAGAGCGTTTGGCTACGGACCAAAAGGTCGGGGGTTCGAATCCTCTAACCCACGTAAAGGCGCCCCTCGTGTTGCGAGGGGCGTTTTTGTTAAACAAAAATAAAAAAATTGTCAAAAGGTGAGAAGGAGAAGAGATGATGGCGATACAGATTAACGAGACATATCGTGTGTTTAAATTGGATACGAAACATTCCTCGTATGTATTGGGAGTGAACGGGGATGGGTATGTCGGGCATATGTACTATGGGGACAGATTGACATTTGACGGCGGGGAAATGTCCGATACCGGCAATATGCTGTCGCTTTTGGGCGCGGATCAGAAAAACAGTATTCCGGCTGACAGCCAGCGGGAGAAGGTAAATTTTCACGATACCTTTTTGTGGGAATACGGGATGCCCGGATATGGGGACTTCCGGGAACCATGCCTGGAGGCAGACGCCGGAAGCGGCGAGGAGGCGCTGGAGTTTTTGTACAAAGGTTACGAGGTGGTCAAGGGAAAACCCGCCTTAGAGGGCCTGCCTTCTACATTCTCTGATGACTGTGAGACGCTGGTGCTCCATCTGACGGAGCCGGATCTTAAGCTGGAACTGAAATTATATTATTCGGTATTTGAAGAGGAAGACGCGATCACGCGCACGGTCGTAGTGGAAAATCATAGCGGGAAAAGCTGCCGTTTAGAACGCGTGATGTCCCTTTGCCTGGATCTTCGGGACGGCGGCCTGGATCTGATCACGCTTCACGGCGCCTGGGGGCGGGAGAGGAACGTATACCGGCGGGAAGTCGGGGAGGGAAAGCAGAGCATCGGTTCGATACGCGGCGTGAGCTCCCATCAGGAGAATCCGTTTATGGCCTTGCTTGAGCCGGATGCGACGGAGGATACGGGGCGTGTGTACGGGATCAATTTTGTGTATTCCGGCAACTTTCTGGCCCAGGTGGAGAAGAACCAGTTCGGTCATGTAAGGGCGGTCATGGGCATCCATCCGTATCATTTTTCCTGGAAATTAGGCGCCGGGCAGTCGTTTACGGCGCCGGAAGCCGTTCTCGTCTATTCTTCGCAGGGGATCGGCGGGATGACGAGGAATTTTCATGACTTGTACCGCGGGCATCTGATCCGGGGGATGTACCGTGACAAAAAACGCCCCATTCTCATCAATAACTGGGAAGCTACCTATTTTGATTTTAATACGGAGAAATTGTGGAGCATTGCCGAAGAGGCGGCTGGCCTGGGAATTGAAATGCTCGTGATGGATGATGGATGGTTTGGAAAAAGAAATGACGATAATTCGTCGCTCGGCGACTGGTTTGCCAACGAGGAAAAGCTTCCCGGCGGGGTGAAGCGTCTGGCGGACGGCGTGAGGGAGCGGGGACTGAAATTCGGGATCTGGGTTGAGCCGGAGATGGTAAATCCGGATTCTGACCTGTACCGTGAGCATCCGGACTGGATCTTACAGTACCGCGACCGGGAAGTCAGCCGTTCGAGAAACCAGTATGTATTAGATATAGGAAGAAAAGAAGTCCGCGATGAGATCTACCGCCGGATCAGCCGCGTGATCAAAGAGGCTGGGATCGAGTACGTAAAGTGGGATATGAACCGCAGCCTCACAAATGTGGCGAGCCACACGGCGCCGTCAGACGAGCAGGGCATGGTATACCACCGGTATGTGCTCGGTGTCTACGAGATGCAGGAGCGGCTGGTGACAGATTTCCCGGAATTATTGTTTGAAAACTGTTCTTCCGGCGGCGGCCGGTTTGACGCGGGCATGCTCTATTACAGTCCGCAGATCTGGTGTTCCGACGATACGGACGCGATCGAGCGGCTGTCGATCCAGCGCGGTACGGCGATGGTATATCCGCTCTCCACGATGGGCGCGCATGTGAGCGACTGCCCGAATCATGCCACTCACCGGACGACGCCGTTTGATACGCGCGGACAGGTGGCATTGTGCGGAACTTTTGGTTATGAGCTGGACGTGACAAAGCTGACCGCGGAAGAGAAGGAAAAGATCAAAGAGCAGACGGACATGTACCATAAGTATAATGACCTCATCCGCGACGGCGATTATTACCGCATTGTGGTACCGTCGGAGAAAACCCCGTATGACTGCTACATGGTAGTGGCCAAAGATCAGTCGGAGGCGCTGCTCTCGTTTGTGAGGGTCATGCACCGCATCAATAGCTGGGGCGTGCGGATCTGGCCAAAAGGACTGGATGCCGCGGCAGAATACAGGCTGAGTGACCGGGATGGGATCTATAGCGGGAATATGCTGATGAATATGGGCATAGAGATAAATGGTGCACAAAAGGATTTTGAAGGAAAATTGATTCACTTCCATAAGGAGAGGTAATATGATCGTTCAATATAAATGCCCGAACTGCGGGGCCAATATGATGTTTGATTCCCATTCCGGGATGCTGGCGTGCGACGCGTGCGGACACCGCATCGACATCCAGGAATATGCGAAAGAGCAGGGAGGTACATACGAGCAGGAGGCGGCAGAGGAAAATGTCAATGAGCTGACCGGGGAGTACCGGGAGGTCACAGAGGAGAGAACAGACAACCGTTTTGATGATTCGGTTGTAGCGTACCACTGTGAAAACTGCGGGGCAGAACTCGCTGTGTCGCAGGATACGACGGCTGCGAAATGTAGTTTCTGCGGCTCCCCGATGATACTGGCAGACCGGATGCAGGGAAAACGGGCGCCGGCGAAGGTGATCCCGTTCCGGGTAAGTAGAGAAGAAGCGGTGGCCGGGTTTAAAAAGTGGTGCCGGCATGGAAAGATCACGCCGAATGACTTTATGACGGCGGACCGGATCGCGGATGTGGTCGGTATTTACGTGCCGTTCTGGCTGTTTGACGTGGCGGGGCAGGGAGAGGTGAGTGCCGATTGTACAAGGGTTTCCCATTATTCCAGCGGGAACTATAATGTGACGGCGACGAAGCATTACAAAGTGTGGCGCAAGGTCGATCTCGATTACGACCGCATTCCGGCAGACGCTTCCGAGCGGATGGACGACACGGCGATGGATAAGCTGGAGCCGTTTCATTATGAGGATCTCCATGATTTTTCCGCCATGTACCTTCCGGGCTATGTGGCGGAGGGGTATAATTACACGGATGAGGACCTTCTTCCGCGTATATCCGAGCGGGTGCGTAACTATATGGATACCTACGTCCGGCAGACGATGAAACAATACACAACCGTTAACATTACGGACCGGGATTACCATGTGCGGAAAAAGAGGGCGGACTATGCCCTGATGCCGGTCTGGATGATCAATTACAATTATAAGAACGGCGAGCATGTGTTTATGATGAATGGGGAGACAGGAAAGATCGTAGGGAAGCCGCCGGTAAGTAAGGCAAAGGTGGCGGCCTGGTTTTTGGGAACGGGGGGACTATTGTTCCTTGTGCTGCGCCTGATCACGGTATTTTGTTTGGGGGGTGGGATCGGATGACGAGCAGAAAGTGGATCAAAAGGTTTGTGTTATATTTGCTGTTTTTCACGACTGGCGGGTTGTTTTTCCAGGGACAGCCGGTATTTGCCAGTTTTCTGCCTGGGGCGGAGATCAAAAGTGAGAGCGCGGTCAATGATTACGCCGCCGTTTATACCGGGGAGCAGATTGCCGCGTTTGAACAGAAAATGCAGGCGATGCGGGAAGAATATGACTGTAATGTCGTGGCATTCCTCATCAATTCTGACGAGCGGAGCGCGAGTGCGCCCTCGGCGCCGGAGTTGGTGAGTGAGCGGTATTTGGACCTGGATGCCCATAAGAGTACGGTCGTTCTGTGGCTCAATATCTGCCCCCAGAACCGCACACTGGATGTGCTCGGTTATGGAACGGCGGAGAGGAAGATCAATGATTCCGATGCGGATGAACTGGCCATAAAGCTTCAGGACTATGTAAAACGCCAGCAGAGCGGCAGTCCGGGGGATTTTTCCCTCTATGTGGAGATGATGGATACGTTTCTCTCGGAGACGGATGCCGAGATGCGAAAGCCGTTTTTTTATCTGACATGGCAGTTCCATCTGCTGCTCGGCGCTGTCGCGGGATTGATCGTTATACTTGTGCTCCTGCGGAATCTCGGGGGGAAAATGACGACGAACGGAACGACATATATGGATCAGTCAAATTCTGGTCTTATCGGGCGGCGGGATATTTATACCCATACGACATATGTGAGGACGAAAAAGTCTAGCAGCAGTAGCAGCGGAGGCGGGAGAAGCGGGGGAGGGCACAGCCACTCGCACGGAGGCGGTCGTTTTTAACTGGGGATGCTGGTTTTTTGACATTTTTATTATCATGCGGTTTCACTTAATCGGAAAAAGTTAATGTCTATTTAATTTTATTGACGAAACAACAGAAAGGATGGATCAATATGGGGTTGTTTTCAAATCAGTTTGCGAATGTAGTCGAATGGGAGGAATGGAACGAGGAAATGGTGTTCTGGAAATGGACGAACCGCGAAATAAAAAAAGGAAGCCGCCTGATCATCCGGCCGGGCCAGGACGCCATATTTTTGCACAATGGTAAGATTGATGGGATATTTACCGAGGACGGGGATTATGACATTGAATCCGAGATCATCCCTTTTTTATCTACGTCGAAGGGGATTAAATTTGGATTTAATAGTGGAATGCGGGCGGAAGTATTGTTTGTCAATACGAAAGAATTCCTGATGAAATGGGGGACACAGAACCCGATCCTCATTCCGACGCCGCAGCTGCCGGGCGGGATGCCGATCCGGGCGAATGGGACGTATACGTTCCGGGTTTCGGATTATACGTCGCTGATCGAGAATGTGGCAGGCGTCAAAAACAGTTATGGGGTGGCGGATCTGCGAAACCGTATTAACCCGTTTATTGACCAGCTGCTCATGAAGTGGATCACCACGGAAGGCAAGGATATGTTTAACCTTCAGGCGAACGCGACGCTGATCGCTGCCGGCATACAGAAAGATCTTTCGTATGACATCTCGGATATAGGCATGGAAATCACCGGTTTTCAGGTGATGAGTTTCAATTATCCGAAAGAAGTGCAGGATATGGTAACGAAAACGGCGTCCCAAAGCATGATAGGCGACATCGGGAAGTACCAGCAGGTGTCGATGACAGACGGTATGGCGTCCGGTAACATGAACGGGGGCGGAATGGCGTCGGATATGATGGGGATGATGATGGGAATGAATGTGGCGGGGCAGATGATGAAAAATATGAATGAGACGATGCAGCAGGTGGGGGCGACGCCAATGCAGGCGACGCCGTCCGCATCCGGAACGAAGCCAAATTTCTGCCCAAACTGCGGGCAGAAGACCGGAGAGGGGAATTTCTGTCCGAATTGCGGACAAAAGCTGATTTAATATTTAAAGGATTGCGGGAGTTGTGAAACAACGGAGCAATCCGGGGTATCATTTTGAGTGATGCGCAATAAGGAGGAAAATTATGTGGCTGGCGGATGGCTGGAAGGATTATGAAGTGATTGATACATCGGGTGGGGAAAAATTGGAGAGGTGGGGGGACTATATCCTCGTGCGCCCGGATCCACAGGTAATCTGGGACACGCCGCGGCGCGTCCCCCAGTGGAAAAAGGCGAACGCCCATTACCATAGGAGCAGCCGGGGCGGCGGACAGTGGGAATTTTTTGACCTGCCGGAACAGTGGGAGCTTTCGTACAAGGATCTTATCTTCCACCTCAAACCGTTTAGCTTCAAACATACCGGACTGTTTCCAGAGCAGGCCGTAAACTGGGACTGGACATCGGGCATCATCCGGCGCGCCGGCCGCCCAGTCAAGGTGCTGAACCTGTTCGCCTACACCGGAGGGGCGACGGCGGCCTGTGCTAAAGCTGGGGCGGCTGTGACGCACGTGGACGCATCCAAAGGCATGGTTACCTGGGCAAAAGAGAACGCGGCCGCCTCAGGGTTAGCCGACGCGCCGATCCGCTATCTCGTGGACGACTGCGTCAAGTTTGTCGAGCGGGAAATCCGGCGGGGCAACACCTATGACGGCATCATTATGGATCCACCCTCTTATGGCCGGGGGCCGAAGGGAGAAATATGGAAGATCGAAGAAAAGATCTTTCCGCTGATCGAGCGCTGCAGCAGCCTGTTGTCAAAAGACCCGCTGTTTTTTCTCATCAACAGCTATACGACCGGACTGCAGCCGGCTGTGCTTTCCTATATGCTGGCGCTGGCCGTCGGAACGACGTTTGGCGGGAATGTACAGGCAGATGAGGTCGGACTGCCGGTCAGCTCAAACGGACTCGTTCTCCCGTGCGGCGCGAGCGGCCGATGGAGCCGTCAGGAGTAGACTCTTCAGCCGACAAATGTAGTTTGATGTACGAACAAAGTTATCCACAATCATAAGGAACGAATTTGCGAGAGTTAGCAGTTATACACAGAGTTATCCACATTATCCACAAAAATAGTAGACCTTTGTAGCAAAATTTTAGTTGCCCAATATCTCGATTTGGTATATAATGTATTTACGGGACAAGCATTTTCATGCTTTCGTCACCGAATATTATGGGCAAAGGAGCTGATTCAAATGAATTTGGTAATTAGCGGTAAAAATTTAGATATAACGGAGGGATTACGTTCGGCAGTCGAGGAAAAGATTGCCAAGCTGGAGCGGTATTTCACAGACAGCACGGAGGTTCACGTAACACTTAGCACGGAAAAGAACCGTCAGAAGATCGAGATTACGATCCCGATGAAGGGCAGCATCATCCGTGCGGAGGAAGTAAGTTCGGATATGTACGTGTCGATCGATCTCGTTGAAGAAGTGATCGAGAGACAGCTTCGGAAATATAAAAACAAATTGATCGATAAGGAGCAGAACGCAGCGCATCTGAATCAGGAATTTATCGACGAAGAGCCGTATGAAGACGAGGAGATCGAGATCATCCGCTCGAAGAAATTCGCGATGAAGCCGATGGATCCCGAAGAAGCATGCGTGCAGATGGAACTTCTCGGCCACAATTTCTTTGTATTCCGCAACTCGGAAACCGAGGAAGTAAACGTTGTTTACAAGAGAAAAGGAAATACATACGGACTGATCGAGCCGGAGTATTGACAAGAAACGACAGGGAACGCAGATGAGTAAGTTGAAAAGAGCCACTTGCAAAACAAGCAGCTCTGGTGTATAATCTACTTAGAAGTGATCGGAATTGAATCTCCGATTGCCCTCAGTAAAAATGCTAATAAGAATAAGCATCCAGACTTAGGTGGTAGGGATGCTTATTTCTTTTTATGGTTGTCTATGTAAGACAAAGCCGCGAACAGTACAAGTAATAATGTAAGTACTTCCATTATACTCATCGGGCATCACCCTCTTTCGTAAAAGACTAGAGGGCAACCAAAAGAACTGAAGTTCCGGGAAAGTCGCATCCTACGTTCTGTTCAACTATACAATATAAATATATCATATAATAAATGGATGTTCAAGAAAAATGTGTGGCTATCCGAGGATTTTCTAAAAGTAAATATCAAAATAATTAAAAAGATCCACTTGCAAAATAAGAAACTATGGTGTATAATTTACTTTAGAAGTGGTCGGAGTGGAGTTTCCGATTGCCCTCAGTGAGGGAACTTCATAAAAAGAATAAGCATCCAAACTTGGGCGGTAGAGATACTCAGTTCTTTCTATGATTGTCTATGTAAGACAAAGCCGCAAACAACACAAGTAGAAATAGCATTCACTTTGGACGGTGGGATGCTATTTCTTTTTATGGTTGTCTATGTAAGACAAAGCCGCAGACAACATAGTCCCGGCCGTCACATTTTTGTGAATGAGTTGTGAACGGTTTGTAAAAACTCCCTGCTGCGAAAAATAAATATTGAAAGACACGGCGTCTAGTGATAAAATAGTCAAGGGTATATTGTAAAATAATGATAAACGATTGATGGAGAGTGAATACACATGGGAATTTTAAGTAAAGTTGTCGGCACTCACAGTGAGAGGGAAGTAAAGCGTGTACTCCCGATTGTCGATAAGATTGAAAATATGGAGCCGGAGTTTGAAAAATTATCCGATGAAGAATTAAAGGATAAGACACGGGAGTTTAAAGAACGTCTGTCAAAGGGAGAATCGCTCGACGACATCCTGCCGGAAGCGTACGCGGTCGTCCGCGAAGCGTCCAAGAGAACGATCGGCATGCGCCATTACCGGGTGCAGCTTATCGGCGGTGTGATCCTCCATCAGGGGCGTATTACCGAGATGCGTACCGGTGAGGGTAAGACGCTCGTTTCCACGCTGCCGGCGTATTTGAATGCGCTGGAAGGCAAGGGCGTACACATCGTTACGGTCAACGACTATCTGGCGAAGCGTGATGCCGAGTGGATGGGACAGATCCATGAGTTTCTGGGTCTCACGGTCGGCTGTATACTGAACAGCATGGACAACGACGAGAGAAGGGAAGCGTACAACTGCGACATCACATACGCGACGAACAACGAATTGGGATTTGATTACCTCCGTGACAATATGGTGATCTATAAAGAGCAGCTTGTTCAGAGGGAACTGCACTACGCGATTGTGGACGAGGTTGACTCTGTTCTGATCGACGAGGCAAGGACGCCGCTGATCATTTCGGGAAGCAGCGGCAAATCGACGAAAATATATGAGGCGTGCGATAACCTGGCGCGCCAGCTCAAAAGGGGAACGGCGAAAGAACTCTCGAAAATGGATCTGATCATGAAGGAAGATGACGATGAGACGGGCGATTTTGTCGTGGATGAAAAGGAAAAAACAGTGAACCTGACCGCGCAGGGCATCGCGAAGGTCGAGCGGTTTTTCCATATTGAAAATCTGGCGGATCCCGAACATTTGGAGATCCAGCACTGTATCATACTGGCGCTGCGCGCGCATAACCTGATGTTCCTCGATAAAGATTATGTCGTAAAAGATGATGAAGTGCTGATCGTTGATGAATTCACCGGTCGTATCATGCCGGGCCGCCGTTATTCCGACGGACTCCATCAGGCGATCGAGGCGAAGGAACATGTGAAAGTAAAGAGAGAGAGTAAGACGCTGGCGACGATCACGTTCCAGAACTTTTTCAATAAATATGCGAAAAAATGCGGTATGACAGGTACGGCTCTCACGGAAGAGAAGGAGTTCCGCGAGATTTACGGCATGGACGTCGTAGAAGTACCGACAAATAAGCCGGTGGCCCGTATCGACCAGAATGATTCGGTGTACAAGACGAGACGGGAAAAACTGAACGCCATCGTAGCGGATATCGCCGAGTGTTATGAGAAGAAACAGCCGGTACTCGTCGGTACGATCACGATCGAGGCGTCGGAAGAACTGAGCGCGATGCTCCGCAAGAAAGGCATCAAACATAAAGTGCTGAACGCCAAATACCATGAGATGGAGGCCGAGATCATCGCCGACGCCGGTATCGCGGGAGCGGTCACGATCGCGACGAACATGGCAGGACGTGGTACGGACATCAAGCTCGGCGAGGGCGTACAGGAACTGGGCGGACTGCGTATCATCGGTACGGAGCGCCACGAGTCGAGACGTATCGACAACCAGCTGCGCGGACGTGCCGGACGTCAGGGAGATCCGGGTGAATCCAAATTTTATATCTCCCTCGAAGATGACCTGATGAGACTGTTCGGTTCGCAGAACCTCATGAATATATTTAACTCCCTGGGAATGCCGGAGGGCGAGCAGATCCAGCACCGCATGCTGAACAAGGCGATCGAGCGGGCGCAGATGAAGATCGAGGGCAATAACTACGGTATTCGTAAAAATCTGCTGGAATACGACATCATCAACAACCAGCAGCGTGAGATCATTTACGCTGAGCGGCGGAAAGTGCTGGACGGCGAGAGCATGCGCGATACGATCTACGGCATGATGGATGAGGTCATTGAAAAGTATGTGAACCGGACGATCGGGGACGATCAGATCCCGGAAGAGTGGGAACTGGACGAACTGAATATGAACCTGCTCCCGATCATTCCATTCGAACCGATCACGTTCGATCCAGAGCGGGATAAAGATATCAACAAGAATGCGCTGATCCAGCAGCTCAAGGAAAAGGCGCTGCGCATCTATGAGATGAAAGAGGCAGAGTTTCCGGAGCCGGAACAGATCCGCGAGATCGAGCGCGTCATTCTCCTGAAAGTGACGGACCAGCACTGGATGAACCATATCGACGATATGGACCAGCTGCGTCAGGGAATCGGCCTGCAGGCGTATGGACAGAGGGATCCGGTCACGGAATACCGCTTCCAGAGCTATGACATGTTCGCGGAAATGACGGAGTCCATCCGGGAAGAAACCGTAAAAGCGCTGATGCACGTAAGGATCGAGCAGAAGGTAGAGCGCGAGCAGGTGGCGAAAGAGACGGGAACGAATAAGGACGATTCGGCAAACGCCCCGGTGGTAAGAAAGTCGGATAAGGTAAGCAGAAACGCACTTTGTCCGTGCGGGTCTGGGAAGAAATACAAATATTGCTGTGGCCGCTAAGAGTGTGGAAGCAGGAGGAAACTCATGGTTGAACTGGATAATTATAAAACGGAACTTGCTTCGTATGAGGAACCGCTCCGTGAGGTGAGGGATTCCCTGAACCTCGGGGATAAACGGTTCCGGATCGAAGAATTGGAAAAAAATATGGAGGCCCCCGATTTTTGGGATGACGCGGAAAAGGCGAGCCAGTCGATGAAAGAGGTCAAAGAGTTGAAGGACATCGTAGGCCGTGCGGACGGATTGAGCGGCAAGTACGAAGACATCATGACGCTGATCGAGATGGCGTACGAGGAGGAAGACGAGGAGCTTGTCGCGGAAACGGGGCAGGAATTAAGCGAATTTATACAGGAATTCGAAGATCTCAGGATCACGACGATGCTCAAAGGAGAGTATGACGACAGTAACGCCATCCTGACGCTCCACGCCGGAGCCGGCGGCACAGAGAGTTGTGACTGGGCGAGCATGCTCTGCCGCATGTACCAGCGCTGGGCCGAGAAAAAAGGGTACTCGGTGGAGATGCTCGACTTCCTTGATGGCGATGAGGCGGGACTCAAATCGGTGACGCTGCAGATCAACGGCCTCAACGCGTACGGCTATCTGAAAAGTGAACACGGCGTACACCGTCTCGTGCGGATCTCGCCGTTCAACGCGGCGGGCAAGCGGCAGACATCGTTTGTGTCGTGTGACGTCATGCCGGACATCGAGCAGGATGTGGATATTGAAATTGCCGACGATGACATCCGCATTGATACGTACCGTTCGAGCGGCGCTGGCGGACAGCATATCAATAAAACGTCCTCGGCCATCCGCATCACCCATTTTCCGACCGGCATCGTCGTCCAGTGTCAAAATGAGCGCTCCCAGCATATGAATAAAGACAAGGCGATGCAGATGTTAAAAGCCAAACTGTTCCTGCTCAAACAGCAGGAAAACCTGGAAAAGGAATCGGACATACGCGGGGAGCAGAAGGAGATCGGCTGGGGCAATCAGATCCGGTCTTATGTCATGCAGCCGTATACGATGGTGAAAGACCATCGGACAAATGTGGAGTCGGGAAATGTAGGCGCGGTGCTCGACGGGGAACTGGATACATTTATTAATGGCTATCTCAAATGGATCAATAGCTAACGCAGCATGGATGTACGGAGGTGTTTCGAGTGAAAGAGATTATTGTCTTTTTTCTGAACGGAAAGAAATACGGAGTGGAGATCAGCGGGATGCAGAGTCTCGAAAGTTATCAGGATGCAAGTCCGCTTCCGGAGGCGCCGGAAGGGATTCTTGGGACGGTAGAGATCCGGGGAGAGATCTTTCCGGTTTTGGACATCCACGCAAAACTGGGAGCAGGAGCATTGGCAGAGCGCAAGAAGATACTGCTGTTTCGCACGGGGGCGGGCATTATTGCCTGTGTCGTAGACGGAGTTGGCAAGGTATTCCGGGCGGAGGGGGATAATGTGCAGTCATTCCCCAAGATCGCAACATCAGAGGATACCGACTTTGTGGATTTTGTCGTGCGGATGGATCAGGAACTGATCGTTGTCGTGAAGCCGGATGCCCTTTTGACAAAAAAGCAGGCGGAATGGCTGCGGGACATTGATTTTTCTGAAATAAAGGAAAAACAGGAAAAGGAAAAGCAGGAAAAAGAAGAACAGGAAGAGGAAGAAGAGGAATAGAAAGGTTTGGTGTTTTATGAAAATTGCAGTATTAGGTTATGGAACGATCGGTTCCGGCGTCGTCGAGGTGGTGGAAAAAAATGCCGCCAGCATTGAAAAACGTGCCGGGGAAAAGATCGAAGTAAAATATGTTTTGGATTTAAGGGATTTTCCAGGCGATCCGGTGCAGGATATATTAGTCCATGATTATTCCGTGATCGCGGAAGATGAGGAGATCGGGGTCATCGTGGAGACGATGGGCGGCACGAAGCCGGCATATGATTTTGTGAAGACAGCCCTTCTGAAAGGAAAAAGCGTCTGCACGTCAAACAAGGAACTGGTGGCGGCGCACGGCGCCGAGCTGATCCAGATTGCAGAAGACAAACAGGTCAATTTCTTCTTTGAGGCGAGCGTGGGCGGCGGCATTCCGATCATACGGCCATTGAACCAGTGCATTACGGCCGATGAGATCGAGCAGATCAACGGGATCCTCAATGGAACGACAAACTTTATTCTTTCGAAAATGGCAGACGAGGGAGCTGATTTTGCGGATGTACTGAAAGAGGCGCAGGAACTCGGCTATGCGGAAAAAGATCCGACGGCGGATGTCGAAGGTTATGACGCCTGTCGTAAGATCGCGATCCTGACCTCTCTTGCATACGGAAAACAGGTCGATTACGAGGATATCTATACCGAGGGCATCACGAAAATAACAGCCAGCGATTTTAAATACGCGAAAAAAGCGGGTCTGGCGATCAAAATATTTGGAATGAGTAAAAAAGTGGGAAGCAGCGTGTATGCGATGGTTGCGCCGCAGATGATCGGGAGCGGACATCCGTTGTACAGCGTAAACGGCGTGTTCAATGGCA
This sequence comes from uncultured Eubacterium sp., assembly GCA_910584065.1. Lineage (GTDB taxonomy): Bacteria > Bacillota > Clostridia > Lachnospirales > Lachnospiraceae > Eubacterium_F. The sequence continues at coordinate 41,383 of CAJTZN010000025.1, forward strand.
TTTCCGTAAAGGGCAACATGCTCGGAGATGTGATGTTTTACGGGGCCGGAGCCGGCAAACTTCCGACGGCGAGCGCGGTTGTGGCAGATGTCGTGGCAGCCGTGAAGCATCAGGGTGATCATGTGCCGATCACATGGAGTTCCGAGAAACTGGAGATTTCGTCGGTCGAAGAGATGGAAACCCGGTTTTTTGTCCGCGTTGATGAGTCCGAAAAACAGAAGATTCAGGATGTGTTTGGCGAGGTGCAGATGATCGACGCCGGCGTAGACGGGGAGTGCGGATTTATTACGTCTGGTATGAAAGAGAAGGAATTTGCGAAGAAGGCGGAAGCGTTCGCGCAGCTGATCACGCGGATTCGTGTGATGGGAGACGAATAGGAAAAAAGAAAGGATTTGGTTCCGATGAAATATATCATTGTTTTGGGCGATGGCATGGCGGATGAACCGCTGGAACAGCTGGGAGGAAAGACGCCGCTTGCCTATGCGAAAACGCCCTGGATGGATGAGATATCGAAAAAGTCAGAGATCGGGCTGGCGAAGACGATCCCGGACGGCATGAAGCCGGGGAGTGATACGGCGAATCTCGCCGTTCTCGGCTACAACCCGAAGCAGTACTACACGGGGCGATCCCCGCTCGAAGCGCTCAGCATCGGCGTGGATATGGAGGAAAAAGATATTGCGATCCGCTGTAATCTCGTCACGGTTTCGGATGATTCCCTGCCGTATGAAGAGAAGACGATCGTGGATCACAGCAGCAGCGAGATCTCGACTGAGGATGCGGCGGTACTTTTGGACGCCGTCAGGGACGTGCTGGAAGATGATGTGTACCGGTTCTATCTCGGAACGAGCTACCGCCATTGTACGATCTGGAAAGAGGGGGACGTGGTGGAACTGACGCCGCCCCACGATATTTTAGGGAAGGTGATCGGAGAGTATCTGCCAGATGATGAGATCCTTCGTGAGAAGATGAAACGCAGTTACGACATACTGAACCATCATCCGTTAAATGAGGAGCGGGCAAGAAAAGGACTGAACAAGGCAAATTCGATCTGGTTCTGGGGCGCGGGGACGAAACCGGCGCTAGACTCGTTCGAGGGCAAATTCGGGAAGAAGGGCGCGATGATCTCCGCCGTAGACCTTTTGAAAGGAATCGCGGTCGGAGCCGCTATGACAAATATAGAAGTCGAGGGCGCGGACGGAACGCTTGAGACAAATTATGAAGGAAAGGCGTCGGCGGCCGTGAAAGCGGTGATGGAAAACGGCAGTGATTTCGTTTATATCCACGTCGAGGCGCCGGATGAAATGGGTCATCAGGGAAGCGTCGAGAGGAAAGTAAAGGCGATCGAGTACCTTGACGGCAGGGTGATCGGCCCTGTATATGAGCAGATGAAAAAGAGTGGAGAGGACTTCCGCCTGCTCGTGATGCCGGACCATCCCACACCGATCCGGACGAGGACGCATTCGAGTGATCCGGTTCCCTATATGCGGTACGACAGCGCGGCAGAGCAGGATCACGAATGGGATTATAATGAGAAGGAAGCGAAGGAGAGCGGGCATTACCTTGACGAAGGTTATACGCTGATCCGGGAATTTTTGAAATAAAACGATGGCGTCTGATGGGGCGCCGGAATGAGAGGTAGACATGTTAGTTGTGAAAAAATTCGGCGGGACGTCGGTCGCAAACAAAGAGCGTATTTTTAATGTGGCGAACCGCTGTATTGAAGATTATAAAAAAGGGAATGACGTTGTAGTCGTACTTTCCGCGATGGGGAAACAGACAGATGTTCTTTTGGATATGGCGAATGATATTAACCCGAACGCGTCGAAACGAGAGTTGGATATGCTTTTGACGACAGGGGAGCAGACATCGGTGGCGCTCATGGCGATGGCGATGCACTCGCTCGGTGTTCCGGCGATCTCGCTGAATGCGTTTCAGGTGGCGATGCACACGACGTCGGTTTCCGGGAACGCCAGGCTGAAAAAGATTGACAAAGAGCGCATCGAACACGAACTGGAGCAGCGAAAGATCGTGATCGTCACAGGGTTTCAGGGAATCAGCCGCTACGACGATTACACGACGCTCGGACGAGGCGGGTCTGACACGACAGCCGTTGCGCTGGCAGCCTCCCTCCATGCGGATGCCTGTGAGATCTACACGGATGTGGACGGTGTATATACGGCCGATCCGCGCATTGTAAAAGACGCAAAGAAACTGGATGAGATCACGTATGACGAGATGCTGGAACTGGCGAGCCTCGGCGCGGGAGTTCTTCACAACCGCTCGGTAGAAATGGCGAAAAAATACGGGGTACGGCTGGTCGTTCGCTCCAGCCTGAACACATCGGAAGGTACTATGGTTAAGGAGGAAGTTAAGATGGAAAAAATGCTTGTAAGCGGAGTGGCATGTGATAAAAATGTAGTGAGGATCGCGGTAGTCGGATTGGAGGATCAGCCGGGAGTGGCCTTTAAGCTGTTCCGTCATCTTGCGAACCATAACGTAAACGTAGATATGATCCTTCAGTCGATCGGACGCGACAATACGAAGGATATCAGCTTTACCGTAACGGAAGATATGGCGGATGTGGCGGTGGAAACCGTGGAGCGCCACCGCAGCGGCAGCCTGAAATGCCAGGATGTCAAGGTGAAAAAGAACGTGGCAAAAGTATCGGTGGTCGGCGCCGGTATGCAGACGAACCCGGGCGTAGCGGCCAGGATGTTTGAGGCGCTTTATGACGCGAATGTCAATATCCAGCAGATCTCGACGTCGGAAATCCGCGTTACGGTCCTGATCGACCGCGCGGAGACGGATAAGGCGATGAACGCCGTGCACAAGGAATTTGATTTCTAAAGAACGCAGAGCAAAGGGAAATGAAAGAAATGTTACTGGATTCGCTGAGTAAGGAACAAAAAGACCAGATGCTGGAAGAAATCGCCTATTTTTTCAATGAGGAATTTGAACTGGATCTCGGCATCATCGGCCGGGAAACCATTTTTGATTTTTTTCAGGATAATCTGGCAAAATATATTTATAACCGCGCGTTAGATGATGCGAAGAAATTTTACGAGAGAAATGCTTCAAATATGGAAGCGGATTATTACGCGTTATATAAAGACTGAGAAAAAAACTTCGGAGGGCAGGCAGAATGAAGGAACGTCTGAGGATTGCCGTTTGTGAGGATGACGACACACAGCGGGATTACATCCTTTCCCTGGTGACAGGGTGGGCGGGGAAAAAAGGAATCCCGTGTGAAACGTCCGGTTATATCAGTGCCGAGCAGCTGATATTTTCGTTTGACGGGTATTTTCCCTATGATATTTATATTCTCGATATCCAAATGGGGAAAATGAACGGCATGGAACTGGCGAGAAAGATCAGGGAGATGGATGCTAAGGCGTCGATCCTTTTTCTGACCGGCGTAAAAGATTACGCACTCGAAGGTTATGAAGTCGGCGCTGTCCGGTATTTAATGAAGCCGGTCAGGGAAGATGAGTTTTTCCGTATCATGGACGAGATGGCGGAAAAAGAAAAGGAGACGAGTGTAGAATGCTTTTTGCTGGAAACGGGAACGACGATACAGAAGATCCCGTTTCGCGATATTTGGTATGTTGAATCGCAGGGACATTATCTGCAAATGGCTTTCGGGGATCAGAAGGTGCAGTGGAAATCGAGTCTCGGCAGCGTGCAGGATCTGTTTGAGAGGCACGGTTTCGTGATGACGCGGCGCGGCTTGCTGGTGAACGTGGGACGGATCTCGCACGTTGGAAAGACCGGGTGTGTTTTGGATAACGGCGAGGGGGTACCGGTCAGCAGAAGCCACTTCAAGGCGGTCAATGAGGCGTTTATCCGATATTATAAAACGGATTCGCCACAATAAATACGGAGGGAATGATGTAACGTGCAGATGGTTGTTGGAATTGCTGTCTGGATTTTGACGGTAGTGCTGGCAGTGGTTATTACAACTTTTGTAGTTACAAGGCGGGAAGAGAACCTGTTTGACGAGTATCAGGATAAGATCCTGAAAACCCAGCGCGAGGAAGTGCAGAATATATATAAGACGATGCGCGGGTGGCGGCACGATTACCATAATCATATGCAGAAGATCAAGGCCCATCTGGCGCTCGGGCAGTTTCAGGAAGTCACGGAGTATTTGAACCGTCTGGAAAAAGATCTGGACGAAATTGACATCACGTACCGGACAGGGAATGTAAGTGTGGATGCGATCTTAAACAGCAAACTGACTGTGGCGTCGGATAAGGACATCGAGATCAACTGCAAGGCGAAGGTGCCAAAGGAGCTTTCGGTCAGTGACGTCGATCTCTGCGTGATCATCGGGAATCTCGTGGATAACAGTCTGGAATCATGCAAAAAGATGGGCGACGACGAAAAGAAGTTCCTCCGGGTTTACATCGGTGTTTTTAAGAAACAGCTTTACATTTCGATCATGAATTCTACGAATGAGGAGGAACGGAAACAGAGCCACGAGTTTGTGAGCCGAAAGTGGGGAAATCACGGGCACGGATTGAAGCGGATCGACAACATCGTGGAAAAGAATCAGGGATTTATCAACCGTAAAAATGAGCCGGGCGTATTTGTCACGGAGGTCATGCTGCCGCTGTAGAAAAAAGGATAAGACGTTTTATGAACGGATTTTTACCATTCGTGCATAAAACGTTTTTTTCTTTTTCCATCGTGTAAACTGAGGATAAGATTTTTGTAAAAGCTTTGGAATTTTGAAATGGAGGGATCATATGGGGAACAGAGAATACATGAATACGAAGCGGATCTTCAAAAATCTATCTGCCGTTTATCGGGAATTGTTCCGGTATGCAGGGAAGAGCATTTGGCAGCTGCCGTTATACGCGCTGGTCTGTATTATGCTGCCGCTGCTGCTCAGCGCGATACCGGCCGTCGCGATCGAGATGCTGACGCAGGGCGATCTGGGCAAGTACGTGTTTGGCATCAGCGCACTGCTGGCCGCCAGTACGCTGCTGACCGTCGTTCGTATTTTTTTGGCAAACCGATTTGACCTGAATATTATGGGAATGCGCATTCAAACATTCTGCGCCCGCTTATTGCGCAAATGCCTGACGATGGATTTTTGCAATCTGGAGCCGGCAGAAAAGCAGAAAAAGATGTTCCGCGGTATGTACAGTGTCACGAACAACGGGCGCGGAGTGGAAGGGCTCGTCCGCTATTCATTTGAATTATTTTATGGTTTTTTTGGCTTGTTATCATACGGAACGATCATGTTTACCATGCACTGGAGTGTTTTAGCCATTGTTGCGGTGACGACGGTTGTTACATTTTTACTGAAAAATCACGCGATCCTCTACTGGCGAAAGCTGGCGGACGACCGCTATAAAGCGGGGCGCGTCAATTCCATGCTGGAACATCAGGGAATATCGTTGGAGTACGGGAAGGATATCCGGATCTATCATGTGGAACACTGGTTTCGCGACATTTTTGATGAACAGATCCAAATCATGCGGCGTGTGATCGCCAAACAGGAGCTGCACTGGTACCTCTCGTCGGCGGGAGAGCAGGTGGGAAATCTGATCCGTGATTTCGTGATGTATATGATCCTGATCCGAATGGTGCTGAATGGCAGTATATCGGTGGCGCAGTTTACGTTTTATGTTGGCGTTGTGGCCAGTTTTTCCGTGTGGATGAATGACACGGTCCAGCACTTGTCACAAGTGATGGAGACAAATGTAGAAACAGATCATTATATGGAGGCGATGGACATCCGGGATGTGTTCCGTCATGGAAGCGGAAAGACGCCGGATCTGTCCCGTGGGATGTCGATCGAGTTTCGCGATGTGTCCTTCTGCTATGAGGAAAACGGAGAGGACATATTGTCCCATCTCAGTTTCCGTATCGAGCCAGGGGAAAAAGTGGCGCTCGTGGGAAATAATGGAGCCGGAAAGACAACGATCGTCAAATTGTTGTGTGGGTTTTATCTGCCGACGGAAGGAGAGGTGCTCGTTAATGGAATCAGTACGAAAGATTATGATATGGACGAGTATGGCAGGCTGATCTCTCCGGTATTCCAGGATGGATTTATGTCCGCGTTTACCGTGGCGATGAATGTCGCGGGCGGAAAGGAAGAGGACATCGATGGCGACAGGGTGCGCCATTGCCTGCGGGAAGCGGATGTATGGGAGAAGATCCGTTCCCTGGAAGGGAAAGAGGATACGTATATTACCCAGATGCTTGACCGGGACGGCGTCAATTTTTCGGGCGGGGAGATCCAGAAACTTCTGATCGCCCGGGCGCTGTACAAAGACGGAAAATGTCTGATCCTGGACGAGCCGACGAGCGCGCTGGACCCGATCGCGGAAAGCCGCATTTACGAGATGTACAATGAGATGACGAAAGAAAAGACTTCCATATTTATCTCGCATCGTCTGGCGAGCACCCGCTTCTGCGATGAGATCCTGTTTTTGGAAAATGGAAGGGTGGCGGAACGCGGAACGCACGAGGAACTTTTGGCAGAGAAAGGCGCCTACGCTGAAATGTTTGAGATACAGAGCCACTATTATGCGAAAGACGAAAAGGCAGGCAAGGAACAATTTCAGAAAGGGGGATTCCTATGAAAAACAGAAACGCAGTCCGGCTCGTACTGAAAATCGTACACCGGTTATGTCCCAGTTTTTTACCGCTGCTCGTGTTGATGAAATTGGCAGGTACGGCGATTCCTTATGTAAATATCGTAGGCAGCAGTATGATCATTGATGCGCTGCTGCAAAGAAAGGAGTTTGACCAGATTTTCCAGTACGCACTGTGGATGGTCGGCCTGAACTTTGTACTGAACATGCTGTGCTGGGGCCTTGACAAACTTGTAAATATAAGGAAGTATCTGCTGGCGGAATGGATCCAGAAAATGATTTCTGAAAAAGGATTAACGCTGGATTACGAGATACTGGAAAAGAAGGAAACACTGGAGTGCATCCATAAGGCGAGAGAGGGAATGAATACAAATGGGGACATTACGGTTTTCTGCGACAGGCTGGCCAATATGATCGGGGTTGTGTCCGATCTGATCTACGCGGTCGTCTTGTTTATTCCCGTGTTCTTTGCCGTGGGAGATATGCCAGTGACCACGTTTTTTGGTTTTGTCCAGTCGCATTTCGGCAGCTTTTCGCTAAACCTCGTATTAGTGGGCCAGCTCTTACTTCTTGCCTGGGGCCAGCGGCGAATGGGAGCGCTGCGAAAGGAGGAATTTGACATCAACGTCGATGCAAACAGGCATTACTTTTATTACGTGTCGTTTCTGATGGATACGTCGAATTATGGAAAAGGAAAAGATGTGCGGATGTACGATTTTGCCGACACGATCTGCGGTAGGTTTCAGCAGGACATCGGCAGTATGCTGAATGTCTTTACGGAGATGAGAAAGCGGATCGAAAAATATTCTTTCCTCAATGAATGCGGCAGCGTGGCCTATACGATCGCCAGTTATATTTACGTCGGTGTCAAAGCGGGACTCGGCCTGATCAGTATCGGAAGCGTGGCAAGGTATGTGGGGGCGTTCACGAAATTCAGCGTGGCGATGGGAAGCGTCGTCAGAACCTATATGGACATTTCCATCTGTGCGCAGTATCTCGCCTATTTTGAAGAATTTATGTGCATTGAAAATCAAAAATACAACGGTACGCTGCCGATCGAAAAACGGGATGACAATGAATATGAGTTTGAATTCCGGGACGTGTCATTTTCGTATCCAAACAATAAGGAGCCGGTATTAAAGCATATTACGATGAAGCTGAAAGTCGGAAAGAAGATGTCGCTCGTCGGGCCAAACGGCGCCGGCAAGTCAACGTTTATCAAGCTTTTGTGCCGTCTGTATGATCCGACCGAGGGCCAGATCCTGCTGAATGGCGTGGATATCCGCTACTATGATTACAATGAGTATATCCAGCTGTTTTCGGTGGTCTTTCAGGATTTCAAACTGTTTTCGTTCTCGATCGCGGAAAACGTGGCGGTGTCGAAAGAACTTGATGAAAGGAAAGTCAGAAGCTGCCTGGAAAAAGCCGGTTTTTCCGAGAGGCTCGGCACACTGGATCAGGACATCCATACGAGTCTTTATAAGCTGGAGGAGGACGGAGTCGAGATTTCTGGCGGAGAGGCGCAGAAGATCGCAATCGCCCGCGCGCTGTACAAGGATTCGCCGCTCGTTATCCTCGACGAGCCGACGAGCGCGCTGGACCCGGTGTCGGAGTATGAGATTTACCAGAGTTTTGATAAGCTGGTGGGAGACAAGACTGCCATATACATTTCACACCGCATGTCAAGCTGCCGTTTCTGCAATCAGATCCTCGTGTTTGACGGCGGTCAGATCGTGCAGCAGGGAAGCCACGAGGAGCTGCTCAGGGATGAGGAGGGGCTTTACCATGAGATGTGGAACGCGCAGGCGCAGTATTATGCATGAGATGATGCGGGGAAATGGCGCCGGCATGATCAGGCTGGACAGGAGGAGATGAGTATGTTAAGATTAGGAAAACAGAAACGGGCGCCGCCTTTGTTTTGGGACGGGGATGGCGTTCACTACTTTATACGAGGAGTGTGGCAAAATGAAAGAGATCAAGAGATATGACATTAGTGAGGATTGGGCACATTCAGGAATTATTCAAGCGGGAGACTATTGCTTTATAAATTACTGTGTCCGTAATATAGGCGGTACGATTGAAGAACAAATTGACGGTGCCTTTGATGAAATGGAAGAGCGACTGGCATTAGTGGGATTGACGCTGGAACATGTCGTACAGATGAATTGTCTGTTTAAAAATATCTGGGATATTCCGGTAATGGAAAAGGTAATTAAGAGAAGATTTCATGGCAAATATCCTGTGCGCAAGTCATTTCAGACTGAATTTGCCGATCCGGGTAATCTGCTCTTTCAAGTGGATGGTATCGCCTATTCGGCAATAAATTCTTAGATAAATAAGCTTTTTGCACCAGGTGCGTGAAAGAGAAAGCTACTGGAAAAGAGGAATTTGAATTAATGAAAAATTTAAAATTAGTAAAGGCTTCGGCAGAGTACCGCAACCAGATAAGTGACATGATGGAGGAATGGAATAATTATAATGAGAAAATTGTTCCCTACGCAATCCGCAGATTGGATTATAGGGATTTTGAGAATTATTGTAACAGCTTGGAGATCAGGGATGATGGCAGTGGCTTGGTGCCGGATTCCACGTTTTTCTGTCTGGACACAGAGCGAAATATCATGGTCGGGGCAGTTAATATCAGACACTAAATCGGGATTCGTTGGGAAGTCAAAAGTAAAGGAAAATCAAGATTCAAAGCAGCGCACCGTACTTATAATTTATACCATCATATTTTATGGTTTATGGAGTTTGTTAGAGTTGTACTTGAAAACCAAAATTGGGATAGATGAATTTACAAAAGAAGTGTATATCAAGTGCGTACTTTGGCTTATACCAGCAATACTGATTCATTTTGGCTTCAGCGATCGTATGTTCAGCAAAAAAGAGGAAATGAGTATTTTATCAATGGAAAACTTGTGGTAAGTGGATCTTTTGGAATCCACACCGTAATAGAGTTTTCATTTCTGCATTTACAGGCGGGGGATTTATTACTGTTTTGCTGTTAAGCTGTATTTTCAGTTTTGCTTTTATTAAGACGAAAAGTATCTGGACAGCTTTCTTTCTGCACTTTTGGTGGGATTTATTGCTTTTTATGTTTTGATAAGATGAATGATGAGATGGAACTGCCCGGAAATATACTGGCAGTCAAAAAAATTTAGGGGGAAATGAGACATGCACTTTACATATTGCCCGCATTGTGGGAAAAAACTTATCGGCAAAGAAATCGGTGATGAAGGTATGCTTCCGTTTTGTGAAAATTGCAACATTCCGCTGTGGGATATGTTTTCTACCTGCGTTATTGCGGCTGTAGTCAATGAATATGGTGAAATTGCCCTGTTGCGGCAGAATTATGTTTCGACAACAAAGTATGTCTGTGTGGCAGGAATCATGAAAATTGGTGAATCTGCAGAAGAGACTGTGATTCGGGAAGTGAAAGAAGAAATTGGTCAGGACGTGGAAGAATTGGAGTTTGTCAGTAGCTATCCATATGAAAAAAAAGAAATGCTTATGCTAGGCTACAAGGCATCTGTAAAAAAACAGGATTTTAAATTATCTGCCGAAGTGGATTCTGTAGAATGGGTAAAATATGAAAACGCATTATCTTTGTTGCGAGAGGGAAGTATTGCATGGCAGCTTGTCAAAACAGTAATAGGGCGGATGAAGAAATGGCAAGGAAGAAGGTAGATATTGGTGAAACAAGTGAATAAAAATAATATTAAGGATTATAGCAGAAAAATATCTGAACGTATGTGGAATCTGCCTGATAAGGGTGAACTTGAGAGTCATCGGGAGGAAACTTATATTGATGATATTATTCAGAAAAGTCATATCGAGAGAAAACTTCTTGATAATTTAGAGGGTATAAGTACTGTTTTTGATGCTGGTGCAGGAAGCGGACGATTTTCCATCCTTCTTGCAAAACATGGCTGCCGAGTTACACATTTTGATATTTCCCAGCCGATGATAGACAAAGCGAAGGAACTGGCAGAGCAAGCGGGTGTCATCGACAGAATATCTTTTGTAAAAGGCGCACTGGAAGATTTGAATGATTATACAGATAAATCCTATGATATGGTTGTTTCTTTTGATGCACCGATTTCATATACCTATCCGAATCAGGAACACGTGATTGGTGAGCTTGTGCGCATTGCAAAAAAGCGTATTATAATAAGCGTGACAAGCCGTTTGGGTAGTTTGCCGTATCTTGCAAATCCGATTCAGAAGAATCAGTTTATACTGAATGAACATTCTGATGACCCTTTTGTACAGTGGTGTATATCAAACAGACAAAATGCAATAGATTCATTTCATTTTGAAAAAGGCAATCTAGAAAAAACTGATGGCAGACGGACTTATGGGAGGTGAAGCCGAAATAGCCGAATATGAAAAAGGAGGCGCTCTGTGGTGTATAACATATACTTTTATGCCAAATGAATTAGAAGGTTTACTCCGCCGCTTTGGAGTGAAAAATATCGAGATGGCAGGTCCCGGAGCACATGCAAGAACAGTTCCGCATGAATTACTTGTAAAAATAATGAATGATTCAAAACAGCGATCCGATTTTTTAGATGTTTGCTACAAATATGATTCAAATCAATATGTCTGTGGTATGGGTAAGGACAATTTGTTGGCAAAAGGCGAGATTGAATAAGGATTGTGGGATATTCTGCCCGGCGGCTCACATCCTGAATCATGCTGCTGAGCTGCATCATCAGTGCTATGGAAAGTAAAAATAAAAAAGGAGCTTCCTGTATAATTAAAAATATAGAGGATCCCAAGGAAGAAGGTTGA
>CAJTZN010000026.1 GCA_910584065.1 uncultured Eubacterium sp.
CCGGCGTGGTCCGGGAGGACGGTTTCTTTCCCCCGTCAAAGGAACTTACCATATAAAACAACACCTCGTTCATATAGGCATTCATCTCTATAATGTCGCCTCTCAGCAGAGCTTTTATAAAATCGTTATAGTCACTGGCGTCTTCCCCAAACCAGTCCCGCACCATATCTTCAAACGTCTGCCGCACTTCATAGTTCGTCAGGGAGAGTTCGTATTCCCGTTCATGGATTTCAATTATTTTCAGATATCCCGCCGCCAGCAGCAGGCTCCAAACCGACCGTTCGTTTCCGGACAACTGGTTGAACACCATCTCTTCATTGATGTCAGTCCGGATCGTCTGCCCGGACAGCAACTGTTCAAATTGTATCTTGATCTCCCGGCTCCCCTCCCGAATCAGGCGGCTAATCAGTCCGTTGGAACTCGTATTTGCCCAGTAGGGTTTCAGCCGTCCCTCGTCGAGAAAATTGATGACGGACCAGGGATTATAAATATCCCGCAGATTCCCGATCGTAAAACCATCGTACCAGTATTTCGCCTCCTCTTTATTCGTCATGCCAAACTCATCCATCGCGGAAAATACTTCCTGCTCGGTAAAGCCAAAACATGACGCATAACTGTTGGAAGTCATCGTGACCACCTTTAAATTGTTCAAATCCGAAAACATTGTCTCGGCTAAAGCCGAGCCATTAGAAGTTTGCGTTGCAAACTTCGTTCCTGTTATGTTAGTGATCCCCGTCATCACAGCCCGCTCCAGATACGGATTGGTTTTAAACGTAGCGTTAAATAATCCTCTGATAAATGGCAGCATCTCATCCCAGTACCCGCTCAGGTATGCTTCCTGCAACGGGGTATCGTATTCATCCATCAGGATGATCACTTTTTTCCCATAATAGCGGGATAAAAAACCTGACATCTGATGAAGCGCGAGAGCTGCGTCGCTTTCAATCATATTGGAGGAAACCCTGTTATAGTATTCCAGTTCCTTTTCCCCCAAAATGCCACTCGTTTTCAAAAAGGAATACTTCTCATAAACTTGTACCAGAAGTTCGTTTATCTTGGCTCTCGCATTCTGATAATCCCTTTCTTTGACGAGGGAAAGGGAAAAGAAGATCACCGGATACGTCCCCTGCAGTTCCCGGTATTTCTCATCTTTCCAAATATCCAGCCCTTGGAAGACCTCGCCCTGTTCTTTATATGTTATACTGAAAAACCGTTCCAGCATGCTCATGTTCAGCGTTTTACCGAATCGCCTCGGGCGGGTGATCAAAGTGACCTTATCCTTATTCTCCCACCATTCTTTTATAAAATTTGTTTTATCAATATAAAAACAATTTTCGGTAACCAGTTCCGCGAAATCCTGCGCTCCGATTGATACTGTCCTAGCCATCCCTGCACCTCCATCTTTATGCGTTCCGCCATTCCTCCCCCTCAAATCACCTATAGTATAACATGATATACTTTTTTTCACAACATCATTTCAGTAACATATTCCAAAATTTCCTCTTGCATTCCCCAACGACTTGTGGTAAAATGTGCATAATTTGAAATAAAAAAGGCTATGAAGGAAACGATTGCTTATGCAGTAACCTTTCGACAGGAAAAGATGTCACCGACTGAGAGCATCTTGCGGGAGCGGTAAGCAGGAGAACATTCCGGAGCTTGTATTCTGAACACGCCGTTCACTGGCAAGTAGGTTTACACGGACGCCCCGTTACAGGCATTTTGAGGGGAAGATCAGGACAGTTTGTGACAAAATCATCACACCAGATCTTCAACGCGGGTGGTACCGCGGGTTTTGAATCCTATAAAAATTCAGGCTCGTCCCAGACGAAACAATCGTTTTTGTCGGGATGAGCTTTTTTGCTTGCGAAATTGGGCTTTTTTGCTTGCAGAATTGGTCCTTTTTGCTCACACCAATCGACTTTCGCCTGCGATGATCCCGGCACAGAGAAAGGAAGGATTTTATGGACTATGTATCAGGAAAAACACAAAAAGCAGCATTGGAAATCTCAGACATTCTCGCTGGCGGCTATGAGGGCAAGGACATTACCATGAACGGCGCCATACACACCATCCGGGATATGGGGGATGTGGCATTTATCATCCTCCGCAAACGCGAAGGACTCGTGCAGGCCGTATACGAACGGGGCGGCGAACAAGGCCAACACCTCCCTGACCTGAAAAATCTAAAAGAAGCTTCGACGGTCGAAGTGACCGGAATCGTCAAAAAGGAAGAGCGGGTTCCAAACGGATTTGAAATCCGCCTGAAAGAAATGAGGATTCTCTCCGAACCAAAAGCGCCGATGCCCATTCCGATCAATAAATGGAAGCTGGACACGACACTCGAAACAAAACTGAACCTCCGCCCAATCTCCCTGCGAAACATAAAAGAGCGCGCCAAATTCAAAATACAGGAAGGCCTCGTGCGGGGATTCCGCGACTATCTGTTCCGGCAGGGATTTACGGAAATCCACACGCCGAAGATCGGCGCGAAAGGCGCCGAGGGCGGCGCCAATATATTTAAACTGGATTATTTTCACCGGCTCGCCATTCTCGAGCAGAGCCCGCAGTTTTATAAACAGATGATGGTCGGCGTGTTTGACCGCGTATTTGAAGCGGCGCCGGTGTTCCGCGCCGAAAAGCACAACACGAAACGGCACCTGAACGAGTACACATCCCTTGATTTCGAGATGGGCTACATCGAAAGTTTTCAGGACATCATGGAAATGGAAACCGGATTCCTTCAATATACGATGGATCTTTTGCAAAAAGAATACGCGCGGGAACTGGACATTCTCGGCATCACGCTCCCGCGGACCGAACAGATCCCACAAGTCCGCTTCGACGAAGCCAAGCGGCTCGTCTCGGAAAAATACGACCGCAACATACGAAACCCGTACGATCTGGAACCGGAAGAGGAAGCGCTGATCGGGCAGTATTTCAAAGAAGAGTACGATGCGGATTTCGTATTTGTCACCCATTACCCCTCGAAAAAACGTCCCTTTTACGCGATGGACGATCCAGCCGATCCCACATTTACGCTGAGCTTTGACCTGCTTTTCGGCGGACTGGAAGTGACGACCGGCGGCCAGCGCATCCACGATCTCGACATGCTGGAGGAAAAGATCAACGCACGGGGAATGACCGATGAGGGAATGGAACACTATCTCATGATATTCAAGCACGGCATGCCGCCGCACGGCGGCCTCGGCATCGGTCTGGAGCGATTGACGATGAAACTTCTGGGCGAAGAAAACGTACGGGAAACGACTCTGTTTCCGCGTGACCTGGGACGACTGGAACCTTAAAAAAGAAATGGAGGAATCGTGATGGCAAATATCATATCAGATGAAACGATCGAATACGTAGGCATTCTCGCCAAACTGGAACTTTCGGACGAAGAAAAGGAACAGGCAAAAAAAGATATGGGCAGGATGCTCGATTATATTGATAAACTGAACGAACTGGATACCGAAGGAATCGAGCCGATGTCACACGTCTTCCCGGTGGACAATGTGTTCCGCGAGGACGTCGTGACAAATGGCGATGACCGGGAACAGATGTTAGCAAACGCCCCGCAGAAGAAAGACGGAACGTACATGGTTCCGAAAACATTTGACTAAGGAACTATTTCTAACACGTACGAATCGGAAAGGAGCAGTCTGTTATGAATCTAATGAATGAAACAGCCGTCGAACTCGGCAAAAAGATCCAATCTGGTGAAGTAACGGCACCTGATGCCGCGCTTGCCGCGCTGGAACGCATAAAAAAATCAGAACCTGCGCTGAACAGCTTTGTCACCGTACTGAGCGAGGACGCCGTCCTGGCCCGGGCAGAAGATGTTCAGAAAAAAATAGAAAATGGCGAATTGACCGGCCCTCTGGCTGGCGTCCCGGTCGCCATCAAGGACAATATGTGCACGGAAGGTATACTGACTACGTGCAGTTCGAAAATATTAGCAAATTTTACCCCGACCTATACGGCGGAGGCCGTGAAAAAACTCGAACAGGCGGGGGCCGTTATAATCGGAAAAACAAACATGGATGAATTTGCGATGGGCAGTACAACGGAAACTTCTGCCTATGGCATAACGAGAAACCCGCACAACACCGACCACGTTCCCGGCGGTTCTTCCGGCGGTTCCTGTGCCGCAGTCGCCGCATCGGAGTGTTCGTTCGCGCTCGGTTCCGACACCGGCGGCTCGATCCGCCAGCCCAGTTCTTTCTGCGGCGTCACGGGCATCAAGCCTACTTACGGAACCGTATCTCGCTATGGCCTGATCGCCTATGGCTCGTCACTCGACCAGATCGGCCCCATCGCCAAAGATGTCACCGACTGCGCCACGATACTGGAGATCATTTCTTCCTATGATAAGAAGGACAGTACCTCGATCAAGCGGGACGATCTCGACTTCACATCAGCACTCGTCGATGATGTGACCGGCATGAAGATCGGCATACCAAAAGAATACATCGGCGAGGGACTGGATGCGAATGTCCGAAACGCGATTCTGCAAGCCGCAGATGTGCTGCGGGCAAACGGCGCGGTCGTGGAAGAATTTGACTTAAACCTCGTGGAATACGCGATCCCGGCCTACTACGTCATCGCTTCTGCGGAGGCGAGTTCCAACCTCTCACGCTTTGACGGCGTCAAATACGGATACCGCTCCGAGGAGTATGAGGGGCTTCACAATATGTACAAAAAGACCCGCTCCGAGGGTTTTGGCCCCGAAGTCAAGCGCCGGATCATGCTTGGTTCCTTCGTCTTGAGCAGTGGCTACTACGATGCGTATTATCTGAAAGCGCTGCGGACGAAAGCACTTATCAAAAAAGAATTTGACCAGGCATTTTCCAAATACGACGTCATCCTCGGCCCAGCCGCTCCGACCACCGCGCCGAAGATCGGTGAAAGTTTAACAGACCCCATCCAGATGTATCTGGGCGACATTTACACGATTTCTGTCAACCTCGCCGGACTTCCGGGCATCAGTCTCCCGTGTGGCACAGATTCGAGCGGACTTCCGATCGGTCTGCAGCTCATCGGCGACTGTTTTCAGGAGAAACAGATCATCCGGGCCGCCTATACATTTGAAAGCAACCGACCATCTGGGCCATCCATACCCGAATTTGCGTGAATGGAGGACAGAGTGAAAAATAAATTTTTCACTCGGCAAGTTTGTGCTCGCACGCCCAAACTTGTGTGATGCGCAAAAAACGTGCGCGAATAGGAGGTAAATTATGTCTAAACAATACGAAACAGTCATCGGACTCGAAGTCCATGTGGAACTTGCCACTAAAACGAAAATATTCTGCGGCTGCAGCACGGCATTCGGTGGTGCGCCAAATACACATACATGTCCGGTCTGTACCGGAATGCCGGGTTCCCTTCCCGTGCTGAACAAACAGGTCGTTGAATACGCGATGGCCGTCGGCCTGGCGACAAACTGCACCATCACGCAATACTGCAAGTTTGACCGGAAAAACTATTTCTACCCGGACAACCCGCAAAACTACCAGATCTCACAGCTTTATCTTCCGATCTGCCGCAACGGGCACGTAGACATTGAGACGTCCGCCGGCAGAAAATCGGTCGGCATCCATGAGATTCACATGGAGGAAGATGCCGGAAAACTCGTACATGACGAATGGGAGGACTGCTCCCTCGTGGACTATAACCGTTCAGGCGTCCCGTTGATCGAGATCGTGTCGGAGCCGGATATGCGGAGCGCGGAAGAAGTCATCGCCTATCTGGAAAAACTCCGTCTGACGATCCAGTATCTCGGCGCTTCCGACTGCAAGCTGAACGAGGGTTCCATGCGTGCCGACGTCAACCTCTCGGTACGCGAGGTTGGTGCCTCCACATTCGGCACGCGGACGGAGATGAAAAACCTGAACTCCTTCAAAGCCATTTCGCGGGCGATCGAGGGTGAGCGCGCCAGACAGATCGAACTTCTCGAGGACGGTAAGTCCGTCATTCAGGAAACGAGACGATGGGACGACAACAAAGAATATTCGTACGCGATGCGCTCCAAAGAGGACGCGCAGGATTACCGCTATTTTCCCGATCCCGACCTCGTTCCGCTATTGATCAGCGACGAGTGGATCGCCGCGGTGAAATCCCGCCAGCCGGAACTTCAGGAAGAAAAGGCGGCGCGCTATAAAAAAGAATTTGACATTCCTGACTACGATATCGGCATCATTACCAGCTCCAAAAAACTGGCCGATCTGTTCGAGGCGACAACCGCCATCTGCCACAATCCGAAAAAGGTATCAAACTGGCTCATGGTCGAGACGATGCGCCTGCTCAAAGAAAAAGAAATGGATGCGGAGGACATTACCTTTTCTCCCGAAAACCTGGCCGCTCTCATCAAGCTGACCGACGACAACTCGATCAACTCCACGGTCGCCAAAGAAGTTTTTGAAAAAATGTTTTCAGAAGATATTGACGTAGAGAAGTTTGTAGAGGATAATGGACTTAAGACAATCAGTGACGAAGGCGCGCTGCGCCAGACCATTGAACAGGTGATCGCTGACAACCCGCAGTCCGCCGCTGACTACCGGGCCGGAAAGACAAAAGCCATCGGCTTCCTTGTCGGCCAGACAATGAAGGCGATGAAGGGGAAAGCGAATCCTGGCATGGTAAATTCGATTTTAAAAGAACTACTGTGAAAATGGAAGGAGGAATCCCCTATGATCGAGATGAGAAAAGAAAAACGATGGCCTGCCAAACTGGAACTCGAGATCTCGTCCCTGTTTAAACAGGATAACGTGAAAGTAGAACAAATCAATGCCCCCATTGAAGTGTTTGACGTATCCAAAGCCGGCATCGGTTTTAGGAGTAAAAGCGTACTTCCCGTCGGCTACTATTTCAATGCCCGTCTTGTACTGGGCAAATCGGATGCCCTGTACTGCGTCGTGCGCATCATCCGCCAGCAGAAAGACCCGCAGGCGGATGGACAAGACTCCTATATTTACGGCTGTGAGCTCGTCGGGACGGCATCCATCATGGATTATGTGTTCAATGACTATGCCGCGGGAATCAGTTGATGATTTCTGAAAGAAACAAAAAAGATTTCCTATAGCTTTTTTTACACTTTCAGTATATAATAATGGTATTAACGCAGAAATGAGGAACCTACATATGAACATGGAAAAGCTGAAAGATACTTTCACACAAATCTTTGGAGCCGGAGCAGAACCAGACATTTTCTTTGCGCCGGGGCGCGTCAACCTCATTGGCGACCATACCGACTACAATGGCGGCCATGTATTTCCGTGCGCGCTTACGCTCGGAACCTATGGACTTGTCCGCAAACGGGACGATGACACCCTGCGCCTGTATTCGGAAAATTTCAGTTCAGACGGTGTGCTCACTTCGTCCATACAAGACCTCTCTCCCTCTGGAACCGGTCTCTGGACGGATTATCCGCGGGGCGTCATCTGGGCGTTTGCCAAAAAAGGGTATACGATTGACAGCGGGATGGACATACTATTCTATGGGGATATCCCCGGCGGCGCCGGACTCTCCTCCTCTGCTTCGCTGGAAGTTTTAATGGGAACGATCCTCCGGGATACTTTTGGCTTCCATGACCTTCCCATTACGCGGATCGCCCTGCTCGGCCAATATGCCGAAAACCATTATATCGGCACGAAGTGCGGTATCATGGATCAGTTCGCTTCCGCGGTCGGAAAAGCAGACCATGCCATTTTCCTCGATACGTATACACTGGAATATGATCTCGTACCGATGAACCTCGGCGATATATGCCTGATCATTACGAACAGCGGCGTCACCCACAACCTCGTATCTTCTGCCTACAATGACCGCCGCCGGGAGTGCGAGCGCGGGCTTGATATGCTGCAGAAAGTGATCGACATCAATAGTCTGGGCGACCTGAACAATGAACAATTTGAAAGGTATCAGTTCCTAATCCCCGACGAAACGATACGCAAGCGTGTCAAACACGCCGTTTCCGAAAACCGCCGTACGGTTCACGCACTGAACGCGTTAAAAGATAACGATATTCTGGAATTTGGCCGTCTGATGAACAAATCCCACCTCTCACTGCGGGATGACTACGAAGTTTCCTGTGAAGAGATTGATTTTCTCGTCAAAACCGCGTGGGATGTGCCCGGCGTGATCGGAAGCCGCATCACGGGCGGCGGATTTGGCGGCTGCACCGTGAGCCTGGTCAAAAAAAGGAACCGCAACCTCTTTAAAAATAAATTAGCTGCGTGCTACCAGGAAGCATACGATAAGACGCCTGAATTTTATGAGGTGAGTATCGGAAACGGGGCTGGCCGACTCTGACCTGCTCCTATTGTCGTATATTACCCGGGGTATTGATACGGAAATACCCTGTACTCTATTTGGAAAGGAAATCTTATCATGAAAATATTAGTTACCGGCGGCGCCGGCTACATCGGATCGCATACATGCGTGGAGCTTTTGGAAAACGGTTACGAGGTCGTGGTCGTGGACAGTCTGTACAATGCCAGCCGCGAAGCCGTGAACCGCGTGGAAGGGATCACGGGTAAAAGCATCGCCTTTTATCAGGTGGATCTACTCGATCAGGAAGCATTAAATCGTGTATTTGACGAGGAAAACATCGACGCCGTCATTCACTTTGCGGGATTGAAGGCCGTCGGCGAATCCGTTTCCAAACCGATCGAATACTACCACAACAACCTGACGGGAACGCTGCACCTCGTTGACTGCATGCGCGCGCACAACGTAAAGAACATTATTTTCAGTTCCTCCGCTACCGTGTACGGGGAGCCGGCCTTTGTCCCCATTACGGAAGAGTGCCCGAAAGGTTCACCGACGAATCCCTACGGCTGGACGAAATGGATGCTGGAGCAGATCCTGACCGACCTCCACACCGCTGATGCGGAATGGAACGTCATCCTGCTGCGCTATTTCAATCCGATCGGCGCGCACGAGAGCGGCCGCATCGGAGAAGACCCAAAAGGGATTCCCAACAATCTCGTTCCTTACGTCGCGCAGGTGGCCGTCGGCAAGCGGGAATGTCTCGGCGTGTTTGGAAATGACTATAAGACGCACGATGGCACGGGCGTCCGCGATTACATTCATGTGATGGATCTCGCCTCCGGCCACGTAAAAGCCATCACAAAATTTTCCGACACACCGGATGTGCGGATCTACAATCTTGGAACCGGCAACGGCTACAGTGTTCTCGACGTCGTACACGCCTATGAAAAAGCATGCGGACATGCAATCAAGTATGAGATCAAGCCCCGGCGCGCCGGCGATACCGATGAAGTTTTCTCCGACAGCGCAAAAGCGCACAGAGAACTTGGCTGGGAGGCTAGATACAATATCGACGACATGTGCGCTAGTTCCTGGAAATGGCAGAGCCAGAATCCGGATGGATATGAAAAATAAAATCAGAACGATCAGACATGCAGACAGCCGCCTGAACCGGTACGAATCTTACATCGGTTCCGACGGCTGTACTACGTTCAGCCGTTCATCTGCGGCCTCACTATTTCAGAAAATAATTACACTTTCTCAACATTTTCCTGTATTGCGCCGCCTTTGATTTCGGCAGCGATATTTTCAATTTCCGGTTCAGTCCATTAAAGGACTTTTTCGTCACCTTCTTTAAGCCGGTTGTTTTAATACTCAGCTTCTTTACCTGCTTACATCCTTTGAACGCATTGGCCTGAATCGTTGTGATCGTAAAGGAAACGCCACTTTTCTTTACATTTTTCGGAAGGACAAGGGACTTTATCTTTTTTGATTTTACGCCAATGACAGACAATTCCCCTTTTGCCCCCTTTATCTTTGTCACTTTATATTTCAGGTTTCCTGCGGTAAAGGTACTGCCCTTTTTGATATTCGGCTCTTTCCGCTCAGTCTCCCGTCCCGTCTCATCTCCGTTTCCACCGGTGTTTGCGGCCGGCGTTTCTGCCGGTTTCACAGTAGATAACGCGTCTGGAACCGTCGTCGGCTTCACATCCGGGCCCGCCGTCGAGGTCCCTCCCGGTTGTGCCGTTGCAATGGCGCCTGGATCCGCGGTCGAGGTCGCATCCGGATCTGCCGTCGGAGTTAAGCCTGGGACTTCAGTCGGTGTTACTCCCGGATCCGCAGTTGAAATTGCACCCGGGTCTTTCGTCGCCCTTACATCCGGATCTGTCGTCGGCGACGTCCCCGGATTTTTCGTTGGTCTCACGCCCGGTTTTTCCGTCGAGGTCACACCTGGCCTTTCCGTCGAAATTACTCCTGGCCTTTCCGTCGAAATTACTCCTGGCCTTTCCGTCGAAATTACTCCTGGATCCGCGGTTGATGATGAACCCGGCTCTTTTGTCGAAATCGCGCCTGGCACTTCGGTCGGTGTTATCCCTGGATCCGCGGTTGACATCGCGCCCGGATCTTTGGTCGGCTTCACGCCCGGTTCCGCTGTAGGCGCTGCCGTCGGCTCCACGCCTCCTCCCACCGTGACTTCACAGGACGCCGTCGCTTTTCCGGCAGATGACTTCGCGTAGATCGTTGCCGTTCCTGTCCCGCGTATCACGATGTGTATCGCTTCTCCCCGCTCTGCTCTTACATAAGGCGTGATAACATCCGCCACCCTCTCATTCGAGGAATAAAAGGTAATATAATCATCATTTCCCGCGGCAGCGGACGAAATCGTGATGACCTGTTCCTCATCACTCGGATCATCCACTACCAACTCCGTCTCCGATAGGGAAATTGCGGTTGCCGGAACCTGTGCCGCAAACGATTCCGCTGTATCCTCCAATAGGAACATACTGTAATCCTGTGGAGCAGAGTACGAATATCCGTTAAGTTCAAGTGCCTCCGCCACTCTTCTCATAACCTCCATATCGGACAACAGCATCCGGCAGTTCTCTTCTGGCGCCAGAACTTTTGCCCGCTTCACGAAATCCCCTGCCGCTTCCACATCGCCGATCGTTTCTGCCGTCCCATATGCAGCATACCTGACATAATACGTATAATCCATATTGTCCCCGAATGCCGGCATCGCGTACTGCCAGTCAAATCCACTTCCGGTCGTTGAATCCGGCGTATGCCGTTTAGCGAAATTACTTTTCGGCATCGCAAAAAAGATGTACTGGTTCCCCTTAGAATTCTTCGGATCGTCCCAGGTCGCATCCATACAATAATAAACCTTTCCCCCGTCAAAAGAAACCGCGTTCCAGGCGTGGCCTCCGCCGCCTGCCTGCCCTACGATATATACATTCGGCACGTCCAGAATATTCAACATAAACGAGAGGGCTTTTGCATACCCTTCACAAACTGATTTGTTATGAGCCGGATCGAATACACCAACTACACTATGCGCCCAATCCTCAGACTCCGGCGTTGAACCATCAGCTTTATATGCGTAGTCGATCGACTCGATCAGATGGTTATAGACGACCCGTACCTTTTCATATGTGCCATCTGTCTGATCCGCCTCGTCCAGATAGCCCAAAACAGCGCTCTCAATCGTCGTATACATCTCCCTCACACCGCGGAGGTCAGTCTCATAATCACTCTCTACAACAGGCATCAATTCTGTAGTGGAATACGCGATACCGCCGAGCCAGAACAACCAGGGGTGATCCGCTCGAAAAGCTACCCATGCCCGCTTCGCCTGCTCGAGATCAATGCCGGCCTCTATATAATTTACTTTAAACGGGGTATATTGTACCGTCCCGTCACCATAGCGGATTGATTGGAACTCCGCTTCTGACAAGTCGGTGCGGTCAAAATTCGCCAGTGACGTTTCTAACAACTGGTAAAATTCCTGCTGGCCTTCGGAAAGACTTGAAAACCCATATGTTCCAGTTCCTTTTTGAAAAATCGTCTGGGAACGTCTGGCGCGATACAGCGATACCCCTTCATAAGAAGGTACTCTCGCCGCCTGCTCGTCATCCACCTGAACGGCATCCGGCGTTTTAAGTCCTCCTGACGGTAATTCTGGCTCCGCCGTATCTGCCACCTGGCCGGCGCCGGATACTGACTCCTCCAATATCCGGCTATCCGATAAAGACACGCCGGCTGCTGCCATACAATCCTGCGCAGAGCAAACGGTACTTCCTATCAGAGCCGCGCATAGCACAAGTGCCAGTACCGATCTAATCCTTTTTCCTCTCATTTCATTCCTCTCCTTTCAGGGCATGGCCCTCACTGTTATAAAACCTCTGAAACGCCGGTGTTGTCATGAGCTGGCGGCAGATATTGGCCGCATTCCTCTGCAGCTCGCCGCGCGTAAGAATGCCTGCCCGCAGCTCTTCCAGCGTATTATCCCCCGTCGCGTTCCGATCGGCGTGTTCACAAACCATATACAGGTCATTCTGCGCCATGGCCATCGCCGCGAGATCAGTTTTATCCGCTTTTTCACTCTGTCCCTGGCGGCTGATCTTTGCCCACCAGTCCGTCATGACGATTCCCTCAAATCCCCACTCGTTTCGTAAAATCTCCGTATTTAACTCAAACCGCCCGGCTGTCCAGACACCATTGAGTGAACCGTACGTTGTCATAATGGAATCCGCTCCACCCTCCTTGACGGCGATCTCGAACCCTTTGAGATAAATTTCCCTCAGCGCCCGCTCGGAAACAACGCTGTCAATCTCCATTCGTTTCGTCTCCTGATTGTTGGCGGCAAAATGTTTGAGCGTTCCGGTCACACCGGCGCTTTTCAGGCCTCGGAGCACGGCAGCAGCCATTTTCCCCGTTAAGAACGGATCTTCTGAAAAATACTCAAAGTTGCGCCCATTCAGTGGGTGTCTGTGAATGTTTACCCCCGGCCCCAGCAGATTATCGACGTGATGGCTTACCATTTCCGCCCCGGTAAACGAATAGAGTTTCTGTATCAATGACAGGTCAAACGTGCACGCCATCAATGTCCCGTTCGGCAGGCTGAACGCCTTCTCCCCGCTGTCCCTCCGTATGCCGGACGGGCCGTCCGAACAGCAGCCACACGGGATGCCGAGCGATTTCAAATGTTCGGAAACGCCGCCATAGGCCGCAGCCGTCCCCGGTGCGACTTTCGGACTGTTCATCCCCTCTCCGCGTATGATGCAGCACAGATCGTCGTCACTGAACTGGGCGATAAACTGTTCCATCGAAACCGTTCCCTCGTCCACGTCGCGCAGACGGTAGCCTTTGTCGCCAGTATAAGGGATTTCCGGCGGGATCTGGCCCTTTCTCTTTGCCGCCTCCTGCTCGCCGCCTGCCGGCACCGGTTCATACGCGATTTCCAGATCTCCGACACCTGCATTATTTCCAAAACCTACAATTTCCGCCACTTTTGAGCCTTCATTTTCTCCACTTCCGAAACCATCGTATTCCTCCGCTCCTCCCGCACCGGGCACCTGCGGCCGCATCCGCTCAAACGGCACAGGGGGCGCGAGATTTTGTGCCAACTCCTGCACGATATGTAAGCTGTCAAGTGAAAACTGACCGGAACATCGGGCATCTCTCACATTTTTTCCTATGTATACGCGGTATGTACCAGGTTCGAGCACATAGCAGTACGGCCGGCCCGTAACGCCGGAATCATCATACGACGCATAATCATAGCAGGATATGTGAAACGGCAGGGACGCCGTTTCCCCCGGCCTCAATTCCTCCGTCTTGGCAAACGCCGCCAGCACCCGGGACGGTTTGCCCAAAACGCCCTGCGGCGCCTCCACATAAACCTGGACCACCTGTTTTCCCGACACGGCTCCGCTATTTGTTACATCAACGGAAAAGGACAGATCGCCATGATCTTCTTTCCACCCGTGCACCGTCTCCTCGAACTCCGTGTACGAGAGTCCGTACCCAAACGGATATAAAACGGCGTGTTTCGCCATTGTCTCGAAATAGCGGTATCCCACATAAATATCCTCTTGATAATAATTTCTTACCTCATCGCCGAAATTGCGCGCGGACGGGTAATCCCCGATCCGGCCCGCGATCGTATCCGCCAGCCGTCCCGACGGATTCACGGCCCCGGTCAGCACATCCGCCACGCCGTAACCGCCGGTCATTCCCCCCTGCCACACATAGAGCAGGGCATCACAGGCCTGCAGGCACGGATGTCCCGTTTCGATGATATTTCCCACATTAAATAATACGATGACGCGCTCGAAATGAGCACGTACCCGTTCCAGCATTTCCACCTCCGCATCGGCGAGGCGGTAGGAACCTTTCTCATCCGCGTGGTCGCGGTCCTCCCCCGCGGTTCTGCCGATAATAACGAGCGCCGCATCGTTTCGGCGGCCAGCCGTTTCTAACAGTTCCTCCTCCAACGGCATTTCGACCTGCGACCAGGGCTCTTTCGCCCAGCCCTCGCCCTCATCAAACTCATGTTCCACTTCCCACGCGTCATACGCCGCCAGCACATCCGCATCCACGATGACATCCGGCGTCTCGAGCAGGGCATCCAAAATGCCCGTGACGTGTGAAACATTGACCAGTCCCCCCGAACCCGTACCGCTCTTATAATAATGGCGCTGTATCCTCCCAAACACAGCTACCCTGCCGCCTTTTACAAGCGGCAGGGCAGCATGTTCGTTCTTTAATAGCACGCATCCTTCCGCGGCGGCAAGCCTTGCCGCCGACAGGTATTCGTTCCAGTCCAATTCCATGCGTTATCCTCCATTAAACTTATTGATCAATAATTGATCCTCTGTATCCCGACTACTTTCCCCGCCCGGACATACACATACAGATACGAATTTCCGCTTTGAAATACCCATTGAATGCTTCCGGTTCCATAATCATTTTTACGTACCGGATACCCCCATGTCGTGAGAGCCGCATTAGAAGCAGACATTCCTTTTGAAATTGTATTCCCATAATAAACCATGACTTTTTCGTTATCCTTCTTCTTTCCAAACTTGTCCTTTAACTCGACGGAAACCCTCGAACCAGCAGACGGTTTTTTCTTTAACTTGAACAAAATCTTTTTCTTTTTCCCGTTTGCTTTGATCTGTTTGATATAGGTCTTTCCTGCCGCTTTTACAACTACTTTGTCTCCCTTTCCCGGTCTTCTCACCGTAACAGAAACGGACGAACTGTTTCGGTAAACATTCCCATTGATCGATACCGAACCGCTGCTTAATTTCGTCTTAATTGTTTTAGAATTCGTATATCCCTGCGGAGAGATCACAGACACCTCTATTTTAGTTCCCGCCCTTTGGCTTTTCACCTTTGCAGAAAACCTGCCGCGTTTGTTTGCTTTGGTCCGGTATGTTTTCTTTCCATACTGGATCGTTACAGCACAGCCAGACCACGTTGTTCCTGAAATTTTCTTATCGCTGGAGTACACGGTATCTATCTTAATGGCCGGGCATATATTCTCAAGTAAAATATCACGTGACATAACATAACCATCTGCGTCTTCCACGTGCAGCTGAATCCTTTTTCCTATTTTCTGTTTTGGATAACTGCATTTAAACCGAAACGCATTCTCTTCCACATCTTCCAGATCCATTTCTTCCAAATCGTCTTCTGAATAGGAAGATAAGTCCATTTTACTTAACTCACACGGATATATTTTTCCATCAATCACTACTGAAGCAGATGTAACATTACTTTCCAGTAACCAGTTTTCTTCTCTATCACCCAGATAAACCACTCCGTCTATCCGATCCGTCTCTGCCGTATAACGAAAATCATACTGTTTATCTGCTATTTTCAGTATGTCAGGTTTGTCAGTCATCTCTGACGTTGTATCATCCTGGATCCATGCGGACAACATTGTACCCGGTTTCTGCTTGGGATACCTAACCGTAACACGGCCGTCATTCTCTTTTGTCGAAACTTCGCTCGAATATTCTTTTCCATCAATACTTACGCAGACCTTAGCTCCCGTTGGTACGTTATATGCCTCCAGCCGCTGTAAAAGGGCTATACGAGTATTCACGCTGATGTATTCATATTTGTTACTCACATACACTGTATCTTCAAACTGACATCCATGAGCATCACGAAAAACAAGTTGTAACCAATTATGTCCTTTTATGATCGGATAGGACAGCGAAAAACTTCCATCCTCAGATATTTCTGTGGAATACTCCTTTACTCCTATTGTGACAGACACCAACGTAGGTTTTTGACCACAATCATTTGCTCTTACGTTACCGACCACTTTCTTAGGATAGGCATGTGAGGTGACATTGTACTTGGACAGCTCACAATCTTTCACCTTATAATATCCTTTTTCCGAACAACTGCCCACGGTA
The DNA here is from genome assembly GCA_910584065.1 of uncultured Eubacterium sp. Lineage (GTDB taxonomy): Bacteria > Bacillota > Clostridia > Lachnospirales > Lachnospiraceae > Eubacterium_F. The sequence continues at coordinate 16,206 of CAJTZN010000026.1, forward strand.
CTTTCCATCCAAACAGAAACTTCATTGATCTCCTGCGGGATCGACGGATATGTAACGACCATTTTTCTACGCACATACTCCTCACCTGCACCGTATTCACTGTAATAAACCGTTCCGTTTATTTCCACACAGATCCTTTCGTCAGGATCCAGCGACTGACTCATAAAAGAAACCCCGTCACGCCATACTTCAATGCTAGGCATCCTCATGTCTTTATCCCGAATACTGACATTCATAACACTCTGACACCCATATCCGTCTTCCAGATACAATTTAACTTCTGTTCCTATCGCCTGTTTCGGATAAGAAATCTCAAAATAACCGTTTTCATTCTTTACCGCCTCATATTTTTCAAATGCAACTTCCGCATAGATGTGGGAAATCTCATCCTCATAATAATAACCAGTCAGGCGATTTGGATATGGCTCTATACTCCTTGCATAAAAGTAATGCTCTCTCACGGATCCGGTATACAAATCTGTTCTTGCACCATCCCTGTCCTCCACCCATACAACATAATTTCCCGCTGCCAAAGACTTCCCATCCACAAAATCCAGTTCAAACTTCTGACTGCTGCTCGTGATAGAGACTGGACACCGGACGATTTCATCCCCCTCTCCTGTATCTCCCACACAAACAAACGCTTCCTGGGCAGCATCCACGTTATCTAACCGAAAAGACAGTCCTGTATGACCAATGCTTACCATAGATAGTTCCCATTGCAATTTTTTTGTCTCCTCATCTGCCGACGCCGAAACACCCCCAAATAAACTAATAAACATGGCAAGACTTAAAACTAAGCCTATCATTCGTTTCATTTTCAAAACCCCTTTCTCTCCAAAAAGTAAAATCTAAATCTATATTTATATTACTTATTATACTTTGTCTTGTGAACCTATGTCAATATCGTTTTTGTTCTTCCTTTTTTCACTTTTTACAATTTAATTGATTTTTCTTTTGACATCTTGGATATTTGTGGTAGAATGTGTTATAAAGCATCATGCAATAAAATCACGCGCTGTTTTTCACATCGCGATGCTGGAACAAAACAGCGCAGAAACGAGGGGAATCATGTCAAAACCATATTACATTACGACACCTATTTACTATCCATCCGGAAATCCGCATATCGGGCACTGCTATACGACCACGGCCTGCGATTCGATCGCCAGGTACCGCCGAATGCAGGGTTATAATGTGATGTTTTTGACTGGCACGGACGAGCACGGCTTAAAGATCGAGCAGAAAGCGGCGGAGGCCGGCGTCACCCCGAAAGCATACGTGGACGACATCGTCGCGAAATTTAAAGAGCTGTGGTCCTACATGAACATCGATTATGACCGCTATATCCGCACGACGGATCCATACCATATCGAAACCGTTCAGAAAATATTTAAGGATCTGTATGACCGCGGCTATATCTATAAAGGGGAATACGAGGGAAAATATTGTACGCCCTGCGAGAGTTTCTGGACGCCGACGCAGTTAGTTGACGGCAAATGCCCGGATTGCGGGCGGGAAGTCGTGGACGCGAAGGAAGAAGCTTACTTCTTTAAACTGTCCGAATTTTCCGACCGTCTCGAGAAACTCCTTTTGGAAACGGATTACCTGCAGCCGAAAAACCGGGCGACCGAACTCGTCAATAACTTTATCAAGCCGGGACTGGAAGATCTCTGCGTTTCCCGGACGACGTTCAGCTGGGGAATCCCGGTATCGTTCGACGAAAAACACATTGTATATGTGTGGATCGACGCGCTGTCAAACTACATCAGCGCGCTCGGCTATGACAACGGCCAGTACAGCGATTATGAGATATTCTGGCCCGCCGATCTGCACATGGTAGCGAAGGATATCATGCGGTTCCACGCGATCATTTGGCCAGCTATCCTGATGGCGCTCGAACTGCCGCTCCCGAAACATTTGGCCGTACACGGCTGGATCACTTTCAACGGGCAGAAGATGAGCAAATCGCTGGGAAATGTCGTAGACCCGTATATTTTGGGCAAACGCTACGGCGCGGATTCCATCCGCTACCACATTTTGCGCGAGATGGCTCTCGGTTCCGACAGTTCGTTCTCGAACGAAGTCATGATCAACCGCATCAATTCCGATCTGGCAAACGGGCTGGGAAATCTCGTGTCCCGTACGGTGGCCATGGCGGAGAAATATTTTGACGGCACGCTGCCGGCAGAACGGGAAGAAGAACCGATTGACCGCGAGCTGATCGATCTGGCGCTCTCGCTGCGCGACAAAGTCGATGAATACATTGACAAGACACAGTTAAACCTTGCGTTAGCGGAAATTTTCAAACTGATCGACCGGGCCAATAAGTACATCGACGAGACGACGCCGTGGATCCTCGGCAAGCAGGAAGATAAAAAAGCGAGGCTCGCCAGCGTTTTATACAACCTGCTGGAAAGTATCCGCATCGCCTCCGCCCTGCTGAGCCCGTTCATGCCGACGTCAATGCCGAAAGTCTGGGAACAGATCGGAGCTGCTGCCGAAGATGTCTGCTATGAAAACATCGCCAAATGGAACGTACTGAAAACGGATGTCACCGTCCACCGCGGAGAAGCGTTGTTCCCAAGAATCGACCTTGATAAGGAAATTGAAGAGTTGAACAAGATCCTAGACAGCGCAAAACCTTCCGAGCCTGCAGACGAAGAAAAAGCAGACAAAGCGTTTGACGTGCCGCCGTTCCAAAACGAGATCGACATAGATACGTTTGATCAGGTTGATCTGCGTGTGGCAAAAGTGACAGCATGCGAAAAAGTAAAAAAATCGAAAAAATTGTTATGTCTGCAGGTCGATGACGGCCGCGGACAGCGTCAGATCCTTTCCGGTATTGCCAAGTGGTATAAACCCGAAGATCTGACCGGCAAAAAGGTGCTGATCGCCGCCAATTTAAAACCGGTAAAAATGTGCGGTTTGGAAAGTAACGGCATGATACTGGCAACCGATCTGGCCGACGGAAATGTACAGGTCTGCTTTATGCCGGATCAATGTCCGTGCGGCGCCAGACTGAACTAAATAAATCATGAAACATTAGAATAACAGGAGGTACGGGATGATTATTAAATAATTTATAACTCAAAAAACAAACAGGTTTTAACTATCCGCTTTTGTTTTGATGCGGTCTGTTTCGTTGTGAATTGTAGATTATTTATGGTCATCCGATCCCGGAATTACATTACGAACGCTTATATGCACCATCCAGCGTTCGGTTGGTGTACACAAGCTTGTATACGATCTGCCGGGGCCTCTCATTCACAACGGGCATGTCTGCATTCCGCGGGCATGTCCGTTCTTTCATGTCCCGCCGAACGGAAATAGAATGGAGGAATGTTATGCTGCAGGTCAAACATGTAACGTTAACGTATAAAAAGGATCTGAGGGAACTCGTTTCGGAGCTGTCCTTTGTTTTGAATAACGGGGATAAAGTCGCCCTCATTGGAGAAGAAGGAAACGGAAAATCCACTCTGCTCAAATGGATCTACGATCACGCACTGGTGGACAGCTACATCGATTCGTCGGGGGAGATCATTCAAAATGACTGTATTCTCGGCTATCTGGCTCAGGAATTGTCCCCGGCGGAAAAAGAGCAGAGTATTTATGAATTTCTTAGCGAAGAACCGGGATTCTGGGAATGCTCACCGGGAGAACTAGCGCAGCTTTCCGCCAAACTTCATCTTCCGGTATCGCTGTTGTACGAACAACAAAAGATGGATACTTTGTCCGGCGGCGAAAAAGTGAAGATCAGTATGCTGCGTCTTCTCTGCCGCAAACCGGATGTGCTGCTTTTGGATGAGCCATCGAATGACATTGACATCCGTACGCTCGAATGGCTCGAACAGCTGATTTTGGAATGGAGCGGCCCCGTCCTCTTCATCTCCCACGACGAAACGCTGTTAGAACACACGGCAAACCGGATCATCCATCTGGAGCAGATCCGGAAACGCCATCAAAGCCGGCACACCGTGGCCAATGTCGATTACCGGACCTATGTGGAAGAGCGCGCGGGCGGACTTCGGAAACAGGAACAGCTCGCCCGCAAGGAGCGGAGCGAATACAAGAAACAGCAGGAAAAATTCCGCCGCATCGAACAGACCGTAGAACATCAGCAAAATGCGATCTCCAGGCAGGATCCGCACGGAGCCAGACTGCTGAAAAAGAAAATGCACGCGGTAAAGGCGATGGAACGGCGGTTTGAAAAGGACTACGAATCCATGACGGAAATGCCGGATGTCGAGGAAGCTATTTTCATGAAGTTCCAGCAGATAAGCCCCCTCCCGCACGGAAAAACGGTACTTGATCTCTCTCTTGCGCAGCTGTGCGCCGGAGACCGCGTCCTCGTGCAGGACATCCGTTTACGCGTTGTCGGCAGTGAAAAGATCTGCCTCATTGGGGATAATGGCGTGGGAAAGACGACGCTATTAAAGCAGATTGCCGAACAGTTATTAGCACGGCAGGACATAAAAGCAGCCTATATGCCGCAAAATTATGACGACCTTCTTCTCAGCGGCACGTCTGTGGAAAAGACACCCGTCGATTTTTTGATACAAACAGGAACAAAAGATGAAATGACGGAGATCCGCACATTTTTGGGCAGCCTGAAATACACGGCTGAGGAAATGAGCCATTCCGTCCGCGAACTGTCGGGCGGGCAGAAGGCCAAACTCCTGCTGCTGAAAATCTGCATGAGCGATGCCAACGTACTCATCCTCGATGAACCGACCCGGAATTTCTCACCCCTGTCAAATCCCGTCATAAGAAGGATGCTGAAAGAGTACAAAGGCGCTATTATCAGCGCTTCGCATGACCGGAAATATATGGAAGAGGTGTGCGACAGGGTGTATGAGCTGCGTCGTTGAAGTTTACCTTCAATCAATCGTCCGTCTGGTCAAGATATGGGTACATTATCGCATTTGGCCGGACGGGCCTCCATATTACATTTCTTCCCCTGCTTGCTGAATACAAAACTCCATCAGTTTCTCCGAAATATAAATATGATTATCCATCATTTCCTGTATAATAGGTTTTAACTCATCTATATACCCTAGTTTCTTCGCCTTTATCAATACCCCAAGGGTCCCTGTCACCGGCAGGCCTAAATATTTCGCATGTTTTTTCGCATTCGCGTCATCTATAATGACAATATCCGCACTCTTTTCTTTTGCCAAAATCATTACTTCCACTTCACCATCATGCAGTTGTGTCTTATACATTGATTTAGCCATCTCATTCCGGATTTTTTCGATATGAATCCAATCAAGAGAATTATCGACCTGCTTTTTACAAACAGATTTCTGCTTCTCAGACAACTCCTGATACACCGCTTGGGGAATCAGTATCTCCCCATACATTTTTCTCAAAATATCAAGTTGCCTGACATGAGACAACGCAATAAGCGGTGTCGTATTCACTATCACCTTACGCATTGTCTATTTCCTCCAAAAAATCCTGTTCTCTGTCAAAAGAAAAAATGGATATAGAATTCATGCCTAGATATTTGATAAAATCTTCTTTCGTCATGCCTGCTACATTTGCACAATAACCTAATGATACCCTTTTATTTTTATACAAATCAACGGCAAGTGTACATTTCATATATTTGACAAATTCACTCTTATCTTCATGTAAATCCAACAATATCTCCTCTGGAATATCAATTGATATAACACACATGTGATTCACCTCCCATTACTTGTATTATATACCCCACACCTCTCCCTTACAACATATTTTTTCTCAATCACTTCAATCTATACCGAGCACACATAAAATAAACTTTAAATTATACCTTTAGGAAACCGCAAAAATATGTTACAATAGACAAGACGAAAGGGGCGCAGGCATTGCGAATAGGATATAGCAAAAAAGTAACAGAAAGGGAACGAAGCATGAGTGAAAACATACTGATCGTAGACGACGAGCCGGAAATCGCAGACCTTGTCGCCGTGTACCTGCAAAATGAAAATTACAACGTGTTCAAATTCTACAACGGAACCGATGCGCTCGCCTGTATCGAAAAAGAAAAGCTGGATCTGGCTATTCTGGATGTGATGCTGCCCGACGTGAACGGACTGCAGATCTGTCAGGCGATCCGCCGGAAATTCAACTACCCTGTCATCATGCTGACCGCGAAAAGCGAGGAGATTGACAAGATCAACGGGCTGACTCTCGGCGCAGATGATTACATGACCAAACCGTTCCTGCCACTCGAGCTGGTAGCCCGCGTGAAGGCACAGCTGCGGCGGTATAAGCGTTACAACACCAGCGTTTCCCCGGAGGACAGTGACATCCTGATCCATTCCGGTCTCGTACTGAATATCAAGACACACGAGTGCACGCTGAATGAAAAACCCCTTTCCCTGACGCCGACCGAATTCTCGATCCTGCGCATCCTCTGTCAGGAAAAAGGGAACGTCGTGAGTTCGGAGGAGTTATTTCACCAGATCTGGGGGGACGAGTACTACAGCAAAAATAATAACACCATCACCGTCCACATCCGGCATCTGCGCGAAAAGATGGGGGACTCGTTTGATGAACCAAAATATATAAAAACCGTATGGGGGGTTGGCTACAAAATTGAAAAATAGAACGAAAAAAATCAGCATCACCTTAGCCATAATATCGGTCGCGCTGCTGCTCTGTATGGGAATCGTGTATCTGTTCGACGTCGTATTGAACGGCACATTTCTCGAATGGTTTGATTCCCATTTCATCACACATCTTGAATATTATAATGCGGATGCCGGCATAATGGAAGACATACCGTACATGAGCCGGGGATCCGTAAAAAATCTCATGATGCAGCTTTTGGTATTCGGCGTTATCATCTTTATCCTGCTCGTTCTCATTTTCGCGCATTTTTACGGCAGGCATGTGCGGGCCACCATCGCCCGGAGCCAACAGCTCCTTCAGGCGGAGACCGAGCGCAAAAATGACATGATCGCCTATCTCGCGCACGACTTAAAGACGCCGCTCACATCGGTCGTCGGCTATCTGAGCCTGTTGGATGAGGCATCCGATATGCCCGCCGCGCAGCGGGCCAAATACATCCATATCTCGCTGGAAAAAGCGCTGCGGCTCGAAAAACTGATCAACGAATTTTTCGAGATCACCCGCTACAACTTCAATGAAATCGTGCTTGAAAAGGAGACGACTGACCTCCACTATATGCTCGTTCAAATGTCCGATGAATTTTATCCAGTCCTGAAAGAACACGGCAATACGATCCAGCTAACCTGTAACGAAAACGTAACGGTATACGCCGACGCGGCAAAGCTGGCGCGCGTGTTTAATAACATTTTGAAAAACGCGATCGCCTACAGCGACCCCGGCACTCCCATCCTCATAAAAGCGGAACAGACCGGGCGCGACGTCCGTCTCTCGTTCCAAAACAGCGGAAAGACCATCCCACAGCAGAAACTCGAGCGCATCTTTGAAAAGTTCTTCCGGCTGGACGACGCCCGGGCTTCCAACACAGGCGGCGCCGGACTTGGTCTGGCGATCGCGAAAGAAATCGTGACGCAGCACGGCGGAACGATCTCGGCAGAGAGCGAGAACGGCCTCACCACATTTTATGTAACACTGCCGCAGCCATAACGATCTGTAAAACGAGAATGGCGGGCATTCCCCACACAAAATACCAGTGTTTCGTCTTGTGGCGGAACACGCGCATCCCCACGATACTTCCGATGCTCCCGCCGAGAAGCGCCACCAGAAACAACCGCGCCTCGGGAACGCGCCACTCATGCCTTTTCGCCCGCCGCTTATCCATCCCCATCAGACAGAAGCCGCCAAGATTCACCAGCACGATATAAAACAAGATCCACTCCACTTCATTCTCCTTCCCAGACAGTCTCCTCATACCAGGTCCTGCCCAATCGTAAACGTTCCTTCGTTTTATCCCACACAATGTCCTGCTTCAGCATTCCCACCTCGTCCCCCGCATTGTTCGCGTAAATATGGAAAACAACCGTCAATTTGGAGCCCGTCCATTCCACCGACACATAAGACAGATCCATAATCGCATGTTTCCCCTGCTTTGCAAAATAGTCGGAAAGTTTCGGTTGATCTGAAAAGTCCAGCTTTTTCTGAAAACCGGTAGAAGGCACCTTTAAGAGAGCCGTCTGGTCGTCGTTGACCTTGATCTCGAAAAATTGACCTTCGCTCAAGCGTCTCATACCTTTGGGCTGGGCCAGTACGCTCCACTTCCCCTTGCTGTCCCGTTTCAGAATGCGAAACTCCGCCAGTGTCCGGTATTCATTGAGCAAGACGAGTATTTCCTTCGTCCCGTCTCCGTCAAAATCCGGCTCGGCAACCAGTTCACTGTGTGCCAGATCATGATACCACAAATCTTTGGAATTGCCCAGACTTATTTTTTTCTCGAGTTTGTTTTCATTAATGATAACATACGGTTTTGAGGCATCCTTTCGGGAACATAAAAGAGCGATACATGTCTGACCATTCCCCAGTTTCAGTGTCGGCTGCAACCAGCACGTAACCTCCTTATCCACCTTGGTCGTTATGCTCAGATCCTCATCATCCATATTCCCGCCGCTCGTCCTGTCACGGTCTGTCAGACTCCCATCCGCGGAATCACTTGTGATGACGTTATCGTCCCCCGATGAATTTTCCTCTGCTTTCTCTCGTCCCGTGCCTTTTCCGTCTGCCGCTTTTCCCTGTTCCTTTTTCCCGCCTTTTTCTCCTTGATCGATCCCTTCCACCGGCTTGCTGCTGTCAGATACAGTCCCTGTTGCTTCTGCCATCCTGTGCATTTCCTCCTGTACATCTTCTGGTATTTTTACACACACATCCGACACGCCCGGATAGATCACGTATCCGCCCCGCATGAAAAAGAGCGGGATGACAACGCGGTTATTCAGATGAACGAAGAAAACAAATTCCAAATCTTCCGAAACGTCCGTTGTGACCGACAAGCTATCGCGGAGCAGGATCTCTCCGTTGCACAGCAGCTCGATCAGTTCGGATACCTTATTTTCACAAGAAGCATCCAACTGTTTCTTTTCCTTCCCATTTCCCATATACCAGTCGTGTCCGTCCTCATATTCCACTGATTCATAGTTTTCCGCCAAATGAAGCCTATCCTCGTACAGATCGGAACCGTCTTCTAATGTAATCCCATTATTTTTTATAAGAAGTTCTGCGCGGCTGTCATTTTCGTTTTGCTTTAGCGCCACAGCAAAGGAATCATCCAACCCCTCCACGGAATACAACCTTCCCGTCGCACCGCCGGCAAAATCAACATATCCGTCATCTTCTGTCCACCCATCGATCATTCCTGTCGCATCACCCAGATAGGTGTCAAGACGCAAATCCTCCTGAACAACACTGGCACTCACATCCGCTAAATAAACGCTGCCCTTGTAAATAACAAATGGAATCGCCAGTCCCCGTTCTGAACCACTGCTATTTAAGTCAACTTCCATTTCGGGTATGGTTACACCTTTTTGCGGCGGATCCGTTTCACGTACTGCCACCTTACCCCCGCCACTTCGTCCTCCGTCTTCCGTAAACATCGGCAGATCCCACAAAAACAACATCGCGGTGACCACGCACAGACACGCAGCGGCGACGGCGATCCAGCGCTTTCTCTGCACGATGCTGACACGTTCTCGTTCCAACCCGATGACTGCTTCTTCTATATATTCATCGCTGATCTCTCCAAGTATTTCCGCGATCAGCTCTTTCTTTTCTTCTTTCATATAGAAAATCCCTCCTCTCCCAAATACTCCTTTAATTTCTCCCTGATCCGGAACAGCTTTACGGATACATTATTTTCACTCATATGAAGATCGTTCGCAATCAGAGTGACCGGATGTGAAAACCAGTAACGGCGCAAAAACAAAACGCGCTCTTCATTACCCAATGTCCCGACAAAATCATTTACCACCCTTCCCATTTCCCTGGCAAACCACTCCGTTTCCGCGGACGGAACAGAAAAACAGCCATCCAGTTCTTCCATCGATTCATCAAAACTGCTGTCCCGCTTTTTGGCCCTGTTAAACCGGCGCTTGTTCAGGGAAACATTGCGGGCGATCTTGCAGACATAGGCAGAAAATGGATTCGGCTTTTTCGGGGGAACCGTATTCCACACGCCCAGATATGTATCATTTTCACATTCCCGCGCATCCTCGTTGTTGTTTAAAATATGATGGGAGATATGGAATATCAGCTTCCCATATTTTTCTGACAACTCCTTGACCCCCTGTTCCGAACGCTCAAAAAATAAGTTGATTATCTTCTCATCGTCCATCTCCTGCACCTCCTTCTACCTATTATCTAACGAAGTCTACTCTAATCTTACTAAATTTTTTTATTTTTTGTCAAATTTTTGCAAGGATTGCCGGCAGCCAGTCGTATTATATATAAAAGGCAGTCTAAAAGAACAGGAGGAGAAATCCTCCGAAAGAACAGGAGGATTATTATGTTTAGAAATTGGAAAAAAACTGCTGTTGCCGCGTTGGCAGCTATCACACTGACCGGAAGCATCGCCGTTCCCGCTCTGGCACACGGCCACGGATATGGATACGGACACCACAACTCATCCAACCGAACACAATGCTATAACGGGAACTGCGAATATCCCGGTCAGAACTGTGACCGGAACTGCGAATACCCCGGTCAGAACTGCGATGGGACTTGTGAATATCACGGTCAGAACTGCGACGGAAACTGCAACTACCGTAATCAAAACAACAGCCAGACGAAAGCCACCAAGAAAATAAACGTCAAAACAAACGGCTATTACTGCGAGTACCACGACAAAACCCATAAGAAAAAGAGCAGCTGCAAGAATTATTGTAAAAAACATAAGACGATACACGCAAATGGGAAAAGGCACAGCGTATCAAAAAGCAAAGTGTCCAAACAGAAACTGTCCAAACAGAAATCATCGACACAAAGAACAGCTACACATCATTCGTCTACACATCACTAAAATAGAAATCCAGGGAATGACGGTGCCATGTTTTTCATCATTTCCTGGATTTTTTCTAATATTAGGTTCATGATAAAGAAACAAAACAAAATAATCAGAAAATAGTCGTGATATAAATGGGTTCCTGTGTTATAATGTCTTCAAAAGAGGAGGCTGTTATCATGGATATAAAACCGTTGCCGGTCGGAGTGGATGATTTTGAAAAATTAATAACGAGAAATTATTACTTTGTAGATAAAACTATGTTCATCAAAGAACTACTGGACAAAAAAGGAGATGTAAACCTTTTTACAAGGCCACGTCGTTTTGGTAAATCACTGAATATGAGCATGCTCCGCTATTTTTTTGAGGACAGTCGCGATGAAAATGGTCAAAAGGTTGAGAAAGCATATTTATTTGAAAATATGAACATTATGAAAAGTGGTGATGAGTACTTACAGCATATGGGCCGGTATCCAGTCATCAGCCTTTCTTTAAAGTCAGCAAGGCAGAAAAATTATGAAAATTCATATACAATGCTGGTAAGGGCGATCGCAGGCGAGTTCTTCCGGCATCGGCTCATTCTCGAAAGCGAGAAACTGGCAGAAAAAAAAGAGCGTTATTTATTGCTAATGAGAGAAAAGGCGGAACCATCCAGTTACTATGACTCTCTTCGTTTTCTTTCGGAGTGTCTGTTTCTATATTATGGAACTAATGCCATTATACTGATTGACGAATACGATGTACCGCTGGAGAGCGGCTACCAAAACGGGTATTATGATGAAATGGTTGACTTTATCCGTTCTCTGTTTGAATCGGCGTTAAAAACAAATCTTTATCTGGAGTTTGCTGTTTTGACGGGGTGTCTCCCTTTCGAATACGGGAAGTTTGCAAAGCAAACTTCGGAAGTCTCGCTTAGCGAGACTTTATTTACAGGAATGAATAATTTGAAGATCATTTCTATCCTGAATGAAAAATATGACGAATATTTCGGTTTTACGGAAAAAGAAGTAGTTCAGATCTGCGTTGATTATGGACTGTCTCATAAACTGGAAACGATCCGCGAATGGTATAACGGCTACCTGTTTGGCAGTACTAATGTGTATAATCCATGGAGCCTGATTCAGTTTGTGGATGATCTGACCGTTGATCAAAATTGTTTTCCCTCTTCGTACTGGGCCAACACAAGTTCTAACAGCATTGTTCGCAGCCTGATCGACTGGGCTGATCGAGATGTCAAAGATGAGATTGAATCACTGATTGCAGGCGGAACGATTGAAAAACCAGTGCATGAAGATATCACATATGATGAAGTATATGCAAACATGGATAATCTTTGGAATTTCATGTTTTTTACCGGGTATTTCCGCAAGATTCAGGAACGGATGGTGGAAAGACAACGGTATATTACATTAAAGATTCCAAATGAGGAGGTTCGTTATATTTTTGAAAATAAGATACTCGGATGGTTTTCAGAACAGATAAAAAAACGAGATCATTCCAGGTTGTTCCGCGCTTTTTTAGGGCAGGACGAAGAGACGGTGCGGGATGAAATTGAAGAAATGCTCATGCAGACGATCAGCTTCTATGATGCATATGAAAGTTTTTATCACGGTTTTTTGGCAGGAATCCTTTATGGCATAGATGGATATATTGTAAAATCCAATAGGGAAGGCGGAACAGGCAGGACTGATTTATTTATAAAACCGGTTTCCCGGCGGAAAACAGCTTATGTTGTAGAATTTAAAGTAGCAGGAAAATATACCGAACTGGAGGAAAAAGCAGTCGAGGCACTAAAACAAATTGAAAGTAAGTCCTACGAAAGGGATCTGCATGATGACGGGTACGCTTCTGTCATTCACTATGGGATTTCATTTTTTGGAAAAAACTGCGAAGTTAAAATTCAGGAGTAGGAGGTGATGCGCACATGCGGAGTGAGGAAAACGTGATCCGCGCTGTCGAACAATACGCTGACATGGTGCGGCGCATTTGCTATTATTATCTAAAAAATGACGCCGATACGGAGGATATATTTCAAAACGTTTTTTTGAAATATATGCTGCACGATAAGCCGTTTTACAATGAAGAACATGAAAAAGCGTGGCTGCTCCGTGTTGCGATCAATGCCTGCAAAGACTACCTGAAAAGTTTCTTCCGGCGCAGCACCGTTCCGTTAGAAGTTCTGAATGAAGTGGCGGCTGAGGTTCCCGAGGAACACAGAGAGGTAATGGAAGCTGTGCTCTCCCTGCCGAAAAAGTACAAAGATCCCATCTACCTTCACTATTATGAGGGCTACTCGGCAGCCGAGATCGGATCGATCCTGGGCAAAAAAGAAAACACCGTATATTCCCTGTTAGCGAGAGGGCGAAAACAATTAAAGGAAAAGCTGGGAGGTGAAGGATTTGACGAATCAGATACATAATGCGTTTGACAGCATCAAAGCGGATGACAAACTGAAGCGATCGACAAAACAGTTTATCTCCGCGAAACACGAAGAAAAAGCGCAGTTTTTCCGCAAGCCGGCATTTCGGCGGGCGGCTGCGGCCGTTTGCATGATCCTTGTGCTGGCGCTTGGCCTCGAAGGCTATTTCTGGATCCAGACGCCGGTTTCCTATATAAGCATTGACGTGAATCCTTCGATCGAACTTGCCCTCAATCGTTTTAACCGCGTCGTATCAGCGGAAGCATACAATGAAGAGGCAGCAGAAATCCTGAAAGGCTTGTCCCTGAAATGGAAAAATTATACGGATGCTATGGAAGAAATCGTGGATGGCAAGGAAATGAACGTCTATCTGACGGATGAAGCCGAACTCGTTTTTACGGTGGCGACAGATAGCGGGCGAAACGCTGAATTGACATCCGGAATCGAAGCATACTGTGGTAATACCAGGCACAAATGCCACAGCTACAGCGCGGACACCGACATCGTGGATGAGGCTCACGGGAATGGACTTTCCGTGGGGAAATATTACGCGTATCTGCAATTGTATCAATATGATGATACGGTGACGGTCGATGAATGCAAGGGGATGAGCGTGTCACATATTCACGGATTGGCGGAGGAACATGCGCATTGTGGGGAGAATGGCGGCGGACAGAGCGATGATGGTAATGCACAGGATCCGTCATCGACGGATATGAGCAGCACGGCGACTGGGCACGGGCAGCACCACCACCGGAATCGAAGGCATGGGGGATGAGAGGAGAATTGAAAATTTCTTTCCCTTTTCTCCCTCTCCCCCTTCTCCCTATTCCGTCCGGATCGCCGCCAGCGGACTCAGCTTCATCGCCCGCCGCGCCGGAAAATATCCCGCCAGCATACCCATCAGGGTGGAAAAAGCGATCGCCGTCAGTCCCAGCCACCAGGGAATCACGGAAATATTCCCGTTGATGCCCTCGGCCGAACCCGCGACTGAATTGAGCACCGCGGACACGATAAACGTAAACCCGAGTCCGACAACGCCACCGATCAATCCGATCCCCGCCGCTTCCATCAAAAACAGTTTCCGAATGTCCTTCATATTGCAGCCGAGTACTTTCATCACACCGATCTCTTTCGTCCGCTCATACGTCGACATCATCATCGTATTGGCAATACCGATCGCCGCCACCAGAAAGGCCACCATACCGATCCCGCCCAGTGTCAGTTCTACGATCTGCAGGCTCTGCTGAATGGATTCCAAAAGTTCCTTATTGCTGTTTGCCTCAAATCCCATATCCTGAATGGCCTGCGTGACTTCCTCCACATGGTCGGTTTCATCCACATCGACGACAAACTCCGTATACACCCAGTCCTTCAGCGGCCTTCCTTTGATTTTCGGCTGTCCCGGAACATTTCCCTTGCCAAAATTTTTGATCAGGTAATTTTTCAGGGCATCGATATCGACTAACAGGTTCTGGCTGTTCTCGCTGTAATCATCCGGGCCGCCCTCGAGGATCCCGGTAATCTTTACACGGAACATCACCGTATTATCAGCTTCTGGATCCGACACATCACTCGTACCGATACCCGTATCCGCACCCGTGCCTGCGTCCGTGCCCGTATCCGTCCCTTCGTCCGCGCCCGCATCCGCATCCGTTCCGGCGCCGTCCCCCGACGCGTCGCCGCCATCACCGTATCCCGTATCCTGACCGACGTCCGCCGTCGTATCTGTCGTCTGATTGTCCGCGTTATAATCATAAAATTTCACCTGGCGGACCTGTCTCATCAGATCAATATCCGGCAATTCCCCGGTCGAATAGTAATCGTAGTACTCATCTCCCAGCGAATAGCCGAAACTGGTGAGTATCGTATTTCCCGCCAGAAGCTGGAGGCTGCTTCCGCCTGCCGCCGGGAGCTCGCCTTTTCCCAGCTTCTGGCTTTCCATGACCTCTTTACCCACTCCAACCAGCGTCGCATAGCCGCTGTATTTTCCCTGCTCCAGGTTCACATCAAACGACAGAGAAGGAGACACACTTTGCACATATTCCATCTGCTCAAACATGGAGAGATTCGAATCGGTGAGTAATGTATCGACATCTGTTTTTCCATTCTCCGACATCATATCACCCGATGACCGGACGTGGATCTGTGTGGCGGAACCCATGCTCGAATATTCCTCCATCATCATCTGCTTCATACCGACCGCAAGAGAGATCATCGCCACTACCGACGCCGTTCCGATCAGCACACCGAGAACGGTTAAAAACGTACGCAGTTTCCGCCGCCACAAATTTCCGAAACTCATCGCCATTACATCATAGAAGCTCATCGTCGATCAACTCCTCTTCCTTCTTCAAACGTTTCTTTTTCCATATGTGATGTACGACCACTGCCGCGATGATCAGGACGACAACGGCCGGGATCACTATGAACAGCGGGGAAATTCCCCCGCTCCTGTCCCCTTCTTCGCCTTCCATGATTTCCATGTCCTCTTCCGAATCCATCCCTTCATCCATATCATCCTCAACAAAAATGGGCACTTTCTCCTCATAGGTATTGCTGTCACCGGCCGAATTTTCATATGAGATCACGATCGTGCACTCGCCGTCGCTGTCCTCCGGCGTCGCCTCCACGCCGGTCAGCGGCACATTGGCATAACCGCTCGCGCCAGCCGCGATATTTCCCACAAAGGTTTCCTCGCTGTCAACGCCGTCCCCTTTGCACTGGACCGTAACATTGTTTAACGTCCCGGCGCCCATATTGTTGATGGAAAATGCCAGATCGCCCTCACCGCCGACGGACAGCACATCCGGCGGCGTCATCTCAGTCAGGCTGATGCGGTCTTTGAGCGTCACCGGGATGGACACATTGTCCTGTGAATCAAAGGCGTTTGCCTTTCCATCCTCGTATTCCGCCTTGATGGTCATCGGATAGGAACGGGAACCCAGACTGGCCGCCGCTTTCATTTTAAAGGAAATCGTCACCGTTCCCTTCGCGCCGATGCTTTCCACATAAGCGGTGCTGGCGCCGCTGACAGGCAGAAATTCGCCATTTGCTGTAGACAGCGTGAATTTTACATTCTTAACCGCCTGGCTGGCGTTATTTTTTATATGCAGCTTTAAATTAAATTTGCTATTCGGGGTGATCTTTTTTACGTCCGTGTCATAGCCCGTAACCATCACGCGGGGCGTGGACTTTTTGTCATTCGCGCCGGCCGCCGCCTCTTTCGGCTTCTTTCCCTTCAGCCGCACATTGACCGTCTTATCCGCCGTTACCGGCGTCTTCCCTTTCAGGTATGTAATCTTAAACGTGATCGCCTGATAGCCGTCAGCCACATCCTTTTTCACGCGGAACGTGTAGCGGCACTTTAATTTTTTCGTCCCCTTGGAATGCGTCACCCGGTACGCAGCGCTCGTGCTCTCAAACGGGAACCCCTCCCCGATCGCCGGCACCACATCGGTGATCTTATACTTAGAACTGTACGCGGTAAAGGCCACGCGGCATTTCCCGCCGTAGCTCCCGTGCGGCGTACCGCTCATTTTCAGGGAGATATCCCCGTCGGAAGCCGGATCTTCCTGTGCCGGATTGTCCGAAGAATACCCGCTGCTCTTCTTTCCCTTCAGTTTTACGCTGACATCTTTATTCACATAATATTCACTGTCATACACCGTCGCATTTCCGTCTGTGCCGCGCCTGCTGTAGACCACGGTAAAACCGGCCAGGTAATACCCGGTCTCCAGCGTATCCTTCGCCCGGAACCGGTAGGAACAGTGAACGGAATTACCGCTGCCCGCCGTAACGCGGTACGCCTCATCGTCCATGGCAAACGGGAATCCCTCATTCAGGACCGGGTAGATCCGCTCGATCCGCTCGACTTCATATTTCTTTTTCCTGTTTTTATTTCCGGTCGCTGTAAAGGAAATCTCCACGTTCCCGCCGGCTTTGGCGCCGCTTACTCTCACGCCGGATATGCTAATATCCGAGGATACGCCGGACAGCATCTCCCCGCTCAGCTCCCCTAAATCCGAGCTGCCGTTCCCCGGCCCGATGTCATCCCCGGAAACGGTGCCGGATCCATTCCCTTCCTCTCGATCCGGCGCCGCCACCACATTCTGGCACATTCCGAGAACGGTCAGAACGCATAACATCAGTACCACTGTTCTTTTCCACTTTTTTACTCTTGTACTCATACTGCGAGCCTCCTTCTAAACTTCTAAGCTTCTATTATCTTTCCATCCTTTATCCGGATCTGCCGGTCTGCCAGCGCCGCCAGTTCCGGATCGTGCGTCACCATCACCAGCGTTTTCTTGCGCTCGCTCAGCACCCGGCGCATCAGGTCCATCATCTCGGCCGACGTGGCGGAATCCAGATTTCCCGTCGGTTCGTCGGCAAAAACGATACTGGGGTTCAAAACGAGCGCCCTCGCCACGCCAACGCGCTGCTGCTGCCCGCCCGACATCTGATTTGGTTTGTGCCTGCGGAATTTTTTCAGTCCCACGAGCTCGATCATTTTTTCCGCCCGCTTCATCCGGAGCTTCTTGGGAATCCCCCGGAACATGAGCGGCAGCGCTACATTTTCCACTGCGTTCATCGTGCCGATCAGATTAAAGGACTGAAAGATAAAACCGACTTTTTCCCTGCGAAAACGCACAAGCCGGTTCTCATTGTAGGTATCGATCCGTTCCCCCGCCACGGTAATGATTCCTTTCGTCGGTTTTTCCAGACCGGCCAGCATATTCAAAAGAGTCGATTTACCAGAACCGGACGCCCCGACGATCGCGCAAAACTCCCCCTCAAAGATCTGGAAACTGACGCCGTCCAGCGCGCGCACGCGGTTTTTCCCGATCGGATAGATTTTGTACAGATTTTTGACATCGATCACGCACTTTGGCCGTTTATCCTGAGCCGTCATCCCTTCGTCCATCTGTGTCCCCTCCTCTCCATGTGATCTTCTACCATTATCTTATAGACTGATAGGAACAATTTTTCAACTCATTTATCATATCATACATTCCCACTAATTTTGTTACTATTTTCTTACATTTTTCATACAAAGCCCCCATGGCGTCCACCAGAGCGATAAAGTGCAACATATATCAAGATTTTCTATTTACCCATATGCTACAATGTTCCAGAAGGAGGAAAAAGATTTGTTTGAGTGGAATGAGACCGTACAGGAAATGATCGACTGGATTGAAGCGCATCTGACAGAAAGTCCTTCTCTTTTAGAGCTTTCCAGGCAGATCGGCTATTCGCCATACTACTGTTCCAGTCGTTTTCATGAAATCACAGGCATGACATTTAAAAGTTATGCCGCTGGCCGGCGGCTGGCCTTAGCCGCTCTGGAGATCCGGGATACCCGGGCCCGCATTCTCGATATTGCGCTGAAATACGGGTATTCCTCACAGGAAGCCCTGACGAGGGCTTTTATGAATGCGTTCGGATGTACGCCGGCCGCCTACCGGAAAAATCCTGTCCCCATCGCTCTTTCCACCCCAAAAGTCGTTCTCTTCCCGGAGCATTACATGAATAAAGGAGGTACTACCATGAGCCAGACAATACTGACAGATGCCCATATCCGTATGGAGCATATTCCCGCCCATAAATACATCGGGATCTGGGATATTGACGCCACCGACTACTGTAGTTTTTGGAACCGACACGATTGTGACACGGTCTGCGGGACGATCGACAGCATGAGCCACGTCTCCCACCCAGTCGTAACCTGCCACACAGCCGGATGGTTTTACGAAAATGGCAGAAAGGGCTATTTCTACGGCTTTGGCGTGCCGGTCGATTATCAGGGCGTAGTTCCAGACGGGTTCGAGATCCGGGAACTGCCCGCGAGCGATTATTTCGTTTTCTATCACCCGACGTTTGACTATTTAAAGGACTGCGGCGAGGTGATGAAACGAGTGGAGCAGCTGGCGTGGAACTTCGATCCCCAAACGCGGGGTTACGAGTGGAACGAGGATATTTGCAACGACTACCAGCGTCATTTCCCGGAAGAACTCGGTTATCAGGTACTGCGGCCGGCACGGAAATTGAAGCCTTAACGGTAGAAAAGTTCGGGCAGATGTGATATAATCGGCACAGAAGCGCAGTTTCCAAGACAATAAAAGGAGAAAAACGAATGTCCGATACTATTTTTTACAAAGGCGTATTAAAAAGAGGAAGGGATCCCTTAGCCGTATTTGAAAAGATCACAAAGGGAATCGGGAAAAGGGGGCCTTCTAAAAACTGGACCTATACGATCGATGAGGAACAGTCATCTTTACTTATTGATTTTCAGGACGATAAGAGCGAAACCTTCTTTTTGCAATTTAAAGAAAAAGGCGAATTTAACGACTGCTGCAAGGTAGCGTTTCCGCTGGAAGGGGAATTATTCGAGGATGGAAAAAGCGAGTTTAAGGCACTTCTCGATGCATTGTATAAAGCAAGAACCTCGTTCCGCTCGATCGAGATCACGGACGATTTCGGACTGGCGGAAAGCTACTGGGACAGCAAACGCTTCAAGTTACATTTCAGGGATCTGACAGCAGCGGAAGACGAGCGGGTGCGTCGGTTATACGCCCAGGGCAGCACCACGCCGGAACAGCTTCTCCGCTCGATCATGGCGGAGGATATGGAAATGCCCGTCGAGGAACTGTGGGATTACATCAATGTTTACACCAATTTCCTGGACAACTTTCCAGCCATTCACCGCACGCTCGCCAGTTACCTGTATGAAACAGCAGAATTCCGGAAAGAAGGACGGGTGTGCGAAATGCCTTTCTGGCAGTATTATGAACCGGGAAATTTTTTCTTTTCAGAATTTGCTTTTGTCGAAGGACTTTCTTGGGTCTTTCTCGATGGCACCGGCCCGAACACCGCCATTTCCCTGGAAAAAGAACGTGCTTTCAGCCAGAAGGACGCACAGGTCGGCCTTCTGTTCCGGGAAAAATTTGCCCCTGTTTTTATCGCTGAAACTGACCCTTTGGAAAAATGTATACTGACATACCGTTATTTCGTTTCCATATACGATGATCTTGGTTTCCGCTTCGTGGGAAGGACAAAAAACAGAAAGATGGTTATGGAGAAAATTTTAGAAGAATACGGCGAGGAAAAAGGCACTGTTTATCTGACTTGTTACTGTACAACAGAACGGTATATTTTTCAAAACTTTGATCCAGAAACCAAAAAACAGTATAGCGATTGTCTTATAAAGAATATGACCGATCGTTATGGAGAGGATTTTTTTCCCGAATATCTGGCATTCAAGCGAAAATACGAAAACGATACGAAATTCCGACGGGAGACAGAGTATGTAGCTGACCGGAAGCTAAAGTACATTGATGATTCGCTTGTTTTATGAGGTAAAGACACAATTTTTCATAAAGATATTGCACATCCGGCCATTCCATGATATACTCCATTATAAATATAGGAAATACGTGCTTTTTGCCACCGGGTAAAAAGATTCCACGTCAGGCTTTCCATCGTCAGGTCCAGACGGAAGTACCAGAACGCTTCCGCCAGAAGATGGAAAGGCTGGCGTTTTTTCATCTTACGATTTTTGTACGTAATTTCGCGGGAGCTGGAAAAAAGGAGGACACCATGAAAAAACAATCGCTGTTCAAACAATTTTTCACT
Organism: uncultured Eubacterium sp.; assembly: GCA_910584065.1. GTDB lineage: Bacteria > Bacillota > Clostridia > Lachnospirales > Lachnospiraceae > Eubacterium_F. Next base: position 37,205 of record CAJTZN010000026.1, read on the forward strand.
TATGTCTCACTCAACATATGCGGCATGATCGGCCTGTCCTGCTACATCCTTGCCGATACGTTTTTTGTCTCAAATGGACTGGGCACGAGCGGACTGACGGCGCTTAACCTCGCCATCCCAGTGTATAGCATCGTACACGGCTGCGGACTGATGCTCGGCATGGGAGGCGCGACGAAATATTCGATCTTTCGCGGACAGGCCGACAGTGAGAACGCCAGCCGGACATTTTCAGCCGTTCTCTTTTTTACCAGTGTGCTCGCCTTCCTGTTCGTTCTGGCCGGACTTTTCCTTTCCCGTCCGCTCACCGTACTGCTCGGCGCTGACAATGACGTATTTTCGATGACCCATACGTACCTGACGGTCATTTTGCTCTTTGCCCCGGCATTCATGCTGAACGACGTTTTCATCTGTTTTGTCAGAAATGACGGAAACCCGGCGCTGTCGATGGCCGCCATGCTGACCGGCAGTTTTTCGAATATTATCCTCGACTACATTTTTATCTTTCCACTGAACATGGGAATCCTTGGTGCTGTGCTCGCGACCGGGATTGCCCCTTTGATCAGCATGTCCATTTTATCCGTACACGGCATCCGGAAGAAACATCATTTTCACTGGATACGGCACCGTATTTCCGTGCGGCTGATGGCAAATATACTCTCGCTCGGCATTCCGTCGCTCGTGACGGAGATCGCTTCCGCCATCGTCATGATCGCCTTTAATTCGATCCTTCTCTCCCTGTGCGGCAATACCGGAGTGGCCGCCTACGGCGTCATCGCCAATCTGTCGCTCGTTGTGACTTCCATCTATACGGGCATCGCGCAGGGAACACAGCCGATCACGAGCCGTGCCTATGGCCGCGGTGACAGAAACACGATGAAACGGGCGCTGCAATATGCCGTCTGCTGTTCGCTCGCCATATCCGCCCTGATCTATCTGCTGTTTTTCTTCGGCGCGGAGGCGATCACATCCGTCTTAAACAGCGAACGGGATATATCGCTGCAGTATATCGCGGTATCCGGACTTAAAATCTACTTTACCGCCATTCCATTTGCCGGGTTCAATATTATCCTCTCCACCTATTTTACCACAATCGAAAAAACGCTCCCGGCACAGGTCATTTCCCTGGCGAGGGCACTCTTTGTCATTCTTCCGGCGGTGTTTCTTTTATCGTCCGCATTCGGTGTCACAGGGGTGTGGCTGTCATATCCGGTAACAGAGGCAGTTGTCTGTCTGGCCGGGGTTTGGTTGCAGCAAAAAGGCATTTAAGGGCATCCCGAAAAAGCCAAAGTGAGATAAAAAAACCTGAATTCACATTTGATTGACAAATCTACATTTTCCTTTATAATAAAAGTACAACTATGAGCAAACGGCAAAGGAGGGGCAGCACACATGAAAAGATCCATATTATACGTTACTCTTTTTTTGATAATAATCCTGTCCACAACAGCGTGCGGCGGCCGTTCCGCCAGCGAAACCCCGCCGCCCTCTCCTTCCGCTGGCAAAGACAGTGCTGTTTCTGGCAGCGCGATTTCTAAAAGCCAGATAAATAAGGGCAGGATTTCTCCGAGGATCGCGATAAGAAATCCTTACTTTTATGACAGTGATGCAGCATTTATCATTAAAAATCAAAACTCACAGGAGTATCAGGCAGAAATCAATCTCCGTGTAGAATATGATGACGCCGAAGACCTGCCCCAACTCAACTGGGAACTCTATCTGGAAATGGCAGATGAGATCAGGGAAATTTCCGGCGCCACGATAATTTCCCACGAGGGAACACACTACAGAATCCGCGGCAAGGCACAAGAGCGTTCCTCCGAGAGCGAAGCGGACGAATATGACAACTATGTTACCGCCAGCTTTGAAATAACCGCCTCCTATCAAGAACAGATTCACGAACCAGATTTCTTCTTTTTTTCAAAAAGACTTTGGTCGATCTCTAAAAAAAACTATGACTGCCAATTTAAATCATTAAAAAAAGATGGCAAAAAATTAAGCGGGATCATTTGCCTGAAGAACCGTTCCGGAAAAAAATTAACCGGCTGGGAAATCAATATGGATTGCAATTTTAAGCTGACTTCGCTGGACGGAAACTATGCCAGTTACGGTTTCGAATATGACATGGATCATGACGAAGACCGGCTGTGGTGTCAGAATATTTGTGGATTTGACAAAAATTTTGATCTAAAACCGGGCGAAACAAAAGAAATCTCATTCACGGGATCCTGTCCAGCCGATAAGCCAAAACTGAGCGGTAAGTTTCTTGTATCCCAGCAATATGACGTCGATGAAGAAGAGACCTGGAGTGTTTTGGAGAAGCGCTACGGCGGAAGCTATGGAGATATGGACACATATCTTGTCGCCGACACGGTATGGGGCGCCGATCTTCTCTTTGTCTTTGATGAAAAAAAGGAAGATGGGTATATAGCAACTGCTGAACTGACCAATGTTTTCCCTATCCCTTCTATCCCATATGAAGATCTTCTTGAGGATTGGGATGAGGATGAGGATGACGATGAGTATTGGGACGAGGAAGAAAACTGGAAAAGTATCGCCGACTGGGAAATTTATCTGGAATGCGCAGACACGATCGAAGACATCACGGGAGCTGAAATCATATCTCATGAGGGAAATGTCTACTGCATCCGGGCCGCCGATCCCGGTCAATGGCTCGACCCTTACGATTTCACAACCTTTCAGGTAAAAGTTTCCTGCCCGGAAGGAATCCACCCCCTCGGTAAAACATATCTAAAACGGGCAAAAACACGTTTGAAATATGATTCTGATCCCACGGAATGTGAACAGGAGTTTTCCTTTGACAAAGACGAATTCCAAAAAGCTGTCGGCCCCAAATGGCTCACTTACTACGAATTGTATACTCCATATCGTGATCCAGACCTTTTCGAGGGCCCCTATATCGACGAATCAAAAAACTTTGATAAACGCCAAAAATGGGGTAAAAAAATGGGACGGATGCCAAAATAACTGTTCAAACGCCAGCATCTACTTTTTCCTATACCTGGCTTCTATTCTGGTATATACAACCATCATTCCTATGAGTAAAATGATCACTGCAAATATGATAAGAAGAAATAAGGGCGAATTTTGTTGTAAAAACATCAAAGGTATCCCTATCATCTCAAATATTCCTGCCACTACAAACCATAAAGTCCCCACCGCCCGGTTATACCGCCCTGTCTCTTCGACTTCGGGCGGTTTTACAAACGTAAAAAAACCTACGGCCTCCTTTGATCTGCGGCAGCTAATCCCGATCCCTAAAAACAACACGGAACAAATACTCCATAGAACAAATGAAATGATCATATGCCCCCTCCTCCTGACATACCGCGCTTTCACTTAAAACCATTTCGATGGTATCGTGAGAAAATGGTCTGTATTTTCTTTAAAACCAATTTTCTCATAAAACCCCTTCGCCTGATCTGTCTGTACTAACCATTCGGACCCCTTGCAGGCATCCAGACATCTCTGTACCAGTTCCCTGCCAATCCCTTTCTTTTGAAATTCAGGCAGCACAGCCAAATCTAAAATGACGGAGCGAAAATGCCGATCGCTCAAAACTCGGACGCATCCTACCAATTTAGCATCGATCCAGGCAGAAAACACAAAAGTTGAATCGAGAAAGCCAATATTAAAACGATCCAGCTGCTCCTGTGTCGTTGATTCCTCTGTCGCCCAGCCAACTGCCAAAAATAATTGATACAACTCATCACAAGGCAAATCTTTCTGTGTTCTATATTCCACATCCATTTCCATGCCCATACCTCCTTCTGCTTCGTCTGCTTCCATGCAAAGGAATCCCCCTCCCGATCACTTCACCGTGACCCATCACTTCACAGTAATCAATCACTTTACAGTAATCCGCATAAACTTTTTCTTTCCCCGCTTCAGAACAATCCCATCCGCTCCGATCCGCTCCTTCGCAACCTGCATCCGGGCGTCATCCACCTTTTCACCGTCGATCGACACACCGCCCTGCTGCACATTCCGTCTCGCCTCTCCATTTGACGGCGCCAGTCCTGCTTTTACGAGAAGATTGAGGATTCCGATGCTGCCATCCTCGAAATCGGCGTCTTCCAGACATACCTCCGGCATCTGCGCGGCACTTCCGCCCGCGAACAACGCGCGCGCGCCCTCCTGCGCTTTCTCTGCCTCTTCACCGCCGTGAACCATTTTCGTCAGTTCAAATGCTAGGATTTCCTTCGCCTGATTGAGCTGGCTGCCCTCCCACTGATCCATCTCCTCGATCTGTTCCAGCGGCAGAAACGTCAGCATACGCAGACACTTGAGCACGTCGTCATCGGCCACATTCCGCCAGTACTGGTAAAAGTCGAACGGACTCGTTTTTTCCGGATCGAGCCAGACGGCGCCGGACTGCGTTTTTCCCATTTTCTTTCCCTCGGAATTCAGCAGAAGATTGATGGTCATCGCGTACGCGTCCTTTCCGAGTTTCCGGCGAATCAGTTCGGTACCGCCGAGCATGTTGCTCCACTGGTCATCACCGCCAAACTGCATATTGCAGCCATATTTTTGGAACAGGGAGTAAAAATCAAAACTCTGCATGATCATGTAATTAAATTCCAAAAATGTAAGTCCCTTTTCCATACGCTGCTTGTAGCATTCCGCCGCCAGCATCCGGTTGACGGAAAAGTGCGGGCCGATCTCCCGCAGAACGTCCATGTAATTCAAGTCCATCAGCCAGTCGGCGTTGTTTACCACGATCGCCTTTCCATCCGAAAAATCGATAAAACGGCTCATCTGCTTTTTGAAACACGCCACATTGTGGTCGATCATTTCCTTCGTCATCATCTGACGCATATCCGTCCGGCCGGAAGGATCCCCGACCATCGCCGTCCCGCCCCCGATCAGGGCGATCGGCTTATTTCCCGCCATCTGCAGCCGCTTCATCAGGCAGAGCGCCATGAAATGCCCGACATGAAGGCTGTCCGCCGTCGGGTCAAACCCGATGTAAAACACCGCTTTTCCTTCGTTTACCAGTTCCCTGATTTCCTTTTCATCGGTTACCTGCGCAATCAGTCCGCGGGCAACTAATTCTTCATATACTTTCATTCTAATCCTCCATTCTGCGAACTTTTCCTATCCAACTGCTAATCTACGTGTGGAATTTGTCCGCTTGCACATGATCTTGTCCTGGGAAGAAAACAAAAAAGTCCTTTTGCAAATGATCTTCTCACTTGCAAAAGGACGAAATCTCTTCGTGTTACCACCTTTTTTCCCCGGCGACTCACATCAGGCCGGGCTCAGCAGGATACTACCATATCCCTGTACGATAACGGGTACACCACCGTCCAGTCCTACCAAAACACGGGTCCGCTTTTTCCCTGTTCCTTCAGCTGGATACTCCAAGATGTATTCATGACAGGATTCCCTTGCGCCTCTCAGCAGCCGGCGGCTCTCTGTAAGTTTCCTCTGCCACTACTTCTTCTTTTCTTCGCATTTGACTTTTTCATCATAGCAGACCGCTTGTATTTTGTCAACAAATATTTTGTTCTTAACAAGCGTATTGTACAATACACTAGCGTGCCCGCTTATGAACATTGATCGCACAACAGTCATATATATTCGGGACATCCAAACTGTAACCATAAACTACATCCACAATATCCCCGATCCGGATATCATCATAATCCATATTTTCTCCGTTTGCTTCATACGTGCCAAGTTTGTTGGAACTGTTGAGGGGCTTTCCACTACCGTCGGTTAGTATACCGTCATAAACAACTTCCAACGGTTTTCTGCCAAGAAAGTACTTTGGCATAACTTCCGCCCAATCAAATCCGCCAAAACGACATACAACCTTACCATCCGCATCAGATAGTTCAATCATTTCCTCATCTATATCCGATATGCGGCAGTCCATGTATGCAGCATATTCCTGAACAGTGGGATAACAACGTTCATCACTAAAGTTATCCGGCAACTGTAATCCCTGCCGATCATGAACATTGATAGCCGCACAGAAACCGGGACGCTTCTCCAAAGGTATATCCACATCTTTATAATAGTAACCATAAACCACATCCACCATATCCCCAATCCGGATATCTGAATGATTCATTTTTTCTCCATTTGCAGCATACGAGAAAAATTTGTTAGAACTGTTGAATGGCATTTCCCCTTCCCCGGTTAGTATACCATTATAAACAATATCTTTATTATTTTCCGGCCAATAAAAACCGCGTATAACCTCTCCGTCCGCATCCGATATCTCAAACCACCCCTTCCTATCTATATACGATATGTGGCAATCCATGCAGGCAGCGTATTCTGTATCACTGGGATAAGTGATTTCACTACCAGAGTTATCCGGTGTCGGTTCAGGTGTCAAATCAGGCATCGGATCAAAAGGTGCTGGTGTTCGATCCGGCGGTCCGGCGGAAGGCTGATCCGGCCTGGATGTCGGCTGACCTGCCGTGGCTGTCGGATTATCCTGTATCACTGCCGGTCCATGGGGTCTAGGTGTTGCCATGTTCAGTCCTCCCTTATCTCTCTTATCTTTTACCGTCACAGCACATTTGTATAACTTCTTTCCTGCCTTTGCTGTTATGGTGGCCCTTCCTTTCCTCAATGCGGTGACCTTCCCCTTTTTATTTACTTTGGCAACCCCCGGTTTAGAGGACTTCCAGATAATTTTTCCTCTAACCCCTTTTATCTTTAACGTATGTGTCTTTGACACTTCCATGGTGAGTTTCTTCCTGCTTATCCGTACCTTTGCCTCCGTATCCACGCATATGGTGAATACCATGGCTGTCACTGTAACAAATGCCGTAACTGCAAATATGTTTTTCTTCATATCGTCACCTCCGAATTGATTTTAATATCATACTATTATATGACGTCGGGGCCAAAAGGCATTTTGATCCCAACACTATTATATATGAATCCATTACATATAACCCAAACACTAATAGGAGAATCTATGAATATACCTGGTATCACTTCGTTTAATTTTGAAATCCTGATTTTCTTCCAAAATTGCATTCATATATGCTTTGCAATTTTTATCAACACCATAAAAAGCATGCGAACCGATACCAATTATATCAATCTGATTTGGATCAAAGAATATTCTAACAATTTTAGTGCAATCATTAAAACAATATTCCGAAATCTCTACTCCTTTAGGTAATTTGACTTCTCTTACAGCTGTATTTTCGAAATTATGTCCCCAGCCCGGCCAGAATGTCGATACACCTGTCAGATCAAAGGTTCCTTCTCTCTTTTTGCCTCCATCCTTATATACAGTGGACAAACTTGAACCCCCGTTCCCCTGAACATGCACGGGGGCAGTTCTGTTATCCCGGTTAGATCAGCCTCTCCTGTAACCGGTGTCTGGGTATCTATATACACGGTATCCAGATTAGTACAGCCGTCGAATACATTATTGGAAAACCTGAGATCTTTTGAATTTGGCATTCTTACCGCTTTTAAACCGGTACACCCCCAAAAACACTGTGTTTGTACCGCAAACCCTCCTGTGGACCGGCCTGCCAGTCCCGACAGATCCGCCTCATTCATTTTCCTGCTGTCATTATTCATCCTATGTACCGCACTAAGTTTCGTACAGTTCATAAAGCAGTATGCCGGCAGTTTCACACCGTCCTCGGGGAGAACAACTGTTGTCAGGTTTTTACATCCATAAAAGGAATATTTTTTCAGGTCATTTTTATAATTTGAAACATCCGCATATTGAAGATTTGGCAGTACGGCGCTCGCTGAATCCCTTGAACTGCTGCCATCCGCCATTCTATTTGATCCTGTAAGTCCCATCATTTTTATATCAGAAGCAGATCTTGAACCCAGACATCTTTTTATGGCTGCTGCCATTGTTTCATTCGCGTTGGGAGTGACGCGCAGATAAGTACCCAGACTTCTTTTTGCATTCAGCCGTCCGCTTGATGATACCTGCCCTTGAAGTTGTGGAACAGCATCTGAACAATTGATTATCACCTGCTTCATCTCATACGGGGTCATATCAGGATTTATGCCCTTCATAAGAGATACCACTCCGGTTACATGCGGCGCTGCCATGGATGATCCATCACCTAATTTATATCCGCTGGCATTTATTGAAGCTGGAACAGTACTCCATATACCTCTACCCGGTGCCGCCACATGCACAAGCTTCCCGTAATTCCAGCTAGAATTATCATCATTATCATCTGAAGCTGTAACTATGATAACATTATCTAATTCTGCTAAAGACTTATACGCCGGCATATCATCAATACATTCGCCCTCATTGCCGGCTGATACTATAAGTATACCTCCATTTTGACCATATTTTTTTACAGCATCCCGGAAAACATTACTGTCTGGTTTATCATAACTCATGTTGCAAACAGGTATCTTATTTTTTTTGGCATGAAGTATTCCCTCAGCCATTAATTCTGCACTTGAATTTTCGTTGGTGTTGCTAATACATATTTTTATCGGAACCAGTTTTGCTGATGGATTAACTCCTACAACTCCTCCCTTCTGCACCGATTGTCCCTGCAACATGCGTTCCATGACCATAATAATCCAATGTATCGGTATTGCTCTTACGCGCACAATTCCACCCAAGGGATGTAACAACATTGTTCTTAAGATCCGGATGGTTAGCGTCAATTCCAGTATCCAAAACCTCTACCTTAATGCTCTTTCCCGGATATGTATTCCATGTTTCGGGCATCTGTATGCGGTCCAAATTCCAAAGATTATAATTATTATAATCATTTGGCACCGCACATGGTTTACATATATAATTGGGCTCCGCGTATTTTACGTTCGGGAGTTTGTTTAACGCCTTAATGATCTTTAAAAGACCTTTTTGGGATTTGCCAGAAAGAGTTACTACATAATATTTTCCTATTTCCTCTTTCACAGATTCTAATTTCGATGAGTCAGCAGAATTTTTTTCTTTGGCAGAATCGTATACAGATTTGTATATGTCTTTCGTTTTTACTATCTTTTCATTTGGTATTAAATTCGCGATCTTGGAAGGCGAATACTCGTCTTTGAAGCATATGATGATCTCCCCCGGCACAAACCCATCATCCGATGCCCCTGAACCAATATCAACCTCTTCTTCCGTTAAAGCAGGTTTTGTTGGTACCGGAATATACAGATCGTCATTTTTTTCAAAAGGAGCAGGCGTTTTTCTGACTTCTTTTTGAACGGAACTTTCCATAGATCCATCCCTGATCAGGGATGATATGATATCCTGATCAGGTATACCCACGTTATGCTTTTTTGACATGCCTGCATCATTATCATTGATTTCATTTCCGGACAAGTCAATGACAGGCTCGGGCAGGTCTGCTTTCGCCTCCATACCCGCAGCATTTGTTATCGGTATCAAACACAAAACTGCAAATACGAGTAACAGCTTGATCTTAATTAGTTTCTTCATAAACAGCCTCCTCTCTCCGGTGGAGGAACCGCCATCATCGCACATGGCTTTCCCCTACAGAAAACATCAAACATTTAAAACAACACTCTTTTCATGCCCAAAGAGTGCCTGCCCGGTTTTTGTCTTAGAATACAAACAACGAGCAACGAGCAGGCACTTACTGTTTAAGAAATTTAGTGCACATTGACAGATTTTACTTTCAAAATTTCTGTCCAACGCCTTACCGCTTATGAACATTGATTGCAAGACATTCATAATCGCGCTTCTCTACCTGCGGGCGCCCCAAACTGTAACCATAAACCACATCCACAATATCCCCGATCCGGATATCTGAATAATCCATATTTTCTCCGTTTGCTTCATACGAGTAAAGTTTGTTGGAACTGTTGAATGGATTTCCACTACCGTCGGTTAGTATACCGTCATAAACAACTTTCAACGAATTTCTGCCAAGAGAGTACCTTGGCATGGCTCCCCCCGGACCAGATTCGCCAAAACGACATACAACCTTACCATCCGTATCAGATAGTTCAATCATGCCCCCATCTATATCCGATATGCGGCAATCCATGTATGCAGCATATTGCATAACACAGGGACCACTAAGTTCTTTACCATAGTATTCCGCAAAGTTATCCGGCGGCTGCAATCCCTGCCGATTATGAACATTGATAGCCGCACAGAAACAGGGACGCTTCTCCAGAGGCCTATTCACATCTTTATCATAGTATCCATAAACCACATCCACAATATCCCCCAACTGGATATCTGAATGATTCATATTTTCTCCACTCGTAGCATACGAGTAAAATTTGTTAGAACTGTTGAATGGTACTTCCCCTCCTCCGGTTAGTATCCCATCATAAACAATGTCTTTATCTTCCGGCCAATAAAAACCGCGTATAACCTCTCCGTCTGCATCCGATATCTCAAACCACTCCTTACCTACATACCATATGCGGCAATCCATGCGAGCAGCATATTCTACACTGGGATAAGTGATTTCACTACCAGAGTTATCCGGTGTCGGTTCAGGCTTAGAATCAGGCATCGGATCAAAAGGTGCTGGTGTTCGATCCGGCGGTCCGGCGGAAGGCTGATCTGGCTTGGATGTCGGCGGTCCGGCGGAAGGCTGATCCGACTTGGATGTCGGCTGACCTGCCGTGGCTGTCGGATTATCCTGTATCACTGCCGGTCCATGTGGTCTAGGTGTTGGCATGTTCAGCCCTCCCTTGTCTCTCTTATCTTTTACCGTTACAGCACATTTGTATAACTTCTTTCCTGCCTTTGCTGTTATGGTGGCCTTTCCTTTCCTCAATGCGGTGACCTTCCCCTTTTTATTTACTTTGGCAACCCCTGGTTTAGAGGACTTCCAGATAATTTTTCCTTTAACCCCTTTTATCTTTAACGTATGTGTCTTTGACACTTCCATGGTAAGTTTTTTCCTGTTCATCTGTACCTTTGCCTCCGTATCCACGCATATGGTGAATACCATGGCTGTCACTGTAACAAATGCCGTAACCGCAAATATGTTTTTCTTCATATCTGTCACCTCCGAATCAATTTTGGTATCCCATTACCTTATTAGCCAATATATGAAATTGCAACATAGATAACACAAACATTAATAATGGACTTTCTTAATATACTCGGTATCACTTCGTTTCATTTTGAAATCTTAATTATTTTCTTCATAAACATCCTTCTCTCGCTGGTGGCGGAACCGCCATCATCTCACATGGCTTCCGCTACGGAAAACTTCAGGCAAAAAAACAACAAATCCCCCCTCTTAAGCATATGTTAATTATAATACATTTTATCAAATGGTGCAATACGAACTATAGTTAGTGCCATTTCTATGCGATGTCCTTACAAATCATGACCCGATCATAAGGAACTGCTCATGTCCAGCGTTTTCCCGAAAAGCCCGGACGGGTAATAAGAGTCACCTTATCACGGGCCCACAATCCGGTTCAGACATTCCTCATAACGCTGTCTCGTCTGTTCCAGCACATGCTCCGGCACCTTGTCAAACAGATATTCCCCATTCACTTTATGCTCTGACAGCCAATCCCGCAAAAACTGCTTATCAAATGATTTCGGTGAAACGCCCGTTTCATACTCGGCCGCATCCCAAAACCGGCTGGAATCCGGCGTAAATATTTCATCTGCCAAAACAAGTTCTCCCTGTGTATTGAGGCCAAACTCAAACTTGGCGTCCGCGATGATCAGTCCTTTTGACAACGCATATTCACTGCATTTATTATATAGTTCCAGACAAACCGCGGCGATCTTATTTGCCCGCTCCTTACCCAGCTTCTTTTCCACACATGTTAAGCTGACATATTCATCATGTCCGATGTCATGTTTGATTGCCGGAGTCAGCAAAGGCTCATCGAACTTCTGCGCCAGTTTAAGATTGCCGGCCATCGAAATGCCGCAAAAACTCTCTCCCTTTTTATATGCGTCCCACATCGTGCCAAACAGATAACCCCGCACGACAAATTCAAAGGGAAGCATCTGCAGTTTTTCGACCATCACCGTTCGGTTTCGAAATCGGTCAGTCTGAAAAAACGGCAGCATATGTTCCACCCGGTCCTCTACCACATGATTGGGAATGATCTGTTTCGTTCTTGCAAACCAGAAATTGGACATCTGGTTGAGTATCCTGCCTTTGTCCTTCACAATGACAGGAAGGATCGAATCAAAAGCTGATACCCTATCCGTCGTGACGATTACCAAATGCTCGTCGGAAACATCATATATTTCCCGTACTTTTCCACGATATACCGGTTCCATTATTCCATCTCCCCTTCCTGTTTTTGCGCGATCAGCGTATCCATACAGTGCTTGTGGGGGATTCCGCCGCTGTTGCAGTCAAAGATCTCCTCCCGGCACATATGGAACAGCCAGTCATGGTAATACCCAAACAACTCTCCCGAGTACCACGGATGCCGATTATCTTCCTCTCTTGTTTTATCGGGAACACGGGTGAGGAACGGCTTATTGACAAACACGTTTAAGGCGTGGATTCCGTTTTCAGCGGTACACTCTTTTAAACTTTCCGTCAGTTCCTGTCTCACCGTCGCAGGCAGAAAGTGCAGCACGCCACTGCTAAATACAATGTCAAACTCCCTGTCCGGCCGATAATCAAAGAGATCGGCCTTAAAGAAATTCACTTCCACCTGGTTGTGCTCTGCCAGCCTTTTTGCCTTTTCAATCCCCTGCTCGGACTGATCGAACGCAGTGACCGCATAACCGCATTTCGCGAAAAAGACGGCATCCTTCCCCTCTCCGCATCCAATGTCCAGCACACGGTACGGCCGGATCGGCGGAATGATTTTCATGATGTCATAACAGAGCCGGTTCGGCATCAATCCCCAGTAATACCCTTCCGTGCTGTACCGCCTGTCGTAATCCGTTTCCACACTACTGTAACCGAGCAGCGCATCCACCGTCGTGTTAAGGGCAGCCGCCAGTTTGGGAAGTGACGTGATATCGGGATATGCGGAACCCGTTTCCCTTAGTTAAAGATATTGTTGGGTATCTCAAGATGTGTCATTCGATTTTGCCGATAAAGCGGTAGAAGATTTCCACTTCCTGTTCCCGGCTTCCGTCCTCACTTTTGACCGCTTCATGGACAAGGATTTTTTCAATCAGCGTATTCAGAAGTTCAGCCGTCAATTCTGTGGGATTGACATACTGTTTCATCAGACCTATCCACTTTTCAGCGTCAACCGCTGTCTGGGCGGCGGTCTCCATCGCTTCGTGAAGCCGTTCAATTTTTACGTCCAATTCTCGCTGTTCGCCCTGATACTTTTCGGACAGCATATTGAAATTGTATTCTGTAATGCGTCCGGCAGACCAGTCCTCATACATTTTTGCAAACAGGGTGTCTACTTCTGCTTTGCGCTTTTCCGCCTTTTTCAGTTCGGCTGTCTGCCGCTTCCTTGCAGTATTGCGTTCCTTGTCGCTGGCGTTAAGTAGCCGTTTCAGAAGTTTGTCCCCATCCTGCTGTGCCAGCACAGACCAGTATTGCAGACGGGAAAGGACATAGGCGTAAAGCACATCATAGCGGATATAGTGCATGGAACACTGGTGCAATCCTTGCCCGTACTTGCTACAATGGTAGTGGGCATAGGGATTTTTGTTCTGGCTGTTCATACCATAGGCCAGCGACCAGCCGCAGTCCGCACATTTTACCAGCCCGGAAAATATCTGTGTTGTGCCGTTCTTCTGCCGTCTGCGCCTGTTGCAAATCTGCTCCTGTACTTGACGGAACACATCTTCGGAAATAATCGCTTCGTGGGTGTTCTCCACACGATACCATTCCTCTTTTGGCTTGCGTACTTTCTTCTTGTTTTTGAATGAAATGTTGGTCTGCTTATTGTGGACGCTGTGTCCGATATAGGTTTCCTCTTTCAGAATACTTTTCACCTGCGCTATCGTCCACGCATAGGCTTTTTCCTCCGGCGCTCCGGCATAGATATTTGCGAAAGTGCCGTATCTCTGGAAATTCAGCCAGCCGGGAGTAGGTACTTTTTCTTCGACCAAAATCCGTGTAATGCTGGCGGCTCCCCGGCCATGAACGGCAAGGTCAAAAATCTTTTCGATAATCCACCTTGTTTCCGGGTCAATCAGAAGATGGCCTTTCTTATCTGGGTCTTTGACATAGCCAAGCGGAGCATAGGCTCCATAGTGTGCGCCATTTGCGAACCGTGTCCGCATGGCCGCCTTTACCTTTTTGCTGGTCTGGCGGGCGTGCATTTCATTCAGAATGTTGAGGAATGGGGCAAGCTCATTCTCTCCGTTGATGGTGTCCACATTGTCATTGACAGCGATATAGCGGACGCCTTTGCTGGGAAAGTAGATTTCCGTGTACTGGCCGGTCAGAATGTAGTTTCTGCCTAAGCGGGATAAATCCTTCGTAACAACGCAGTTGATTTTCCCGTCCTCAATGTCATCAATCATTCTCTGAAAATCCGGCCTGTCAAAAGCTGACGTTAGATAACGATACTTTTGAAAACACTGGAAAA
>CAJTZN010000027.1 GCA_910584065.1 uncultured Eubacterium sp.
AGGGTAAAAATTTGATGAAAGCTGGCCAGCTGCCGCGTAGCGGCTTGGTACAATGATAAATTAAGCATAGTACATCATAACGCAAAGACAAAGGGAATAATTTACCATTCGTCGTAAAAATCGACCGTTCGTCGCATTGTTGTTGCAAAAGAAAGGCTTTGTGTGTTAAGGTTATACCATAACAATTTAGACAAATCAATTATAAGGAGAGAGTGTCGCTTGTGTTGGGGCACTCTCATAAACATAAATATGTTAGGATGAGGATGAGAGAAGATGAAAAAGAAACTATTAGTGTTCCTTACAAGTTTGGTGCTTACGTTACTTTTGCTAGGTGGCTGTATTATTTTAGTTTCATATTATATGTCAAAACCTGAAGATGAATATAGTATCAATAGTTTTATACAGATTAAAAACGAAAAAGAAGCGCTTGTAAGTTCGTGTTTGGAATTATCGGATTGTTTAAATGAATCGGATCAGGTTGAATTGGAGATAAATGCGGGAGCGAACGAGGAACGCAATGTTAAATACGAGCTTTGCTTTTTTGTGGAATATGAACAGGTTCCATTTTTCATGGAAGGCAGAGAGTATACCAGTTATTGTTTTGAAAATAGCGCACAGTTTACGATACAAATAGAGAAAAAATATTTCTGTATGGAAAACAATTCGTTTGTTGTTTTGCTTCGGCAAGATGTTGATCGGTATGCAGAAAGCAGCAAATTGGTACGCGATACGCCGCCAGTCATTCTGCGTTATGATCTAATGCAAAATGGCGGAAAGACAAAAAGGAAGAAGGACGAAAGTCTGGACATAACAGATGAACTGGTAGATAATATGGATGATGTCATACATATAGAAAATCAAACGGGAAAAGAAGTAACAAGCTGTCATATTGAAAAAGCGGGAAAGCTGAGATTGAACGCCTTGCTTGGATCAACGATGAGGGAAGGGGAATATACCATTTTTGCTTGTTTTAATTCACAGCAGACAATGATAAATGGAAAGAAAAAGATGTCTGTTCAAAAAAAGCAGGAAGGCAAACTGGATCTGGAAATTTCCGTGCCGGAACAGACGGGGAAATATGAGTTTCAGCTGTTCTTTGTCCCCTCTCCATATGAAAAAATCAGTGACCAGAATTTTTCGGAGTATAATATTCTTGCGAGTCAAAAGCAGACGGTTTATGTCGAGTAGAGTATTGTAAATTTGTGGCTGCGGTTCATATATCGCGGAATACGGAAAGGAACAGCTATCATAATGAAACGCTATGTATTAACACAGTGGAAAGCCCATAAGGCGACCGTGGCATTGATCATCTTCGGATTTTTTATCGCCGACCTGATATTATCAATAGGGGTTACGGTCTCGAGGCGGCAGTTTGAGTATTACCATGACGGGATGATCGGCAATCCGGACGAGCAGCTTGTCATAAATTTCAGGATGGCGGACGGTGAAAAAACCAGGAGCGTGCTGGAGACCGTCAGCGGGTTCGGGGAGGTTCAGGTCCTGAATGCGGATGCCGTACCGGTAGAAAACGGGGACGCGGAACAGATGATCTCCCCGGTGCCCGTCTGGTTTGAGCGGGAGGAAGACTGGCACATCCCCATCATAAAGGGGCGCTATCTGTCGGCAGGGGACATGGAGAGCCGGGAGAGGGTAGCGGTGCTGGGGAAAGAGGCCGCAAGGGAGCTTCACGCAGATACCGGCCAGATGATCCGGGTGCGGGGGGAAGAGTACCGGGTGATCGGGATTGCCGGGCGGACGTACAGGGAAACCCAGTGGGACGATGTAATGTATCTGCCGTGCGGGAAGTTTTATGAAGGAGACTGCGCACCGCTTTCCGGCGGCGTATCGGTCCTGTTGAAAAGCGGAAAGGAAGCGTTCGAGGCGTGGTACGGGGAGGCGGGAGATATGCGGGAGGGCATCCAGTATGAGGAGATCTCCGGACAGATGGATGCGAGCGGACTGAGAAACGCGGTCAGCCTGACCGTGATCCTGAGCGTATGCGTGTTTGCCGTGGCGATCGTGAACATATCGAACCTGATGCTGTACTGGGTCCTGGAGCGCAGGAATACATACGGGATCATAAAGGCTCTCGGGGGGTATGACGGGTATATTTTTAAGCTGATCCTGTGCGAGGTACTCGCCCTGACGGCAGCCGGCAGCCTGCTGGCACTTGCCGTACAGCAGGCGGTCCATCTGCTGGCCGACTCGCTTCCGCTCGAACTGGAACTGGTGAATGTAGGTGTTTCTGCCGCCGTGGCTGTCCTGACGGGATTTATCGCCGCCCTGATCCCCGCGGTCCGGGCGGTCAGGCTGCAGCCGGTGGAAGTTTTGAACGAGGGGGACGTGTAGGGATGTTGAGGATCATACTGGTATCATTGAGAAAACGGGTAAAGAGGTTTGCGCTGGTGTTCGTACAGTTTTTTATTGGTCTTACGGTGCTGTTGTTCGGGATGTTTTCCGTCGAGAGGTTCTTCCGGTACGAGAGGAACGTGGAGCAGGTACTGCCGGCGGACATGCTGCATCTCATGGGGGAGGAGGAAACGGAAACCGAGGCCGGGGACGATATGGAGGACGGGCCTGTGGAGGAAACAGGGAAAGGGGCATATGACTATGAGCGGGTCATGGAGGAGGTGCGGAAGGAAGTTCCGGGCCTGAAACTGGGGGTGTTTGAAAACGTGCTGATCGAGGCGGGGGATGAGGAGGCATCGTTCCTGATGTGCAGTAGGGAGGTGCTGGAAATGGTCCATATTTCGGCTGATCAGTCTGAAATGGAACAGCTGGCGGGGTATCAGGGGGGAGAGACCGTGCCGGTGCTGGTCAGCAGCGATCTGGCAGCAGATTATGAGGTGGGGGAGGAATATCCGTTTCCCGATGATACGATGCCGCAGTTTGCGTCCTGCCGGATGCGGATCGCCGGGGTGCTGGAAGAGGGTGCGGGACTCTGCATGGGAGGGAGTTCGGACCTGAGCAGCAGCATCAAGACGGCGGAGCATACGATCGTGGGGCCGGAGATATTTGCATTTGATCCGGATTATGCGTATGAATACAATCTCGTCTGCCTGCCAGCAGAAGGGACGGACCGGGAGAAACTGAAAACGGAGTTTTCGAAACGGGGATGGGATGTGGGGATCCAGTCCGTGCGGGAGGAGATCCAGAAATATTTTGAGCGCGAGAAGACAGTGATGTTCGGGGCGATCGGGTTTTCCGCGATCCTGCTCGTTTTGTCGGCCGTCGGGTGTGTGGGGACGTTATTGTCGATGGTGTTGTCGCGGAAGAAGGAGTTCGGCATCTATTTTTCGCTGGGGATGAAAAAACGGGATCTGGCGGTCATGGTTCTGGGCGAGGTCAGCGTGATCTTCCTGGCCAGTTACCTGGGGGCCCTGTGTGCGTTCGCGGTGATCGTGCAGGCCGGAATGGACGGGGCGGGATTTGTGCCGGCTGCGTCCATGACCATGACGATGGCGGTCATGTTTTTGTGTGCGGTGCTGTGCGTGATCCTGCCCGTCCGGAAAATCATGCGGTGGAAACCGGTGGAACTGTTGAGCAAGGCATTGTGAGAGGTGTCTGGTTGTCTGAGAAAGGAGTTATCATGATAAAGATGAGTTCTGTTACAAAAGTTTATCAAACAGGGGATGTGTTCCAGCGGGTACTGGACGGTGTCGATCTGGAGATCCGGAAGGGAGAGATGGTGGCCCTCATGGGGGCGTCCGGCTCAGGGAAGACGACGCTTCTCAATATTATTGGTCTTTTGGACGAGGCAACGGAGGGGGAGTACCATATGAATGGCTGTGATATGGGGGAATGCGGTGAGAAGGAGAAGGCGCGGATCCGGAACCAGGAGATGGGGTTTGTGTTCCAGAATTTCCACCTGATCCCCGAACTGACGGCAGTGGAGAACGTGAAACTGTCGATGGATATCTTTAACCTGTTTGAGGGGAGGCGCATAGCGCAGAGGGAGATGTATGCGCGCAGCAGTGAGTTGCTCGCCAGGGTCGGGCTGGAGCGCGAGTTAAAGAAGAAGCCATCGCAGCTGTCGGGCGGGCAGAAACAGAGGGTCGCCATCGCCAGGGCGCTGGTGAACCGGCCGGATATCATTCTGGCGGATGAGCCGACGGGGGCCCTTGATTCCAAGACGTCGGATGAGATCGTGGGGTTGTTAGGACGTCTGAATGAAGAGGGGAATACGGTGCTGATCGTTACCCATGATGAGAAGGTGGCGGGTGCTTGCAGCAGGACGGTGTATCTGGAGGATGGCGTGGTTGTCGGAGGGAAAATGGATTGATAGATCAAGTGTAATACATCATGATGTAAATGAAGAGGGAAAATTTAACCACTCATCGCAAAAATTGACCCTTCGTCGCATTGTTCTTGTAAAAGGAATGCATTGTGTGTTATGATCAAGATTACCGTTCATCCCGCTTTTTTGACCACTGATACTTGAAAGTCGGAAAAAGAGATTTTATGTGTTATACTCAAAAAAGATACAGGAAGTGGTGTTTGTAGGTGGAAAGGAGGGGGCGATGACTGAAAAAGTGTGTAATGTGTTAGCGGCCCCGGCAGAACGGGTGACACCAGTTGCGGCTGGTTTATGTAGAAACTGGTATTATGAAGAAAAAGAGCCGGTTGGACTGCAGGGATTTGTCGCTAAGAAGACAGAGAATGTGAAGTAGATGGTTTGGAGATTTTGGATTTTTTAGAGGGAGGTGAAAGAATGTATCAGAAAAAGAAACCTGTTTGCAGAGGGCCTATTGAAAAAAGCGTTCTTTTCATATGGTAGTTGTATACCGAAAAGAACGCACTACAAAAAACACAAATATAATATAACATAGCACGTAAAATAATACAATGAAAAGGAGAAAGAATATGATGAAATCAAATAAAAAATGTTTTGCAAAGAAAATGGCAGCGTTGGCGATGGCAGGAGTTGTTTTTTCCCAGATATGCAGCATGGATTCGTCAGCGGCATCCAAGGGCTGGAGACTTGTGCGTACAAACGGACCTAGCAGCGAATGGGTAACAAGCGACATTAAAACCTTTACAATGACGAAAAGTACGGTCAAAATTACTTGTGAAAATATAAGTGCAGGCGCCGAGGTTCACGCATCAACGAGCAACGGAAGTATACATGGGCATTTGAAGAGGATTGGATCAGCGTTAAGTGGACCGGCGGCAGTTGGAAAGAAGATCAGTGCTACACTTCAATACGAAGATACCGGTTCAGGAGCAAATAGACCGAGCGGTAAGATCAACTACTGATTAAGATAACGGAAGATAATATATTGGCTGGGTATTGTAATGATTGTTCGTATCGCAAATATTCATCAAGTACGGTATCCAATCAATAAAGCTTATCCAAAATTCTATAGAAATGAGGGAATCCATATGAGAAACAAAAACATTATAAAGCCATTATGCGCCATCATCCTCTGCCTGGCGATGTGTGCCGGCTGCCAGGAAGCTCCAAAAGAAGTGCAGGAGCGGATGGAGGGCTATGGGAAAAATGAACAGATGGGAAGTACCGAGATCAAATACTGCAGTGTCGAAGAGTTGAAGCAGACAGACATATCCGAAGCCGCTGCCGGACTTGACAATATGACCCTCTCGGAAACCACTGACTTTTCTAATATGGAGAGCCTTGCTATTTTGGATATGGCGTATGAGGATGCCTTTGCGGATAACCTGGATGATTTTGTAAAGCGATTCAACCTTGATCGATCAACAATACACGTAAATGACCACGGAACCGGAAAGACCGATCTGCATGAAAGTGATGATCCTGCCTCAAGAACATATTTCGCGTTAGAAAATAATGGATTTGTATCGTATATATCCGGTCTGACCTATTCGTATACAAAAGATGAGATACAGCAGGTCGATACGACGGAAACATACGACGCCACTGTCGACGATCTATCGGGGAAAAGCGTGGCGTTCGAAGACGGTGAGGTGCCGCTTGCCGACATGATGGATACGGCCGAGAAGCGGATGGAAAAAGACTTACCGATCGAAGGCTGTTCCTATCAGGTGTCTGAAGTTTATGTCAGGGAGCTGCAGGAGGGGAAAAAATCGGCGAAGCAGCTTTCGATGAAGTTGAACATTCTTTATAAAGGGGTAAGGCGAACCCTTATATCATAAAGTTTGAGAAACCCCAAAAAAACGCTGAGGAAAACGAAAAGATAAATGTGGAAGTGGCTTATACAGGAGCGGAGACGAATTATGAAGGGAAAGATAAACTGACATATTTGGCAAATTTTAATGGCAAACTGAAGATCAATTCGGTAGAGCCGGTTTCGGAAGTGGTCAGTCTGTCAAGCGCGGTGCAGCTTGTAAATGAAAAATAGCCGGATTTACGGAATTAAAAATAGATCGCCTGCTTCCTATGTACGCGCTGCTCCCGCAGTATCCCGACGAAAAAACGGTGTGTGGTACGCCGGGACAGAAGGTCGTGGGCCGGCCAGTGTACGCGTTTTTGATCAATTTGGATAGTCAGGGGATCTCTGAATTTGGTATTAACTGGACGGCGGAACGGTTTATCTGTGTGGATATGGTGACAGGTGAGATCATAACAAATATAGAGAAGCCGGACGAAAAGGAGTAGGAGAGAGCAATTGAAACAGCATACTTTTATATTTTTTCAGAAGAAAAAAGCACTCTACATCATCAGCATGTTCAGTATCGTCCTGATGTGCTTGTCGGCGCCGTTAGCAGCGGAAAGCGGAGGGGTGGTACATTCTGTACTGGATGCCATGCAGGATTTCTCTGCTTCCAGGCGCGCTGTGTTTTCCATCAAAGGCGTATTTGCCACCGGAGTCTCTTCCTTTTGGTTCTATCTGGTCATGCCGTTAGTGGCTTCGATCCCAGTGGCATCTTACATTTCGGACGAATGGAAGTGCGGGTTTCACCAGTTTGAGATAATGCGGGCAGGATCTTTTGCCTATATGCGCACCCGCCTGTTCTATTTGCTGGAGAGTAATGCAGTGATCCTGTTGGCGGGAATGGGAATTTATCTGCTGGCGGTCTGCTTCTATTTTCATCTCTATCCCGACTATATGACCGAGGCGGAAAGGGCCGGGGGAGCGTGGGACCTGGCCTGTAGTGTGGCCGTGAGGTTTGGATACCTTTTTCTCTACAGTGCCGCCATCTCACTATTTATAATGATCCTTGTACGGCTGTACAACGATCTGTTTTTTGATCTGAGTGCAGCGTTTGTCCTCAATTACCTGCTGCGAAACTGGGTGATGGGGGAGAGCGTAATATATCCGCTCGTACTGTTTTTTGTAATGCTGGTGCTGTATGTGATCACATGGAAGAAGGGGAAAAAGGTATGAGGCAGAATCTCAGGAATATATTTCTCGTGGCGCGCGGGGAATACGTAAGATGGCTGATGAATCCGAGAATGATCATGGTATTGGTATTGGTCATTCTCATCCGCGAACAGATCATTGTGCCGATGATGCAGGCGGCAGCAGAAATGGAGCAGCCATTGAATGGAGTTGAATCATGTATCGCGGCGGCAAATTCGGGATTGATCTTATTGCTGCTGCCATTGGTATATCTCGTGTTGACGTCCTCTTTTCCGACGGTGGACGGGAATATACTATTTTATATCAAGCGGATGGGGAGGGGAAACTGGATCGTCGGGGAGATGCTGTTCCAGATTTTTGCCGCACTCACCTATTGTGTCGTGTTCATAATTGTGACGATGGCGCAGACGATCCGGGTTTCCTATTTCGCGAATGGATGGAGTATCCCGGTTACCGATTACGATAAGGTGTTGGCAGAGGCGGCGTCGGTCCGGATGGATCTTATCGTTCCGCCAAATCTTTATTTTCAGATGCCGCCCTATAAGGCGTTTTTACTTTCCTACGTTCTGCTGTTTTTATTTTTGATGCTGTGCTCCATGTTCTTTCTGACAGGATGCCTGTATTCAAAAAAGCTGATCTTTTTCCTTTTGCTCGTCGTGCAGATCGTTCTGGGAGGAGCCTTATATACGATCGAACATACGGGGATGTGGTTTTTTCCGGTCAGCCACGCTATACTGCGCACACATTACCGCAGCTATTTTCGGAAATATGTGTTCTCGCCCTGGCTTTCCATCGCGATATTTGCGGCGCTGATCCTGGTTTTGGCCGTGATCTCGTACCGCAGGGCGAAGAAGGTAAATGTAGATATGATAGGAGGCAATCTGCTGACATGATAAAAGTAGAACATGTATCGCTTACGATTAAAAAACAGAAGATTTTAGAGGATATTTGCCTGGAGGCTGCCCGCGGTGAGGCCGTGGGGCTCATCGGGGGAAATGGCTGCGGAAAGACGATGCTGATGAAATGTATCTGCGGTTTCCACACGACATTCACGGGGCGCATTATGGTGGCGGGCAGACAGATCTGTAAGGATGTTGAATTTGCGCCTTCGACAGGGTTTATTTTGGAAACGCCCGGATTTATCCCCTATCTGAGCGGCCTCGAAAATTTGAAAATACTGGCGGGGATCAACCGCTCCATTTCGCTGCAGGATGTCCGGTCCTATATGGAACTGGTCGGGTTGGAGCCGGATGATAAAAAGAGTGTGAAAAAGTATTCGCTCGGCATGCGGCAGCGGCTCGGTATCGCACAGGCGCTGATGGAGGATCCGGAGGTGTTGATTTTGGATGAACCATTTAACGGGCTGGACCGGGGGATGCTGGAAAAGATGAGGGATGTTTTGTGCGGCGAAAAGGAGAAGGGGAAGACGATATTGATCGCGTCCCACAATGAGAGGGATATCGAGTATATCTGCGACCGCACGTATGCGATGGATGCGGGGAGGGTTGTGCAGTAGGGGGGAGGGGGCGTAAGAGGATGGAAAAAAATTTCTTGACTTTGACCTGATGGCATATTATAATGTGGACAAGCATTTTTATACAAAAATTGAGTATATTGAAGTATACCTTAAATAATGGAAAGGGAGACGTAATTATTTTACGTCGTTAGGTGAAGATAATTATGGGAGAGAGCATATCGAGGACAGCAGGAAATGTTTATAATAGAGAGGATAAAGATACATGGTTAGTCCTGCCAAAGAAAAAGGAATATACGTCATTTGTTAATGTTTCTAAATTGACGATTTCACAGCAGGAAGAGGACATTGATCCGGAAGACATTGATTTTCCTGCACTTATCAGTAAGATCCGAAGGTTAGATCCCCAGATTACAGATCATGAATGAAGCATATGCTGGCAGCTGCAGTAGATTTCAGGAGGAAATATGGTTGAAGATGGTAGCAATATTTGTCGGGTGTTTACTTTCTATAGTAATTTTCTTCCGGCGCGTAAAGAGGCGCATAATTGGAAGTACTGTGCGTTTGGAACTATAGATGGAATTGATGTGGGAAGTAATATTGCAAAAAACGGTACAGAAGTTTTGGATTGTATTTGGAAGGAACAGACAAGATTTCAAAAAGAACTTTCAGGTACATACAATGCAGAGAGAATATATGGAGTTCGTTTCGGCGACAAAGAAGAAGAAGAGGAATTTTGGAGAGAAGATCCGGAATATCCTTTTTTATTTTTTATCAGGATACAGTGTGAAGGAGATAAGAACTCACTTCTCGAACGGAACAATAGATCAAAACTGGAGCATGAACTGTCTTTGGCTGAAAAGGTAAAAGTCATATCATATCTTACGTATGGAAATTCAGATTTATTTCTTGTGTTAAAAACCCGAATGTATCATGACGGTACGCAGATCATACATTTAATGAATCAGGGCATGAATTTGATTTTTGATTCTGAGTCGGTCTGTTACCTGAAAAATAGTTTTTCGATTATGGCAGTCAGGCATACCTGGATTGATGAGATGAGGCCAGTGCAGAGAAAAAGTCTGAATCAAATAAGGATTGAACGTGTCTGTATTCGGATCATTAAGGCTCCGAACGGAGATGTCGCGGCATTGAAGAGTGAACTTGAGAAGAGGTTTCCATACGTGACGGTAGAAAGATATTCACTGTTAGGCGTAGATGATGAAATGATCGTTATAACTGGGATGGGCTGGAGCGATTTTCTTTCCTTATATAGCATGGACGATAGCACAGGGATGTTTTGCAATTCGAATAAAAATTATCGCGCACATTGGGCGGGATTGACAACGGTCATAGAAGAAAAAGCTTTGGAAACGGAGATGAGTATTCCAGACGAAAAGTTTTCTTTTATCCATGATTTAAGTGCTGCTATGAAAGATAGTTTGACCAGGATCAGTGATCATTCGAAGGCATTAGAAAATTGGTATGATTCAAGGAAAGAGGCTTTAATGGAAAAATTGAAAAACATGCCTCAACAAAAGAATCTTAAAGAGATTAATATTATACTGAATTCTGTGCCGCGGTATGCAGGGGGATTATTTAATGACTATATTTTCTTTTCAATTTTACCCCCCTTGGATTTCTTGCTTTGTTTAATGCAGGAGAATATGGATATGGGCGTTCTGTATATGCCGGATTATTATGATTTTTTGAAAGCGTTTTGTATGTATGTACAGGGTTCCCTTACTTCCGACAGGCATTCGATTCAGGCGATTGATTTTAATTCTAAATTGTATGAAGTACCGGCAAAGCTGATCGCTTTTTATAGCTCTCATATTGCATTTGTTAAAAAGATCCTTTCTGCGGTTGATGTCGATGGAGGGGAAGACCCATGTGAATATGAGTTTCTTGTGGCGCCGGGTATAAATAATATTGTGCAGGTGGATGAATTATACTGTCGGGCATCCAATAACAAGAGACTTATGAAAGTAGAGATTCCCGAATTCTGTCTTTATAATCTGCATGACATGATGATCATACTCACACATGAAACGGCACATTATGTAGGACGTACGTTCCGCTTGAGGGAGGAAGTCAGATATGATTCTCTTTTGAGGAGTTTTTCCCATGTTTATGTGAGTTATGTAAGGGGATGGTGCCTGCAGAAAGGCGTCTGCCAGGGAGTAGGCGATGACGCATGGAAACAGGTGGAACGACGGATGAAGACGATGCTGCACAGGGCGCTGATGAGAAAGCTAGATAAGGAGTATGTGTGTAAAGTAGAAAATGAGGAAGGGAGCGGTGCCTATAATTTTAAACGGGCGATGGAAAAAAATAAAAAGTATGGAAAACATATGTCGCAGTTACGGGAAAATATCCAGATGGCAATGATTGATATTGTTCAGTATGCTTTGGAAAATGTTTTTGGCCCGGTTTTATATGAACAGGATAATGTAGAAGAAATTTTTTCCTATATCAAACAGGCTTCAGAACGGTATGTCGTTGTTCACGAATCCGACAGTACGCTTATGACATCCAAAACGACAATGGAACTTCTGTCTATGATCTATGAGGAAGGTTTTGCTGATCTGATGGCCGTTCTTGTGTTGGATATGAATGCTATAGAGTATGTGAATAGTATCATTAATGATGTCAAACGACAAAATCGAGAAATACATCGCTATTATAAGACAGAATTGCTGCATCGGATCGCTATTGTTTTGGAGTGCTGTATCTACAATAAAATCCCAGGCTGGGATCTTACCGATAGAGGGAGTTACCGGATGGAGAAAGAAAAGCATTGGACAGAAGCGGAGATGGTAGCGGGGATCGCGCTAACCAGGTGTGATAGAAATCGTTATCAGCCAGTCAGTCCCAAACGGTATCACATGGATTTAGAAAATATATTGTGTGATGATTACGTAGTGCGTGAAGTAAGGTTTTATCTGATGAGGTGTGCTGATAAATTTCATGTGTACTATGATGAGGTTTCAGATGATATGAAAACAGTCCGGACAATGTTTAAAGAATTTTCAAGTACACAAACAAAATCTGCTGAGGAACAGATAAAACAACTTATGATTATGATTGAAAAATCCCGTGAAGAGATGTTGCGAGAGGATCGGAAAAAAATGGGAGAATGCCATGAGAGATGAAAAGATGGAAGAAAAAAGTGAGTTAGAAAGCTTTTTGAAGAGTTCTTTGTATACATTTATTAGCGGATTTACCAGCTATCTTAATGAAAACAGCATTAATGAGCAAATGGATCGCTTTTTTTCGGATCTCAAGTTAGAACTGTATATTTGGAGCGACAGATCGGATAATAAAGTGGAGGATTCGCTGAGTGACCAACTTCCGATAAAACGAGCGAAAATTGGCAGGAGCACCGAGGTTCAAGTTGATGATGTAAAAGGACAGGATCCCAAAAGAATAAAGGAATACATACGAAACAGTAAAGGTGCGGCTTTATATGCCATTTCTCCCGTTGCCAAAGTGAAATATAATGCCGCAAAAGGAATTGTCGGCGAAGTTTGTGTGATGTGGGGGATTGATCTGGGAGAGGAGAAGGGAAAAGCTAAAGAATTCATGGCGGAAGTGTTACTTGACTTTTTGTATAAATGTTTCGACAGCTATCATTTGGATTTTCTGGAAACAGGGGAAGCAGCGGTATGGAAGCAAAAGGCGGAGCACTTTAACTTAAATTTGATTAATGCCTATGTAATGAAATTATTCTCAACGCTTCCGATTCCGCCAGAAGGCGTGATCCGGGAAATTGCGTTTCGTCATTACGAGAAAAGTGAAGTGTGTGCAACGGTATACTTTGCTGAAAAAGAGGTATGCCAAAAGGTTAGGGGAGAACTTAGGAAGGGCATAGTCTGGATGGATAGAACGCATGGATTGGCAAAGGATCTGGGGAAGAAAAGTGATGTACCTGCGGTGCGAAAAATGCTGGAAACATGTAAAAATGGGAATGCTTTACTCGTTCAGACCGAGTCTGGAGAGAGAAGCCGCGAGGAAAGTACAAATCGTGAATATCCGATTATAGCAGTAATAAGTAATGAATTATTAAAAAACGAATCATTAAAAAATGAATTATTAAACAAGTATCATGTTTGGCTTCAACTGGAGTTCACAGGGCGGGGAGAGTGGCGGCTTTTGGTTAGCGGCGAGGTGGTTTTGGAATTCTGCGAAGGCGTATATACTGTTAATAGACAGCATTTTTATTATGACATTAAGCAAAAAGTGGAAGAAGTAGCTTTTATTCATGAAGAAAATATAGTAAAGTTTAATAAGATTTTTGAGTGTCTGGATCAATGTCCACATGGAGCATTGATGATTTTGGGAGATCAGAAGAAGATTCAGAAAGAGGTGGAACGATTAACTGATCTGGCCAAAGGAACGATGATTGAAAAGTTAGAGTTGGCAGATAAGGAAAGTTTGAGCCTGTTACAGGGACTGGCAACGATTGATGGCGCCGTAATGGTGGATTATAATGGTGTTTGTTATGGATTTGGGATCATTTTGGATGGCAGAGCAAGATTGAGGGGAGACGCTGGTCGAGGTTCCAGATTTAATTCTGCGTTAAATTATGTCACAAGCCACAGATGTTATGCGGTTGTTTTTTCGGAAGACAAAGAGAACGGTATCCGGATCATAGATGGGAAAAAAGAATCCTTAAAACTCGCCAAAAAGAGATATTGTTCTGATCACAAGAAGGGGTAGTAAAACCCCTTCTACCAGTTCTATCAGGACGCCCCCATCACCTGACGACATCCCCGATCAGTCTCACCGGCTCTGCTTCCCTGTCCGAAAATCCATAACAACCATCCAGCTTCTCAGCCGCCGCATCAGCCAGCGCTTCTTTCGATGTATGCAGCGTCGCAAGCACATCCCCCCGTTTCACAAAGTCATTGATCTTATGCCGGAGGACGATGCCGGCGCTAAAATCAATCGCATCATCTTTCCGGCTCCTGCCCGCCCCGAGTAACCCGGCGGCCACGCCGAATCCCTCGGTATCCATTGAAGTAATATACCCGTCTTCCTTTGCCCGGTACTCGACTGTGATCGGCGCGGCCGGCAGTTTTTCCGGGTGTTCCATATAAGAAACGTCGCCGCCCTGCTGCTCTACCATGGAAAGGAACACTTTCCACGCCCTGCCGCTCTCGATGGCATTCTTCGCCTCCGCTTCCGCCTGTTCAAACGGGATCTCTTTTCCGAGTGAGATCATATGTGCCGCCAGTGTATCACAGACGAGCCTCAGATCGTCCGGGCCGTTTCCGTGCAGGGCGTCGATCGCTTCTTTTACTTCCAGATTATTCCCGATCGCAAGGCCGAGAGGCTCATCCATCGAGGTCAGCTGTGCGACTGTCTGCTTCCCGGCATTTGTTCCGATCGCCACCATTTTTCCGGCCAGAGCCAGCGACTGCCCGTAATCTTTTATAAAAGCGCCATTTCCGGTCGTCACGTCCAGCAGGATCTTGTCGCTCCCGGCGGCCAGTTTTTTGCTCATGATCGAGGCGGCGATGAGGGGTATGCTGTCGACGGTGGCGGTCACGTCGCGCAGCGCGTAGATCCGCTTGTCGGCGGGGGCGAGATCGTCGGTCTGTCCGTTCACGCATATGCCGACGGACTGCACGGCCTGAAAAAATTCTGTCGCAGACAGGTCTGTGCGGAAGCCGGGTATTGATTCCAGTTTGTCGATCGTCCCGCCGGTAAAGCCGAGACCGCGGCCGCTCATTTTTGCGACGGGGATGCCGCAGGCAGCAGCGACTGGGCCGATGATGAGAGTCGTTTTGTCGCCGACGCCGCCGGTGCTGTGTTTATCTACTTTTATCCCCTTGACGGGGGATAGGTCGCTGACGGAACCGGAATCCCGCATCGCCAGCGTCAGTGTAGTGAGTTCTCGGTCGTTCAGGCCGGTAAAACAGATGGCCATGAGCATGGCAGACATCTGATAGTCCGGGATGTTGCCGGCGCAGTACCCTTCGACCATTTGTTTGATTTCGTCATCTGATAGCTCACTGTCTCGTTTCTTCTTATGAATCAGATCCACAAACCGTTCCATAAAATCGCTCCTTTCTCATGTCAGCCGCATTCAGGTCCGGGGGCAGAGGTTCCGCCGTACAAGTTCTGCCACAGAGGACCTTTCGCACAAGTCATGATGCAGGACCTGCCGCAAATACGCGGGTATCTTGAATTAAGTATAGCATAAAACCGGAAAATATGGTAGAATATTCTTAAAATACATAAGGAAAACAAAAACCCGCTCTCGGGCGCTCAAGTGCCGCGGGGTTGTTTCAGAATGGAGGATTTTATGTCAACGGATTCAATCATCGTATTATCTGCTTTTATCGCATACCTGCTGCTCATGATTGTGATTGGTATATTATCGATGAAAAAGACAAACAGTACAGAGGATTACTTTTTGGGCGGCCGCGGCCTGAATGGATGGGTGGCTGCTCTGTCGGCGCAGGCGTCGGACATGAGTGGATGGCTTCTGATGGGGCTGCCGGGTTCAATTTACGCATTTGGAACCGGACAGGCCTGGATTGCCATCGGACTGTTTCTCGGGACAGTCGCAAACTGGCTTTTGATCTCAAAACGGCTCAGACGGTACACGATCGTAGCAAATAATTCGCTTACGCTGCCGGAATTTTTGGAAAACCGGTATCATGATGAGAAGCGGGTGCTCTTATTTATATCATCGATCGTCATCGTCATTTTCTTTCTTGTGTATACGGCTTCTGCACTGGCTTCGGGTGGGAAACTGTTCCACACGGTATTTGGCGTCGATTACCATCTCGCGCTCGGGATCGGCGCGGCCGTTATTCTCGTTTACACGTTTTTGGGCGGATTTCTCGCGGTGTGTACGACCGATTTCATTCAGGGGATGTTGATGCTGGTCGGTCTTCTCGTCGTTCCTATCGTAGCATATGGAGCGATCAGCAGTGATTTCGTGGAACGGCTTACGTCGACCGGCGTCAAATACAGCGACTATATGAGCCTCTTTTCCAACGGCGGGAAACCGTATTCGATCGTTGACATTTTATCTCAGCTCGCCTGGGGACTAGGATATTGCGGGATGCCCCATATTCTCGTAAGGTTTATGGCGGTGAAAAATGAGAAGGAATTGAAAAAATCGAGCGTTATCGCCATCGTTTGGGTATTTTTGTCGCTTGTGATGGCGTGTGTGATCGGCGTGGTAGGACGGGCGTTCCTGGCGCCAGCTATTTTGGAGGACGGCGCTTCGGAAAGCGTATTTATCACTATGATCAATCAGGTGTTTAATGAAAATCTGGCGCTGCCGTTTATCGGGGGACTGTTCCTCTGCGGTATCCTGGCGGCGATCATGTCTACCGCGGACTCCCAGCTTCTGGTGTGCGCGTCTTCCGTTTCCAAGGACATTTACAAAAATGTGCTGAAGCCGAAAGCAACGGATCAGACGGTTTTGAAAGTCAGCCGTATCACGGTGATCGTCGTGGCGGTTCTGGCGTTCTTTATCGCCTGGGATCCGGACAGCAGTATCATGGCGCTCGTGTCAGATGCGTGGGCCGGCCTCGGTTCGGCGTTCGGGCCGATCGTCGTCTGCTCGCTGTTCTGGAGACGGACGAACTTTGCCGGCGCGGTGGCCGGGATCGTGTCTGGTGGACTGACGGTCATCGTATGGGATTATCTCCCGCTCGTGAACGGGGAGACGATCTATGCGGCGACGGGCATCTATTCGCTGCTCGTCGGATTTGCGATCAGTCTTATCTGCATCGTCGTATTCAGTCTGATGACGGAGGCGCCGTCGCCGGAAATCTTAGAAGAATTTGAAAAGAGCCTTTTAGACAAAAATAATGAAAAATATTAAAAAAATATGTGCAAATTGCCAGTTGCAATTGTCATCATCGGTGCTATGATAAAGTACGGATAAAAAGTAAAATATCGTTTTACATAAGGAATTAAGAGGAGACGGTATTCAGTATAGGAGGAATGATAGCGATGACGGTCGCACAGATTTTGGCATTGGTGATTTTTGTTGTTATGTTTGTTATGATCGTAATGGAGCACTTTGAACGGCAGAACATTACGATCGGCTGTGGTATCTTAACACTGCTGCTTGTGTTTGGGGTTGGCATGCGCAGTATGGATGCCATCATCAAAACCCTGAACCTGCAGAGTATTTTTACCCTGGATTTCTGGTACGCGGCGGGGGAGTCCGCGGAGTCATCCAGCGGGATCAACTGGTCTACGATCATTTTTATCGCAGGTATGATGATCATGGTCGAGGGGATGGCAAAGGCGGGATTTTTCCAGTGGCTCTGTATGAGACTGGCGAAGCTCGTCCACTATAAGCCGATACCGCTGTTTATTGCATTTATGCTTATGTCGTCGGTTCTTGCCATGTTTATCGACAGCATAACGGTCATCCTGTTTTTGGCGGCTGTCACCGTGGAACTGGCAAAGCTGTTAAAGATCGACCCGGTACCGATGATCCTGTCAGAAATATTTTGTGCCAATCTGGGTGGCTCGGCTACAATGTGCGGGGATCCGCCGAATATCATCATCGGGACATCCCTCGGATATTCGTTTTGGGATTTCCTCAGCAATACAGGCCTGATCGCCGGGATCAGTCTGATCATCGTCATATTTTATTTCTATTTTGCCTACCGGAAAGAGCTGTTGCAGGAAAGCCGTGGGAAAGTTGATCCGTCGGTGCTCCCCGATCCGAAGGATGCGATCACGAGTAAACGGGAATTTGCGACGAGTTGTGTTATTTTCGGCTGCGCGGTCGTTATGCTCGTAACGCATGCCCAGACGGGATTGACGGTGGCCTTTATCGGTGCGGTGATCGCAATCGTTACGCTGATCACGGCGGGAAGTTTTGCGCTGGAGCTTTTGAAAAAGGTAGATTACAAGACACTATTGTTTTTCGTCGGACTGTTTATGGTCGTGGGCGGCCTGGAGCAGACCGGTGTATTGGAGATCATAGCAGGATTTATCGGCAAGATCAGCGGCGGGAACCTGATGCTGATGGTGGCGATCATCATCTGGCTGTCGGCGGTTGCAAGCGCGTTTGTGGACAATATCCCGTTTGCGGCGACGATGATCCCTGTTGTGCGGAGCCTTGCGATGACGCAGGGCGTCGATCTGAACACGCTCTCCTGGGCGCTGTCGATGGGAACGGATATCGGCGGCAGCGCGACGCCGATTGGCGCGTCGGCCAACGTAGTTGGTACTTCGGTGGCGTTGAAAAACGGTTATCCGATCAGTTGGGGTAAATACTGTAAAACAGCGGCTCCGGCGACGATCATTGTGGTGACCGTATCCATGCTGATCATTTTTGCACGATACTGTTAATGGTTTTTCTTGAAAGGAGGCAATGCGGATGGATAAACAGGTCATTATTTCGATCAATCGCGAGTACGGAAGCGGCGGACACGTGATTGCAGAGCAGATTGCCAAAGATATGGATCTTCCGATCTATGATCACAATATGTTGGATAAGATTGCAGAGGAAAAGGGAATAAAGGTAGAACATTTTCACGGATTTGACGAGAAACCGAGGATTCCGTTGATTTCCAGAAGCGTGAGGGGACATTCCAATTCGATGGAAGAGCATTTGGCGGAACTGCAGTTTGAATACCTGAGAAACAAGGCGGACAGCGGAGAATCGTTCGTTGTCGTCGGCCGGTGTTCGGAAACGGTGTTAAAGGATCACGGAAATCTGATCTCTGTTTTCGTCCTTGCTGACCGAAACGATAAAGTAGACCGGGTTAGTAAAAAGTATAACTTATCCGTCGGGGATGCCGTGTCGAAGATGAACCGGCACGACCGTTACCGGAAGCATTATCATAACCGCTATTCCCCGTACCGGTGGGGCGATTCCAGAGGTTATGACCTCTGTATTAACAGCAGCCGCTTAGGGATTGATGGTACGGTGAAGATGATCGAACATTATATCGAAAGCCGGATCTGATAACGTGGGAAAAAGAAGTGGCAGACAGGGAACCAGGGTTCTCGGTCTGCCACTTCTTATTCTATCCGGCCAATGGTAAAGTGTACATTGACGCAGATGCCTAAGTCAGCTCTTTTTACTTACCTTCTGTAATGCCTTTAATTTAGCCCGCTGGAAGAATCCCAGTTTTTCCTGCGGACTTAACAGCACATTCCGGGAACCTTTTACGTCCATGATGTAGATTCCGCTCAAAACGACCTTTAACTCTTTCTTTACCGGAAGTAGGGGGAAGATTTTTTCGTCACACATGAGCGACATGATCTTCGGCCCGATTTTTGCCTTTACGATAGGAACTTTGGAACGCCGCAAATATTTGGGCGTATTTTCGAGTATGGCTTTGGGAAGTCCCGATTCCGTCAATTTCATCCGTTTTTTATCAATGACGAGAATAGATGCCACTTGTGAGGCCGCTTCCATCTGTGACTGCGAAGCCTCCTGTTTTTTCTGCAGCTTTTTGCCAATGATGGACAATACAATAAATGCTACTAATAGGACAGCAAGAACAATGCAAAGGATGATCAAAAAGGTTTTCACGTTGTCCGTACCTCTCTTTCTTTTTCGTATTTGCCAGGCAGCCAGCCGGGCTTGATCGGTGCAGCGGTTATCCGCACAACTATTCTAACATGTTTTTGGTGAAATGAAAAGGGAAATTACACGATCTGCTTTTGATCGTACATGTTCTGTACGATCTGCTGTACCTGAGAGCCAACATGTTTCTTTTCTTCCCTATCAAGTTTATCCACGTAGAGCGGTTTTCCGAACTCGATCGAAATGTGTCCACCCCGCACCCAGGGAACATGGTTTTCCAGTATGTTTTCCGTGTTTTTGATGCAGACGGGGACGATCGGCGCGTTTGTTTTCGTGGCAATCTTCATGCTGCCTTCTTTGAAGGGAAGAAGAGTGTCCGTCGCGTTTCTCGTGCCTTCCGGTGCGATGTAAATAGAATAACCATCTTTGATCAGTGCGATGGCGTTCAGTATGACCCCCATGTTCTGTTTCATGTCGCCGCGGTCCATGAAGAGGCAGTTTAAAAAGTACATCCACTGCGCAATCATTGGAACCCGTTTGAGTTCGATCTTTGACACGAACGCGACCTGTACGCCGGCGGACGCGATGACGGCGTAGGCGAGGATGATGTCATAAAAACTCCTGTGATTCGCGGCAAACATAACGGGAGTATCCGTCGGGATGTTTTCGATCCCGATGACTTCTTTTTTGCATCCCGACAGGAACATACCAAAATAAAACGCCATTTTCACAACGCAAAGAGCAAATGCTGCCGCCGCTTTCTGATCGATCTTCCGGATCACGCATTCCATGAGCAGTAACGGTATGCTTATGACGCAGAGAAGAAGATAGGTGATCAGCATAAGTATTGTTCTCATGAGTGTTCTTCCTTTCTATTGGGGCCTCCGGCATCCGATGGCGGGTCCTCGTTGTTTTTCGGTTCTTCCGGTACCGGAGTCGATGCCGGGGGCGCAGTCGGTGTCGGCGGCGCCGGTGTCGATACAGGCGGTTTTTCCTCCTGTACCGGCTTTGGGGTTTTTGCAGCCGGTTTTGCTGTAGCCTTGCCAGGCGGCCTGGTTTTTTCCGGCTTTGGTTTTCGCGTTTGTTTTGGTTTTTTCGTGGAGGCCGGTTTTTTTGTCGCTTCCGGCTTTGGCGCCGGTGTCGGTTTTCTCGTTGGCTTCGGCGTCGCGTATTTTACAGTATCCGGATCTTCCACGTCGACCGCGTTATCCGGTTCATCGGCCGCAGCTTCAACGCCATAGTATTCTTCCAGCGTCAATTTGCTTTCATACAGGTAAGTGGCAACTGTTTTGCCGACAAAACGAATGTGCCACGGTTCGTAACTGTATCCGGTAATGGCGGATTTTCCGTAAGGGTAGCGGATGATGAATCCGTAAAGATGGGCGTTCTGCGCCAGCCATTTACCTTCTTTTGTGTCTCCGAAACTCTGGTCTAGGCGGAAATTGACGCTTTTGGCCGATACGTCGATCGTCAGGCCGGTCTGGTGCTCGCTGCTGCCGGGTTTGGCAGAAACGGCGTCTGTGGCGGACTGTCCCCGCGAAGCGATGTTCCGGTCGTATATTTCTTTTTGGCGCGCGTACGAGCGGTAGCCGGAAACGCCATATAATTCAATGCCCTTCTTTTCTCCCGCCTCAAACAGCCGTTCCAGGGCGTCGGCGGCCACCTTGCGCATTTTCCTTTTGTCAGACAGATAGGCAAAATTGAATTTGACGTCCGGAACGACAAGGGTGGATGGAATGTAATTGGAAGGCAGCGGGTATAGCCGGTTGACCAGAACCGTTATGCTGCTCGGAATCAGGTCGAGCGGAACGGTTGGATTATCTGCGAGTATGGAATTCAGATCCTCGGGCAAGAGCGAGTCCTCCTCATCCTCTTCATTCTCATTATAATAGTATTCATACGAATCCTCTGTGTTGTCAGTGGATTCATACTGAGGCCTGGCCGGGTGCAGGAGGGTCACGCCTGCCATGATGAGCAGTAGTACAAGGCCTGTTATGATATATCGTTTCATAAGTTCTCCCATGTGTGCATATACATATGTTGCACATTCCGTCGGTGCGATATAAAAAATTCTTTGCAACAAGCATTATACCCTTAGAGTGAGGAAAAAGTCAATCGGGTTTAAATATATTTTTACCAAATTTTTGAAGTGATAATAAAAGGATCATGCCGAGAACGCCGCAGGATATGATCTCACCGATCCCCACACTCAGCATGAGAACAGGGATGGCGCCCTCCATCTGATACGCGAACCGGAGGACCCAGGGGACGATGATCGTGTTGGCGGCGATCGGCGGCAGCGGCGCAAGCCATGGGAATCGTCGGAGCGCCCAGGTGAGAACGGCGCCGATAAGCGTGGCGGCCGTGCCGAAGATGATGTCCAGTATGGCACAGCCAGTCAGCCAGTTGCTGAGCAGACAGCCGATCGTCAGTCCGGGTATGGCCGCCGGAGTAAAGAAGGGGAGGATGGTAAGCGCCTCGGATAGTCTGACCTGAGGGTTTCCGCTCGCCAGACCGAACGCATTGGCAATAAAAGTGAGTACGACATAGAGGGCAGCGATCATAGCTGCCTGACTGAGGTAAAATATGTTTTTGTTTTTCATTTTTTTAATCTCCTTAGTTTTGTTTAACGTGTGGATGGTTTCGAACACACGGGTTTTCATTCCGCCGTCTGTTTTGTAGCTTCTTTGGCCGCAAGAACGGCTTTTGCCAGCTGGTCGGCACAGGATGTGTTTTTGAAGCCGCACTGGATGCCAGCGCATTTTTGCGTGATCTGATCAACGGTCAATCCGTCGACTAAGATCGGGATCGCTTTCAGATTTCCATCACAGCCGCCATAAAATTTCACATTGGTGATCACGTCATCGTTGATCTCCAGGTCGATCTGCTGGGAACAGGTTCCTTTTGTCCGATAAGAATATTTCATCTGTCTGTCTCCTTTCCTCAAATGATCCCATGATTGTTTCCCGGGTCGATAGTATTGTATATAAAAACAGCGCCTGTTGTCAAGTACAGGTCAGGCATATCGTGCCAGTCTGATGATTTTTGTGGACAATATGATGAAAATGTATTATGATATTGTATATTGTTATAAGGTATAAGCGAAACGAAATATAGCGCACGGAAAAGAATGCGCGGAAATGAGGGAAAGAATGGCTGATTTTAATTTGGAAGATATCGAGGAAATGTCAGTAGATCTGGAACTGGAGGACGGTACAACGCTGTCATGCGAGGTGCTGTACATCTTTGAGTGGGACGGGGATGATTACGCGGTCCTGACTCCGGTGGATGAAACGATCGAGGAAATATACTTTTTCGGGATCGAGATCGAGAACAAAGGCGGGGAGCCGGACATTACGCTGCTCCAGATCGAGGACGAGGAAGTGCTGGAAGCGCTTGCCGACGCCTTTGACGAAATGCTCGATGAAGAAGAACTTGAGGAAGAGATGGATGAAGAGGACGCGAAGTGGGATGAATTCATCCATAAAAAACTGGATGAATAAAGCGAAGGGGGCGGGAATTACTGGCATTTTCCCTGCCCTTTATGTTAATACGCGTTCCGGTTGATGAATCCCTTTACTACCGTGAGGAACAGGATCTTGATGTCCAGCATGACGGACCAGTTTTCAATGTAATACAGATCGCAGTCTATGCGCAGCCGGATGGAAGTATCGCCGCGGTAGCCATTGACCTGCGCCCATCCCGTGATGCCGGGACGGACCTGATGCTTGATCATGTAGCGGGGGATCTCTTCTTTAAACTTCTCTACGAAAAACGGGCGCTCCGGCCGGGGGCCGATGAGGCTCATCTCGCCTTTCAGCACGTTAAACAGCTGGGGAAGTTCATCGATGCTCGTTTTGCGGATAAATTTGCCGATCGGAGTGACGCGGGGGTCGTCGGGCGTCGTCCACGCTTTTTTCTCCTCGGAAGCTTTCTGTACTGCCATCGAGCGGAATTTATACATCATAAACGGTTTGCCATGGAGGCCGATGCGCTCCTGCTGGAAGATGAGCGGTCCTTCCGAGGTCGCCTTTACGATGATCGCCACAATGAGCATCGGGATTGAAAATACGATGATGCCGACGATGGAACCGACGATATCGATCGAACGTTTGACAAATTTATTGAAGGAGTTGGACAGCGGCACGTTCCGCACATGGATGACCGGAAGGCCGTCCAGGTCTTCGGTGTATGGTTTTGTCGGAATAATGTTGTTGTAGTCGGGGATAAACTTTGTGTGTACGCCGGATTTCTCGGTAATGGAAACGATGTCTTCCAGTCTTTCGTACTGGTCGATGCCGAGCGTGATGGCGATCTCGTCGTAGGAATTATTGGCAATAATTGATTCCAGATCGTCGATATCCCCGATGACATGCACGTCCCGGTAGGATTTTCCGTTCCGTTTGCGGTCGTCCAGAATGCCGTGGACCACGTAGCCCCATTCCGGGTGGGCGCAGATGCGGTCGATATAGCCCTCTGCCGAGCGCCCGTAACCGACGAGCAGGATGTGCTTGAGATTGTGCCCTTTTTTCCGGAACTTGCGCAGGATCGTGGTGATGAGCAGACGGAAAAAAAGTTCGAGAATAAAATTGATCACCACGAATATAATGATAAAAAGACGAGCGTAATTACCGCTTCTTTTTATGAAATACAGGCCGGCAGTACAATAAAGGATACCGATCACGTTCGCTTTAAAAATATTGTACATCTGTGATTTGCGGCTCGTCACACGTTTGGGATCGTAAAGATGGAAAATGTAGTATGAGAGCAGGTAGCATGGTATCAAAAGAAAAAGCAGCTGCATATACTGCTCGAGTTTTTCATACAGTCCGATCGGTTCATCGATGATCCCGCAGCGGATCAGAAAGCTGAACTCTTCATCAAAGCGCAGATGATAGGCCAGCACAAAGGAGACAATGAGTATCAGTACATCTATGATAAAGCGAATGACATTTAGTAATTTCTGATTTCCTTTAATCAATTGTTATCATCCTTTCCTACGTGTTATTATATACAGTATAAGATATTTTACCAGTTTTCACAATAATAAAATAAAGATTTCACAAACTAAACACAATTGATATGTATAATGCAATTTGAGAACGGGAAAAATACATCAAATTTCAGATGAATTTGCTATAAAGGAAAAAAGAAAGGAAGATTCTCATGAATGAGGGAAATTGGAATAATGACGAAAATTCTTTTTCGGGTTCACTGGACCCGACGAGTGTAAACGCGCAGCAGGACACTTATACAGAGACAGAACAGCAGGCCGGGCAAACGGAGGAGATCCCTCCGCAGCCGCTGCCATCTTCTGATAATATGTACCGGTTCCAGAATGTGAACGCGGGGCAGCGGGAGCCGGAGCAGGAACGGCCGGTGAAACAGCGGAAGTCTTCGGGCGGAGCGGTAAAGCTCGTCGTGTCGGCTGTCGTATTTGGCGTCGTGGCGGCCGCGTGCTTCTTTGTCGTTTTAAAAATTTCCGGTTTTCGTTTTTCGGGAAATGAGGGCGGCAGCAGTATCGGCACGGTAGATACATCCGCGAATAACGAGGTGGCGGCAGTATCCGGCGCGGCAGCGGGATTTGGCGACGTATCTAGTATCGTGGACCGGGTAATGCCTTCGATCGTTGCCATTACGGAGACGAGCACGGTATCTTCCTATTTCGGCCAGTCGTATTCGACGGAGGGCGCCGGATCCGGTTTTATTGTCAAAGAAGATAATGACGAGCTGCTGATCGTGACGAATAACCATGTAGTAGAAGGCGCGGACAGCATTACCGTAACCTTTATTGATGAGTCGACAGCAAATGGTATCGTGAAAGGACTGGATTCCGCGGCTGATCTGGCGGTTCTCTCGGTGAAGATCAGCGATCTGAAAGAAGAGACGAAGCAGAAGATCAAAGTGGCCAGCCTGGGGCATTCCGATGACGTAAAGGTCGGACAGATGGCGATCGCGATCGGAAACGCGCTCGGGTATGGACAGTCCGTGACGGTAGGCTATATCAGCGCGAAGGACAGACAGGTACAGGTAGGCGATGAGAATTCCTACAGCACGAATACGATGACGCTTTTGCAGACGGACGCGGCGATCAATCCGGGAAACAGCGGCGGGGCGCTTTTGGATGCGAACGGCAATGTCATCGGCATCAATTCGGTGAAATACGCGGATACGAAAGTAGAGGGTATCGGCTATGCGATCCCGATGACGGATGCCGTGCCGATCATCAATGAGCTGATGAACCGCAAGGTGCTGAAAGACGAGGAAAAAGGCTATCTCGGAATCTCCGGGCGGACGGTCGGCGAGAGCCTGAGCCAGGCATACGGACTCCCGGTAGGAGTGTTTGTATCTGCCGTTTCAGACAACGGCGCCGCAAAACAGGCCGGCATCAAGCAGGGCGACATTATTACGAAGATCAATGATTCAAAGATTACGAGTATCGAACAGGTACAGGAAAAAGTTAACAACCTGGAAGCCGGCACGGAGATCACGGTCACGATCGCCAGGAGCCAGGATGGAGAATATAAGGAACAGGATGTTAAGGTGACGCTTGGAAGTTCGGAGACGATCAATAATCTGGACAACGGAAAGCAGAATGGCGGAGGAAAGAACGACGGGCAGAATAACGGGCAGCAGAATAACCCGTTTGGGTACGAGGATGAATCACAGGACGACGGCTATCAGATCATGCCGTGGTAATGGGATATTTTCTATAAAGAAATGATACATTCGCACTGGAACTGTTATCAGAGATGATAACAGTTCCTTTTGGGCGCTATGGGGCAGCTGTATCAGGCAGTCCCGGATTGGAGGATTGATTTTGAGCGAAGAAATTAAGAAAACAGATGACGGAGGAGAGCGGGACGGTTACGAAAAGACCTGCTATCTGTGCCAGAGGCCGGAGAGCAAGGTGGAAAAGATGATGAGCATATCAAATATCACGATCTGTTCGGATTGTATGCAGAAGGCGTTTGACCAGATCCGTTTGCAGGATTTTTCGAATCCAGGGTCAACGGCTAATCCTGGGTCAACGGCCCATTCTGAGCCAACGGCCCATTCTGAGCCAACGGCCCATGCTGGGCCGGGGGCAAATGCGGGCGGGCCGTCGGAGCAGAGAGGGATGCCAAACATTCCGGGCATTGAGTTTATCAATCTGGCGGGTATGTTTGGCGGGGGAATGCCGGAAGAGATGCAGGCAAGGCATTCCGTAAAACCGAAAAAGAAGAAAAAGAAGGAAGCGGCGCCGGTACTTGACATCAAACAGCTTCCGGCACCTCATGTGATCAAAGGGAAACTTGATGATTTTGTGATGGGACAGGATGAGGCGAAGAAAGTGATCTCGGTCGGCGTCTATAACCATTATAAGAGGATCCTTTCGATCCGGGAACAGGAGAAGGCAGAAGAGAGCGGTGATCTGAACATGCCCGGTATGGACGTGGAGATCGAGAAATCCAATATGCTGATGCTTGGCCCTACCGGAAGCGGGAAAACGTATCTCGTGAAAACGCTGGCGAGGCTCCTTCAGGTGCCGCTGGCGATTACGGATGCAACGGCACTGACGGAAGCGGGCTACATCGGTGATGATGTGGAGAGCGTGATCTCGAAGCTGCTGTCGAACGCGGATAATGATGTTGAGAGGGCAGAGAGCGGGATCGTGTACATCGACGAGATCGACAAACTGGCGAAAAAGGAAAATGCGAATCACCGCGATGTCAGCGGGGAATCGGTCCAGCAGGCGCTGTTAAAGCTGCTGGAAGGAGCCGATGTGGAAGTGCCTGTCGGCGCGAGCAATAAAAATGCGATGGTGCCGATGACGACGATCAATACAAGCCATATACTCTTTATTTGCGGCGGCGCGTTTCCGGGCTTGGAAAAGATCATTAAAAAACGGCTGACAAAGCACGGCGGTATTGGCTTCGGGGCGGATCTAAAAGACCGCTACGACGATGAAAAAGATATTTTTGCGAGAGTGGAAACCGAAGATATACGGAATTACGGGCTGATCCCAGAATTTATCGGCAGGCTGCCCATCGTCTATTCCCTGAGCGAGATGGACGAAAACCTGCTCGTAAAGGTTCTTACGGAACCGAAAAACGCGATCGTCAAGCAGTATCAGAAGCTTTTATCAATGGATGAGGTGAAACTGGATTTTGACGAGGACGCGCTTTTTGCGATTGCCAGCCAGGCGGTGAAAAAGAAGACAGGCGCGCGTGCGCTCCGCTCGATCATTGAGAAAATGATGCTCGATATCATGTATGAAATACCAAAAGATGATATGATCGGCAAGGTAACGATCACAAAAGATTATATCGAGGGGACAGGTGCGCCGCGCATCGAGATGCGCGGCAGTTGAAAAAATCTTGTATCTTGGTTCAATTTGTGGTAAAATATGTTATAGGGATTTTATTATGAAAAATGGTGAAGGCATGATGACGACGAAATACATTAAATGGACGCCGGAAGGTGGTTTTGATGCCGGGGAACTTTCGCAGGCAGTACGAACGATCCGCGAGGGCGGTCTGGTAGCGTTCCCGACGGAAACGGTATACGGACTGGGTGGGAACGGGCTCCGTCCGGAGGCCTCGAGGAAAATCTATGCGGCGAAAGGCCGGCCATCCGATAACCCACTCATCCTTCATATTGCAGAAAAAGAGCAGCTCAGGCGGATCGCGCGCGGGGTGCCGGAGAAAGCGGAAAAACTGGCCCAAGTGTTTTGGCCGGGTCCGCTGACGATGATTTTTGAGAAAGCGGCAGTTGTGCCTTACGAGACGACGGGTGGATTGGACACCGTGGCGGTTCGGATGCCGGGGCACAGAGGGGCGCTCGAATTTTTAAAAGAAGCCGGCGTTCCGGTGGCAGCGCCGAGCGCCAATACGTCTGGCAGGCCGAGCCCGACTAGGGCAGCGCATGTAC
This sequence comes from uncultured Eubacterium sp., assembly GCA_910584065.1. GTDB lineage: Bacteria > Bacillota > Clostridia > Lachnospirales > Lachnospiraceae > Eubacterium_F. The sequence continues at coordinate 28,220 of CAJTZN010000027.1, forward strand.
GGGAAGACCTGGACGGGTGCATTGATATGGTCATTGATGGCGGTGATGTCGGTATCGGATACGAATCAACGATTCTGGACATGACAGAACGTGTTCCTGTCATTTTGAGACCGGGGGCGATTACAAAGCAGATGTTAGCGGATGTGATCGGTGAAGTAGTCATGGATCCGGCCCTCATGTCAGCCGGCAGCGGGAGGCCGAAAGCGCCGGGGATGAAATACCGGCATTACGCGCCGAACGCGGAGATGATCGTGTTCCGGGGAGAGATGGAGGCAGTCGCCGATCGGATACGGAAGCAGGTTCAGTCATATGTCCGTGAAGGCCGCTATCAGGCCGATGAGATCGGGATTTTGGCAGCGGAGGAAACGGCGGGAAGCTATGCGGAAGGACAAGTTGTGTCCGCGGGGTCCCGGCGGGACGGAACGGTTGGCAATACGTTATATGGCGCACTTCGTAAGTTTGACGAACTTCATGTAAAGATGATCCTGTCGGAGAGTTTTTATGAGCTGGAGCAGCAGGAAGCCATCATGAATCGGCTCCTGAAGGCAGCAGGACAACGTACGGTCGACGTTTGAGTGAGTTGCGGAAGGCGGAATTTTATGGATTATGGAAAAGTCATATTTGTAAGTAAGGAGAACATCACTCTCAGTCCGATGGCTGAGTGGATCTTCAAGAGCATTTTAATGGATAAAGAAAAGGAGATTCTGTCCCGGGGCCTTGTCGTACTGTTTCCGGAACCCCGTAATATGAAGGTGACGGACATACTCATCAATCACGCGGTTCCCTGTGAAGAGCAGTTTTCAACGGGATTTTCTCCGGCAGAGGTGACAGGGGATACACTGATCCTGACGATGAATTTTGTGGAAAAGGTCAAGGTTTTAGAGGAATTTGGCATTTCAGAACATGTATTTACGCTTCATGAATTTGCGGGAGAGGAAGGCGAACTTCTGGAAATCCATGGGGGCGATGAGGATACATACGAAGCGAGTTATAATGAAATCAAAGAGCTGCTTTATAAGATCAAGAAAAAACTGCAGTGGACATAAGGAGGGGTTATACCATGATTGCATTAGGTAGTGATCAGGCAGGGTATGAATTAAAACAGGAGATCATTAAATATTTGGAGGACAAGGGCCTGGAATACAAAGACTATGGCAGTTATAATGCCGATCCGGTCGATTATCCGGTATACGGAAAGCTCGTGGGAAATGCGGTGGCCGATGGGGAATGTGAGAAAGGGATCCTTATCTGCGGCACGGGAATTGGAATTTCCATCGCTGCCAATAAGATCAAGGGAGTCCGCGCGGCGCTCTGCAGCGATTGTTTCAGCGCGGAAGCCACGAGACTTCACAATGACGCGAATATCGTGGCGTTTGGCGCGCGTGTCGTCGGCCCGGGGCTTGCTGTAAAGATCGTGGATACGTTTTTGAATACGGAGTTTTCAGGCGCGGAGCGGCATGCGAGACGGGTAGCGATGCTCGAGTGACACCGGGCAGGAAACGGCCGTTTGTGTGGGAGCGTTGCAGGCGGCGGTGATCGGATGTTTCGTTGATGGAATGTGCTGTTGACAGGATGTTCCGAAGTGGGAACGCTCCAGATTGGAGATTTTATGCTAGGATTTATCGGTTGTGGAAATATGGCGCAGGCGATGCTGAAAGGAATTTTAGACAAAAAATGTTATCGGCCGGAGGAAATTATCGTGTCCCGCCGGAATGAGGAAGCGCTGGCTCAGATCAAAAAAACATTTTCGGTCTGTGTGACGACGGACAATAAAGAGGTGGCGGAGAAAGCCGATGTGCTCGTGTTGGCGGTGAAGCCGTTTCAGTTTGAGGCGGTGATCGGGGAGATCCGGGAAGCTGTCAGAGAAGAAACACTTGTTATTTCGATCGCGGCAGGGCAGACGATGGCGAATATCGAACGCCTTTTTGGAAAGAATATCCGATTAGTAAGAAGCATGCCAAATACTCCCGCGCTTGTGCTGGAGGGGGCTGCCGGTGTATGCTTTAACGGTGCCGTAGGCAGGGAGGACAAAGAGACTGCGATGGACATCTTCTCGAGTTTTGGTATTGCCCATGAGGTGAGCGAGTCAATGATGGACGCAGTGATCGGTGTGAGCGGTAGTTCCCCGGCATATGTGTTTATGTTTATCGAGGCGATGGCCGATGCTGCCGTGGCGGAAGGGATGCCGCGCGCGCAGGCGTATGAACTGGCGGCGCAGACAGTACTCGGGAGCGCGAAAATGGTACTGGAGACAGGGAAACACCCGGGTGAATTAAAGGACATGGTCTGTTCTCCGGCCGGCACGACGATCGAAGCCGTGCGCGTGCTGGAAAAAGAGGGGTTCCGCAGCGCCGTAATGGAAGCTGTGAGCGCCTGTGCGAAAAAGGCACGGGAGATGTAAGTATAGAAAGGACGGCATAGAAAGAAGAATTCCAAAGTAGGAATTCCAGAGTGCCATAGTAAAAAGCTGTGAAAGCCTGTGCATAAGCATGGGACATGTAAGTATAGAAAGGTCGGCAGGATGAGAAAACGGGATAAAAAAAGGGAGCGCCGCGAACTGATCAATGCGTTTGCCATGCTTTTGCAGATCGGTCTTGCGATGATGACCTGTATGGCGATGAGTTTCGGTATCGGGTTTTACTTAGACCGGCTGCTCGGAACGAAGTACTGGATCATGATCTTTCTTTTGATCGGTATCCTGGCATCGATCCGGAGTCTGTTTATCCTGACCGGAAAATTCCAATCGCCCGGCAGTTCCCGCAAGGGAACGGAGGGAAAAGCAGAACAAGGACCAGAACACGGATCAGAAGTGAAGGGGGAGTCCGATGCAGGAAGCAAAAAAGACGCTCGTTAGGGTGATCGCTCTCATATGGATCCTGGCAGCGGCCGTTACCGCTGTGGGAATTGTCATTTCCCTTTTTGTTCCTTTTGCGCTCCTTCCGTTTTTACTCGGGGAGTTACTGGGAAGTATGGTTTCGATGCTCCTTATGATGCACCGGTATTCCACGCTGGATGTCGAACTTGATATGAACCGGAAGAGTGCGGTCAACCACTCAAAGGTCATGGCGTCGCTGCGCGCCGTGGCAGCGCTCGCGGCACTGTTCCTTGCGTTTTATATGCCGCATTTGTTTTCGCCCGTATCGGTATTTGCCGGGTTATTTGCCACAAAAGCAGCAGCGTTGTTATATCCTATTGTATTTCGGACAAAGTGTCTGTCTGATAATAAATAAAATAGAAGCCGAAGGCTCACCGGGTATTCTTTGGTTTCTGGAAAGGAGAAAGAATCGTTGGAAGTAGATTTTTATGTACATGGTTATAAACAGGTACAGATCGGCGGTTTTTCGTTTTGGATCACGACGAGCCACGTATGTCTGGCAATCGTTCTGGTCGTGCTGATCGTGTTTGCGATTGTGGCAAACCGGGTGATCAAAAACGCGGATTACCGGAAAACGCCGACCGGCTTTTTGAATGTGCTGGAACTTCTCGTGGAAACGATGGATAAGCTGATCGTGGACAACATGGGAAAAGTGCTGGCGCCGACATTCCGGAATTATGTCAGTACGCTGTTTTTGCTCATTATCACCTGCAATCTTTCCGGTCTGTTCGGGCTCCGGCCGCCGACAGCAGATTATGGCGTCACGCTTCCGCTGGCCCTGATCACGTTCTTTATGATCCAGTACCAGGGATTCAAATGGCAGAAGATGGGCAAGATCAAAGGTTTGTTTGAACCGATCTTCTTGTTCCTGCCGGTGAATATCATCAGCGAGTTTGCCACGCCGGTATCCATGTCATTGCGTCTGTTCGCCAATATTTTGTCGGGAACGATGATGATGGCGCTCATTTACGGTTTGCTGCCGAAAGTGGCGACGATTGCGTGGCCGGCAGCGCTGCATGCCTACATGGATGTATTTTCGGGTGTACTGCAGGCGTATGTGTTTGCGATGCTGACGATGGTATTTATTGCCAACGCGGCGGGCGATGAAGCCCAAGGGTAGTGTGGAAACGGCGGCGGAGCCGCCTATCCAAAGAACGCAAAAACGGCGTTCTTCGGTTAAATTGATTATCATTATTAAAACAATATTTTTAAGGAGGACATTATTATGGGATTTTCAGGAGCAGATTTAATTAGCGCAGCTTCAGCGATTGGAGCAGGTTTGGCAGTTATCGCAGGTATTGGTCCTGGTGTAGGCCAGGGTATCGCAGCCGGCTACGGTGCAAATGCCGTAGGACGTAATCCGGGTGCAAAGGGAGATATCATGTCTACCATGCTTTTGGGGCAGGCCGTTGCCGAGACGACAGGTCTTTATGGTCTTGCGGTAGCGATGATCCTGCTGTTTGCAAACCCATTGATTCCGTAAGCCATACACCGAGATCAGGAAATAATTTGAGCCGCATGTGATATGCGGAAGAAATGAGGTAGATATGGATAATAGAATTTTTGGACTTGATCCGCAGTTATTAGCCGATACGGTCATCACGCTGATTGCTATGCTGATATTGTTTGCGCTTCTATCTTATCTTCTGTTCAATCCGGCGAGGAAGCTGATACAGAAAAGGAAGGATTTTATCCAGTCGCAGCTTGACGAGGCGGCAAAAGCCCAGTCGGATGCGATGAACATGAAATCCGAATATGATGGAAAACTTTCCCAGGTGGATGCGGAAGCGGCGGAACTGCTGGCGGACGCAAGGCGCAAGGCGCTTGACCGCGAAAAGGAGATCGTGGATAAGGCGTCCGAAGAGGCTCATCAGATCAAGGTTCGCGCGGAGAAGGAAGCCGAACTTGAGAAGAGCAGGGTTCGTGACGAGATGAAGCAGGAAATGGTCCAGGTCGCATCTGCTATGGCGGGCCGGTTTGTGGCGGCATCCATTGATGAGAAGAAACAGGCACAGCTCATTGATGAAACATTGAAGGAAATGGGTGATGAGACATGGCAAAGTTAGTTTCGAAGGTTTATGGTGACGCGCTGTTTTCTCTGGCAAAGGAGGAAGACAGACTGGATGAGACATGGGAGGAAGTCAGGAATCTTTCCCTGGCATTAAAGGAAAATAAAGAGTTTACCGGGATCATGACGCATCCGGATATGACGCAGGAAAAAGGCCTTGCCCTGCTGGAGGAAGCGTTTGGCGGCAGACTTTCAGACATTATGATGGGATTTCTTCAGGTTCTAGTGAGAAAGGGACGCTTTTCCGAGGTTCTGTCAGTATTGGATTATTTTGAGAAAGAAACGAAAGAGTTTAAGAGAATTGGCGTCGTCTATGTGACGACACCGGCAGAGCTTACCGGAACGCAAAAGTCCGGAATTGAAGAAAAACTGATACAGACTTCTGGTTACCAGAGCCTTGAGATGAACTATACGATCGACGAACGCCTTCTCGGAGGCATACGGATCCGTATCGGGGACAGGGTTGTGGACAACAGCATTCAGACAAAGCTGGAGGAAATGACGAGAAGTTTAAGTAAGGTCAGGGTATAAATTTCCAGGAAAGAAGGTGTTTATGTAACATGAATTTAAGACCTGAGGAAATAAGTTCAGTTATTAAAGATGAAATAAAGAAATACAGTACGGAGTTCGAAGTGTCAGATGTGGGAACGGTCATTCAGGTGGCAGACGGGATCGCCCGCATCCACGGCCTCGAAAAGGCGATGCAGGGTGAATTGCTGGAGTTTCCCAATGAGGTTTACGGCATGGTGCTGAATCTCGAGGAGGATAATGTAGGAGCCGTTCTGCTCGGAGACACTTCCAACATCAATGAAGGGGATACCGTGAAGACGACGGGGCGTGTCACGACCGTACCGGTTGGGGATGCCATGCTCGGGCGCGTCGTCAATGCGCTGGGACAGCCAATTGATGGAAAAGGTCCGATCAATACGACGAAGGTTCGACCGGTGGAGCGTGTGGCAAGCGGCGTTATTTCCCGTAAATCCGTAGATACTCCGCTGCAGACCGGAATCAAGGCGATCGACTCAATGGTGCCGATCGGACGCGGACAGCGTGAGCTGATCATCGGTGACAGACAGACCGGAAAGACGGCGATCGCCGTCGATACGATATTGAACCAGAAGGATCAGGATGTTCTTTGTATTTATGTGGCAATCGGACAGAAGGCGTCTACGGTTGCAAACATCGTAAAGACGCTGGAAGATAACGGCGCGATGGATTATACGACGGTCGTTGCATCGACGGCAAGTGAACTGGCGCCGCTGCAGTATATCGCGCCATATGCCGGATGCGCGATCGGTGAGGAGTGGATGGAAGCAGGAAAGGACGTCCTTATCATATATGACGACCTGACGAAGCACGCGGCGGCATACCGTACGCTGGCATTGCTTCTCCGCCGTCCGCCAGGACGTGAAGCCTATCCGGGTGATGTCTTCTATCTGCACTCCAGACTTTTGGAGCGCGCGGCAAAACTTTCGGATAAGCTGGGAGGCGGGTCGCTCACCGCGCTTCCGATCATTGAAACACAGGCGGGCGACGTGTCCGCATACATTCCGACAAACGTGATCTCGATCACGGACGGTCAGATCTATCTGGAAACCGAGATGTTTAACTCGGGCTTCCGTCCGGCTGTCAATCCGGGACTCAGTGTATCCCGTGTCGGCGGTTCCGCACAGATCAAGGCGATGAAGAAGATCGCCGGCCCGATCCGTATCGAACTGGCCCAGTACCGGGAGCTGGCAGCGTTTTCCCAGTTTGGCTCCGATCTGGATGCCGATACGAAGGAAAAGCTCGATCAGGGCGAACGGATCCGCGAGATCCTGAAACAGGGACAATATGCCCCGCTGCCGGTGTGGTATCAGGTTATCATCATCTATGCGGCGACAAATAAATACCTGCTGGATGTTCCGGTAGAAGATATTCTTTCCTTTGAAAAAGAACTCTTCGAGTTTATGGATACGAAATATCCGGAAGTTCCTGCGGCAATCCGCGATGAGAAGGAAATCAGCAGCCAGACGGAGCAGAAACTGATCCAGGCGATCAAAGAGTTTAAAGTGCAGTTTATGAAGTAGGCCGCGAATGCGTCAGTGTGAGGGAAAGACACACTGCAGAATGGAGGATTTTATATGGCCTCGATGAGAGATATAAAAAGACGTAAGGCGAGTATACAGAGTACATCACAGATCACGAAGGCAATGAAGCTTGTTTCCACCGTGAAACTGCAGCATGCCAAAGGAAGGGCGGAGGAAACGAAGCCGTATTTTGATAAGATGTATGAAACGGTTTCCGGAATGCTTGCGAAGTCACAAAATGTCGACCATCCGCTTCTCACGGAGCGAAAAACGGACGGCCCGGTGAAAAAAGGCGTGATCCTGATCAGCTCGAACCGCGGACTGGCAGGCGGTTATAATTCCAATGTCGTTAAGCTTGTGACGCAGGGGGATTTTCCTGTGGAACATACGGTTGTCTTTCCGGTTGGCCGAAAGGGGATGGAAGCGGTACAGCGCTGTGGTTATACGTGTCAGGGCGATTATTCCGAGGTGATGAACAATCCGTTGTTTGGCGACGCAGTTTCGATTGGGAAGACTGTTGTATCCGCGATGGAGAGCGGTGAGATCGATGAGGTGTATCTGGCGTATACCGTGTTTAAAAATACGGTGACCCATATTCCGACCCTGATCAAAATGCTTCCGTTTTCAGAGGAAGACATTCAGGAGATGACGAGGGAAGACGACGCGGCAGCCGAAAAAGGAGGCGCGCGTGCCCTGATGAATTACGAGCCGGATGAGTCCGAAGCGCTCGGCTACATTATACCGATGTATATGAACAGCCTTATTTTTGGCGCACTGGTAGAGGCGGTGGCAAGTGAGAACGGCGCCCGCATGCAGGCGATGGATTCCGCCACCAGTAATGCAGAAGAGATGATTGACACGCTCAGCCTGCAGTACAACCGCGCAAGGCAGTCGGCAATCACGCAGGAATTGACAGAAATTGTCGCCGGAGCATCGGCGATTGAATAAACCAGCGGTGAATGAGGATTTTTAGAAAGGAGTGAGAATATCACTATGGCAGAAAAGAAAGCTGGAACCAGCCCCGGAGTGATCACTCAGATTATAGGCGCCGTACTTGACATCCGGTTTCAGGAAGGTACGCTTCCTGAAATCTATGATGCGATCGAAATAGCGACGAAAGAGGGCGGAAAGCTCGTGGTGGAAGTGGCGCAGCATCTTGGTGACGATACGGTGCGCTGTATCGCTATGGGACCGACCGACGGTCTCGTACGGGGAATGGAAGCAGTGGCTACCGGCTCACCGATCACGGTGCCGGTAGGAGAGGAAACGCTCGGAAGGATGTTCAATGTTTTGGGAGAACCGATCGATGAGAAGGCTCCCCCGAAGGTTTCCGAGCATCACCCGATCCACAGAAAGGCTCCGGCATTTGCCGAGCAGTCTACCCAGGCAGAAATGCTGGAAACCGGTATCAAGGTCGTTGACCTTTTGTGTCCGTACCAAAAAGGCGGTAAGATTGGTCTGTTTGGCGGCGCGGGTGTAGGAAAGACCGTGCTGATCCAGGAGCTGATCACGAACATTGCTACGGAGCACGGCGGATATTCCGTATTTACGGGTGTTGGAGAGAGAACGAGAGAGGGAAATGACCTCTATTATGAGATGATTGAATCCGGCGTTATCGATAAGACAACGATGGTATTCGGACAGATGAATGAACCGCCTGGTGCGAGGATGCGTGTCGGACTTGCCGGTCTTACGATGGCGGAATATTTCCGTGATAGGGCAGGAAAGGACGTGCTCCTTTTCATTGATAACATATTCCGTTTCACGCAGGCGGGGTCCGAGGTTTCCGCGCTGTTGGGACGTATGCCGAGTGCGGTTGGTTACCAGCCGACGCTGCAGACGGAGATGGGCGCGCTTCAGGAGAGGATCACATCGACGAAAAACGGTTCCATTACTTCGGTACAGGCTGTATATGTACCGGCCGACGACCTGACAGACCCGGCTCCGGCTACGACATTTGCCCATCTGGACGCGACGACGGTGCTTGACCGTTCGATTTCGGAACTTGGTATTTATCCGGCGGTGGATCCGCTCGGTTCCACATCGCGTATACTGGATCCCCGTATCGTCGGGGAGGAACACTATCAGGTGGCGCGCGGTGTGCAGGAGATTTTGCAGCGTTATAAAGAACTTCAGGACATTATCGCCATCCTCGGTATGGATGAGCTCTCGGAGGATGAGAAGCTTTTGGTCAACCGTGCAAGGAAGGTGCAGAGATATTTGTCGCAGCCGTTTTTCGTGGCAGAGCAGTTTACCGGAATGGAAGGAAAATATGTGCCGATTTCTGAAACGATCCGCGGATTTAAGGAGATCCTGGAAGGCAGACACGATGACATTCCAGAGAGCGCATTTTTGAATGCGGGGACGATTGATGACGTTGTCGCGCGAAAGGCGTAATCAGATATGCGTAAAAAAGCCACGGAATGGAAATTTCGTGCAGAAATGAGGAAATTATGGCTGAACTCAAAAAATTTCATTTGGAAGTAATATCCCCGGAGCGGGTATTCTACACCGGTGACGTGGAGATGGTTGAGCTGACGACGACGGAAGGTGATATCGGTGTTTACGCGGAACATATTCCGCTCACGTCGGTCGTGGCTCCCGGAGTTCTTACCATTACGGAGTCTTCGGAATCGGATGGAAGCAGGGAGGCGGCAGTTCTGGAAGGGTTTTTGGAAATCCTGCCGGACAAGGTGACGATCCTTGCCCAATCGTGCGAGTGGCCGGAAGAGATTGATGTCAGCCGTGCCATTGAGGCGAGGACCCGTGCTGAGCGCCGGCTTAAGAGCACGGATACGAATGTCAATATGGCAAGAGCGGAGCTGGCTCTCCGTAAATCACTGGTAAGGATCAATCTGGCGGAACAACAAAATAAATGATAGATAAGAGGGTGCCCTTTCTGCTATGTTTTTTTGATCATAGTTTGGCGGGCGCTCTTTTTGTGTTTCTACGTGGTATTGTGCTTACGAAGCGTAGTGTTTACGAAGCATAGTGCTACCAAGCATTGAGTCATGTCGCATTGTGCGCTGGTGACACAAAAATGGTCTTTACTTTTTGTGCAAAAGTTGCTATAATAATCCTAATACTAAGTTCGATTTGGGCATATTGTAGTTTTGTATCAGATTTTGTGATTGATGGAAGGAGAATGGAAACGGCTATGAAAAATATGAAGATCCATACAAAATTGATTACGGGATTTCTAATTATGGATATCCTGATTACTGTGTCGCTGATTTTTGGTTATACATCGGGGCGGATGCTGATCCATATGGAACATCAGGACAGGTATTTGGATAATTACCTGATCTTTACGATCGTAGCATTTATCGTATCGACCGTTATTATGGGATATATTTCCATCAGCACTACGAGGACGATCCGTACTTCTTTAAAGCAGTTGTCTGATGCGGCGAACCAGATCGCGCTCGGTAAAGTGGATGTTAATTTGGAGAAAAAAGCAGATAATGAATTTGGTGATCTGATCGAACAGTATCAGAGTGTAGTCGATAATGTCCGCTATCAGTCGCAGATTGCCGGGGAGGTCGCGAACGGAAACCTGTTAGTGGACGTCGTCCCAAAATGCGGTGAAGATGTGCTTGGAAATTCGTTGAAGCAGTTAGTGGATCAAAACCTGCATGCGCTGTCGAATATCCGTGACGCTGCATTCCAGGTTTCGACGAGCTCGTCAGAGGTGGCCGGAGCAAGCGAAGCGCTGGCACAGGGTTCAACAGAGCAGGCAAGTGCGATTGAGCAGATCACGGCTTCGATCGCGGATATAGCGGAAAAGACAAAACAGAACGCCGGGGAAGCGAAAGACGCGGCGCAGCTCGTAGAGCAGGCAATTACGGATGTAAAGCAGGGCAACCAGCAGATGCAGGATATGATGTCGGCGATGGAAAAGATCAATATTTCGTCAGAAAATATTTCGCGGGTCATTAAAGTGATTGACGATATTGCGTTCCAGACGAATATCCTTGCTTTAAACGCCGCAGTTGAAGCGGCGAGAGCAGGCGAGGCCGGAAAAGGATTTGCAGTCGTGGCCGAAGAGGTTCGGGCACTTGCGGCAAAAAGTGCAGCGGCAGCTTCTGAAACGGCCGAGATGATCGAGGATTCGATCAGTAAAGCGAAAGACGGAGCCGGGATTGCGGATGCGACGGCGAAGGCACTGGAAGCGATCACCACGGCGGTGCGCCAGAGCGAGGAACTTATTTCCAATATTGCACAGTCCTCAGACTATCAGGCGACGGCGATCGAGCAGATCGAGCAGGCGGTCGGCCAGGTATCCCAGGTCGTGCAGAACAATTCCGCCACGAGCGAAGAGTGCGCGGCGGCAAGTGTGGAACTGTCGAACCAGGCTACGAGGATGCAGGAATTATTGTCAGTATATAAGCTAGACGGAAATAGCACGTATAGGTGAGATATAAAAAGATTGGCTGAGAAATGCAAACCAGAGGATGCAATTCTCAGCCAATTTTTTTTTGTCCGTCGAAAGGTATTTCAATGATTTAAGAATAAAAAATCGAAAATCTTTGTCTTTCCTGTTCCTGCTGCTTTTTCTGCATCATAAGCTGATACGACTGCAACAGTTTTTGTTTGTTCAGTTCGGATGCTACTTTTGCAATATCCGCATCTTCTAATTTGCTCACGGCAGATGTGAGGTTGATCGAAGCCTGCGAATTATACGAAATCGTATAATCCAAAGCATTACTCTGTGCTCCGATAACACTCCGGTTGGAAGATACTTTACTGAGCGCGTCATCAATCGTCTGAATGGAGAAATCCCCAGTCACGTCAAAGTCCTCAATGCCGAGTGCTTTCAGTGTGGAATCTCCGATGTCCAGTGTCATTCCGGAACCATTTGGCCCGGACGCGATATAGCCATCGCCATAAGAGCCGTCCAGAAGCTTTTTCTTATTAAATTCCGTATTGTTCGCAATATCTGAAATCCCCTGCTTAAGCTGCTCGACTTCATCCTGAATCATCTGACGGTCTTCATCGGATAGGATGGCGGTATTTGAAGCCTGTACGGCAAGCTCGCGTATTCGCTGGAGATTATCCGCGATGCCGCCCATGGCCCCATCTGCCACGTTCAGAAGGGATTTACCATCTTCTGCATTCCGCTGCCCCATGTTCAGGCCATTGATCTGCGCATTTTCTTTTTCGGCAATCGCCAATTCGGATGCGCCATCCGCCGCGCTTTGGAGTTTGACGCCGCTGGCAATCTGGCTGTAATAGCTGCTGCCGGATACATTTGAAATACTGCTCATATCGTTTCCCTCCTTTCTTTCGGGTTAGATTTTGTTTTTGATTATTCTTAAGTATAACACAATTTTCCAAAATTGGGAAGGGGTAAAAAAATTTACATGACATTTTACCTAAAAAGTGCATCAAACATTATTCTTAGCATAAATGTTCTTCTCTTTTGTCGGGTTGGGCATATGCCATTCTGCACAGAGACCAGTCGAGGGAAGATCTTTTTACTTTGTCCGCAAAATGCCAGAGATTATCGACAATCCTTATTTCAACATTTCTTTTTCTCAATTCAGAAAACAGATCTGTTAGCTCATATCTGGCGAGGGGGAGCTGTGTTTTTGTGGCTACGTAATATCCGGCGGCGGCGTCCTGTAATGCAAAATCAACGGGGTTAAATTCGTAAATGTATAGCGTGGTAGACGCTATGGTGTCAAACCATTTGTGTTCTAGCAGGAGACCGTGAGATACGGAAGGGGAAGAAAAGAAATCCGCTTTATCCTGTTCGGTTGTTTTTGGCCCTATATGATATCCGACGCGCGGGCAATTTCTCGGTGTCAAAAAATTAGACAGATGAAAATCGTCAATGGCCCAAACCAGTCCGACATTTTTGTCCAGATCGTCGCGGGATGGGATTCTGGGTTTAAATTTGATAATATCAGGTTGTTCGCTGACATGAAAAAGTCTCATGGTGATCTCCTTGTTTTAATAACGATTCTATTAATATGCCGTGCCTTGTATCGGACACGGAATGGCAACGATGGAATGATAGCGTTCATCTTCCAAGTAATGAGTATAGGTCCCCAGATACTTCGCAACGATAACTTCAATATTTTTCATCCCGAACCCATGAGTCAGGGGCTGGGAACCCTCTGTCTCCCCCGCCCTGGGGGCAGGTATTGTATTTGAGATATGAACGACCAGTTCCATATTTGTCGTAAATATTTCCACGGCGATCTGCCGGGGCGCGGGCGACAGTATTTTCCGGCACGCATTCAGGGAGTTATCCAAAAGGTTTCCCAAAATGATGGAAAAATCATAATCCGCGATCACAACATTTTCATTATTGATCTGAATATCGGTAAAAAATTCGATATTTTCCTGTTTGGCGAGGGACTGGTGGTTGCTTACGAACGCATCAATCACCAGATTTCCCGTATTGATGCGGTTGTGCGTATTCTCAATATCTTTGACCGTCTCCTGCAGGTAGGGGATGACCGCATCATAATTTTTCTCCTCCATGCAGTCCTGGATGAAGAATAGGTGCTTTTTAGCGTCATGGATGAAACGGCGGGAATTGCGGTAAACCGTGGAGATCTGCTGGTACTTTTCCGTCTGGTATTCAAACTGCTTATCCATCTGGATCTTGTCCTGTTCCAGTTCCGTTACCTTCATGACATTATCCAGCAGGAAATAATTGAGGACATTGGCAGCAAGTATTCCGGACATGCCCGCTAGATGGAGTATATCATATACTGTGCCCGAAGGTTCTGTGAGCTGGTGTGTCATTGTTAAAAGCAGAAGGAAGGAGAGGAGGGGCATCATCAGTACCAGAACAGAATACTGAAGGGTGTAATGCTGTTTTTTCCGGTTCCATAATAAGATCGTGATGTTAAGTAAGATGAACAGTACGATCTTAGACATCAGAAGCCCATAATTATCGTTTGATAAAAGAATCTCCGTCATGGAAGCAGGGAGAAGGGAAACGATGCTATACACAATAAGCTCCGACATGGAAGCGTATACGTGGAAAGAGATAGAAACAAATAACCGATGCCTTATATTGCTCTTATGGAGAATGGTCAGGAAAAAGGTAGTGGAAAAACTGGCTAGATTTGAAACGAACGCTCGGAAACTACTATGCTGACCATTAAAATAGCGCATGAGAAAAATAAGTAAGATCTCCACCAGACAAACACATCCGACATAGAGGGCAGCGGAAACGGACTCCTTTCTTGCACCCAGTATTTTATGCAAATAAATTGTGAGAATGACGGCATCAAAAATCATGCATATCACATCAAATATCATAAGGCAGACTCCTTTATACAATCTGTAGTTTCTATCGTTTCATGGACAGGACCAGTAAGCTTTTATTAAATAATTCAAGAATACTCTTTTTCTTCCGGCGGCTCAGGGGAATGACAGACTTGTCACGCATGATCACAGAGTCTTCCTGAAAGTAATGGAGATGCTTGATATTGATGAGGTATCCGCGGCAGGGGGAGATCAGTCCGGGGTTTTCCAGTTCATCTTCTAGATCGCCGATGGAACCGGATGCCTCTATCGTGCGGTCTGCTAAATGAACCAGCAGGGTCCTCTTTTTGGCATTCAGGCATTCGATGGAAATAATATCGTTTACATTGACAAGTTCTTCGGACAGGTCCGTTTTTAACAGCAGGCAGGAGGTTTTGGATTCTTCAAAATCCTTTGCCAGCTGCAGGATGACCGATTGCAGTTCTTTCAAGGCATATGGTTTTGTCAGGTATTGGAAAGTCTGCACATTAAAACTGTCTTTCATATACTGCGGATAGCTGCTGACAAATACGATCCGTACATCTCGGTCAGGCAGGCTCCGGATTCGTTGTGCTGCCGCGATCCCGTTTGGCTCCGGCATTTCTACATCCAGAAACAGAATATGGAACGTTCCCGGTCGTACATAGTCGGACAACAGCAGCCGGCTGTCATTGTATGTGGTGATCTCAAAATCAATATCGAGATCCGCGCCGATTTTTTGCAGATGGTTTTTCAAAAGAAACATGTCATTCTCTTCATCATCACAGATGGCAACTTTAAAAATCAATGGAATATCCTCCTTTCTTCCGGGTGGCCAGTACAGCGATTAGCAGATTTACTAACACAATAGTAACACATATGGTAATAAGATGGAAATAAAATTTTAGGTTTAGTAAATATACCATGCAAAACAGAATCGACCATATGACACAAAAGATATGCCGGAGTTTGTGCTGCCGCTTTTTCTGTTCTTCGGAAAAATTTCTGTTTTTGTGGGTGACAGCAGGAAAAACATATAAAGCACCTATGACGAGATAAAAGGAAATGAGCCAGAAAAGATCCGGCCATGAACGGGTCAACAGGTATACGATGTATGTTATGAAAAAGCAACCATAGGAAAGCAGGGTACACCGCAATCTGGTGGAGGCATGAAATCCGCCACACACGCTGCGAAATGGCATGAGAACCGTGAAAAAGAGCGGAGCAAAGGCGGGAACGGATAGGAAGATACTAGCCGTTTGTAAAGCTAGAAAGAAAAAGATAATTTCAAAAATATAATTGAAACTGTATTGGTATATTTCTGATACGCTTTTTTCTATTGTATGGTTCCTGACAAGTATTTGTACAAGACGGGATGACAAAAAGTTGGAAATAATCATAAATAGGACTCCCTTCTATAGTGATTCATAGATCATTATTATATCAGAAAAAAGCAGGGATTTCAGGGAAAAGGATGAGTGGTCATAAATAGGGGATGAACGGTAGCGGGATTTAAAATAATTACCGTTCATCCCGCTTTTTTGACCACTGATACTCGAAAGTCGGAAAAAGGGATTTTATGTGTTATACTCAGAAAAAATACAGGCAGCGGTGCTTGTAGGTAGAAAGGAGGGGTGTTCGATGACTGAAAAAGTGTGTAATGTGTTAGCGGCCTTGGCAGAACGGGTGGCACCAGTTACGGCCGGTTCATGCAGGGCTTACTTTTATGAAGAAAAAGAGCCGGTTGGACTGCAGGAGTTTGTCGCTAAGAAATCAAAGAATGTGAAGTAGGCAGTTTGGGAATTTGCTGTTTCATGGTATTCCGTTTTGGGAAGAAAACGAAATTGTGGTTTCTCACGATTAGGGTGGGAGATGGTATACGGATGTCGTTGTACGGAATGATTCAGGAGGAAGTGCGGATTTTTTGTGTATAAGGACGAATCATAGGATAACTGGGCAGAATACGAAACGGAGAGTGAGGCAGATGAAAAGATACCATATTGTTTATGTTGTGATTTATTTGTGGATCTAGAGATTGCTGGCGAGGAAGAGTTTTAAGATTTTGGATCTTTTAAGGGAGGTGAGAGAATGTATCAGAACAAGAGATCTGTTTACAGAGGGGCTATTGAAAAAAGCGTTCTTTTCATATGGTAGTCGTATACCGAAAAGAACGCATTCTTTAAATTACAGTAAAATTTTAACACAACAATACTAAAAATTCAAGAAGAAAAGGAGAATCAAAATGATTAAAAAAGGGTTAAGAACTGTACTTTCTATGGCGTTAGCTGCATCAATGTTGTGCTCAAATGTAGCAATGGCAGAAACACAGGTGGAAACAGTGACTTATGGCGGCAAGGACGTAAAATGTACACTTGATTGTGATTGGAATTTAACTTCAAATGATAATGCAACAGCAAAAACCAATTGGACTGGAAAAGGTGGCTATCAGGTAAAGGTTACACTTTACAGTCGTCAGGATAAAGTTGATGATTTTCGAAAGATGGCTTCCGATTATGGCACAAATGGGGCAGTGGCCAAGGGTTCTAAAGCTGGCGTTTGGGAATTTAAATCCAAACATTATGTACATAACAACTCAACTGGCAAAGACAAAGAACTTTGCCAATTGATAGATTGGTAATGTAACGAATCAAAATCCTTCGTCTAGCCATAAAACAAATGTGTAGACGAAGGATTATTAAAAGTGAAAGGAACTATCATGAGATTTATTGACAATATAATCAAAATGACATCCCGGAGAATACGACAGACCACAGCAACCTCTCTGTTTTTTATTATCGGCATGACATTTTCTATGCTGATTGTGTCTGTGGGGATCAGTTTTGTGGCTGAAAATCTAAAAGGACAGCAGGAAAAAGAGAATGCCATGCCGCCAAACGGGGAACAATTTAACCTTTATCGGGACATGGAACAGGGTGAATGTTTTGAATATAAAAAGATACCACAGCTTCTAGAAGGGCTTGCACCGGATTCGGGGGTGATCTTTAATAACTTGATGATCCATCTAGATGCGATGGATGCAAATACGATTGATCCGCTCAGCGCTGAGTGGTTTTCAGAGGGAGCCGAGTGGCACTATCCAATCGCAGAGGGAAGATGTTACACGGCAGATGAGGTACAGAAGGGGGAAAAGGTCGTTTTGCTCGGTGGAGCTCTGGAAAAATATACACAGGAACAAGACGGAAAAAGGTATGTTGCTATTGAAGGAGAAATGTATGAGGTAATTGGCAGGGTGGGACTGTCTGATCAATTGTCACTGTGGGACAACAGAATTTTTATGCCGGTGACCGCGCTGCCAGAAAGTCAAAAAAGGAAATACGATACTACCAGCGAAATGGATTTTATCCTGTACAATGTGAGCGGCAGGGTGGAGGAGGAGAGCGGTAAAATATTGGAAAATGCAAAACGGCTGTATCCTGGTGTTGGAATTGACAGTTTTGGTGCGCTTGAAGTTGACGACGTAGTACAAAATATGAAAAATCAACAGGACCCAATTTTTCTTACTGCCTTCCTCGGATACACTGTATCATTGATCTATGCAGTCAATATTGTCATTTTCTGGCTTGAAAAACGGCGCTATGAAATTGGGGTCAGGAAAGCATTTGGGTACACAGATAGAGCGATTGCAATATTGATATTTGCGGAAATGTTGGGATTATCTTTGTTGGCGTTTGTTTTTTCCCTTTTTATACAGGGAGTGGTTAGTATCGTAGTGGGAAGGATTTCTGGCTATATTTTTAAACTGTATGCCTCCAATATAATTCTCGGATTGCTTTTTGTTTTACTAGCTACGTTTATCATTTCCATATGGCCGGTTGCCCGCGCACTGAAAATACAGCCGGCGGAGGCATTGAAAGGGAGAGGTGGAACCAATGCGTGAAATTTTAAAGAGTTTGGGGAAAAGGAAGCTGGCAAATATACTGCTTCTAGTGCAGATCATACTTTCTTTATTTTACTTTTTTAATACTGCTGTTTCTATCCAAAAGGTGTTTTATATCTATCAGGAAGTTCCGAAAACACTAAATACCGATACAGAACAGATTATTATAGTGGATGTGGATGTTGATAGCGGGGGTGGCCTCACAAACGAGTTGTTTCAGGCTTTTTGTGAAACCGTGAAGAAGGAAACCGATGTTGAAAAAATTAGTACATATCATAATTCTTGGCTGGAATGTGAGCAGCTGGATATAGAGTTCGCAGATGCCCTTGCCGTTGACTGGGATATTGACTGGATCAGACAGATAGAGGTAGAGGAAGGGAGAGGTTTTCGAGAAGAAGACTATGACTTGTCGCGTACAGACGGTACAAAGGAGCGCCCTTTTCCCCTTTTGATCGGGCAGGAGTTCAGACAACAGTATTCCCTCCAGATCGGGGATCGGTTTGAGGACGGCAACAATGATAACTTTATCATTGTTGGGGTGTTAAAAAAAAGCAGCCTGTGGTTTCAACAGTCTATTTCGGATGGGATGTTTCTTACTCTCGACAATCAGGCGGTAAAACCACTTTCAAAATCACCTGAACCTGAGATGAATTACTATTTTAAGGTTTCGGATCATGTTTCCGCCGGTGACACGGCAGAAAAAATAGAAAATATTGCCGGACGGTATCAAATTGTTCTGTCAGCGGAAGTGGTTTCTGACCGTTTGGATGAGCAGTTTTCAGAAGAGATGAGGAAAAATATACAGTGGCTGTGCTTTTCTCTGATTGTGCTTGTCATGATTGCGGTCGGGATGGCTGCTATTATTTTAGCGCGCATGTATTCACGGAGACAGGAAATAGGCATACGAATGGCGGTTGGGTATTCGTTTGGAAAGATTTGCCGGCTTCTTGTGGGAGAGGTGCTGGTGCTTGTACTGTCTGGATGGATCTTTACCGTTATTGGAGCAAAGATCATATATGGGGGGAGCGTAGAATCCTTTGGTAGTATCAGGATTTATACTGGACTTTATCTATCCCTACGGATCATATTATTAGGGGGAGCGGCAGCGATTCTCATGTGTATGCCAACTGTTATCGCCCTGTTTGTAAAGTTTCGAAAACTTCAGCCAAATAACCTGATTGGAGGTAATGAATAATGACATTGATACAATTGGAAAACATTTGCAAAACATATGGGAAAGGGGAAAACGCTACCGTCGCGTTAACGGATGTGAATTTGAAAATCGACGAGGGCGAATTCTGGGCGATTATGGGACCGTCCGGATCGGGAAAATCTACTCTGCTCAACATATTAGGTTGCATGGATATTGCAACCTCGGGAAAGTATCTGCTAAAAGGAAAAAATCTGAGTCATTCCACGCCCAATCAGCTGAGTCGGATACGTAATGAGACAGTTAGTTTCATCTTCCAGCAGTTTGCCCTGTTAAATGATTATAATGTGTATGACAATATTGAATTGCCCCTGTTGTGCCAAAAGCTTTCCAAAAATGAAAGAAAAGACCGTGTTCACTACTATATGGAACGTCTCGGGATTGAAAATCTTGCAAGGAAGAAACCAACGCAGATTTCGGGAGGCCAGCAGCAGAGGGTGGCGATCGCGAGGGCATTGGTGACAAAGGCGGATATTATTCTCGCTGATGAGCCAACGGGAGCTTTGGATCAGAAAACGGGGCAGGAACTTATGATATTATTGCGTGAAATTAACAAAGAGGGAAAAACAATCTTACTTGTCACCCACGATGAAAAGGTGGCATCTGTTGCGAAAAGGCAAATACACATACAGGACGGACGAAGTTATGTCGATGCGTTAGAACAACTTTAAAAGGCTGGGATTTCGGGAAGCTGCAATTTGTTATTCAATCCATAAAGACATCATATGAGAAACAAAAACATTATAAAGCCATTATGCGCCGTCATCCTCTCAATATGATCCTTTCGGAAACCACTGATTTTTCTAATATGGAGAGCCTTGCTGTTTGGGATATGGCGTATGAGGATACGTTTGCGAATAACCTGGATTATTTTGTAAAACGATTCAACCTTGATCGATCAACAATACATGTAAACGACCACGGAACCGGAAGGACCGATCTGCATGAAAGTGATGATCCCGCTTCTAGAACATATTTCACGTTAGAAAATAATGGATTTGTATCATATATATCCGGTCTGACCTATTCGTATACAAAAGACGAGATACAGAAGGTCGATAAGACGGAAACATACGACGCCGCTGTCGACGATCTAACGGGGAAAAGCGTGGCGTTCGAAGATGGTGAGGTGCCGCTTGCCGACATGATGGATAGGGCAGAGAAGCGGATGGAAAAAGATATGCCGATCTAAGGCTGTTCCTACCAGGTGTCTGAAGTTTATGTCAGGGAGCTGCAGGAGAAGAAAAAATCGGCGAAGCAGCTTTCGATGAAGTTGAACATTCTTTATAAAGGGGTAAGGCGAACCCTTATATCATAAAGTTTGAGAAACCCCAAAAAAACGCTGAGGAAAACGAAAAGATAAATGTGGAAGTGGCTTATACAGGAGCGGAGACGAATTATGAAGGGAAAGATAAACTGACATATTTGGCAAATTTTAATGGCAAACTGAAGATCAATTCGGTAGAGCCGGTTTCGGAAGTGGTCAGTCTGTCAAGCGCGGTGCAGCTTGTAAATGAAAAATAGCCGGATTTACGGAATTAAAAATAGATCGCCTGCTTCCTATGTACGCGCTGCTCCCCCGGTGGCATCTTACATATCGGATGAATGGAAGAGTAGTGATCCTGTTGGCGGGAATGGGAATTTATCTGCTGGCGGTCTGCCGCTATTTTCAGATGCCGCCCTATAAGGTGTTTTTACACCAAAGGTTCTGGGAGTGATAAAAGAGGTTGCCATGCTTCGCAAACCTGAATAAATACTGAATGTGCGGAGTTTTGCTCATGGCTGTTGGGTTTTTAGTCCAGCTAATAAATGTCAATAGGTAAATGAAAAATATTTTTCTTCTAAAAAAGGGCAGACTTTCCCCTTGGTGAAAATATCATTTTTCAAAAAGATATTGATTCGTTGGATTTGCAGTGTTTTATGCAGCTATGTCGCATTTAGCAGCATTGTATTGTTTGATATGTTCCTGCGGAGTAATGATTTCAAAAGGCTTGTTATCTCTGAGCATTGCAAATATTATGTTGCATACCTTGTGTGAAACAGCACCCATTGCCACAAGCTTGGGTTTTGCTCCACATTTTTTGAGATAGTAATCCCGGAGTACTGGATTTTTAGCTTCACCTGTACGGGATACACTGATGCTTTGTAAAGTTAGTGTATGAACAACCCGCCTGGCTATGGCAGAGCCTCTTTTGGACATTTGGATTTTGGTACCTTCAAATTTGCCGGATTGTTTTACTGCCGGATCAAGACCAAAGTAAGCAAAAA
>CAJTZN010000028.1 GCA_910584065.1 uncultured Eubacterium sp.
AAATATTCCCTTAAAACATTCCTGTCCTTGCATATGCGGATTGTTTCCGTAACCGCCTTTTGTGTCATTCCATATTGCTTTGTCTGCTCATTAAAAACTTTGCAGAAAATGATATATTGGTTAATAATGTCATCCGTATCGCTTTCATAGATCACTTTTGCTTTAACCTCAATATCTATATCCACACCCTTGAAAAATTCCTCTGACAATAGCAACCTATCGGGTTTTCTGCCTCTATTGCCTGTAAATATGACATACAGTTCGGGTTTGGGCATTCTGACTTTTCTGCTTTTATAATAGTCTTGGCTGGTACGCTGAAAATATTCGTGATAGCTTTGCGCCAGATACAGCAAAACTCTTACTAAAATATTCACTGTCCATGTAGATTGTGCCTCCACAAGTATCATCAGCTTATTATTAGCAATAAAACCCAAATCATTATACAGATTATCCGTCAATACATTTGTAATTGTCACATCTGTAAGGGAATCCTCTGTCGCTGTGGTGTCCTCCGGATGGAGCGTTTTATACAGCTTCAGCAGATACCTCTTGTTTTGGAAAAGGTCAAGGAATACGCTATTTTTCGCAGTACGCTTTGCCATAACTTCCTCTATCCGTTTTGTATCGTCCTGCACTTTAACACCTCGATTCCTAAAAATCTGTGACTTAAGATACGATATACCCTGCTCCTACCGCATCTGATCATCTCCCTGCGGCCTCCTACATCTGCCCGTTCACGCCTCCTGGCATTGCCGCGCCCGATGCCCCGTTTGAGCCTGCGCCCGATGCCCCGTTCGAGCCTCCGCTCATCAGCTGCTCGATGATCGGCACCGCGTCCGAGATCGGGATCGCAAATCCCATGCCCTCCACCTCTTCCGAGGCAAACTTCGAGGAATTGATGCCTATGACCTGCCCCTTTGCGTTGACGAGCGCCCCGCCGCTGTTTCCGGGGTTGATGGCGGCATCGGTCTGGATGAGCTTCATCGTTTCCGCCTGCTCTGTCCCCTGGCGTCCGGAGCGGCCCTCTTCGCCGCTTCCTGTCTGAATCTCCCTGTCCTTGGCGCTGACGTAACCAACCGTCACACTCGTACCGTAACCGAGCGCATTTCCGACGGCAATCGCCAGTTCACCGACTTTGGTCTCGCTGCTGTCCGCCAGTTCCGCCACTTTGATACTCGAGAGGGTATCCTGCTTCACACCTGTTTTCGCCACCTTCACCACGGCGAGATCAGAATTGGCGTCAGTGCCGATCACAGAAGCGTCTGCCGTCGTCCCGTCGTTAAAGGTAAGCGTCACCTCCACGCTGCTCTCCACAACATGGTTATTCGTCACCACATAAATGTAATCCGAGTCCTCTTTGAAAATGATCCCGGAGCCGCTCCCGCTCCCTTCGCTCTGATACGTCCTGCCGAAAAAGTCCCGCTGTTCCGAAATCACTTTTACATCGATTGCTACAATGGAAGGCAGCACGGCTTCTGCCACATCGGAAACGCCTGCAATTTCATTTCCGTTCTGCGCCGCCACGGTCGTGAGTGGAGATTTTCCGGCCTCCTGCCCTTCCGCGGTGTTTTGCCCTGCAGCACTCTGTCCTACAGTACCTTGTCCCGTCCCATACACACTCGCAAAATAATTTGTTCCCTGAAACACGGAGCTGCTCAATACGCCAAACAACACAGCACCCGCCACTAATTTCACACATTTCTTCATATTGATAGAACCTCCAATCTTGTTTTTCTTTCTTTGTAGTTCTATCATATCGAAAATTTGTGGGCAATCTTTGATGCTTCCTTGAAGATGCTGTGACTAAAATTTGTTGTTTTTGTGAACTCAGCTTTTAAAATTTCCTAAAATACGGATGTTTTTCGCTTCTTCCTGGATTCCGCGCAGCGCGTTCTGCACGGCTGGATCTTCCAAATTTCCCTCTATATCTATAAAAAATCGGTATTCCCAGTTTCTGCCCTTGATCGGCCGGGACTCGATCTGCGTCATGTTCAGGCCGTTGAATAAAAAATGGGATAACAGCCGGTACAGCGTACCGCATTCGTGTGGCAGCTCGATACAGAGCGCGATCTTATTGCTGTCAGCCAGGTAAATCGGCTCCCTTCCGATGATGATGAAACGGGTCGAATTATTTTTTTCCTGCTGGATACTGTCCGCCAGCACTTCCAGTCCGTATTCCTTCGCCGCCCGTCTGGCAGAGATCGCCGCCTGGGCCGGATCGCCGTCGGCCGCTACTTTTTTCGCCCCTGTCGCAGTATCCGCACATTCCACCTGCGCCATTTCCGGATGTTCCCGCAGAAATTCGCTGCACTGGAGAAGTCCCTGTATATGCGAGTACACTTTCTGGATCTGTGACAGTTCCGCTCCCGGAAGCGCCACCAGGCACTGGTCGATCCGGTTCACATACTGCCCGACGATGCTGTTGGAATAATTCAGCAGAAGGTCGTAGTTTGCCGTGATGCCTCCGGTCGATGAATTTTCAATCGGCAGCACGCCGTACATGGCCTCTCCCTGCTCCACGGCCTCCATCACATCCTGAAACGTCGGACACGGAACGCCGCAGACATCCTCACCAAAAAAATCTTCCATCGCCTGCTGCGTGTGGCTGCCCGGTACGCCGAAATAGCAGACCTTCATATTTTTTTCAACTGGCAGCTTTTCCATCTTTACAAAATCGGTCAGCTTCTCCATCACCGGCAGGATGCCGTACTGGTATTTCCGGCTGATCGACATGATCTGGCTGAACAATTCGGTGATCGCCCGCCGGTTAAACGGGTTGCTGGAAAGATTGCCCAAATTCTCCAGTTTCTCGTCTTCCCTCTGTTTGTCATACACCGCTTTCCCCGTCTCCAGCTTGTACTCCGCCACCGCCTTTGCTTCCACCATCCGCTGTTCAAACAGCTCGACGATCTGTCGGTCGATCTCGTCTATATTTTTTCTCGATTCTTTTAAATCTATCATGTTATCTCCATTTCCATGTAAAATATCAGCCCTGTTTTTCTTTTTTCTCTTTTTCCCGTATTGGTGCCATTAATTCAGAGAATAATTCCGCTACCGTCTTCCCGAATACGGGATGGACCTTAAACGGCGCGATCTCGTACAGCGGTTCCAGTACAAACCGTCTGAGGTTTATTTCCTTATGGGGAATGATCAGATCCCTCTTTTGAATGATCTCATCCCCGTAAAACAATATGTCGAGGTCGATCGTCCTCGGTCCCCAGTGGATTTCCGATTCCCTGCTCCGCTTGCCCTCCTGCTCCAAACGCTGCAGGAATGACAGCAGTTCCGTCGGACTGTAAAGCGTCTCAAAACAGATCACCCCATTCAGGAAACTGTCCTGATCCTCATATCCATACGGCTTCGTCTCAATGATCTTCGACATATACGTTTTTCTGCAGTAACGGTCATTCCGGATCCCCGCGAACGCGTCGTCGATATATTTCCGCCGGTTGCCGATATTCGAACCAACTCCCACATAAATCGGCACCCATTCCCGTTTGATCGTCAGCGCCACCGTATCCATTGGCAGCAGGATCGGCGCCCACGGCTTTTTGATCCGCACTTCAACCGCGTCCAAAATCCGGTAGCGGAGGAGTACTTCCCTAGCGATCCGTTCCGCGACCGCTTCCACCAGCTTGTACTCCGTATTTTTCATCATGTCATAGACAAAATGGGATACTTCCGCGTAATCGACCGAAAACGTCAGATCATCATGGGTTCCCGCCCGCCGCGTATCGGTATAGAGACTGACTGACACCAGAAACTTCTGCCCCAGCGCCGTTTCTTCTTTTAACATGCCATGATGGCAAAAACACTCCAAATCCCTGATTTCAATCTTATCCATCGCACATTCCTCCTTTTCTGATCGCCTCTGTCATCTTCAGTGCCCTTACATTTGCCCGGACATCGTGTACCCGCACAAAATCGCATCCTTTCATCGCTGCGATCACAGACGTCGCTATCGTTCCCTCTTCCCGCTCGGTGACGGGGAGATCGAGCGCCAGCCCGATCATACTCTTTCTGGATGCCCCGAGGAGAACCGGATACCCCATCCCGCATATCTGCTCCAAATGGTTCATGACCTCCAGATTATGCTCGTACGTCTTGCCAAATCCGATGCCCGGATCCAGTATGATCTTCTCTTTCTTCACACCGTGTTTTTCGGCAGCTGCCAGACACTTTCCCAGATCACTTTTTACCTCTTCCATCAGATCATCATAGACCGCCGTTTCCCGATTGTGCATCAGGCAGACGGCCGCATCATACTCAGCGGCAAGCGCCGCCATTTTTTCATCATATAAAAAACCCCATATATCATTTAAGAGGTCCGCGCCGGCGGCAAGCGCCGCTTTCGCTACCTTGCTCTTATAGGTATCAATCGAAACCGGAATCTCAAATCGCTCCTTGATCAGCCGGATGGCTGGCACGATCCGTTCAATCTCCTCCTCATCCGAGATCTGCGTGTGCCCCGGACGCGTCGATTCCCCGCCTACATCGATGATGTCCGCGCCGTCCGCGATCATCTGCTCCGCCTGCCGCAGCGCTCTCTCGGCCTGAACAAACTGTCCGCCGTCGGAAAAAGAATCCGGCGTGACATTTAAAATACCCATGACATACACTTTTTTTCCGATTTCAAACTCACGATTTCCTATCTTCATCTTCTGTGCTACCACCTGTTCTTTTTTATTTTAGAGCCGGTGCTTCCGGCCAGTCCTCAAAGTTTCAAAAGCTGAAAAAATTCCTGCTTCTGGTCCTGCTCTTCCATACAGCCCCTCGTGCTGACCGTCACCGTCCTGCTGCCCGGCTTTTTCACGCCCCGCATCGTCATGCACATATGCTCCGCTTCCACCATCACGATCACGCCCTTCGGCTGCAGAATATCCATGATCGCGTCCGCGATCTGATCCGTAAGCTGTTCCTGGATCTGTGCCCGTCTCGCAAACGTCTCCACCGTCCGGGCCAGCTTGCTGATCCCCACGACTCTCTCGTCCGGCACATACCCGATATGTACTTTCCCGTAAAAGGGAAGAAGATGATGCTCACACATGGAAAAAAACGTAATATCCTTTTCCACCACGAGCCCTTTTTGTTCCGAAGAAAACGTCCGGCTCAGGTGTTCCGACGCATCGCTGCCATACCCCTCAAATATCTCCTCACACATTTTGGCAATCCGTTCCGGTGTCTCTCTTAACCCCTCCCGGTCCTTGTCTTCACCAATTCCCTCCAAAAAAAGGGAAACCGCCTGTTTGATCTTCTCTTTATCCATTTTTCACTCCATTCAACACAACGAAATATGCTTTTCTTCTTTCAACATAATTGTAGCACGATTCAGTGGATAGGTCAAATAGGACTTCTTTATGAAATTAACATACAATTAACATACATACACTTTTGGAATTAACATGGGGAGACGTATACTTGGTTCATACAAAAAAACAAAGGAGTGTGTTCAACATGAAAAAATTCTTTATTATGGCAGCAGCTCTTACGCTTATGGCAGGAGCATTGACAGCATGCGGCGCCGATGGCTCATCCGCTGGCGGGAATACGGAAAGCGGAAAAGCGGAACGTTCCCAGACCGTTGCCACAGACGGTTCCACCTCGATGGAAAAAGTCATTGGATTTTTGAGCGAGGCTTATATGGAGGAACACGGGGACATAAAAGTCACATATAATCCAACGGGTTCCAGTTCCGGCATACAGGCAGTCGCTGAAGGCAGATGTGACATCGGACTGGCGAGCCGTGATCTAAAAGACGAGGAAACGGCAGATCTGCAAGGAACGATCGTCGCCATCGATGGAATTGGGATCATAGTAAATCCCGACAATCCGGTAACAGATCTGACAATCGAGCAGATTGGGAAGATCTACAGCGGCGAGGTTGCAAACTGGAAAGAACTCGGCGGCAGCGACGCACCGATCGTCTGTATCGGACGCGAAGCCGCATCCGGTACGAGGGACGGCTTTGAGGAAGTAACCGGCACGAAAGATAAATGCAGGTACTCACAGGAACTTACCTCGACAGGTGATGTGGTACAGACCGTGTCCGGAAATCCAAATGCGATTGGCTACGCATCGATCGCTTCTGCAAATGACACGGTAAAAATGGTCAGCGTGGAAGGGATAAATCCGACGACAGAAACGATTCAGAATGGAGAATACAAAGTGCAGAGGAACTTTGTACTTGTGACAAAAAAAGATACTCCTCTATCGAAAACAGCAGAGGAATTTTTTGACTTTGCCACAAGTCCACAGGCAGACAGCCTCATTACAGAGGCAGGTGCAGTACCAGTAAAACGATAAGGAAAAACAGGAGGCTGTTATGGAAAGAATAAAAAAGACAGCAAAATGGATGGAAAAGGCAATGAACCTGCTGTTTTTGGTATGCGGTCTGCTTACGATACTGTTTGTCTTACTGATCACCATATTTCTCGTGATAAGCGGTATTCCCGCCATACACAACATCGGTCCCGTAGACTTCCTGTTTGGAAAAGTCTGGCTGTCTACCGCAGCGAAACCTTCCTATGGAATTCTCCCATTTATACTGACATCCGTGTACGGAACTTGCGGGGCGATTCTAATAGGGGTTCCGGTAGGACTTTTTTGTGCCGTCTTTCTGGCAAAAATGTCCCCCAGGAAAACTGGCAGCTTAGTCAGGAATGTCGTCGATCTGCTTGCCGGAATACCATCTGTGGTTTATGGACTGGTAGGCATGATCATCATCGTTCCATGCGTAAGGGAATTGTTTCATCTTCCGGACGGTGCAAACCTGTTTTCGGCAATACTTGTCCTCGCCATCATGATCCTGCCCTCCGTCATCTCCGTATCGGAAACCGCGATCAAATCAGTTCCCAGGGAATATGAGGAGGCATCCCTGGCCCTGGGGGCAACAAAGACGGAAACCGTGTTTAAGGTCATTGTTCCGGCTGCAAAAAGCGGCATTGTTACTGCGGTTGTATTAGGGATCGGCCGGGCGATCGGGGAAGCGATGGCGGTTATGATGGTAGCGGGAAATGTTGCCAACATGCCGAAATTGTTTGGAAGCGTCCGGTTTCTGACAACGGCCGTTGCCAGTGAAATGTCCTATTCTTCCGGATTGCAGAGGCAGGCATTGTTTTCCATTGCCCTGGTGCTGTTTCTGTTCATTATGGCAATCAATCTGATCTTGAATGTAATCATAAAAAAGGGGGAGCAGGATGACTGAAACAATATCAAAAACAAGAAAAATCAAAGACCGTATACTAAATCTGCTGATGTTTCTGTCAGCAGGACTGATCTGTGGTCTCCTGCTGGGACTGATCGGATATATTTTGTACCGCGGCGTGCCTCATATATCATGGCTTTTCGTTTCTACCAAACCTAGCCTTCTGCGCGGCACGGTCGGTATTCTGCCCAACATCCTAAATACAGTATATATCATCATCATAACGCTCGTTCTTGTACTGCCCCTCGGTGTAGGGGCTGCAATCTACCTGAACGAGTATGCAAAGAATAAAAAAGTGGTGAGAATCATCGAACTGGCAACGGAAACCCTGGCCGGCATACCATCCATCATATACGGACTGGTGGGAATGCTCGTGTTTGTGCAGTTTTTTTCTCTGGGAACGAGTTTGATGGCGGGTTCCTTCACTTTGGTGATCATGACGCTGCCAACGATCATCCGCACGACACAGGAAAGCCTGAAAACTGTGCCAAAGTCATACCGGGAAGGGGCATTGGGACTGGGCGCCGGAAAATGGTACATGATCCGAACCGTTGTCATTCCCTGCGTGATCGATGGGATCGTGACAGGGTGTATCTTATCTGTGGGCAGAGTGGTGGGCGAAAGTGCCGCACTTCTTTTTACGGCCGGGATGGCAAACGAGCTGCTCTCCGTGCCGGATGCCGTGCAGGCGGGAAATGCCGGCTCTACCCTGACCGTTGCCCTGTATATGTATGCAAAAGAGCGCGGACAGTTTGAAGTTGCCTTTGCGATCGCCGCCATATTGCTTGCACTTACCTTTCTCATCAATATTTCAGCAAAGACAGCGGCTGCAAAATTAAAACGGAAACGAGGTTAACGTATGAATAATATGATCACGACAAAAGACTTGAATGCTTGCACTTACCTTTCTCATCAATATTTCAGCAAAAACAGCGGCTGCAAAATTAAAACGGAAACGAGGTTAACGTATGAATAATATGATCACGACAAAAGATTTGAATTTATGGTATGGTACGAGCCATGCCCTGAAACATATTGATATGCACATTCCGGAAAAGGAAATTACCGCACTGATCGGCCCTTCCGGCTGCGGAAAATCCACCTATCTGAAAACGCTGAACCGGATGAATGATCTGGTGGAAAACTGCCGCATCGAAGGAGAGATCACTCTTTCCGGCGTTGACATTTACAAGGCAATGGATGTAAATATACTGCGAAAACGTGTCGGCATGGTGTTTCAGAAACCCAATCCATTCCCGATGAGCATTTATGATAACATTGCGTATGGTCCGAGAATCCATGGGATACGGTCAAGGGTAAAACTGGATGAAATTGTGGAACGTTCCCTGACACAGGCGGCGATCTGGGATGAATGTAAAGACCGATTGAAAAAAAGCGCATTAGGCATGAGCGGGGGACAGCAGCAGAGACTCTGCATTGCAAGGGCGCTGGCAGTAGAGCCGGAAGTTCTTTTGATGGATGAACCGACATCTGCCTTAGATCCCATCTCGACTTCAAAGATTGAAGATTTAGCGATGGAACTCAAGGAAAAATATACGATCATCATGGTTACCCACAATATGCAGCAGGCGGTGCGGATCGCGGATAAGACGGCTTTTTTCCTGTTGGGCGAGGTCGTGGAATTTGATGATACGCAGACGATGTTCTCTACACCATCCGATCAGAGGACAGAGGACTATATTACAGGGAGGTTTGGATAATGCGCAATAAATTTGACAGACAGTTATCTCAGCTTAATACAGAACTTGTTACAATGGGGGCCTTGTGCGAGGAGGCGATCACAAATGCCGTGAAGTATCTTACGGACAATGATGAAAACAATAAGATCATGTGCCTGGATGCCGACCGGCAGATCGACAAAAAGGAGCGGGACATCGAAACACTCTGCCTCAAACTGATCTTACAGCAGCAGCCCGTGGCAAAAGACCTGAGGATCGTCTCGGCAGCCCTGAAGATGATCTCAGATATGGAGCGCATCGGAGATCAGGCAGCAGACATTGTGGAGATCGCACCTTACGTGGCGAAAAAAGGAACTCTCGGCGAAACACATATCCGGGAAATGGCCGAGGCGGCTATCAAAATGGTGTCGGAAAGCGTAGAATCGTTTGTGAAAATGAATCTGGACATCGCTTATCTCGTTATTGAACATGACAATATCGTAGACGATTTATTTGACAAGGTAAAGAAAGAATTGATAAAATCAATAGCAGAAGGACTGGACGATGCCGAAGCTCTTATGGATTTGCTCATGATCGCGAAATACCTTGAACGGATCGGCGACCACGCAGAGAATATTGCCGAATGGGTCATCTATTCGATAACCGGGGCACATCGGAAAAGGTCTGAACATAAAGAGGACAATTGATCCGGAGGAGGAACAAGATGATCGATCTGGTAGAGGATGATGACAATATAAGGAAACTGGTATGCTATGCCCTGACAAAAGAGGGCTTTGAAGTCCAGGGCTACTCTTCTCCAAAGGAATTCTGGCAGGGGATCGATACAGAATTGCCGGAATTGGTTTTACTGGACATAATGCTGCCGGAAGAAGACGGATTGTCCATTCTGAACAAACTGAAAAATCATGCTGAAACAGAACACATCCCCGTCATTATGCTTACCGCAAAGGGAAGTGAATTTGATAAAGTCACCGGTCTGGATATGGGGGCGGATGATTATGTGGCAAAACCTTTTGGCACGATGGAACTGATCTCGAGGGTGCGGGCAGTGCTCCGGCGTTATGAAAAAACAAACAGAGACAAAATATATGAAATCGGAGAATTGTATGTGGAACCTGCGAAGCATATCATTACCGTATCCGGAAAGGCTGTGTCACTTTCTTATAAAGAATATCTGCTGCTAATGGTCCTGCTGGAAGCAGAGGGCAATGTGGTGGAACGCGACCGGCTCCTGACCAGTGTATGGGGACAATATTACACGGAATCAAGGACGCTGGATGTGCATATCCGAAAATTGCGGGTAAAGCTGGGAGATGCCGGTAAGCTGATCCAGACTATAAAAGGAATTGGTTATAAATTAGGAGGCGTTTTGGATGAATAAAAAAATTTTCCGCTCTTCGCTGCTCACAGTCTGTCTCGTTTTGATCGCTACCATTGCATTGATCATGGGACTTTTATTCCATTTCTTTGAGAAGCAGATACAGACAGAGCTTGCAAATGAGGCAGTTTTTCTGGCTGAAGCCGTTGAACGTGAGGGAACGGAATATCTTGACGAATTTGGCAGCAAGAGTAACAAAGTTACTCAGAATAACCGTATCACGTTAATTGACAAAGATGGAGCCGTGCTGTTTGACAGCCGGGCAGGCGCGTCTGAACTGGATAATCACGCTGGCCGGGATGAGATCAAAGCAGCGATGAAAGATGGGGAAGGCATGAGTATCCGCTATTCCAAAACACTGACGGAAAAAACCGTAAATTACGCTTTGCGGCTTTCGAACGGCAGCATATTGCGGGTTTCCACGGAACAGTACACGGTAATTACGATCTTGCTCGGAATGCTCCAGCCGCTTCTGATCATCATGATCGTTGCATTGATCCTGACGCTCGTGCTTTCCTCACGGGTATCGAAATCGATCATAGAACCGATCAACCGACTGGATCTGGAAGCGCCGGAAAATAATGACACTTATGAGGAACTGACACCACTGCTCCGAAAAATTGCAGACCAGAAAGAGACCATTGCGGAACAGCTGGCAGATGCCCGCAAAAAACAGAAAGAGTTTAACCTGATCACAGAAAATATGAGCGAGGGCTTTCTGGTCATTGACTCGGATGCAAACCTTCTGACTTATAATTCAGCCGCACTAAGCCTGCTTGAGATCGTACCTCCTGCGGACCGGAACGTTCTGCTGTTCTGCCGGGCAAAAGAGTTTCGTGATGTGATTTCAGATGTGCTGTCCGGAAAACGGACCGAAACTATCATGGTGCGGAACGAACGCAGTTACAGTTTGATCGCCAATCCGGTTTTTGAGAAAGAAGCTGTGATCGGAGCCGTTATCGTTATTCTGGATATTACGGAACGTGAAAAAAGAGAAGCGCTGAGGCGGGAATTTACGGCCAATGTTTCCCATGAACTGAAAACTCCGCTGACTTCTATTTCCGGCTTTGCTGAACTCATGAAAACAGGGGAAGTTTCAGAGAAAGACGTCATCGATTTTTCGGCTTCTATTTATGAGGAGGCACAGAGGCTTATTACACTGGTAAACGATATTATCAAAATTTCGGAACTTGACGGGCAGAACATCCGGCTTGAACATGAACGGGTGGATCTATACGAATTGTCAAATGAGGTGATCGGCCGACTGGAAAATGAAGCAGGTAAAAAGAATGTCACGTTCCACCTGATCGGCGGCAGGGCAGAGATCGTGGGCGCACGCAAAATCCTGGATGAAATGCTCTACAACCTTTGTGATAATGCGATTAAATATAATACAGAAAATGGTACGGTAGACGTCCTGGTAAATCAGACCGGAGATGATGTGAATGTAACCGTGCGGGATACCGGAATCGGCATTCCAGCGGCACACCAGAGCAGGGTATTTGAGCGATTTTACCGGGTCGATAAGAGCCACTCAAAGAAAGTAGGCGGAACGGGCCTTGGCCTTGCCATTGTAAAGCATGGCGCTATGTACCACCATGCAAAAATCAGTATGGAGAGTACCGTTGACGCGGGAACTACCATAACCCTGGCATTTTCGAAAAAGTAGAGTCTGCCGCGGATGGCGGATGATCGATCTTCCCCGGTTTCTCCATCATTAATATTGACATCGTTCGTTTTTGCGCATATAATACACATTATAAACAATTCGGAGGAACTACGATGCCATTACAATCTGTAAAAGAAACAGCTAAAAGATTTCAAATTTCAGAGAGGAGAGTTCAAAAATTATGCGAAGAAGGCCGCATCGATGGTGCACAAATGATAAGCAATGTCTGGGTCATTCCAGACACTGCAAAAAAACCATCCGATGAGCGTTACAGCACTGAAATTGATCATATGCTTTCTTTAGCTGACTTATGCAAAGAGTTGTCTATTTCTGTTGCAACTGGCCGCAATTGGGTAAAACTCGGAAAATTAGTTCCCGCTTCATCCATAAAACGCACTCCCTATTTCACATGGGAGTATGTTTCCAAACTAAAAAACGATCTCCAGAATGGCAAGATTTCCGCACTAAAAAGCAGAAGAAATAAAAAGTATATTTCCGGTAACAGCATTTACCGTTCCTATGTTTCCGAAACATCGGAAAACTTACCGCTGATCGAATCCGTTATTGACATGATCGAACAGAATGAAATTGAAATTACCGAAGAACTGACTTTAGCACTTCTTGCCGACTGCGCGATCCAATTAATCCTTTACCGAACGGAAAAGAAAACAGAACCGGATGGTCTCCGAGGCTTTCTAGAAGGTAAATATAAAAATAATCCTTATCTGTTTTTGGTCAGTGATCTGCTTGGTCAAACCACTTTACCATCTGAAACAACACCATCTGAAACAACTGAAAAGTATGCCAAATTGCTGACAGTACGTTATGTATATGAAACGAATGAGGATATTCTTGGACTCCTCTACCTGTCATTGAAAAACATGGGAAGCAGAAAAGCCACAGGTTCTTACTACACCCCCACGAAAATTGTAAAAAAACTTTGTGCAAGTCTTCTACAGAAAAACGAGCCGAAAGGTAAAACCATTTTGGATCCCTGCTGCGGTACAGGAAATTTTTTACTCCAGCTACCCGACTCTTTTGATCCGAAACATGTATTTGGCAATGATATTGATACGATCAGTGTTAAATTGGCGAGAATCAATTATGCCCTAAAATTCATGATACCAGAAAAACATATGATCTACTCTCATATAACCGAACAGGACTACCTGCTTTTCTCCCCTGATCAGAAATTTGATTTTATCATCGGTAATCCGCCGTGGGGATATGAGTATTCAAAGACAGAAAAAGAACTGCTTCGTACTAAATTTATAAGCGCTGCAGGCTCAAACATTGAATCTTATGACGTATTTATCGAGCAGGCATTTCAAAATTTAAAACAAGGCGGTATCCTGGCATTTATTCTTCCGGAGGCATTCCTGAATGTCAAAGCACATTCTCCGATTCGGCAGTTATTGCTGAATAAAAACTCGATCCAGTATCTCGAATATTTAGGTAACGCTTTTGACAAGGTACAATGCCCTTGTATCCTGCTGCAAAGCATTCACACAGGTGCCGCATTTTCAGCCATCGGCCTAACCGTTCATGACGGGGATCGAACTTTTACGATACAAAATGAAAGAAACATAACCGCTGATTGTTTCTCCTTCCGCACAACAGATGAAGAATATCATTTGTTAAAAAAAATTGAAAACAGCGGCCATAAAACCACCCTGAAAGGACAGGCGGCCTTTGCCTTGGGAATCGTTACCGGTAACAATAAAAAATTTATTACGAATGCAAAACGAGCAAATAACGAAATGATACTGAAAGGCTCCGACCTTTGCAAATATAGGTTTCATGACACCGATCATTACATCGTTTTCAAACCGGAATCATTTCAGCAGATTGCACCCACAAAGTATTACAGGGCAGAAGAAAAGCTCCTCTATCGTTTTATATGTAACCAGCTGGTTTTTGCATACGATAACAGGAAAACGCTGTCATTAAATAGTTGTAATATACTGATCCCACAAATTCCGGGTATAAGTGTAAAATATGTCATGGCAGTTTTAAATTCAAGGATTGCCCAGTTTTATTTTAAAAAGACATTTCATTCTGTGAAAGTACTCCGGTCACATATTGAACAGATCCCGATTCCCATTACAAATACGGAATCGCAGGAACATATCATCCGGCTGGCGGATTTGATCCTTTCTGCCACGAATGAAAACGATATAACAGAAACCTATGACGAAATCGACCGTGAGATTGCTGAAATTTATGGCCTTAGCGGGGAAGAACACTTATTGATAAAAGAAACGATGAAGGGGGAAAATTTATTTTTATATTAACTCTTTTACTTTTGCTAAAAGATCTGTTTCCTCAACCGAAAATGGAAAAAGCTCTTCCTCTGTCATAAACACCTGCCCTTCAAATACCTCATTTGCAGAGTCCGTATGTTCTCGTCTGTGTTGAGACACAAGTTTACCCGTTTGACAGAGCTGCACACTTGTTAAGACCCAGTAAAGTAAAATATCTTTACAAACACCAATCCAAACAAAAACATCACAACAGGACGGTTTCAACTGTTGAAAATGATATTGGAAATTTTCTCTTTGGGCATCTTCATGTGAATATGCCCTACTTGACAAACTTCCCTTTTTAGTTGTGTTGTTTGCTCTGCAAGCCTTAACTTCAATCCGAATTCCATCAAGCCATAAATCAAACTCCCCATCGAAAGAAGGATAAACCCGTGATAAATTCTGTTTCGTTGCTTTTGTAAATTGAGGAAAAAGCTGCATAATATGCTGTTCTCCCCACATTTGACCAAACGTACGGGGCGCCATTTCAAATAAATATAAAAAAGGACTATTTTTCTGAACACGCTCGTTATATTCATTACTCATCGCAAGATAATCTTCAAAACTAATTTTCCCAATGGAAAGTAAATAAGCCAGCATCCTGCTTTCTGTTCCAAATGGTTCTGCGGATGTCTCATTCCTGATAGATTCGATAATCGCTTTATCACCATCGGAATTTTGTAATAAGTATTCAATCTTCTCTCGTAACTCTTTCATAAATTACACTTCTACACTTCCTTTTGCTTCTGTCTATTCAAAACGCCCGCTCTTCCGAGCGGGCGCCTCTATTTTTATTCCATTGTCTTACATCATGCCCATGCCGGGAGCTCCGCCGGCTGGCATCGGTGGTACATCTTCTTTGATATTGGCAACGACGGACTCTGTCGTCAACAGCGTAGATGCTACGCTCGTCGCATTCTGGAGCGCGCTCCTCGTCACCTTCGCCGGGTCAAGGATACCATTCTCAACCATATTTACATACTCTTCCTTCAGCGCATCGAACCCGAAGCCCGGTTTCTCTGCCGCCACTTTATCGATGATCACGGAACCTTCCAGTCCTGCGTTTTCCGCGATCGTGCGGAGCGGTGATTCCAGTGCGCGCAGGATAATGTTGGCGCCTGTCTTCTCGTCGCCTTCCATATCAGAAGCAAGTTTCGACACTTCTTTTGCCGCGTGGATATAAGCGGAACCGCCTCCTGCGATGATTCCTTCCTCCACAGCCGCTCTCGTTGCTGCCAGCGCATCTTCCATACGGAGTTTTGCCTCCTGCATCTCGGTCTCTGTCGCAGCGCCTACACGGATGACTGCTACGCCGCCTGCCAGTTTTGCCAGACGCTCCTGCAGCTTCTCGCGGTCGAAATCCGATGTCGTCTCTTCGATCTGCTTGCGGATCTGGGATACGCGTGCCTCGATCTCGCCCTTATCCCCTTCGCCGTCTACGATGATCGTATTTTCTTTCTGTACTTTTACCGATTTCGCACGGCCGAGCTGATCCATCGTCGTATCTTTCAGATCCAGTCCGAGTTCCTCTGTGATCACTTCACCGCCGGTAAGGATCGCAATGTCTTTGAGCATCTCTTTTCTTCTGTCACCATAGCCGGGAGCTTTTACAGCTACGACCTGGAATGTGCCGCGCAGCTTATTCAGTACGAGTGTGCTCAGCGCCTCGCCCTCTACGTCCTCTGCGATAATGAGAAGTTTCGCGCTCGACTGTACGACCTGCTCAAGGAGCGGAAGGATTTCCTGAATGTTGGAAATCTTTTTATCTGTAATAAGGATATATGGATTTTCCAGATTTGCTTCCATTTTATCCATATCCGTTGCCATATAAGCGGAAAGATAACCGCGGTCAAACTGCATTCCCTCTACGAGATCCAGTTCGGTCATCATCGTCTTCGATTCCTCGATCGTGATCACGCCGTCGTTTGAAACTTTCTCCATCGCATCGGCTACCATCTCGCCTACCTGCTCATCTCCGGCCGAAATTGCTGCCACTTTCGCGATCTGCTCTTTGCCCTGCAACGTCTCGCTCATCTCTTTGATCGCATCAACTGCACAGTCTGTCGCTTTTTTCATGCCCTTGCGCAGGATGATGGGGTTCGCGCCTGCTGCCAGGTTCTTCATGCCCTCGTTGATCATCGCCTGTGCCAGCACGGTAGCTGTTGTCGTACCGTCACCGGCTACGTCATTTGTCTTCGTAGCCACTTCTTTTACAAGCTGTGCTCCCATATTTTCAAACGCGTCTTCCAGTTCGATCTCTTTTGCGATCGTCACGCCGTCGTTTGTAATGAGCGGTGCGCCAAACGATTTATCAAGAACGACGTTACGTCCTTTTGGTCCCAGTGTTACGCGTACGGTGTCTGCCAGTTTATTTACGCCAGTCTCAAGTGCTGATCTGGCCTCTACTCCAAATTTGATTTCCTTTGCCATGATGACCTCCTAATTTTCATTACAAATTTACAATCCATTAACAACCATTTTGCTTCTTTTCTCTGCTCTTACTCTTCTACGATCGCTACAATATCATTCTGACGGACAACGACATATTCGTTATCCTCTAATTTTACATCTGTGCCGGAGTATTTTGAATAGATCACTTTGTCACCGACCTTCACTTCCATCTTCACTTCTTTTCCGTCTACCATACCGCCCGGTCCAACTGCGATCACTTCAGCCTGCTGCGGTTTCTCCTGCGCCTGGCCAGGAAGAACGATACCGGATTTCGTAGTTTCCTCTGCGTCCAACTGCTGCAAAACAACTCTGTCGCCCAATGGTACTAATTTCATTTCTATTTCCTCCATTCTTTTTTCCATGCGCACACGACCTTTCATACTGCTGCCAGTTCGGACATGCACACACAAACTTTCTTCGCTTCCTGTTAGCACTCTCTTTCATTGAGTGCTAGCGATTGATTTTATAATAGCCACTTCTTTCTTTATTTGCAAATCGTACCTCTTTGCTTTTTGTGGCTTTTTCCCGCTTTTTCTTAATATTCCTCTCGTTTTCTCCCATTTTCTCACTTTATTGCATTCTTCTTCCCCCTATGGTAAAATAAGTGAGGAAAACCACAGCCAATCAGGAGGTAAATCATGAAAGAACAGCTATACACGATCCCCGTCAACGACATCTTCTCGCAGGAGTGCGAATGCCCGGTATGCGCGATGAAAAAAGCGCTCGAAGATGACGCCGTAGCCTTTACGATGGGCCCCAGTTACATGGAAGACGACATCCGGCTCACCACGGACAAAATCGGCTTCTGCGCCCCGCACATGCAGGCTCTGTATGATTTTGAAAACCGTCTGGGACTCGCGCTCGTAATTGACACTCATATGAAGAATATGATACAAAACATCGAAACATTACAGAAACAGGGAAGAAAACAAGCCCGCGGCCTGTTTGCCAAAAAAGAGAAAACCGCCCTTTTCGCCTTTACCGATCGGGTCAGCCGCTCGTGCTTTATCTGCGACCGCATCCGCGACACCTTTGAGCGGTATGTTGCCACGACCTTCCATTTATATGAAAATGATCCCGCCTTCGTCACCAAATTCCGGCAGTCGCACGGTTTCTGCCTCGAACATTATGGTATGCTGTACGAAACGGCTCCGTCGTACCTGGGCGGGCATACGCTGGCACAGTTCACGGACGACCTGGACCGTGTTTTTTTACAAAATTATAAGCGCATGGAAGAAGAGCTTTCCTGGTTCATCGACAAATTTGATTACCGGAACGCGGACGCCCCCTGGAAAACGTCAAAAGACGCACTCCCCCGCGCCATGACTAAATGTAACGGCATCATAAACTGATGCCGCGGATTGCTCCGTTGTTTCACAACTCCCGCAATCCTTCAAACATTCGAAATCCGCTGATTTACTACGTAAATCGCTTCTTTCTCATGTTTGGCGGGTCCCAAGGTCAAATGCCTTATCATGCAAGCATGAACGGCATTTTGACCTTTTGACCCTGGCATCATAAAATAGCATCGAGCAGTATCCCCCATACCGTGCCGGTTACATAGAGGATCGACAATACGAGCAGGTTCTCTTTCCATTTTCTGTTTGTCTGGAATAATACGAGTAACCCGGCTCCCGCTCCGACCAGAAGTCCGGACATCATCGTGCCGAAACTGATGAAACGGCTCAGATACAGCTGCGTAATTACGACCGACGAGGCGCAGTTCGGTATGAGTCCGACCACCCCGGCCAGCGCAGGGCCCAAAAGCGGCCGTCCCGACATAAATCCCGCGAGGCGCTCTTCCCCGATCAGCGCGACAAACACATTGAGGATCACCGTGAACAAGAAAATGAACACAAAAATCTTCCCCGTATGGACGAGTGCTGAGCGGAAGATACCGCGGTCGCATCCACAGTGCTCACTCTCGCAACGGGTATGGATCTCCTTGTAACGGATCGGCGACGGGCGGAAACGAAAGACAAAATCGACCAAAAAGCCGGTCAGCATCCCCATCGCCGCCTTCATCCCGAGGATGACAAGAACGACGCGGATGTCAACCGCCTCTGATATAAAAATAGGAAGCATCTCGTCCGAAGTGGATAAGAAAACGGCCAAAAGCGTCCCCATCGTAATGATCCCCCCGGCATACAGATTAGAGGCCGCCGCAGAAAAACCGCACTGGGGAAATACCCCCGCCAATCCTCCCGCCAGCGGCCCCAGTTTCCCGGCTTTCCGCACGACTGCCCGGGTTTTGGTACTTGTCTTATGCTCCAGATACTCCATGATCACATAGGCTGCCAGCAAGAACGGCAGAAGCTTTACGCAGTCCAGGCAGGCGTCCAGCAGTAAATCGATCCATGTCTCCACATTGATACCGGTCATCACGCGCCATCCGACTGAAGCGACTCTTTGAGCGCAAGCGCCTTGTCCTTAATGCGCCGGTTGGCATCCCTCGCAACGAGCACCTTCGATACCCAGCGCTTTGCCTCTTCCTTCTGCCCGATCCGCCTCGAGAGTTCGGCCACCAAAAACGTAACCGTATATTCGTCCATACCACACATCGGGAAATCCTCCTGGGAAAAAGCGGAAATAAATCCCTCATGCGCATTTTTTAAACATTCGATCTCCTCTTTGGCAACTGCCTCGATTTCTTCTTTTGTGGAATCGCCCTTCATCATTTCCTCCCGCTTACCGCGGAACAGCCACGCCAGCTTAAGACACGTATACGCGCGCTCACTCAGCTTACCCTTCTTGACGACCGTGTTCAAAAGCGCCATTTTATGCCTGGTGATCGCTTCATCATAAGAATAGACCTTTCCATTTTCAGAAGTATACTTAAACGTACTGGAAATCTGCTCCTTGATCTGCTTTGCCTGCGAAGACATGACAAAGTTAAAATACCGGTTCAGGGAAGCGTAACCACACGTCGGGCAAAGGATCGCATCGTATTTGAGCGGATCAATCCCCTGATACTTCGGGCGCAGATCCATATCCTGCGAGA
Organism: uncultured Eubacterium sp.; assembly: GCA_910584065.1. Classification (GTDB taxonomy): domain Bacteria; phylum Bacillota; class Clostridia; order Lachnospirales; family Lachnospiraceae; genus Eubacterium_F. Next base: position 19,707 of record CAJTZN010000028.1, read on the forward strand.
CAAGCTTCGCCTTCCCGGTACGCACCATCTTGCATTTAAACTCGGTATCGCAGACCGGACACTTATGCGTTTTTTCAAATAAAAGACTCTCTTCACTGATTTCTTTCGGCTTGTTTTCCGCCCCCTGGCCAGTCCCCGCCTCTTCTTTCTTCTCTTCCTCGAAAACATCTATATCCTTCTTCACCTTCAACCCCAGGCTCTCCAGCCCGGCAAACAAATTACTCATAGATTCCTCCATTCCTTGCAGCACTGCAATCATTTTTATTTCGCTCTCCCTGCGCTCATGGCCGATAAGAACTTTTCAGGGAAACAATGCGGTTAAATACTTTCTTTTCCGCCGTCGTATCTTTCGTATCGACACAGAAATAACCCGTTCTCATAAACTGGAACTTGTCATTTGGCGCCGCTTCCATCAGGGCCGGCTCGACATAACATTCCTCCAGCACCTTCAGGGAATCCGGGTTGACATTCACCGAACCGTCCTCATTGTATACCCCCTTTTCCTCATCGACAAGGTTCTCATACAGCCGGACTTCCGCTTTGCCCGCTGTCGGCGCCGCCACCCAGTGGATCGTTCCTTTCACCTTGCGCCCCGTAAAACCGAGGCCGCTCTTCGTCTCCGGATCATACGTACAGTGAATCTCCGTCACATTTCCGTCTTCATCCGTTATATAATCTTCACATTTAACAAAATAAGCGCTCATCAGCCGGACCTCATTTCCAGGGAACAGCCGGAAATATTTTCTCGGCGGCTCGATCTTAAAATCCTCGCGCTCAATGTAAAGTTCTCTGGCAAACGGGACCTTTCTCGTCCCCATCTCCGGATTTTCCTGATTGTTCGGCACATCCATATACTCGATCTCCCCCTCGGGATAATTCGTGATCACAAGCTTCACCGGGTCAAGAACCGCCATCATACGCGGCTGCGTCATTTTCAGGTCCTCGCGGATACAGTACTCGAGCATCGCGTAATCGGTGGAACTATTGCTCTTGGCAATACCCGAAAGCTCAATAAACTTCTGTATGGACGAGGCAGTAAAACCGCGCCGGCGCAGCGCCGTGAGCGACACGAGGCGGGGATCATCCCAACCGTCTACCGTACCTTCCTCCACCAGTTTTTTAATATATCGCTTGCCGGTCACCACGTTCGTCAGATACAATTTGGCAAACTCGATCTGACGCGGCGGAACTTCAAACTCACATTCCCTGACGACCCAGTCGTAAAGCGGCCTGTGGTCTTCAAATTCAAGAGTACAGATGGAATGGCTGATCCCCTCGACCGCGTCCTCAATCGGGTGCGCGAAGTCATACATCGGATAAATGCACCATTTGTCCCCCGTATTGTGGTGGGAAATGTGTGCCACCCGGTAAAGGATGGGATCGCGCATGTTCATATTCGGAGATGCCATATCGATCTTCGCGCGGAGAACCTTTTCCCCGTCTCCGTACTCCCCCTCTTTCATTTTCATAAACAATTCCAGATTTTCTTCGACAGAACGCTCCCGGTAAGGACTGTTCTTCCCCGGCTCTGTCAGCGTTCCCCGGTATTCCCGGATCTCATCGGCCGACAGGTCGCACACATACGCCTTTCCCTTTTTGATCAGCCGGACAGCACACTCAAACATCTGCTCAAAATAGTCAGAAGCAAAATAGACCGGCGGTTTCACTCCTCCGCACACCCAGGTCACATCTTCCAGGATCGACTGTACAAATTCCTCGTCCTCTTTCTGTGGATTGGTATCATCAAACCGAAGATTAAATGTCCCTCCGTATTTCTTAGCCAGCCCCTGGTTTAACAGGATGGATCTTGCATGTCCAATATGTAAGTACCCATTTGGCTCCGGCGGGAACCGCGTCACTATATTCTGATAAACGCCTGCCTCCAGATCCTTATCGATCTCCTGTTCAATAAAATTCCTTGCTTTAACCTCTTCCTCTTTCTGTTCTGCCATTGTTGCAAACTCCTCCTTAACTGCACATATATTTTATGATACCACATCCGCAAAAAGATTTCAACGCAAAAAGCGATAAATCATCCGCTCCTTTTGAAGCAATCTGATCTACCGCCTGTTCCATTCTTTTCTCGCATTTATTTAAACTGGTGTCCGCCGATCCGCAGCTTCGCTCTGGAAAGCCTGCCATTGAAGAAATGATATTTTTTCATATTCAGCTTTCTTCCTTTATACGTCACCTTCGTCTGTCCTTCGAGAACTTCCTGAGCCGCCTTCATACAAGACCTTCTGGCACCGCTCGAATATTTTCCCTTCTCGACGTTTTGCACTTCTCTCTTAAATTTACCCTGGCGAACAGGTCCAAACTGTCCCGGCTGCTTAATCACTTTTAACACCGTGTTCGGGAAACGGGAAGATTTCACCCGGTTCATCACGACGCATCCAACTCCCATTTTCCCGGCGTACGACTGATTTCCTGCCTCGCAGTAAATGATGGCCGCCATGTATTTTAAATCCTTTTCCGTATACGGTCTCTTAGCCGCTTCTGACGATGTTCCTCGTACTGCCACGCTCACGGTCAGCAGTAATACCAATGTAAAAATCAACTGTAACAACTTTTTAGTACTCATTGTTCCCTCCATTTGCGCATATTTGCGTCTGCATATTAGCATGTGCATAATTGCATATTGCGTCCGCATATTTGCGTAATATTTATTGCTACGTTTTGTAACAATTATGTAATAATTATAACATATATTTTGAAAAAATCAAGTATTTTTTGCAAAAAAATAAACGCCCGCCTCGCAAACGCCTATTTTTCGTTACTTTATGAATCATTTTTGTATCATATTATTTCATTTTATCATTATATTCTGTAACAATTTTGTCGAATCCTAACGACCCGCCAAAGAGGTCCAGTGCGCTCCCCACTGTATAGTTCATTCTTCCACCGGAAATCTCACGCAGCAATTCCAGATCGGCGTAACTTCCGATGCCTCCCGCATACGTGACCGGAACGTCGCTCTGGCCGGCCAGGATGCCGACGAGTTCGGCGTCGATCCCGCTTCCCGTCCCCTCGACATTGACGCCGTGCACGAGAAATTCATCACAGAAGGAAGACAGGCGGTCCATAAACGCCTCATCCAGCACCTGTTCGGTAAATTTCTGCCAGCGGTCGGTCACGATATAATACGCGCCGTCCCGCCTGCGGCAGCTCAGATCCAGCACGAGATGCTCCTTTCCCACGAGCCGGCTCAGCTTCTCCAAACGGTCAAATCGGATCCTGCCATCCGCAAATACATAAGAAGTAACGATCACATGGCTGGCTCCCGCCTCTAAAAAAAAACGGGCATTCTCGCACGTGATCCCGCCGCCGGCCTGAAGCCCGCCGGGATATGCCCCCAGCGCGGCTTCTGCCTGGCGCAGGTCTTCTGCGTAATACTCGCTGTCCTTCGCGTTCAGTAATATAACATGGCCGCCGCGGAGGCCTTTCTCGCGGTACAGGCGGGCAAAGTCTGCCGCTTCCATATCCGAGACAAAATTTTCCTCCGCCTGATCCCCGGCGTCACGCAGACTGCCTCCCACAATCTGCTTCACCTTTCCGTTGTGTATATCAATACAAGGTCGAAAATTCATTTTTTCTCTCCATTCACGCCTTTTGCGGCAGGCCTAAGATATCCCTCACGGTCTTCTCCATCTCCGTACGGTCGCACACGGTATCGTGCAGAACTTCCGCCGTGCGGATTTCCTCGATTGCGTTCGGAATGCCCACGCCCGACAGCTTCTCCAGCCGGTCCGCCAGTTCCAGGTCGCTCACACCGTCTTCGTCCCTGCCCAACGCGTTCATCACGCTGCGCGTAAATTTGTACGGACTCGCCGTCGACGCGATCACCGTCTTCCGTCCGGTCTTCTGCGCCTGATCGTAATATACGTGGCTCGCCACCGCCGTATGGGTATCCATCACATAACCGGCGCGCTCATACATATTGCGGATCGTCGCGCGCGTCTCTTCCTCCGTCGCGTAACCGCCGCGAAAGTCGTCCAGGCGCGCCCTCATCTCATCGGTGATCCGATACTCACCGCCCGCGGCCAGCGCCTCCATCAGCTCCCTCGTCTTTCCCGCATCCTCGCCGGCGATGCGGTAGATCAGCCGTTCCAGATTGCTGGAGATCAAAATATCCATCGACGGTGACGAAGTCAGGATAAATTCGCGCTTCCTGTCATACGTGCCCGTCTGGAAAAAGTCAAACAGCACTTTATTTTCATTCGACGCGCAATACAGCGTCTCGATCGGCAGACCCATATTTTTAGCGTAATAGGCCGCCAGAATATTGCCAAAATTTCCCGTAGGAACGACGACATTGATCTTCTCTCCGCACGAGATCTCCTCCTGGCGGAGGAGGCAGCCGTACGCATACACATAATAGACGATCTGCGGCACGAGCCGGCCGATATTGATGGAATTGGCGGACGAAAACTGGTACCCGGCCTGATCCATCTCCCCGGCAAGCGCCTGGGAATGGAACATCGCCTTAACCCCCGTCTGTGCATCGTCAAAATTGCCCTTGATGCCGACGACGTGCGTATTTTTTCCCTTCTGCGTCACCATCTGCTTTTCCTGAATCGGGCTCACGCCGTTCTTCGGATAAAATACGATAATACGAGTTCCCGGCACATCAGCAAAACCAGCCAGCGCAGCTTTTCCCGTATCTCCGGATGTCGCCGTCAATATGACGATCTCGTTTGTCACGCCGTTCTTTTTGGCCGCTGTCGTCATCAGATAGGGAAGGATCGAGAGTGCCATATCCTTAAAGGCGATCGTCCTCCCGTGGAACAGTTCCATGTAGTAGGCGCCGTCCTTTTTTACCAGCGGCACGATCTCCTCCGCGTCAAACGTGCCGTCGTAGGCGCCGTCGATACACGACATAAGCTCTTCTCTCGTAAAATCGGTGAGAAAGAGTTTCATCACCTCATATGCCGTCTCCTTATAGGTAAGCTTCGATAATGCCTCTAATTCCACATCCAATGCCGGGATCGTCTCCGGCACAAACAGCCCGCCGTCATCCGCCAGCCCTTTCAAGATCGCCTGTGAGGCGCTGATCGGAGCGGCGTCGCTCCTCGTACTCTTATATCGTAATTCCATGATGTATCCTTCCTTCCTTAGATTCCTTTAAACCTCGTCGAGATCACCTTCGATCACAGCCGACGGGGTGCGTTTCCCGATCGCATGATAATAGACGAGAAGTAATACGATCGCGGCAGCCGCCAGCATCTTCCGGAACCGTCCGCCCCTTTTCGCCCAGCGGGCCAGCCTGGAAACAAGCTGCTTTTTCTTCTCCTCTGTCATGCCGCATTCTTCGTCCGTGAAATACAATAGCAAATAGGACAATCCCGCCACCATACCGATCGTCGCGTACAGTTCCACCCCGGAGTTTTCTCCGGTTTTGGGCTCCTTGTCTGGCACGGAGGACCGGGTCTTATCCGGCTGGTCCGCCTCGTACTCCTCTTCTTCGTCCTCGTCCGGATCAGATTCTTCGACCACTTTCATCACAGGGGTCGCCGTAGGACTGTTTGTCACGACCGGCTTGACCGTCTGCTCCGGCGTTGCCGACGGGTCTGGTTTCCCGGTCCCGTCCGGCTTTTCGGTCGGATGATCTGATGATTCCGGTTTCTGCGTCGGCGTCTCACTCCGCTCCGGTGGCTCTGTCGGTGATTCCGTCTCCTCCGGCGCCGCCGTCGGCTGGTCCGTTTCGCCTGGTCTCGGGGTTGGCCGGTCCGTTTCGCCCGGCTTCGGACTCGGTTTGTCCGTTTGGCCCGGTTTCGGCGTCACCGTCGGCGTAACCGTTGGTTTTGCTGTAGTGACAACACCTGTTTCCACATCCGGCCACTTTGTCGGTTTCAGCGTCTGAACCGGGGTTCCTGTCGGATCCGGCTCGTGCGTCTCCGCCGGTTTCACGGCCGGCGTCCCGGCCGGTGCCAATGTCGGGGCGTCTGTAACGACAGGCGGGGCTGTCACCACTGGCGGATCCGGAACGTCCACGACTGCCATTTCCCCGGCGTAATCCGTCGTTGCATCGCCGTTCCTCTGCTCGGAGAACACTTTCAGCTTATGCTGTTTTGCATCAAATCCAGCCGGCAGGGTAAACGTCACTGTACCGCTCTGACTGCGCTTCCCGTCAGTTTCTTCCAATATCCCGTAATGGAGAATGATCTCCTCTTCTCCCTCACCCGATGTGATGATCGCGGACAACGTCTGTCTCTCACCTGTCCTCACGCCGCTGTAATCAAATGAAATCTGGTTGCCGTCTCTCTCGATACCCGAAATTTCCGGTTCTTTATCCCCGCTCTTCAGCGTCAGCTTCCAATTATGTCCCACATTGTCTACCGTATCGTAGTCACTCACTTCCCTCAGCGTCTTTTCACCGGATATGACACCAAACGGTTTACCAGACACCTTATCATCTTCTCCGGCCTCTGGCTCAGAAAACATCGATGTAAAAACGACCGCAGATGATTTCACATTAAATGCCGGACTGATCCCCTGCGTAAACTCCTTATCCTCCGGATGGTCAGCGATACAGGCCATACTGCCATCCTCTCTGACAACGCCGCCCTGATAACGGTTTTTTCCGTCACTTTCCTCATACTCGATTTTACACTCGGAACGCAGCCACCAGGATGCCGGCTCTCCCGTCTTCTTTTTTCCCCTGGAAACTGCCTTGTTATTTTTGTTATCATTGTATCCATACGAAGGTCTTGTTACCTCTTTGGCGTCCAATAGAAAGAGTGAAACATCAGAAAACGGCACGAAACGAAGTCCCGGATAACCTTGTCCGTCCTGTTCTGACTCTTCCGCCTTCGAGCTTTTCGCGATCGCCGTTCTCTCTCCCGCACTAAAATGGGTGTCCATAAACGCGCCGTTCAGGTATGTACTCGCCTCTCCCCAGTCTTTGAAACGTTCTGAATGCAGAGTCATATCCTCTATCACATAAGAATTTTCCAAGAGCATCGTACTTTCATCCGTACCAAATTCTGTGGTAGACGGATCCAAAACGCGGTTATGGAGAGTAACCCCGCCCCCGAGGCCAAAATACACATAATCCCCGCGCCATTCCTGTTTTGAACCCGTCGGTACTCTCGGACTTGATATCCCTCTGGTCCCTAAATTGATCGTTCTGGCATAATAAGTGACCTCTTCCCCCGAGTCCTCCGCCGCACTCAACCCCGGCGCCGTCCCGGTGAACATCGCACTTGCGACCATCGAAACACTCAACAGCCATGCCAGTAGCTTCCCTGCTTTTGACCGCTTCATTTTCTATACCTCCTGCGTAACATAGCGCTATTTTACATAATCCCGTGCACGCCTTATGCACATTATATCCGCTTAAATTTTACCACACACGCAGGCGGTTGTCAAAGAAAAAGATCTATTGAAAAAAACTACTTAAAAAACTCATGGCAACCGTATTCCTTCACTTTCGTCAGCGCCCTGTCAAACCACGCCACATTGGACGGCGTGGAGGCGCGGCGGCACATGAAATACAGCGCCCCCTTCGAGTAATCGGTTCCTTTTACCGCCTTCTGCACGGCTTTTTTTGTCTTTTCCGACACCGTCACGCGGTAATAGCTTCCGTTGGCGATCGGTGAAAACTGGCGATGCGCGAACACTACTTCCCGTACAGAATCCGGAAAATGCTTCGATCTCACACGGTTCATGATCACATTTGCCACAAGGATACGGCCCTTGAGATCCTGGTCCCCGGCTTCCGCCTCGACGATCCGCTCGAGGATCGCCCGCTCTTCCCTGCGCTTTTTCTGCACTTTCGCCTTCCGTTTCTGCTCCTTCTTCCAGGAAATTTCGTATTCTTCCTCTTCGATCTGATTCTCCAGGGTACAGTACTCGTTGCACCTCTCCCGCTCCAGCGTTTTCATCTTCGCGTACTCGGCCCGCGCAGCCAGTTCCTGCACCGCGAGCTGGTTTTCACCTTCCACCTCGCCGTACACGATCGTCTGCGTAAAAGCAGCCGCCTCGACCGCGTTGGGCTTTTTCTCCCAGGCGCTCAATATTTCTACTGCAAATACCATATACAATACTGTTGTAATAATTCTGATTCTTCTCATATACTCTGCCTCACTTCCAAACGATTCCGCCTGATCGGCTTATAATAGAGTATATTCAATTTTGTTAAATTTATTACAGAATTATTAAAAAAAGTTAAATAAGATTACAAATTTCTAACTTTAAAATCACGTTCCGCCGCCCGGCGCTGGTCCTTTTTCGCAATATCCTCACGCTTGTCATACAGTTTCTTTCCTTTGGCAAGCGCGATCTCCACCTTGATATGGCTGCCTTTGAAATAGACCTGGAGCGGGACGAGCGTATATCCTTTCTGCGCCATCTTCCCCACCAGTTTGCGGATCTCGCTGCGGTGGAGCAGGAGCTTTCGCACGCGGAGGGGGTCTTTATTGAAAATATTCCCCTTCTCGTACGGGCTCACGTGCATGCCGTAGATAAACACTTCCCCCTGTTCCACGCGGATAAACGCTTCCTTAATGCTGCAATGGCCCATGCGGATCGATTTGACCTCGGTTCCGTGGAGCTCAATGCCGGCCTCATACTTATCCTCTATAAAATAATCGTGCCATGCCTTTTTATTATTCGCGACAAGGCGTATACTATCTTTCCCCATTTTTACTAACTGCCTCCTTAAAACTGCCTCCTTAACTATGGTTCCAAAAACCTAATCCCACGGTATTACAAACCTAATCCCACGGTATTACAAATCTAATCCCGTGGGATGACAAAATCAATCGTGCGTGTCAGCGGATCGGCGCCTGCCACCTGGACGGTAACCTTCTGTCCAAGCCGGTACTCCCTGCCGCTGTTCCTTCCCACGGCGCGGTAATTCTCACTGTCATACTCGTATCTGTCACCTTCCAGATTGGCCAGCCGCACCATGCCCTCTACCGTGTTCGGGAGTTCCACATAGATGCCCCAGCCCGTCACGCCGCTGATGACGCCCTCATATTCTTCTCCCAGCTTCGAACTCATATATTCCGCCTTTTTCATCTTATCAACTTCCCTCTCGGCCTCATCCGCCCGGCGCTCGAGATCGCTGCTCGCCAGCGCCACCTTCCCGAGTATCTTCTCATAATGATCCAGCCGTTTCGGACGAAGGCCGCCGTTCAGGCTTTCTTTGATGATGCGGTGAATCTGAAGATCCGGATAGCGGCGGATCGGAGAGGTGAAATGGCAGTAATATTTGGTCGCCAATCCGAAATGTCCGTCATTTTCCGTGGAATATTTCGCCCGCTTCATCGCGCGCAGCGTCAGGCGGCTGAGAAAGATCTCCTCTTCCGTCCCCTCAATGCTCTCGATCAGTTTCTGGATCTCCCGCGGGTGCACTTCCTCCTGCCCGATCTTTAACGTGTGGGAAAAGTTTCTGGCAAGCGCCGCCAGCTCCTTTACCTTTTCGAGGTCGGGGTAGTCGTGCGTGCGGTACAAAAACGGGATCTCCTGCCAGTAATACTCCTCGGCCACGACCTTATTCGCCGCGAGCATAAACTCCTCGATGATCTTCGTCGCCGTATTTCTATCATATGGCACGATGTCTAACGGATGCCCCTGCTCGTCCAGCCTGATCTTGCACTCCGGAAAATCGAAATCGATCGAACCCTGTTTTTTCCGGTTCTTCCTCAATAACGCCGCCAGTTCCTTCATCTGTTCGAACATCGGCACAAAATCCTGATAGCGGCTGGTCGTCTCCGCGTCATGATGTGAGACGATCGCATTGACATCGGTGTAACTCATGCGGCGGTCCACGCGTACTACCGACTCCGCAATGCGTGTGGCGCGTATATTTCCTTTGGCGTCATACGTGATCAGACAGCTCAGCGCCAGCCGGTCTTCCCCCTCGTTGAGCGAACAGATACCATTGGACAGCTTATGCGGCAGCATCGGAATGACGCGGTCCGCGAGGTACACGCTCGTCCCCCGGCGGAGCGCCTCTTTATCGAGCGGTGACCCCTCCGTCACATAATGGCTCACATCCGCGATGTGCACGCCAAGTTCATACCCGCCCTCATCCGTTTTCGTCAGCGTGATTGCGTCGTCTAGATCCTTCGCGTCCTCGCCGTCGATCGTCACGGTCTGGCGGTCCCGGAAATCCATGCGGCCGGCGATTTCATCTGGGGACACGGCCGACGGGATCTTTTCCGTCTGCCGCATGACGCTTCCCTTAAATTCCTGTGGCAGATCGAAGCCGCGGATGACGGATAAAATATCGACGCCCGGATCGTTCGCGTGTCCAAGGATCTCGATCACCCTTCCTTCGGGATTTTTCTCCCCGTCACCAAAAATCTCGATCTCCACCACGACTTTGTGGCCATTGACGGCTCCCTTCGTCTTTGCTTTCGGAATATAGATATCGCGCGTAAATTTTTCCCGGTCCGCCACGACAAACCCGTACGTGCCGTTTTTCATAAAGGTGCCGACGATCGTTTTATTCGCCCTCTCCAGCACTTCCATGACTTTTCCCTCCCGGCGTCTGCCGCGGTCGCCGCGCGCCCTGTAAACCTGAACTTTCACGAGGTCGCCGTCAAACGCGCTGCCGCAGTACGGTTCGGGAATAAATATGTCGTCTTCCTGCCCCTCGATCCTCACAAAGGCAAAGCCGCGCGTCGTAGCCATGAACACGCCCGTGTTGACAAATTCCTGCGGCAGGCGGTAACGTCCGCGCTTGTCCGTGACGACGCTCCCTTCGTCACACAGTTCATCTAAAATATCGTAAAGTTCCTGACGCTGCTCTTTCGGGACACAGAGGTAAGCGGCCATCTCCTTGCGCTTCATCGCCCTGCACCGGTCATCGCCGATCAATTGATAAATAATATCTTTTCTGCTTTTCATTTTAACCTCATTTCTAACCAAAATCAAAAAGAAACCTCTGAAAGCTTCTCTTACAAACGCTCTTCAGAGGTTATTATTTCTTAATGATCACACCATATACTTGCAAAGCACGAGAGAAAGAATCATGAACAGGACACCGAGCACCGTCGTGATCTTCACGAGATTTCCCTCGGTCGAACGTCCTTTATTCTTGCTCCAGTAAGTGTCTGCCGCACCGGTCATCGCTCCGAGTCCGGAGTTTTTACCCTCCTGCATGAGCACGATCACGATGATCGCAATACAGATCACAATATATAACACCTCGAACATTGTTTTTACTACTGTAGACATTTGTTAGTCCTCCTATTTTCTATTTTTCTGAAGAAATGGCGGAATTTTGATTCCCTCCGAAACTTCCTGGGATTCTGCCGTTGCCGCCGACCTCGGCGCATTGAGCGGCCTCGTCACGACCGGCATCTCTTCACCCGGCTGTTTCTGCACCGGCTGCGGATGTCCCGCCGCGCCGCGGCTCTGGTTTCCCATACCGGACAAAAAGCTCGGTTTGCGCATCGGCGTATTGGCCGCCATCGCCGGATTTCCAAATATGCTGCTGCCCTGTTTGGCTCCGAACGAATTGCCAAAGGCGGAATCGCTCTTTTCTTCCAATCCCGTGGCGATGACCGTGATCATCACCGTATCGGAGTTTTCTTCATCCACTTTTGCCCCGAAGATGATATTCGCATCGTCGCCCGCCATTTCCTGCACATATGTAGCTGCCTCGTTTGCCTCGAGCAGGCCGATGTCTCCGGATACATTGATGATAACGTGGGAAGCGCCGTCGATACTCGTCTCAAGCAGCGGACTGGTAATCGCCGCCTGCACCGCGTCCAGACACTTCGACTCGCCCTTGCCGCTTCCGACACCGATATGCGCGATCCCTTTGTCCTGCATGACCGTCACCACATCGGCAAAATCAAGATTGATCAGCGCCGGCATATTGATGAGGTCGGTAATGCCCTGCACGCCCTGCTGCAGCACCTGGTCCGCCATGCAGAACGCCTCTGCCATCGACGTCCTCTTATCACTGATCTCCAACAGCTTGTCATTTGGCACGACGATGAGCGTGTCCACATGCTGCTTTAATTTATCAATTCCTCCGAGCGCATTCGTCATGCGCTGTTTTCCTTCAAATTTAAACGGCTTCGTCACAACGCCTACCGTCAGTATCCCCATATCCCTGGCGATCTGCGCCACGACCGGCGTCGCACCGGTTCCGGTTCCTCCGCCCATGCCGCATGTGACAAATACCATATCACAGCCTTTAATCACTTCCGTCAACTCTTCCCGGCTCTCTTCGGCTGCCTTTTCCCCGACTTCCGGCTTCGCGCCGGCGCCGAGTCCCTTCGTCAGCTTTTCGCCGATCTGCATGCTCAGCGGAGCCTTACAGCTGCGGAGGTGCTGCTTGTCCGTATTCACGCAGACAAATTCGACCCCTTTGATCCCCTCATCTATCATTCGATTCACAGCGTTGTTGCCAGCTCCCCCGACCCCGACTACAAGAATCTTTGCGGTGGATTCTGCCTCATTATTCATAATTTCTAACACTACAGTTCCTCCTTTTATTTATAAGAAAAGAATCTAACAATCTGAAATATCATAGCATATATAATATATAATATAGTTTTTTATGGAAATAATCAAGTACAAAATAAATTTTTTTCAGTTCGTCGCTGTTCTGTGAAAAATGATGTCTCCCTTGACGCGGTAATTTGTCATATCGATCTCGCCGGAAAAATTCTGCTCCCGCGCCGTATCAAGAACGCTGGAAAGTGCCGAAACCTGCTCGTCGTAGCTCTCTTTCTTCCCCAGGTTCACCGTGATGTCACCGGCGTACAGATAGGCGGCATTTGCCTCATTGAACACAACCTTGTCCCAGACGACCTCATAATGCTGGAATAAATTGGCAAGATTCAGGATCTGTCCCAAAAGACCTCCGTCCTCCATCTCGACCTTTTCGTAGAGAGTGAACGTCGTCATTTTTTTTGTCTGAAACAACGGTATATCCGCTATTTCCTCATTTGTACTTTTCAGTACCATCCCGTCTTTATCAAAATAGATATACTGGCTCATATAGGCGATACCTGCTATGATCTTTTTCTCATACAGCTTGATGTGTACTTCGTGTATGCCCGGATACGTGATCTCGCACTCCCTCACATAGGGCGGCACCTTCATAAACCCGAGACGGTTTTTGACAAACGAACTGATCGTATTTTTGTCGAAAAAGGAACCGCACACATCGGACGCCACTACATCTTCCGGATAATACGTATTTCCCTCTACCGTAACGGACGTCACCCGGAATAAAAGTATGAGGAGCGCGAGCAGACACACCGCTCCGACCGGGACTACGATCCGCCAGGGAACATTTTTCATCATCTGACCTTCCTTTCTTTGTGCACCCCTGCCTTATGCAGTCCTGACAGGGCCGCATCCCCCTGGGCGCTTATTCTGTCTCATCTGCCAGCGTCTACATTCTGGCGTGGATGCCAAGTTCATTCATCTTTTCTGCCGGCTTCTCATAACCCCGCAGAATCAGTTCAGCGTTGTGGATACGGGTCGTCCCGTCCGCCATCGCCGCCGCCACCAAAAGCGCCGCTCCGCTCCTGAGATCCGTGGCGCACACCGTCTCGCCGTGCAGCCGCGAAACACCGCGGACACAGGCCCTCTGTTCCGCCACCTCAATGTCGGCCCCCATCTTCCGCAGCTGGGAAGCCACGAGAAACCGATTTTCAAATACGCTTTCTTCTATGATACTCTCGCCGTATGCTTTTGATAGAAGCGCGAGGAACAGGGACTGCGCATCGGTCGGGAACTCTGGATACGGGCCCGTTCGGATATACGGGACGGCCCGGATCCCGTTCTCCCCTGACACCTGGATGCGGCTCGACGACAGCTGGTCCTCATCTGGTATGTATTCCACCGCGCACCCCGCCTGTTCCAGGTATCCTTTTTCCCGCCGGAACGTGTCACCGAAAACGCGAAAGACTGCCTTTCCGCCAGTCGCCGCCGCCATCGCCGCGTACGTCAAAAACACGATGCGGTCCGATTTCAATCGGTATGTCGTGCCGTGCAGCCGTTTCACGCCGCAGATCAGTATCGTAGAACTCCCCTCGCCGGACAAGCGGGCGCCCATGCTGCGCAAAAAACAGCATAATTCCACGATCTCCGGCTCTTTTGCCGCGTTTCGCAGCTCAGTCCGGCCGTCCCGGAGCACCGAAAACAATATGACGTTCTCCGTCGCGCCCACGCTCGGATAGGGAAGTTCTACAACGTTTTCTCCCTGCCGTTCCACCGAACAGCAGATCTTCCCGTTTTCCTGTACGGCTTTCGCGCCGAGTGTTTCGAACGCCGCCACATGATAATCGACCGGCCTCGCCCCGATCGAACATCCTCCTGGCAGGCAGATCCCCGCCTCCCGGTTCCGTCCGAGCATGCTGCCGAGGAACAGCACCGACGCCCGAACCTCTCCCGCCGCTTTCCCGCTGATCTCACAGCCGTCCGCCGACGCGGCGTTGATGATCAGCTGACCGCCGTCCCACGTCACGTCCGCCCCGATCTCTTTCAGGATCGACGTCATGGCGTCGACGTCACGAATGTTCGGACATCCTTGCAAAACAACGCTTTCTCTGCAAAGTACCGTTGCCGCTATCATCGGAAGAACAGCGTTTTTCGCTCCCTGTATGGCCAGTTCGCCGGCAGCCCTGCTGCCGCCTTCCACTTCAATAACCACTACAATCCCCCATTACATAATCATATAATACTACTAAATTATGCAATCCGGGAAAATTGGTATCATGTCCTGGTTCGTTTTTGGGAGATGCCGAGCACCAGCCCCATCTCCGCCAGGAGAATGGAAATACTCGTACCGCCGTAACTGATAAACGGCATCGGGATACCGGTAGACGGCATCGAATTCGTGACCACCGCGATATTCATGACGACCTGTGTCGCGATATGGATCATGACGCCGGTACAGATGAGCCCGCTGAACAGATCCGGTGACGTGACCGCCGTATTATAAATGCGCCACAGCAGAAGGATGAACATGAGTATGACGATGCCGGCACCCACCATGCCGAGTTCCTCACATATGATCGAGAAGATCATGTCATTGTGAGGCTCAGGGATAAACCCGAGCTTCTGCATACTCTCGCCGAGACCGGTGCCGAATACGCCGCCGGACGCGATCGCGTACAGCCCCTGCAGGATCTGGAAACCTTTTTCGTGATGCTCCACATCCCGCCAGATCTCGAACCGCTCAGCGCGGAATCCCTCGCCAAAAAAGATGAGCATCGCGAACGCGGCAACCCCGAGACACAGCGTCCAGAAATAGATCCACTTGCTTTTCGCCGCCACGGCGCACATACCGAAGGCGATAATAAATATGACAATCGCCGTACTCATGTTTTCCAGCGCTACCAGCCCCAGCAGAAGCCCGACCGGGATAAAGACCCGGACGACGCCGCGCAGTCTGCCCATTTCTTTCGGCGTCATCTGAATGAAATAAGCGGTAATGAGTATGACGGCAATCTTCGTGATCTCCGAGGGCTGGATCGAGAGAGGCCCGATATACAGCCACCGCCTGGCGCCGTTTAATTCCTTACCGATAAAAATAACGATCGTCTGGAGAATCACCGCCGTAAAATAGATCACGGTCACGAAACGGAGACGAAGAAACGGGACTTTTTTCAGAAATGCCCGGTAATTGATGTTCATTACTACGAGCATGGCTGCGATCCCGGCAATCACGCCGACCAGCTGCTTTTTCAGAAAATAGGCGGCATCCCCGTATTTAACCTGCGATGTATAAGTACTTGAACTGAAGATCATGAGCAGTCCAAATCCAACCAGACAAAGGGTGATCAGCAAGAGGCTGTAATCAAACGTGCTCTCTTCCCGATATGCTGTTCGTTTCTGCCCCTTTCTTCTCATGTCAACCTCCATTTCTGCTGCGCAAAAACTTCCTATTACAATTTACAGACGAGCTCTTTAAACCGGTCGCCTCGCTGTTCATAAGATTTGAACATATCCCAGCTCGCACAGGCGGGCGAGAGCAGTACTGCGTCGCCTTCCTCCGCCAGCGCATGGGCTGCCGCCACCGCTTCCTCTAGCGTTTCCATGAACTCATAGCGGGTAAAACCGCAATCCTCCGCCTCTTTGGCAATCCGGTGTTTCGTCTCCCCGATCAGAAGAAGCTTCTTTACCTTTCCGTCAAAACTCCGGATCCAGTCGGAAAAACTGCCGCCTTTATCATAACCGCCGCCGATGAGTACGGTCGGACGGTCCATTGACTGAATCCCCTTGATCGCCGCGTCAGGATTCGTCCCCTTTGAATCATTGTAATAATCGACGCCGGACACGGTTTTGACAAATTCCACGCGGTGTTCCACCGGATGAAATTCCCGCACGGTCTGGACCGCCAGTTCCTCCGGCACACCCATTTCCTGCGCGATGATAAGCGCCGCCATGATGTTTTCCGCGTTGTGGTCGCCCGGCAGGCGGGTTTCCTTCTGGTTCAGCAGTACGCGCCCTGTACCGGCACATACGATGTCCCCGTTTGCCGCTTTATACAGATCCATGCACGGCGGCACCTCCTGTGCCTGCGTCGACTGCTCATCTACCGGCTTCCGTTGTCCCGGCTGCGCCTCATCCTGCTTCCATTGTTCCCGCTGCGCCTCTACCGGCTGTGGCTTCCGCCGGCTGCTAAAAAACGCGACCCGGCAGGGAAGCGCGGCCGCCCGCTCCCGGAGCACCTCATCCTCATAATTCAGCACGCACAGCTGATCACGCCCCTGATTTTTCGTGATGCTCATTTTCGTATTAATATAGTTTTCCATCGTCCCATGCCGGTTCAGGTGATCCGGCGTGATATTGAGGACCGCGCTCACATCGGGCGCGAAATCCCGGATCGTCTCCAGCTGGAAACTGCTGATCTCCGCAACTGTGACCGAACCCGGCGACGTTTTCGCCGCCTCGAGCGTGTAAGGGTTCCCGATATTGCCCACGACAAACGTATGCTCCTGATAGGCTTTCATGATCTCCCCCACGAGAGTCGTCGTCGTCGTTTTGCCGTTCGTCCCGGTAATCCCGATGACGCGGCCCTGTTCCATCTGGTACGCAAGCTCGATCTCCCCGATCACCGGTACGCCGTTCTCGCGCAAAAACGCGGCCAGCGGAATGTCAAGCGGCACGCCCGGACTAAAGACCGCGCAGTCAAGCGCCGCGAATTCCTGTTGCGGAAATGTCCCCCGGTAGAGCGGAACATCAATTTCCCCGATTTCTACATCCGGATTGCCGTCATACAGGCTCACATCCGCTCCGATCTGCCGGAGCAGTTCATACGCGGCCATCCCGCTCTTTCCCAGGCCGACTACCAATACCTTTTTATCTTTTAAATCCATTTTTTTCCTCACTTCCGGGCAGGCAACGGCTCGGTTCCCGCCCAAACCTATTTCAGAACGCCATCAATCCCACAAGACACAGGATCGCCGTCAGGATGCTGAACGCGGCCACTACCTGAGTCTCCGAAAAACCACTGAGTTCGAAATGGTGGTGGATCGGCGCCATTTTAAAGATCCGTTTTCCGTGCGTCAGCTTAAAATACCCTACCTGCAGTATAACGGAAAGTACTTCCACCAGATAGACGAGTCCGACGATCACGATAAAGAGCGGCATGTGCAGCATGAGGGCGATCGACGCCACAAACCCGCCCAGCGCGAGGGAACCGGTATCTCCCATGAACACGCGTGCGGGATAGGTGTTAAAGAGCAGAAATCCGAGAACGCCTCCCACGACAGCCCCTGTGATCGGGGTCATATCCGCGTTCAGCGCCAGTGCCGCCATCGTAAAAAACGTGCCGACGATCGCAGTCACGCCGGACGCCAGGCCGTCGAGCCCGTCGGTAAAGTTCACGCCGTTTACCGTTCCCAGCACGACGATGAACACAAACACGACAAAAAGCCAGTCCGGCATAACAAAAGTCTGCCCGCCCGAAAACGGGATCATGATCGACGCATCCAGTTTTGCCACATGAAAATAGTAGTATACAAAGATCGCGGTCACGATGAACTGCCCCAGCATTTTCTGCATCGGACGGAGTCCGAGGGAGCGCTTCATCACAACCTTGATGTAATCATCCAAAAATCCTATGATCCCGAAACCGAGCGTCATAAAAAGGACAGGGATGATGTCCGGATATTTTCTCACATAGATCAAAGCGGTAAGAAGGATGGACACCAATATGATGAGTCCTCCCATCGTCGGCGTCCCCGCCTTTTTCAGATGCGATTCCGGCCCGTCATCCCGCACATACTGCCCAAACTTCAGCTTGCGCAGAAACGGTATGATGACCGGGCACAAAACGACGCTGATCCCAAACGATATGATCACTGGCATTAACACACTTAACTCTAACTTCACACTTAGCACCTCATCTTATCTTATTTTTATCCAAAACCCATTCTTACTCATTGTACTCCATTACAGCTTTTACCGCAAGTTAATCTTCCAAAAGATAGGGAAGAATGTTCGTATAGATGGAAGAAATCGCCGGCGCCGCGATCGTACCGCCGTAGTAAAGTCCCTGTGGCTCGTCGATGCGGACCATCGCGATCACTTCCGGATGATCCACGGGCGCAAACCCGATACAGGACGCAATATACTTGCCATTACCGCGCGGAAGCTTCTGGCTCGTTCCGGTCTTCGCGCCGACGACATATCCGTCAACGGCCGCCTTTTTTCCGCCCCCGTCCGTCACGACTTTTCCGAGCGCCTCGCAGATCTGCTTCGACTTCTCCTCGCTCAGGATCGAAGAACCGCCTTCATAAGAAAACTTTTTCATCGCCGTCCCGTCGCTGCTCTCAGCCGAGACGCCAAAGTGCGGCGTAATGCTTTTGCCGCCGTTGATGATCGACGACACTGTCGTGAGCATACGGACCGGCGAGAGCTGGAATGACTGGCCGAACGACATGGTGGCAAGTTCCACCGCCCCCACATTTTCCTTTTTGTGCATGATCGTCCCCGCCTCGCCCGGCACGTCGATCCCGGTCTTCGACATCACGCCGAACCGTTTCATTTCCTCAAACATGCCGTCCACGCCGACCCTGGCCCCGACTTCCATAAACACGGGGTTGCACGAATTGCCGATCGCCTGCAGGAATGTCTGGGCGCCGTGCCCGGTCGTTTTATGGCAGCGGATCCTCCGGTCTTCCACTATTTTATAGCCGGGACAGGAAAATGTGTCATTCATCGTCACCACGCCTTTGTCGAGCGCCGCCGCCGTCGTTATGACTTTAAACGTCGATCCCGGCTCGTACGTATCGCTCACCGCCAGGTTCCGCCACTGGTTATTCAGGCGTTCCATCTTTTCTTTTTCCGAGAGCCCGTCGGAACCGCCGTTTAACTCATAGGGATTGTTCAGGTCAAATTCAGGCGCGTTCACCATCGCGTATATTTCACCGTTCTGCGGATTCATGATCAGGATCTCCACCGTTTTCGCCTGTTTCTGCTCAAGCAGCGTATAGGCGACCTGATTCGCGTATTTCATTACATTCAGGTCCAGACTCGTCGTCAGCGTCCATCCGGCCACCGGCTCGACGCGGTCCTCCGCCCCGTTTTTGATCTCCGTCCCGCCCGCCGTCGTCATCGTCAGGATCGAGCCGTCGATGCCTTTCAGATATTTTTCATAAGACACCTCGAGTCCAATGATCCCCTGGTTGTCGCCGCCGGTAAAACCGAGCACTTTCGACGCCAGGGATCCGTATTCGTAGTATCGTTTATAGTCTTCGTCCACGGTCACCCCGGCCAGCCGGTAGCTGCGGATCCGATCGGAGATTTCCTTTTCGACATTGGATTTTATTTTTTCACGGGAAGACACCTTTTCCACCTTTTTCCGGATGACGTCGGCCTCAATGCCCAGTTCCGATGAAAGGATGCTCACCACCTTTTCCGGATCCTCGATCTGGCTGTGAATGACTGAAATGGTGGAGACCGAGACGTTACCGGCCAGCAGATTTCCGTTGCGGTCGAGGATCTTCCCCCGCTCCGCTTTGATCGCGCGCTCCCTCTCATGCAGTTCCTTGGCCATCACCCCGTAATAATCCGCCCGGTATATCATGAGATAGCCGAGCCGGCCCATCGCCACAGTCAGTATGAGGGAAAAGACAAAAAACACCAAAAACAGGTTCTGCCGCTGGTACGTTTTGTGTCCGACTAGCATAATGTCACCTCAGAAACTCATATCACTACTAATTGTATTAGTTTGTTTCCGGGTATATACCGAGAAATGGCAATATCTTCTTCATGATTTTTGAGGCAAATTCCGTCGCGTACGTACTGTGTGCCTGTTCTTCCACATTTGGCTCATCAATGATGACATAGATCACCGCCTGCGGATCCTCAGCCGGAACACATCCGATAAATGACAGAAGGTAATTTTTTTCTTCGACCGGCCGTTTTTGTGCCGTCCCCGTTTTTCCGCCAATGCTGTATCCTTTGACCTTTGCCGGGCCTGCCGTCCCCTCCTCTACGGTAGCCAGCAGATATTTCCGCAGCAGACGGCTCGTATTTTCCGATACGGTCTTTTTGACGACTACCGGCGTAACATTTTCGATTACGGCCCCGTTCTCATTTTGTATCTCCTTCACGAGATGGGGCTGGTAATAGTCCCCGCCATTGACGAGGGAAGAAAATCCGGCCGCCATCTGCACCATCGTGACCGACTGTGTCTGCCCGAAACTGCTTGTCGCGAGTTCGACCGGGTTCAAATCTTCTTTTTCATGGATCTGCCCCGCCGCCTCACCCGGCAGGTCGATGCCCGTTTTCTGGCCGAACCCGAAAATGCGGTTGTATTTACTGAACTGATCGCGCCCCAGTTTGGAACTGATCTGCATCATCACGCAGTTGCACGATTCCATAACCCCTTTCTGCAGGGAGATGTTCCCGTGCCCGGAACGGAGCGAACAGTGGATCTCCGTCCCCGCTATGTTCATCACGCCCGGGCACTGAAAATAGTCCGAATCTTTCGCCTGCCCCTCATCGAGTGCCGCGGCCACCGTAAACGGTTTAAACGTCGAACCCGGCTCATAGGCGAACGCGATGCAGAAATTTGACCACATCGCCATCAGATTCTGCGTCGACACCGTCTCGTCCATCGCGTCGATCTCCTGCTGCGTATACATGGAAGACAAATCCCTCGGGTTGTTCAGATCATACGAATTTTGGGAGGCCATCGCTAAAATCTCCCCGTTGTTCGGATTCATGACCATGACCGCGATATTTTTCGCGCCCACATCCTGATCGTATTTTTTTATCATTTTCTCCACAACCCTCTGCACATTGGCATCAATCGTCAAAACGACGCTGTTTCCGTTCGACGCCTTTTTCACCGTGCGCTGGAAATTCATATTGGCGTCAAAGTAGCCGTATTCCCTGCCGGTCCTTCCGTTCAGCTGGTCGTTATAAGTTCCCTCAATCCCGTACGTTCCCTCGTTCTCGGCTGCCGTGAACCCCACGATGTTCGAGGCGATCGTATTCAGCGGATAAATCCTCTTAAACGTTTCTTCAAACCACACGCCCTGTACGTTTTTATTCTCTTTCATCCGTTCCTCAAATCCGGAAACCTGCTCTTTCGTCAGTTCCCCGTATCCCTCGACATACTGGTACATCGAGTTCGGATTATCATTGATCAGTTTGTCGAGTGCAGACGCATCTGCCTGAAAATACTGTACGAGCTGCGCCACCGTTTCTTTTTTCACCTCGTCATCGGCCAGCATCGTCTTTGGCTCCAGCACGAGCCGGAACCGCCTCACACTCTGCGCCAGTATCGTATCATTTCGGTCTTTGATGGCCCCGCGACGGTATTTCAGCACTTTATTCGTATATGACTGCTGGGCAAATACCTGTTTTTTATACGCATCCCCGTGATCCCGGTTCAACATATAGATCCTCACGGACAGCGCCACAAACAAAATAAAGACAAACGCCAAAAAGAGAAAGAGGGTTTTTGTCATCCCTCTTGTAAATCGTTTTCTTCTTCTCCTTTTTCCCCGTACCCGGACCCTCCTGCGGACTTCCATAGCAAATTCCCCTCGCTTTTTCTATTGATTATGAAGCCGTACCTGCGTACTCTTCTTGCTCTCATAGGTAAAGATCTGATCGCTCTTCGCGCTCCTCATCCCCAGTTCTTTCGTCGCTTTTTTATAAATTTCGTTCAGATCCACATTTTCCTCCAGCGCCTGCCACTCGTTCGAGTTTTCCGTCTCCATCTCCAGTACCTCGCTCTCGAGCGACGCTACCCGCTTGCTCAGATAGGTGCTTGAAAACTGCAGCCTGATATAACTATAACACACGGTAAGCGCTATGGCAAATGTGACGGCAATAAGCAGTACGGAAAGTTTGTCCACTCTCCTTTTTACATGCGGTTTCGGTCTTCTGCGTGGGGTACCTGACGGCTCCCGTTCGATCCGTCTCGCCGGTTCCGCCTGCAGTTTCCGTGCCGCATTGCCGTAAATGTATGTCGTTGTCCTTGTCTCTTTTACCATAGGATTCTCCATTCTGCGCTAATTCCCTTTAGTTTTTGTCGGTAGGACTTATTTTTTCAAAAATACGGAGTTTCGCACTTTTTGATCGTTTATTTTCCCTCTGCTCATCTTCCCCCGGAAGGATCGGTTTTCTCGTTACCACTCTGCCCTCTGGCTTTTTCCCGCACACGCATACCGGAAAGTCCGGCGGACACGTACACGGATGTTCTTTTTTGCGGAAGAAATTCTTCACGATCCGGTCTTCGAGCGAATGAAACGTTATGATACAGAGGCGTCCGCCGTCATTCAATAATGACACCATGTCTTCCAGCGAATCTTCTAGTACCGAAAGTTCCTGGTTCAGCTCAATCCGGATCGCCTGAAAAGTTCTTTTCGCGGGGTGCCCTTTTCCGTTTTTCGCCTTCGCCGGCATGGAATCCCGGATGATCCCTACCAGTTCTCCCGTCGTCCGTATTTCGTTTTCCTGTCGTTTCTGCACGATACGGCGGGCGATGTTCCTCGCGTAGCGCTCTTCACCGTACCATTTGATCATCTCATAAAGACGTTCTTCTTCGTAATGATTGACAATATCTTTTGCCGTCGTGATCCGTTCCTGATCCATCCTCATATCGAGCGGCGCATCAGTTTTATAGGAAAAGCCTCTCTCCGGCGTATCCAGCTGATAGGAAGACACTCCCAAATCGAGCAGGATCCCGTCCACTTTGTCAATTCCCATGTCCCCTAAGATCTGCTTCATATGTACATAGTTGCTTTTGACAATGGTAACTTTTTCCCCGAATTCTTTCAGCCGTTCCTCTGAAACCTTTACCGCGGCGGCGTCCTGATCGATACCGACAAACCGTCCGTTTCCGGAAAGCCTGCGGCATACGTGGTATCCGTGTCCCGCACCGCCCAGCGTACCATCCACATAGATGCCGTCGGGCCGGATGCTGAGTCCTTCCATGCACTCATTCAAAAGTACCGATACATGATTAAATTCCATTTTCCCTCTCATTCTGCCGCTGCTTTTTTAATACGACAGGCCAAATTCTGACATGTGCTCCGCGATATCGTCTACGTTATCAAAATCATCGTTTTCATCCCATCGTTTCCTGCTCCAGATCTCAATCTTGCTCATCACGCCTACAAAAACGATATCTTTTTCCAGTTCCGCCTTTTCCCGCAGGTTTGACGGGATCAGTACCCGTCCCTGCTTGTCCACATCACAGGGTGCAGCGCCTGCCATGAAGTATCTCTGTAACTTGCGGGCTTCCTTGCTTCCCGGAAGCTCTTTTAACTGTCTGACGAAATCTTCCCATTCCTCGTTCGGGTACACAAACAAGCATCCGTCCAGGCCGAGTGTCACAACAAAAGAATCTCCCAGCGTTTCCCGAAACTTCGCTGGGACGATCACTCTGCCCTTCGTATCGATGCTGTGATCATAGGTACCCATGAACATAAGATTTCACCAACTTCCACTTCGTTCCACTTTACTCCACTTTGCTCCACTTTTAATTAGATTCTACTCCACTTTGGGGATAAAAGCAAGCTTTTTTTGCCACAGTTTTGACCCAAACTAACGTTTTTCCGGGGACAAACCATCTGTTCTGGCACCACATCTAGTTCAGGCGCAAAAAAAACACCTCATCCAGTACTAGATGTGGTGTTTACATTTTCTTTATACTTTTCTTATCAATTATTCCCCTCATTGGATCTCCGCGCACAGATCCCGGATGACTTCTCCCGCCATGATCAGCCCGGCTACCGGCGGAACAAAAGCCACGCTCCCCGGAATACGACCACCATCTTGTTCGCGGCCATGGCCGCTGCCGCTCTCCATGTCCCCGACACCATCCGGCTCCGTCTGCCCATGGCTTGCAGGGGTTTTGACCGGCATTTCTTTGGAATACACGACCTTGAGATGTTCCACGCCGCGCTTTTTTAATTCCCGCCGCATGACCCGCGCGAGCGGGCACACGGATGTTTGGGTAATATCCGCCACCTCAAACGCCGTGGGATCCAGCTTGTTCCCTGCTCCCATGCAGCTTATGACCGGAACGCCTGCCCTCTGCGCCCGCGCGGCAAGTTCGAGTTTGGCCGTCACCGTATCCACCGCATCGACTACATAATCATAGGAAGAAAAATCGAATTCCTCTGCATTGTCCGGCAGAAAAAAGCAATCGTGCACCTGCACGGCCGCCTCCGGGTTGATATCGAGTACCCGCTGTTTCAGCACCTCTGTTTTTTGTTTTCCCACGGTGGAATGCAGGGCGATGATCTGGCGGTTGATATTGGAACGGCTGACCGTGTCGTGATCCACAAGGTGCAGCGTCCCCACCCCGCTCCGCGCCAGCGCCTCGACCGCAAATCCCCCCACGCCGCCGACACCAAACACCGCCACGGTTTTCCGGGCAAGTAGTTCGACTGCCCGTTCGCCTAAAAGCAAGGCGCTTCTTGAAAATTCTTCTCTCATGATCCTCCCGCGTCCTCATCCCGTATCGTTTCTTTTTCCAGACATTCCTGCTCCGTTTCCTCTATAACGGATCTTTTCGCCCCGTCCAGAGAACCCCGCTCCATTTCCTCTATGACGGATTCCTTCACTCCTTCCAGAGATTCCTGCTCCGTTTCCTCTATAACGGATCTTTTCGCTCCATCCTCCCCTGGACTTTCCTTCTTCCTCAGGCAGATCCGGACGATGACCCACGCGCCAATACCGACTACGGCGATCAAACCTGCCAGCAGCTGCGAGACGGCGATCCCCGTCGCCCCGATCTGCAGCTGGTCGGTCCGCAGTCCCTCGATCCACACACGGCCGAGCGCGTACCCGACCATGTAGAGGAGGAAAATCTCCCCGTTCACTTTCTTTTTCTTCGTCAGCACCAATATAAGAACGAATACCATCACATTCCAAAGCGACTCATATAAAAAGGTCGGATGAACCTGTATGTAACTGACCCCGTCCACCGTCTGCATATGCTCCCGCATCCGTTCCGTGATATTGGACGGATTCACCTGATCCACCCGGAGCCGCATGGCGAACAAGTTGTCCGTATATTCCCCAAAAGCCTCCCGGTTAAAGAAATTTCCATACCGCCCAATGATCTGTCCCAGCACGAGTCCCGCCACCGACGTATCCGCCAGCAAAAAGAAGTTCTGATGTTTCACCTTGCAGTACACAGCCGCCGTAATGATCGCCGCAATAACACTTCCGTACAGCGCCATACCGCCGCCCCGCGTATTAAAGATCTGCCAGAGATCATTTTTATAGGAATCCCAACTGAAGGCGACATAATAAAGCCTGGCCCCGATCAGTGAAAACACGATGGCGTACAGGGCAAAATCAATGTACGTCTCCGTTTTCTGACCCGTCCTCTTCGCCTGCACACAGACGATCCAAAGCCCCGCCATCATACTGAGTGCCATGATAATACCATAACACGCGATTGTAAACTCTCCGATCGTAAATCCTTTCGGCAATTCCGAAATAAATATTCCTAAATTGGGAAATGCAATATCTGCCGCTTCCGCGCTCATATCATAATCCTCATTTCTGCGCTGCCTTTTGCATATGAAGCCTCTTTGTGCCGAGCAGCGCGAAGACACAAAGTGCCGTTATTCCTTTACACATTAAATCGGAACAGCACAACATCGCCATCCTGCACGACATAATCCTTTCCTTCCGAGCGGACGAGTCCCTTTTCCCTCGCTCCATTGTAACCGCCATTCTCCACGAGATTTTCGTAACTGACTACTTCCGCCCGGATAAATCCCCGCTCAAAATCGGTGTGGATCTTGCCTGCCGCCTGAGGCGCCTTCGTCCCTTTGGTGATCGTCCACGCCTTTGTCTCCTGTTCGCCGCTCGTCAGATAACTGATCAGCCCGAGGATCCGGTAGCTGGCCCGAATGAGTTTTTCCAGGCCGGACTCCGTCAGTCCCAGATCCTCAAGGAACATTTTTTTCTCGTCCTCGTCCAGTTCGGCAATCTCCTGCTCAATCTGCGCGCAGATGACAAACACTTCGGATTTTTCTTCTTTTGCGAACTCCCGCACCTGCGCCACCTGCGCATTGGATGCCCCGTCGTCCGCCAGGTCATCTTCCGCCACATTCGCCGCATAAATGACCGGCTTCGCCGTCAGCAGATTGTATCCGCCAAACCACGCCTCCTCATCTTCATTCCCACATTCAAAATTTTTCGCCAGATGGCCTTCTTCCAAAAAGCTTTTCAGCCGGTTCAGCATGTCCACTTCGCCCGCCAGCTTTTTATCGGCTCTCGCCGCCTTCACGCTTTTGGCGATACGCCGCTCCAGGATCTCTATATCGGAAAAGATCAGTTCTAGATTGATAGTTTCAATGTCTCGCAGTGGATCTACATTTCCGTCCACATGGACGATATTGCTATCCTCAAAGCATCTCACAACGTGTACGATCGCGTCTACCTCGCGGATATTGGATAAGAACTGATTTCCCAGTCCCTCTCCCTTCGAGGCCCCTTTCACCAGGCCGGCAATATCCACAAATTCGATTGCCGCCGGCACGATCTTAGCTGAATGGTGCATCTTGCCGAGTACTTCCAGACGCTCGTCCGGAACAGGGACGACACCGACATTGGGGTCGATCGTGCAGAATGGATAGTTCGCGGATTCTGCTCCGGCTTTTGTCAGAGAGTTGAACAGTGTGCTTTTTCCAACGTTGGGGAGTCCTACGATTCCTAGTTTCATATCCTGTTATACCTATCCGAAAATCCTTTATTTTCAAGGGTTTTCGCCTTTCTCTATATTTTTACTACACAAATTACTACACAATTTTTAAGGCACTTTCTATTTTCTCTACCTCTTTAATCTTCTCTTCTTCTGTCACATCAACATACAAATTCATTGTGATACCTACATTGGCATGACCCAGAATCACCTGTAAAGTCTTAGGACGCATACCACCTTCAATACATCTTGTCGCCATCGTATGTCTTAAAACGTGCATTGAAAAACGTCTTATACCAGCTTTGTCACACAGTTTAAACAATGAAGTATCGTAAGCTGAATTTTTTGTTGGTTCGCCTTTCCTGCAAAGAAATACATGCTCTTTAAACTGCATATTGATTACTTTGATTTCTCTCAGTTTCTCTTTCTGCCTTTTCAGAATTGCAACCGCTTCTTCTGTTAAAGGTACGTCACGATAGCCTGATTTGCTTTTCGGCTCTCCAAAATGCCATTCACCAACACTGTATCGGTACTCCATGCTTCTCTGTATGTGTATGACACGCTTTTCCCAATCAATATCAGACCACTTCAAGCCTATTAACTCACCTGTTCGTAATCCTGTCTGCAAAATAAAAGCGAACTGATTATAATTACTGCTCTTCTCTGCAACTTCAAGGAACTTCTTTTGTTCGTCAATGGTTAATGCTCTGATCTTCTTAGGCTCTTTACCGATATTATGTTTTATTCCCTTTGTTACTGGATTTTTATAGATTACATCATTTTCAACCGCATCAGAAAACATACAATATAAGGTAATTTTTGTTTGATATATGGTAGATGACCTGTAATCATCCTTCATCTGGTTTAAAACATTCTGACAATGCATCGGTTTTACCTCTGACAGTATCATATTGCCGATGCACTTCTTTATATTATGCTCAAACCGTTCTTTATAATTTCTTATTGTATTTGGTCTTATGCTGTCACCCTTGATGTTTTCAATCCAATAATCAAACCATGCAGTTACCGTCATATCCCCGGACGCATTGATACCACCATGTTCGTCCTCAAACTTTGCATCCGCATACCACTTACGGCATTCCTGCAACTTCGGGAAATATTTTTGAACTGATTTACCAGTTCTCTTGCTTACAAACCTTGCCGTGTATAAACCATCCTTTCTTTGGCAAATGCCTACTCCTAGTTCCTTTCCTTTTAAATCTTTACCCATAAACTCAACTCCTTTCTGCTGTTTTCCAACAAAAAGAGTCTGATACAGGATATTATTATATCATATCACCCTGTATATTGGAACAATCAAATTAAAATTTCTACTTTCCACCTAAATTTCCAGACTCTTTGATATATAACTCTCGAATTCTTTTCTTTTCACCAATTTTTTGTTGCCGACATATAACACAAAGTCACATTGTGGTTGCTTTAATAACTCTTCAATTTTGTTAATCCCTATATTGGAATAAGCTGCCGCTTCCTTAATTGTCATATTCAACTTGCACCAAAAAGGTATTTTTAAAGCGTTTGATTCATTCACGTTTATAAAATCACACTCCAACTTTTTTCTTCTATATAAAAGGGGTATTACCAGATACGCTCTGATAATACCCATAGTTTAAATAATTATATTCATTAGAATCCCTTCCCCACTACCCTATCCAATTCACCCCTCATCCCCTCAACAATCCCATCCAAAACCTTCTCCGACTCCCTTTGTTTCTCAATCAGTTTCTTCGTATCGGCAATCAGTGCTTCATATTCCCCCTTATACTTTTCCAGTAATTCACTCATCCGCACTTTCTCCAAAACAGCACGGTCACGCTCATTTTCAAGGTGGGAGATTTTTCGTTTCAGTGTTTCGTTTTCCTTTTCCAGTAGATAGCTGTAGTTTTTCATGTTTATATTTTTTAACATATCGTTCCTCGTTTCTTTCTATAATACTTAAGGAAAGTATCAGATTCAGAGCAGTCAAAAAAGAACAGCTTAT
>CAJTZN010000029.1 GCA_910584065.1 uncultured Eubacterium sp.
AGCTGTTCTTTTTTGACTGCTCTGAATCTGATACTTTCCTTAAGTATTATAACAAGGAAACGTAGGAAGATGAAAATTTTACTTTTTTAGCTTTACTTCTTCTCAATTTATTTCACTCACCGCAGAAGTTATCCCTTTGGCTTATACAGCTTTCTTCTTTTCACAGTTCAACATCACTATCTGTACCTTTTTGAACAACGGATCCCATACACCCAGAACACGATCCCCAGCACGACCAGGGGAAGCGCCTCATGAAACCACATCACACGCCCCTGCATCCTCCCGTATACGATAAGGGATAACTCCTCCACCGCAGATGTCCCCAGAATGGCATAACACAAAGTAGCAAGAATGGCTGCCGCCACACTCCGGAACAAAAACGCGGCCGCCAGCACCACCCCGTACATGAGAAAAGACACAACCACCATCTGCAGAAAAAGATCCGTGATCTCATCTATCGAATTGTCATAGAACAGGAACACGGGCAGGTAACTTACCACCGTCGCACAGAAAAACACGCCGGACACCGCGCCGACACCGCCGGACATGACCAGCAGTTCATTTCCCTCCCCTTCCAGATACTCTTTCAGTGACAGATACAGCCACCACACGGAAAAGACCGGAACCAAAAGATAGGAAACCTCCGCCAGTGTGATATTGACGTCCTGGGGGGTGAGCGGACTCAGCGTATAAGCGTACGCCATCAGCGGGATCACGATATAAAACACAACCAGCGGTACAAAAAACAGCCCCTTCATATTCTTTGCCTGCAGATAGCACCGTTCCAGGATCTTAAACATTTCCCCGCCCCCCTATGTTCTTAATGATGCACATATAACCGTCCTCGACGGCAGGTTCCAGTGCCGGGAGTTCCAGCTCCGTCCCTGAAAGGATCCGGTAGTACACCGTACCATTCTGTTCATACTGCTTTTCCAGTACCGCCTGCGGAGGTATGGCAGAAGCGTTATCTTTCTCACAGGCAAATACCTTCCCCTCCGCCAGCTGCTTCATTTCCGCGCAGGTACCGGTATACAGGATCTCGCCCCTGTTCATCACGACCACATGGTCACAGCAGGCCTCGATATCCTCCACGATATGCGTCGATATGATCACGGTCTCCCTCTCCCCCAGCTCCGAGAGGATCCTCTTAAAGTTCATCCTCTCCTCCGGGTCGAGCCCTGCCGTAGGCTCATCGAACATGACCAGTTCCGGCCTGCCGAGCAGCGCCTGTGCCACACCGACGCGGCGCATCATCCCGCCTGACAATTTGCCCGCCCGGGTTCTGGCGCTGTCCGTTAGGTTGACGGCCGCCAGCGTCTTCTCGATCCATTCCTTCCTCTCTGCCCGGGGAATGTCCTTCAGTCCGCAGAAATAACCGAGACAGTCCTGCACCGTGAGTTCCCTGAACAGCCCAAAGGACTGCGGAAGATACCCGACATGGTTCTTTTTCCTACCCAGGGGAGCCCCGTCCAGAAGCACCGACCCGCCCGATACCTTGTACAGGTCCGCCATACAGCGCATCAGCGTGGTCTTACCAGCCCCGTTCGGCCCCAGAAGTCCATAGATCCCATGCTCCAGACGGCAGCTTACGTTGTTCAGCACCTGCTTTTTTCCAAAAGATTTACTCACCTGATTTATCTCGATCAATCCCATCCATCTCCTTCCTCCGGTTCATCCGGATCTTCCATTTCCTGCATTTCCTCCAGCTCCTGCATCATTTCCTCATCCGATATATAGGGATACAGTTCCCCTTCCGTTATATATTTTTCATACCTGTCTTCCAGATCCACCAGTCTCCCTATCACCTGATCCGTTCCGAAAAACCAGAAAGTACCGTTCATGTAAGGCGGTATGAATATTGTTTTTCCCGTCAGATCTGCCCCACTCCCCGCATAATCCCTGATAAAGGAAGCCCATTCCTCTTTATCCTCATCCGGGCGCTCCTGGTCATCGCAGAGCAGGGGATACACGATACGGCAGCCTTCCACCTCACACTCTTCTGCAAAATAGCTTCCCAACAGCGTCATGCCGTCACTTGTTCCACTGACCATACCATCCCCGCCGAGAGACAGATTGCTGTAC
Source organism: uncultured Eubacterium sp. (assembly GCA_910584065.1). GTDB lineage: Bacteria > Bacillota > Clostridia > Lachnospirales > Lachnospiraceae > Eubacterium_F. The sequence continues at coordinate 2,083 of CAJTZN010000029.1, forward strand.
ATCGGGACCTCCGTGTGCACCTGCCCATGGAAAGGAACCTCATAACCCAGTCCCTCAAACGTATTTCCCGAATAGCCATTCTGCCAGATATATACCTGCCGCCATCCCGGCATGGGGTAATAGGCAAAATACCCAGGCAGGAAGAACCCCTGCTCTGTACTGTAGTGGCGTTTACCGCTCCCTTCATACGTAAATGTCAGTGCTGTTACCTGTTCCCCTTCCGGGGCCAAAACACGAATATGATCTCCCTTCTGTTCAAAAGGCAATCCGGTTCCCAATGAAGTCCTGACATTCTCCAGCCTGTAACCGTGATACAGGGTAAAATAATATTCCTGCAAGCCGCTCCCGTCCAGTTCCACTGTCACCTCCGCCTTCAGCTCTCGGCGGACTGCCAGGTCAAAGTCATAGCTTTTTACCCTAAAATCCGCCTCCCTGTACTGTGTCATATCCATGCAGTCATTCCGCTGGTAATAAACATCATCTGCTGTCAGGGCATCCTGCCCGCTCACCCCGCAGTCCAGGCTCACTGCTGACGTGGGCTGGAAAAAGGAAATAAGAGACACCGCTGTTCCGATAACGGCCAGCCCGCCCCAGATTTTCCCGGTACGCATCCGGGAACAGATGAAAATGACTGACAGCATGAGAAGGATCCAAAACAGGATCCGCTGAAAATTCACTGCTTCAAGGGAGAAGATATAATAGAAATCCAACATGGACTCGTAATCCCTGCTGTATAACCCAAGCAGGTCACTGATCCGGTACAGCCATTCCTTTCCATAAGAGATCTGGTGAAGGGTACTGACCAGTCTGGGACTGAACAGAAACCAAACGACAACCAGCAGACAGTACCCTGCCGCTTTCGACCGCAGCAGCGAGAAAACCCTCCCGCCCAGTATGGCAAACAGGTACAGAAGGAAATGATACAAAAACACACTGACGAGGATAAACAGGAGATAATGACGGGAATGAATTTCATGATCCCTCATCACCCTGATCTGGTATACCGCAAAAATAGTACAGTAAAGTACGTCTAACAGCACCAGCAAGATCACCTGCATCCATACAACGTTCGAATGTCTGCCACCGATACTGGCAATGGTTTCCTCTATCCGGTCCCGCTGTACTTTATTAAAAAACTCAAAAGAAAGAAACAGAAAGAACAAAAACGTAATCTCCGTTGCCTTCATACACACCGCAAAGGAATCCACACATCCCAAAGAACCCGAACCTACAAGATAGATGACTAATCCGGATGTGTAAACGATACTTGTAACTAATGTAACAGGATACATGATAAAAAGTTTTAAAATATAGTAAAAAGGCGAATGGAATCTGTAATTTTTCCCATATACCAAAAGCCGGTTTAACTTAAGAAGCATTTTTTCCCTCCTTAATGATATGGCCCGATCATAGTCCTTCTGTTCCACAAACTTGGGCGCAATCTCGTTTTTTAATAAGTTCATTTTACATAATGAATCTTTCGAAAAAAACAATAAGAACCTTACATATTTCTTAACGAATCTAGGCGGCCTTAATCTTCAATCATGCCACCCTCCTTCTCTTCACATAGTCGGATCAATACATCACAATAATCACGATCACATGAATAATACCCTTTATCTGTCACCATATAATCTGCTAACATAACAACCTCTTCACTTTGTATAGCAAAAAAGATCACTCACCCAAAAAATCAGATTCCCGCAAAACCAGGCTCTCCTCCTCTGCCTCCAGGTAATAAACCACACCGCCTGACACCTCTGCCACTCCCCATATATTATCCCCTTCTATCACATCAACTGGCTGCAGCGTTTCCGCATCATACACCACCAGCTTACTCCCGCTCCCTTCCAAACAATAGAAATATTTTTCTTCCCCCTGGATCAACTGCCCGGGTAACACCGTAAGCTTCTCAACCTCCTGACCCGCACAGCAGCGGTACAGGTCCCCGTTCATTCTCTGTATCAGCACTCCGCCACCGCCATAACACAGTTTCTGCACCATCCAGTCCGAGAGACACTTTTTTTCTCCACTTTCCCTGTCATACTCCATAAGAAGCCCATCCGCATTTTTATAATATATCTTAGAATCCATAAATACAAGTTCCGTATCCGAATCAAGATCATCGACAACGGCCTTTTTGTATTTCGTCCACCGGTTCATTACATAAAGCACCTCTTCGTCCATCATGTAGATCGTATCACCAATGATACAAAATTTCCGTACAAGCGCCTCCGATACATCCCTCCGCTCATCCTTGAAAAGTGGCGTTTTATCATTTAATCCAAGATAATCATATTTCCTCTCAGCCTCACTGTAATTTGCATACAGAACGGTTTCCTCAAAAGTCCCCAGATCCATGGAACACAATTCATAATACCTGCTGCTGAATATCCGGATATAATACAGGCAGCCATCCTCTATATACTGAAGTAAATTCTCCTCCCCCTCCTCTTTTTCATAAAAGGGATCCTGAAAAATACACTTTTCTAACGCCGCCGAAACAGACATTGTTTCAGAAGGCGGCATTGGCTCAGGCGAAGAAACCACCCTCTTCTTGTCCTTTACGAACACACCCTTTTCCGTACTCCAGACCACCCCGCCATCCCATGACAGCACATCCTGCAGCGTGCTCAATTGTATCTTCACATTTCCAGTCTGTCTGCAGCCACACAATAAACATACACTTATCATAAATGCGATCCCGCATACCGCCGCCCTCTTTTTCATCCCTGCACTCCTTTCCGCATATCTCGTCTCCCTTTTTGCACATTTCCTCCTTCTTTTTGCATACTTCGCCTCCCTTTACGCACACTTACTCCCCCTTTACGCACACTTACTCCCCCTTTACGCACACCTCCGCCCCCTTATTTTAGCGATCCCAAATAAAACCATCCCCGCCAGCAGCGAGCCAGCCCCGATCCACCCTATTTCCCTCCCCGTTTTGTAAACCTGCTCCCCAATATCAATATCACGCCACCCGTACACCAACTGATCCGGATACAAAAGCGATGTCAGGATCGGATAATGGAACAAAAAGTCCTTCGAAAACAAAAACATCGGTACAAACACCAGGATCAGTACGATCAGACACACATCTATCGTCCTGGGGATAAACATGGAACAGGCAACGGTCACGCCGCCCAGCAGAACCCCGGCACATAAAAGGAGAAGCAGTTCTGCCATCAGGCCGCCGACGACCGGGATATTCCAGGGGCACGTTTCAAAAACTGGCAGGCTCTGGATCGGATACATCATATTGTCCAGCCCGCACCGCACAGAATAAAGAACAAACTTTTCACCTGTCAGCAGCAAAAGCCCGCTCCCCATCACAGTAAATGCCGCCAGTATCTTATGGTCAAATATCCTCTTCTGCCCTTTCGCGCTCAGCCCCTGCAGCAGATCCATCCCCGTTTCCTTTTCCCGTATGAACAGCGGAATAAACAGGACAAGCAGGAACACAAAATAGAGATAATACAGGAAATGGTCCTCAAAATAGTAAACCCAGCCGTTCCCCTTCATCATGTACCTCTTCCCGGTATCCTGTTTCACATAATTCCTCTGCTGGTCCAATTCCTCTAAAACATCCGTATACCGGTTCTGGCAAAACGGTGTCCCATGGTAATATGTATATAATACTTCCTCTGAGATATCCCCCGTCAGAAGCTGGTCAACCAGCGTATTATACTGGGCCTGGCTTTCGTCACGTTCCCGTAACCACTCATCCAGCAGCGCATCTTTCCCGGGATCCCACCTGCCTTCCAACCGGCTGTAGAACTGTTCATATATCGTTTCATTCCGTTCCACCGCCTTTGCCGCCTTCTGGGAATACAACCCCCGGCAGCCAACATATCCGGCCTGTACGGCAAACAAAAGGGCAAGCACGAACAACACGCGCTGCTTGATCCATATTTTTTTCAATTCCTCCCATAACATAACGATACTCCTAACTATGATCCGATATTTGATACGAACCACTGATCCAGACCAAACCACCGCTGCATAAAACCGTGATCCCCGATACTGTCGCAAACACATACCAGTACAGATCCATATCGCGGATCAAATGGAATCCCGCCATCAGGCCGACAGGATTTGCCCAGCATATCATTCGAAAAAACAACGTGGTAAACCCGACATACAACAGCACTCCAAGTAACACCGCATATAATTCCTCCCGCAGCATGGCCGCAAAAAACATACAGACCACCCCGATCAGAACACAGCCGATCCATACGCCCAGTGCCTGTATGAGCCAAAACTGGAAAACACTTCCCCGAAACAGCGTATTCTTATATTCCCTCATGGCATACAGCGGCTCATGGATGCCTTCCAGATCATAAAACCGGGAAAACACGGCCATATTCGTAATCGAAAACACGGCTACCAGTAAAAAGACCAGCAGCATGAGCGAAAAAATCTTCCGCGCCATTGCCTTCCGCATGCCCAGGCTGCATGTCTCCAGCAGGATATAGATATTCTGCTTCTTATCATATACAACGATCTTACAGGCACAAAAAATGGTAAACGCCACACATAACAGCGTATAAAGATCATGCTCCAGTAACTCCTGCGGACCTTCCATATCATAATAGGAATCCAGCTTTCTCCCCGCAAAGGATTGTCTGATCCGATCCGTCGCCGCCGCTTCCCCCATGATCCCTTTTGCATAGGAGGCATACTCATACCGGTATTTATATTCTTCAAAAATCTCCTGAAACTCTCCGTAGTCCCCCGCAAAATATCCGGTATATGTGCCCGGCTGCCCACCCTCGTGGCTGTAATCATCGTTCCCTACGATCTCACTTAACTCCTGATAGCGGCTGACCACCTTCCGGATCTTATCCTTTGACAATGCCCCTTTAAACTCCGCGTAAACGGTTTCATGACCGGCCATCTCATCATTCCGCCGTCCGGCCTTATCCGTGATCGAATATACGTCAATACCCAGGAGAAGGACCAGGAGCACCCAGAAGAAATAATTTCTCAAAAGATTTAGAAATACACTTTTACACATATTCTTCCACTTCCCCGTTTGTCATCATAAAAAAGTATTCCTCTAGATCCTTTACTGCGGGTTCACTGTTACTCACCAGCACGTCCGGCCGGTCCATGACGAGGATCTGGTGATTGTGGAGAAGGATCGCATAATCCGCCATCCGCGTGGCATCTTCCACATTGTGCGTCGCGATGAGAACGGTCCGGCCGGCAGCGACCTTCTTTATCAAACGGCGAAAACGCACCCGTTCGTTGGGATCGAGACCAGCTGTCGGTTCATCGAGGATGATCACTTCCGGCTCATTGATGATCCCCTGTGCGATCCCCACGCGCTGCCGCATCCCCCCTGACAGCGCGCCGATCTTTTTGTCCCGCTCCTCCCATAAATTGACTTCCCGCAGCACCAGTTCGATCCGTTCTTTCCGCTCTTTCCTCGGTATCTCCTTGATCACGCACATGTATTTCATAAACTCATACACTGAATAACCGGGATAGTAGGTGGCATATTGCGGCATATATCCCAGTCTGCTGTGAAATAACTTTTTCTGTTTCCGTATCGGTTTTCCGTGAAATGTGACCGCCCCGCCGTCCGGTTTTAACAATCCGGTTAAAATACGTATGAGCGTAGTCTTCCCCGCGCCATTGACACCCAGCAGGGCATAGATCCCCTGTCCTAGCCGGATGTTTATACCGGACAGTACCTGTCTCTTTTTAAAGCTTTTATTTACATCATTCATTTCCAGCATCCAGAAGCCCTCCCTGATACAGGCACATGGAACCGCTCTTCCACACCATGGCAGTCCCCAGGTTACTGACCGGCACCGCCATAAAATATAATGTGTCATACTCCTGAACCGTCTGCCCATCAATGGAAATACTGCCCTCATACATATGCTTACTGTCGAGCGAAAGGTCTATATATTTTGCGCCGTTGGAAAAATCGATCAACTTGTGGCCGGCATAGGCACTGATCCGGTATTCCGCCGCCGGCCCGCCAAGAACACGGAATGTGATCTCATTCTCCTTTTGACCCCTCTCCGCTTCAAAGCAGATGCTGCCATCCAGCTGATTGTCTCCCTGACCATTATCACTGCCGGGGTCATATTCTTTTCTCTTTTCTTTCGAAATGGCCTGCACATGCTCTGACGCGGTCTTATCTTCCGCCTCCCCGCAGTCCCCGTTTATTACAAGGTCCCACGGTAACATCTGGGAAATTTTATGTGAGTTCCCGTAGTCTGAGTTCTCTTTCTCCGGCTTCCATTCCGGGTCATACATACACAAAAAATGCATACGGTGCTTTTTCTTATTTTTATCAATCTGCGGCGTAAAATACGCAGAAATGACCGTATCCTGATCATCCACCTTTACCGTATGCTGTTCCCCCGGCGTTCCCTGTGGTTCCAACGCATATTGCTGTAAGATCCCGTCAATATAGATCAGTACGGAACAATCGAAGCTGCAATCCGTGGGAGACACTTTAAAATCCACCTGCAGTTCTCCCCCATCGTAGGGGATCTGGCATTTATCTTCGTCATAGTTATCTACCCCAAAACTAAAATTTGCCTGAACGTTCTGTCCGCTCTTTTCTATTTCCTCCAGATCAAAAAAATCTTCCTCCTGCTCCTCTTCCTCTACTGTCTCATTCACCTTTTCCGGCTCTTTCTGACAGCCCAGAAAACAGAGTGCCACTAGCAACAGCAACGCAATCCGGTGTATCCTTCTGCTATCATTCATCCTTCTATAACCTCCCCATCTAAGTATAAGTTTCCTTCATCATCGTAATAAGTATATAGCAACATCTCCGACTGCTCAAAATACCATATCTCTGATACGTAATGCGGAAGTTGTTTCTTCCACTGAAATGTGTTTTTTTGAAAGGAATAACCGGAAACCTTCGTTCTCCTCTCATCATCCATTCTCTCATAACTGAGGTAATCGTTTCCTTCATCTGAAACGATTACCTCCTGACTCTCTTCTTTCCTCTGAAAAGCGCACTTTTCCTGCCTGCCATTTTCATCCAGACAGGTAATATAGCCCGATGGGGTAACCCCTTTTTCCTGGAGGCCGTCGACAAACATCATTTTATTCCCCATTAGCTGCCCAAAATACTTTTCTTCCTGTACCGCAGTCACCTTTCCGGTATCACGGCTGATTTTCCCAAAGCAAGGCAGGCTTGTTTCGTCTTCGTTTTTCGATTTATAATAAAGGCCCGTAAAATACAATATCTTTTCGTTTTCTGACACGGTCAGTTTTCCGATCCAATTCAGCTCCCCCACACTTTTCATCGCGCCTTCGATCCTGCAGATCTGCCGCTTATCCCGCCCGCTGTAATCGCATTCATTTACCTCCTGATAGCACTCGCCATTTTTAAGCCTTACTTTCGTGTAGACGATCTTTTTGTCTTTCGGAAGCACACAGAAATTTCTGCTCATACCATCCAAAATCTTATCTTTTATCATCAATTCATCCACGAATTGGAATGACCGGTCCATAATGATCACTTTTTCACCGCTAGTATAAAATACAATATGGTCTTCGGTCTTCTGCACCTCGCAGCGCCCTGCCAGGGAACAGGATAATTCCTTTTTCTCAATACCGCCTGTTTTCAGATCCAAACGATACACTTTATTTTTTTCCTGCTCTTTTTGGACAAAGGAAAGGGAGTTCTTTTCCTGCAAAACTGCGACGGTCTCACCTTTAGCCAATATCTGGTTCAGCTGTTTTATCATTTTCTGGGGTTTCTGCCGGCCCTCATCCGAGCTTGATTCAGGTGACGCTGCCGAAGGCGACGCTGCTAAAGCAGGCGACGCCGCTAAAGCAGGCGGCGACGGGTCCGGTGATGGCGGAACCTCTTGATTCCCGCAACCGCAAAGGATTAGTATTATGAACAGACTGGCTGTTATGATCCTGCGCATGAAAGCACTCCCCTTTCTCATTTTATTCTAATAGGTGCAGCTTGTATAGACAGTATATGCTTTTTTAACAATCGCTTCAGCACAACCGTATGCAGTAAGCTTCGTATTTAAAAAGCCGTCTTTAATATTTCTGTTCAGGACATTTTTATAATGACTCATATCAACGTCCGTACCTGTCTGATTTGCATTTGTCTTCCAACAAGTACCTTCATGACAGATCGTACGACCTGTTTTATAGTACTGGATTTCAACATCTGCCATCAGTCTGGGAACATTTTTAGTAGTTTTTGCATTCGTATTGATATTTTTTGCGTCAATAAAAATGCTTCCTATAACTTGACCTGTAAGCATACCATAAGTACTATTTATTGTCTTACTTCCACTTGAAGCCGCATTGACCTGAGCAGTTGCTCCACCAACAAGTGCCATTACAAGTGCTAACGAAGCAAGGCCTTTGCTGATTTTAATAGAAAATAATCTCATCTTTAACAATTTCCTTTCTCTGATAAATCAATATACGCAGCTGGTATATACCGTATAGGAGGATTTGACTATTGCTTCAGCACAGCCATATGCCGTACACTTGGTTGCCAGGAAACCATCCCTCTTATTGCCATTGAGCGCATTTCTGTATTGGTTCATATCGACCGTTATTCCTGCGCATTTGGAGCTAGATTTCCAACCAGAACTGCGTTTAACAATAGTGTTTCCTGTAGAATGATACTTCATATCTATATCGGCCCAAAGTCTTGGAACTTTCTTATCTGTCTCAGCAATGCTCTCAAAGTGCTTTTGTCCATATTGGGTAATGCCGAAAACCTCTCCTCTGATATTACCATATGTCTTATTGATGTACTTGCTTCCTGTAGATGCCGCATTAACTTTCGCTGTGCCTCCAAACAAGGCCACAACAAGTGAAAATGCAACCATTACCCTGACTAAGTTTCTTTCTATTTTTTTCATCACAATTTCTCCTTTTTATTGAATTTTATTCCGTATTATGTTACACTGAATTTGTAGATTTATTTTATGCGTTCTTTTCGGTATACCACTACCATATGAAAAGAACGCTTTTTTCAATGGATGCTCTGCAAACAGATTTCTTGTTCTGATACATTCTCTCACCTCCTCTAAAAATCCAAAATCTCAAAACTCTTCCTCGTAAGTAATCTCTAGATCCACAAATAGATCACAACATAAACAATATGGTATCTCTTCATCCGCCTCACTCTCCGTTTCCGTACTCTTCTTTGTCACTCTCTTCTCTTCCATTTGTATTTCCTCGAATTTTTAAGGACCTACTTTCCTTCCTGAAAACCTCCGAACTCATCTCATCACAAGTAACATTTGTCGTAGTAAATGAGCAAAATAGAAAAATCGGATTTCTGGTAAACAATTGGTTTGTCTGATCCTATCTTTCTAAATCGCCCACTTACCGTGATTTGTTCAAAACACAACCCATCTTTTTTCATTCGTACTACCCTGCAACGAAAAAAATGCCCGACAAACCTGATACATTTCCTCGTCTACCTCAAACGGGCTTCCGTTTTGAACAGTGCATTTCCTTGTCCCCGACTTCAATGTCGTGTTCACCATGCACTCATTTCTTACCAAATAGCCATCTCCAGAATTCTAACCAATCATGTGCTTGCAATAATCCACTAAACATAAGCCGTTCCTCCTTTCCTTCTGCTATTTTGTGTTTAACTATGTCTGTCACTAACCATAACATAAAAACCATCCCTTTTGCAACAACAATGCGACGAACGGTCACTTTTTGCGACGAGTGGTTAAATTTTCCCTTTTCCTTTACGTTATGATGTGCTATACTTAATTCATGATTATAACAAAGGAGACGCAGGAAGATGAAAATTTTATTTTTTGGACTTGATCTCATCGCCATCTATTGTATTTTTAAAAACATTTTACGAGCAAAGATAAACACATCCCGCCTAGCAATTGCATGTAGCAGCATACTCACCCTTATGTACTGTATCTATCTTTTTACACACAACAACTCCGTTATGCCATACTCTCTCGTCGCATCGGTTATAATCTACGTTCTTTCTAATGAAACATGGTATCTCAAATTAAGCTGGCTTTGCATTTGTTCACTTCTATTTACATTACTTCCCATGCTGCCTGTTCTGACTTTATGCATGGTTACCTCTATCAATATAGATTTCATGTCTGCCTATTACAAATATTTTGACCTGGCCGTCCTCCTGATCATCCCTCCTCTCACCATACTATTTCGCAAAAAGTTTATGAACCACACGCCTCTTCTCAGAACAATAGGTTTTAAAGGTTATTGCCTGATCATCTTTGTGGCCGTCATTGATCTTTTCCTCTCCAGCATATCCACTCTCCTGTTTACAGATGAACTCAGCATGTTCGGCCGAAAACTGATCCTTCTTGCCATCTTTGTAATGATCGCCATGTCCGTCGTCCTGCTCACATTATACTTTCGCCTGCAGCACTATCATTTCATGCTCCAGCAGACCAATTACATCAATCAGAAAATGCTGGAACTGGAGAAACAGCATTACCATGAACTGCGGCAAAAAAACATCGATCTGCGCGCGTTTCGGCATGATTACAACTCTCATATAACTGCCCTGCATGGATTAGCCGCTGACAACGATCTGTTCGGTTTAAAAAAATATGTAAAACAACTTTCTGATGTAAAAGAATTTCTCCATGACTGGAACACCAATCATCCCGCGGCAGACGCCATTGTAAATTACTTCTACGAGCATCTGCCCGCCCATACCACCTTTCAGCAGGAAGGTAAATTTCCTGAACACATCTTTGTCACCGACAGTGACCTGTGCGTCGTGCTTTCCAATCTACTGAAAAACGCGACCGAAGCGGTAGGTAAACAGCCGGAACAGGACGACCGCAAAATTTATATACTAATTTACGCCAATGAGGAATATCTGTCCATCACGGTTGAAAACACTTCACTCCCTGTTCCCCAAAAGCAATTAGAATTACTGACGACCACAAAAAACGATACTCTCAATCACGGCCTCGGTTTAAAAAATATCCGAACGATCGTAGAACGATATCAGGGATCACTGAACCTGCAATACAAAGACAATCTCTTCACCGCGTGCGCGATATTGCGCAATATATACTGACCCATTTACCGCTTATCACATAAAATGACCGTTCGTCGCAAAAGACTGGAATTTATTTCAAAAATCAGGTATGCTTAATAATATATGAGTGAGAAGGAGACTAACAGCCATGAAAATAGGAATATGTGATGATAATGAAATGGAACGCGAACAATTAAAAAAATTTTGTTTGAAAGCCGGATATGACGACACCGTTTTTTTCTCTTCCGGCGAAGAACTGCTGGAATATGAGGAACTTACATCCCTGAACCTTCTGTTTCTCGACATAGAAATGGAAGGCCCTAATGGAATAGAAATCAAAAATAATTTATGGCGGCTCAGTCCTTTTACCCGGATCGCCTTTTGTACTACGCATCAGGAAATGATGGCCGACGCGTTCGGGCAAAATGTCATTTCTTTTCTAAACAAGCCGCTTTCCGGCCATCTTGTGGCACGTTGTATCAAGCGGGCTGCTTTTCTTATAAAAGATTTTTCTCCGATTTCCATAAACGAAAAAACACTTGTGCCTTGTAATGACATTTTATATCTTCAGTCAGAACAAAAATATACCATCTTCCATATGAGAGACGGGGAAACCGTATCATCACGAAAAACATTAAAAGAATGGACCAAAGAACTGGAAACCTTTGACTTCTGTGCCGTTTCCCGATCTGCACTCATCAACCTGAAACACTACAAAAAAACGGAGAATAAACAAGTACTGCTGCACGGCGGCATTTCTCTTCCCCTCAGCCGCCGTTTCGTGCGGCCATTAGAGAAGGCATTTGACACTTACATGCTGTCGCTGGCGAGAAACAGCTAATCCTGCGTTTATGCGCCAACATCGAACAAAACATGTCCCATTATCCTCTACAAAATTAAAGAATCTGCATGTATAATAAACTTCAGAACGAATCAAAGAATAAATGGATGCAAAACCATCAGAATGTGAGGAGAATGATTATGAAAGGAAAAGAAAACAAAACGGTCATGCGGTATGGCAGAAGAATGGTAAGCTGTTTTCTTTTAGGTACGCTGGCACTATCCAGCATCTCGGTCTCGGGAAACATGAAAGGAGGCGGTCAATTGAACATATCCTATGCCAAAAGCCAGCAAATACCACCGCTGCAGCTCCAATACGACGAGCCGGCCAAAGATTGGGAATCCCAGGCGCTGCCGATCGGCAACGGAAAAATCGGCGCTATGGTATTTGGCGACGTCAGGGATGAAAAGATCCAGGTAAATGAAGAAACTGTTTGGTCCGGCGGGCCGGGCGCCAATGCTTCCTATGCTGGCGGCGACAACTCCCACCCGGCAGAAGAGGTACATACTGCGCTGCAAAATGTCCGGAAATCCATACAGGATATGGTAAATGAGTTTTCCGAAAACAAGGCTGCCCATTTTGACAGCAACGGAAAACTGGTCACACAGAATTATACCGATCTGCTGAGCGATTCTGTGTTTTCTAAAAACCTGAATATGTTAAAAGGCGAGAAAAACAATTTCGGATCCTATCAAACGCTCGGTACACTATGTGTCGAACGGCATCACATATGACAGGGAGTATTTTGTCAGCAATCCGGCAAATGTACTTGCGATAAAACTTACGGCGGGTCAGCCGGGCGCCATTACAAAAGAGTTTTCTTTGGAATCCGAACAACGCAAAAAAGAGATTTATGTAAACGAAGAAGATGCGACTGTCACAATGACCGGAAGACCCTCCGACCAAAAAGACAACGGATTGAAGTTCGCCCAGCAGATCAAAATTATCACAGAGGGCGGAACTGTTCAAAAATCGTCTGATACCGCTCTGTCAGTCGAGGGCGCGGATTCCGTTACCGTCATCATGGGCGCCGCTACTAACTATCAGGTAGATGCCTCTGGCACGACCTACGAATATTTCAAACCAGGTGAACCGCTTGACGATGTCGAACAAACCATATCCGCTGCCGTTGAAAAAGGGTATGACGCGTTACGGGAGGAACATAAAAACGATTATAAAAATCTATTTGACCGCGTGACACTGGATCTGAATGTTCCCCAGATGCCGGATAAAATGACTGACGATCTGCTTTCCGGATATGGGAAAGAGAACACTGCCGAGGAAGACCGCTATCTCGAAATGCTGTTTTTCCAATACGGACGGTATCTCCTGATCTCCAGTTCCCGGGAGAACAGCGTACTTCCCGCCAACCTGCAGGGGATCTGGGCCCAGGGACTCTCGCCGTCATGGGATTCCGATTTCCATACCAACATCAACCTGCAGATGAACTACTGGCTCGCGGAACAAACAAATCTGACCGAGTGCCACACGGCAGTGATCCGTTACATTAACAGTCTGGTTGAAAAGGGAAAAGTCACAGCGAAAAAATATTACTGTAAACAGGACGGTTCCGATGTGCGGGGCTGGGTGATCCACCATGAAAACAATATATGGGGGAATACAAGCCCCAGCAACTACACGACTGCCTTCTATTTCCCGGCTGCCGCTGCCTGGATGTGCCAGGACATTTGGGATAAATACCAGTTTAACAGCGACAAAGACTTTTTAGCCGAAAATTTCGATACGATGCTGCAGGCGGCGTTGTTCTGGGTTGATAATCTATGGGAGGATGAGCGCGACGGAACGCTGGTCGCAAATCCGTCCTACTCACCGGAACACGGTGTTTTTTCCCTCGGATGCACGAGCGACCAGGCCATTATCTGGGAACTGTTTGAGGAAGTAAAACTAGCCAGTCAGGTTCTCGGAAAAGAGAATGATCCTGAGATCAGAGAAATTGCCGAAACGCAGAAAAAATTGTATATGCCGAAAGCAGACCGCCTGGGCGGCCAGCTGGCAGAGTGGAAAGACGAGACAACTCTTGAAGTCACGAATTCAGATAAGCACCGGCATCAAAACCACGTATCCATCCTCCACCCCGGCACGTATGTATCGGCCGGCCGGTCCGAGTGGGATGATGAAATGCTTGAGGCGATCCGGGTTACATTGGAAAAACGCGGAGACGGCGGCACCGGCTGGAGCAAGGCGTGGAAGATTAATATGTGGGCAAGAATGCGGGATGGCGACCGCGCCAAAAAGCTTCTTAGCGAACAGCTCACCGGCTCCACTCTAAAAAATTTATTTGACACCCATCCTCCTTATCAGATCGACGGAAATTTCGGCGCTGTATCCGGCATCACGGAAATGCTTCTGCAGAGCCAGGGCGATTCGATCGAACCGCTAGCCGCCCTCCCTTCCGACTGGGAGACCGGCGCCATCAACGGCGTCAAAGCAAGAGGTAACTTTGAGCTGGATCTCGCCTGGGAACATGGCAGCCTGAACGAATGCCGCATTACGTCTAACAGCGGGAACTTGTGCAAAATAAAATATAAGGGAATTGAAAACCTGAACATATACGACGAAACGAATAAGCAGTATGTAAAAGCGGAAACATCCGAAGATTCCCTTGCATTCCCGACAACGGCCGGGGCCGTATACGTCCTGACCAGCGACACGACCCTGCCGGTCGTAACCACACCGCCATCCACTGCACCGTCTGTACCGCCAAATGACACGCCGGCAACGGCTGCACCAACTGCTCCAATAACGCCAAAGACATCTGAAAACGAGGAACAGAAACCGCTCAGGATTGGCTCCACCGTGAAACAGAAAGGTATGATTTATAAAATTACATCGAAAACAGCCGTACAGTTAAAAAGAGTAACTACATCAAAAAAGAACCTTGTTATTCCGAATACAATTACCGCTGCGGGCAAAAAATATTCTGTGACTTCAATCGCAGATAACGCTTGTTCCGGCAGTAAGATCGCAAAGGTCACAATAAGTAAAAACATCCGGAAGATCGGGAAAAAGGCGTTTGCTAATTGTAAAAAACTGAAAGCTGTGATCATAAGATCTGCCAGGATTACAAGTATCGGAAAACAGGCCTTTTCCAATACAAGCCAAAAGATCAGGGTAACCCTGAATCGAAAAGCGGCAGAAAAATATAAGAAAATGTTGAAAAAAGGCAAACTGCCTTCAACGGCAAAATACCTCTACTCGTGAGGAAATCGTGTACGGTACTGTTCACTAGTAATTCCAGCAAAAAATTGTAACGGGTAAAATGGCAGGCCGGGGCGCAGATAAGATGTTTCATCGATCCGCGCTCCGGCACAATGAAATCTGTAGATCAAGTCCTTTTCTCTCTGATCTATTCCGTTATTCGTTTTTCCACTCTTAAAAACAGGATGTAATCTATACGCTCTCCCAACACAGCATATTATCATGAAATACCGCTGTCAGCTTCCCATTATCTTTGAGCCAGGAAAGGTAAGAGCGCACCGTGCTTCCCACCAGCACATACTGTTCAAAGTTCATGCCAAGCCCGTAGCTTCTGAACACTTCCTGCAAAATCCCCTCAAAGTAAATAGGCTTTTCACAGATGGACAAAATCCTCTCCGCTATGCTATGTACCTGATCCCGGTTATACCGCACAAGCTCCTTCACATCCGTCGAAGCTTCCGCGTGAGCAGGAACAAACATAACTGCCTCCATTCCCTCCACCATATCCAGTGTTTCCAGATAAGCACCCACATCATAAATGAAAGATACCGCATATTTCTCCAGCGTTTCCCTGCTGCTGATGCAGTCCGCAAGGAAAATCACCCCGTCCGGCATGCGAAAACCAACCATATCAAAGAAATGCCCCGGCAGCGGTACCACTTCAATCTCCTTCGGAAATCCTGCATCGGAAAAATCCGTCACATCACTTTCCTGTGCCATCAGAAACTTGTGCCGCAAGTCCTTACACGGATAACCGCCATATAAAAAAGACGGCTCTAGAACCGGATATTTCGTGAATGCAGCCTCAATACCACCCGCATAAATCTTACATCCCGTCTGCCCCTGGAGATAATGATTGCCACCGATATGATCAGCATTGGAATGTGTATTCAGTATGGCGGCCAAATGCCAGCCGTTCTGATCCAGAATTTGTCTTACTTTCTTTCCCGCATTCTTATCATTTCCACTGTCGATCAGATAAACATGTTCCTGATCTTGAACATAAACCCCCATCTTCGCCGGACAATTGATATAATAGCATTTCTCACTAACCTGATTCAGTTCATACATTTTACAAATCCTCCTGCTTTTTGGAGGATTTCTCCTCCTGCCTTTTGGAAAAATATTTTTTTAATCTTATCATATATAAATAGAATTAGCAAATACCTCATTCGAAAGATCAAGTCAAAACGCCCCTATGGCGTACCAAAAAAATGCGGAAAACCCGCTATACATCCTGGGTTTTCCGCATTTCGTCCTCAAAAATTCCAGCCTTTTTCCATCTGCTTTTTATTTCACAGTGATCCTTACCTTCTTATACAATCCATTTTGCGTGTAAATGTAGATGCCGCATTTACCTTTCGCCTTCGCTTTCACCCTGCCTTTCTTCGTTACCGATGCAATCTCTTCGTTGTCCGACTCATAACAGAGTTTCCGGCACTTTTTGCTCGGCTTTTTCCCCTTGATCTCGGAGGCTTTCAGACGCAATGTCTTTCCTTTCTTCAAGACCGCCTTTGATCTGTCGGCTTTGATGCCCTTCACGTTCCCCTTTCCAGAGCCGTTTGTCACAACATGGACTGTTTTCGCAGCAGAAATCGTGATGTTTTTACCACACACCGTCTTATAGGCACACACGATAAAACGGTAGCTGGTTCCTTTTTTCAACTTATTCAGCCTGCAGGTTTTCGCGGATCCTTTTTTGATCTCCGCAGCCTTTTCGTACGCATTCTTTTTTCCGCAGGCAGCGCTATAGACGAAATACCCGTCCGCACCCTTACATTTTTTCCATGACAGCTTCACTGACTTCGTCGTTGTCTTTGCCGCTTTTACCCGCAGTTTCCCAAATCGGGAACCCTTTACATCCTTTTCTGATCTCTCTGCTAAGATGTCCTCTTCTGTTAACAGGATCGTATCCATTGCAATCCCCATCCCGTCTGCCAGTTCCCAGACAGATACCGCTTCTTTTGTACTAAGGCCCAGCTTCCCGGCAATGGCTGCCACCTCTGCTTTCTGCTCTTCCGTAAGGTTTTCCGTGCCATCCGGACCGGCCGTACTGTCCGGGGCGGGTGTCACCTTCTGAGGTCCATCCGGAGCAGGTGTTTTATTCTCTGTTCCGTCCGGGGCGGGCGTCTCTTTCTGCGTATCATCCGGATTCGCCGCCTTTTCATATGCCGCTTTGGCATCGGACAACGCTTTCTTCACCTCGTCCGGCACCAGCTCTTTCTGCTCTTCCGTCAGGGCATTGAAACCGCGTTCCGCTTCGTCGATCAACGTTTTCTTTTCTTCTGCATTTTCTGCCGTCACAGTGCCTATATCCGTTATTTTCTGAATGGCTTCCGATGCCGTCACCTTGTCTTCTGCGGCTTTCAGCTTCGCTTCTGCTCCCTCGTCCTTCAGAAGATCCTTTTGCACATCGTTCAGCTTCTCATAATCCTCTCTTGCCCTCTCGATCTCATCTTTTTTGTCCCCGGCATCTTCCAGTGCCACATCTGCGATCGAGTCAATAACGGCTAGCGTATCTGCCGCTCCGAGCATATTTTCCACTGTCTCCAGCTTTTTCTTTGCCCCGGTATCCACAAAGTCTTTTTTATCAAAGTCTTTATACTCCGTGCTGACCTCTGTGATCTCTTCTTTTTTATCAAGGACATTTTTTACCGTCAGATCATCCCATTCTTTTTCATAGATCGTCTGTTCCATTCCCTGTCCCTGCTCTCGGTCTGCTTGTTGGCTTATGTCATAAGCGTAATACGGAAGGCTGTTATCAGAAACGGTTCCCTTCAGCCATTCATTTTCCTCATAGCTGGCTGTGATCGTATAGCGGCCGACTCTGGTAAACATACACTTTGCCGTCGCCGTTCCGTTTTCTGATAACTCCGCCGGATATTTTTTTACGTTGGCAGTATCCGCATTTTCCGTCACGACAAATACGACATTGCCTTCCAGTCGGCTTCCCTCTTCTGCCTCGACCTGCGCTGTCAGTTCCAGGACATCTCCCTTTGTATAGACAGCCAGACCGAACTCGCTCGATGTATCTGCCGCACCTTCTCTTTTGTCCGCCTGGATCTTCATCTTTGTTTCCGCCTTGCGCACATGAAGGACAACCGGTTCAGAGTATATACGGTATAATTGGTTATCGACTGCCACATAGGCGCCGCAGCGGTATTTGTACCCGTCCATCCCAGCAAGCACGTTCCATGTGCAGCTGTCCTCATCCGTTTTGTCCGAAAGCCTGCGCCAGCCGCTTCCATCATTGACCTGCCAGATATACTGGTCAATTTCACTCTGCGGATAATTTTCCGTTTCAAGGCTTGCCCGCAGCGTCTTATCCTTTCCTGCCAGATATGTCTCTTCGCTGTCAATCCCCGAAAGCTTTATGGCGACGTCAAATTCCAACGGCGAGGTGACTGCCTCTGCCTCATCCGAATAGACACTGACGGCTGTTTCATTTTCATTATAAGCGCCGACCACATACGTGTAAGTTTTCTCCGGCTTCAAATCCTTATGCGTAAAATGGTATATACCATCACTCCCCGGCTCTGATACCGTACCCACTTTTTCATACGTTTTTGCTCCTTTGCTGCCGGATACCTGATATACATGATAGTGATCCGCCGGACGCGCCCCGCCGCTCCATACAAGAGAGATACTTTTGCCGGACACATCTTCTATTTCCAGATTGAGCGCCGTGGACGGCGGCGTCGCATCGCTCTTCCTTTTCGTATAATATCCGACAACCGGCACCTTGCCGCCGTTGACCATCGCATCATAACTAACAAGTTTCCAGTTAAATGAGTACTGATCATAGGCATTGTCCCCCATATAGGCTGGTCGCGCCGGGAGGTTCGGAACCGTTCCCTCAAACGTGCATCCGTTCGTCGTAGTCGTAGTATAGCTTGCCTCATAATCCGTGGAAAAACTGACTCCTGCCTTGAAATCACCAACGCCTACCGTTGATTCCAGCGAAAAACCAGCTCCCTTTGTCTGCGTCTTCGCATTTTCCGTCGTAAACTCGATAGACTGCGTGACAGACGTATTCCCCGATGAGAGCGGCGTCACATTGACAAATCCATCCCCTTTTGTTCCGTCATCCTCGCTGCCAAACGTCATCTTTCCATCCAGGATGGAGTCCTTAACGGCCGTGGTCTTTTGTCGCAGCGTCGCGCTGTCCGCATAAGTTGACGGATCACCTGCCCGGTACCCGCTCGGCAGTGCCGTTCCATACAATGACTGCAGATTGCTGCAGTTGTCCGCGATCTTCTCATACGTATCGACTGCTACACTCGTTATAATCGGTGTCTGCGGAATGGAGTAAAAATAATCCTCCCAGCCGCCTTCGATTTCTTCTCCCCATGTATGGGTCCCTGAAAAATGGAACTCCTGGTCCGCATCCGGATTGCACTCTTTACTGATCTGGGACTGCGCTGTCTCCAGCCATTCCATATAATTGCGGTACGTTTTTACCTGATACTCATAATTGTCCGCCGTCACATCCGTGGTGTAGCCATTATTGAAGCCGTCATTGGGCTGGGCATACTTCCCTCCCGTCACCCCGGCTTTTATATCCTTATATTTTTTCAGATGTTCTGCCAGTTCATTGCTAAAACTCTTCTTTGCATAAAACTCTTCTTCGGTCGGCATTTTGAAGGAAGGAACAAAGATCCTGGCATTATAGCGGACATACGGCACGGTGTAGATCACGGCCGCATCTTCTGTCCCACCCGTTTTATAGCTTGTCGAGAAACTCGTTTCTTTCGTGTCTTCTTCTTCCCAGCCAAGCGTTCCTGAAATTTCTGCCTGGAGTTCTACACTGAACACCTTTTGCAGTCCGAGGATCGAGCATTCATGCTCAAATCCGGCGATGATACCCGCCGATACTTGAAAGCTCTCCCCTTCCCCCACAGAAGTACCGGTACTCTTCCCATAGGATGTTTCTGCTTCCCCGACGTAATCATCTCCCAGATCATCGTATACCGGGGGCGCCTGAAGAACCGCTAACACCTGTACATCGGAATAATAGACGTCCGTGTTGCCTGCCTCATACTGGATATAGGTGCTGTCGTCATCAATGTCACACATGGCAAGGGAATAATGCAGGGCGCCGGATGACTGCCCGTCTCCCATACTCTTCCCCTGATAGCCCTTCTTCCCATCCTGATCCACCACGCCCCACACGCTGATGATATCATTCCAGTATGTTTCTTTCCCCGATCTTTTCTGACAGTTTGTAAAATACAGTGTCTCCCGCCCAAATGTGTCATTTGTCACATTTCCGACCGTCTGGGACGAAAGCCAGACATTGGATTTGTTATCGCCCACCTGGTGCGGCGGCTCATAGGCATTACATACCAGCTTGCTATTTTCCGTACTGAGTTCAAAGAGCTGGCCTTCCAGCGCGATCGTATCCGGCTGCCCATAGCCATAGGCGGCAAAACCGTCCAGGTTCACCGGCTCACAGGCCGCATCATAGTCCCCGCTTCCCGATCCATCGTCTCCCGTCTTATATTTTCCTTTTACATCCCCATTATAATAATGCAGCGGATTATAGCCGTTGTCATGTATCGTCCAGTTATAATCGAGCGCCGCAGCCAGCTTATCATCTTTCTCTGCCAGCAAAGTCTTGGCCGGCACATAACCTACCACCACTTTCGGATCGTCACTGTCATCCGTCCACACGCAGCAGTTCGCTGTCACCGTGTCATTCTCCTTCGTGGAACTGCTATAAGTGATTCCTGTTAAATTGCCGCCAAATACGATCTCATTCGTATTTGCCCCAGTTACATTGGCAATCGTGACGCTGGCATTTCGCAGCACACAGCAATCATTCTTATCCTTAGAGGAATCCTGCGCCACCAGCACGCGCTTTTTCACAACCTGTTTCATATGTTCCGCCCGCTGTCCCTGATAGACATCCAGCACGGAGGCAAAGGCGCTGTTTGGATCCAAAACCTGCTTCCATGTCATAGTCTGCCCGAGCCATCTGCCGCGGAAGGTCGAAGAAAAGTTTGCCACCGTAAGCAGATCATCGATCCCGTCTCCATTGACATCGCCTGCCGTAAGCTGCATATAGGGTATACAATAATATCTTTTCTTGCTGCCTGCATGGCTGTACAGCCACTCCTGGCAGTCCTCCCGTTTGCTGCCCACCCTGGCAATATCGATCGTCTGCCACGGCTCCCCCGGCCCTGTGGAATCCGGGCGGAGTTTAAAGATCCTGATCTGCAGCGAATCCGGGGTAGAACCGCTCGGCGTTTCCGCCATATTATTTGGCGTATATACGGCAATCTCCTCACAGCCGTCCCCGTCAAAGTCTCCGGCACACATACTCAGCAGACCCTCGACTTCCCAGGAAGAAATATGGGAATAGGTTCCGATCTCCCCGCCTGTCGTCTGCATCCAGAAGACATTCTCGCTTTCCAGTTTTCCCTCTTTCTCTTCCATACGAGTCAGCGACATCACGATCTCCCCGCCGCTTCTCACGGCCTCCAGATGCAGCTGCACCTGATATTCCTTTTTGCCGTCGCCATCGAGATCGATCATTTCCGTAATACCGTAATTTGAATTACTCGATGGTCTTGCGATCGAGTCGATCAAAGCCCTGCCTTCCTTTAAATTGTCGCGTATGTCATTGTTTTTTGTCTTGTCATAGTCGTAGACTTTGGTGCGGCCGGTCGTTCCGCCCTCTGTTACGACCAGTTCGCTCATTGTTCCTACGCCGCGCGTGCCGGTATACAGATCGTCCTGTTTATATGACGAATCTGCCGGCACATCAAGATTCAGCGCCTTCAGGACAGACCGGTCCGAACTTTTTGTATCTTTGCCGGAGTTATCTGCGGCAGTATCTCCCGCCTCCTGCATTGTCTTAGACTGAACTGTCTTGGACTGCATTGTCTTAGACTGCACTGTCTTAGACTGCATTGTCTTAGACTGTGCCTGCGCCGTGCCGCCTGGTATGCCCGTCACAGTCATCCCCAGTGCCAGAAACAGCGCCGCACCGCGCTTCCATAATCGCGCCTTCATGTTCGCACTCTTTTCTCTTCTCACACTAACCTCCATTCCGAAGCCGGAACAGCGGTATCAAACTGCAACCCAGCCTCAACTATATTTACCGCCATTATATCATTGTTTCTCAGTAAATTACGGATATTGCGTGAATGGAAGATATATGGTGCGAATAGCATTCTATCCTAATGATCTTATCCCCGCCCGGTATGCCGCCATCTCCTCCTCCCTGTGGTGGTCTATCACATATTGCAGCTCAGAAATGGCACTTTCCCTTTCTTTTGGCAGATACACCGATAACGGATAGAAATTTGTCGAGGAATTTGCAAACAAATGTGTCCGGATCTGCAAATTTTCAATAAATTCCTGTAACTCCCGCAGCTTTTCCTTTTCCCCTGCCGGCACAAAACTGCCTGTTTGTCCCATATCATACAATCTGGTATCCGGAAATAACGTCAGCGCATCCACGGAAATAAAATATGGATTCAGCCTGCTAAACAGTCTGGCGCTGTTTGTGGCATTGCGTGTTCCCCCTCCCGCTCCTGCCAGCCCGGTCATATAGACAAAATAATATTCTATGCCCGCCTCATCCAGTTTCCGGCACTGTTCTAATATATCATCTGCCATATAGCCTTTTCCTGCAAGGGCAAGGGTAGTATCATCCCCGCTTTCCGTCCCGATGCTCAGACCATTTACTCCCATCGCCCGCAGCTTGCGAAGCTGCCAGACTTCTTTATTCTGAATATCACGGATACTGGCAAACATGGCAATGCACTGACACTTGATCAGATAGTCCCTCACCGTCAGCACATAAGGTTTGAGCCGTTCATAGGACAGGGCAAACGGATTCGCCCCTGTCAGGAACAGCCGCCTGGCATGAGGCTGATAATGCTTGATCTCCCGCAGATCCTCCTCAAACTGTTCCAAAGATGCCAGCCGAAACGGTTCATTCTGATACAAATTGCAGAAACTGCATTTCCCATAAGTACATCCCGCCGTCAATTCGATAATACAGGAATCCGCCTCATAATGCGGTCTCCATGTCCGTCCGCTAAAGTGCATACTTCTTCCCCCTTTATAAATGCCGAAGGTTTTTGCGGTAATCCTCCAGTTCTTTCTCATCCACACTTCCTGTAATCTCACCTAGAACAGCCAGCAGCTTTGTTTTGTCTTTTGGAAGAACTCCATA
Organism: uncultured Eubacterium sp.; assembly: GCA_910584065.1. Lineage (GTDB taxonomy): Bacteria > Bacillota > Clostridia > Lachnospirales > Lachnospiraceae > Eubacterium_F. The sequence goes on from CAJTZN010000029.1 coordinate 25,348, forward strand.
TAACTGTACCGCATTGGAAGCCCCCATTGCTGCAAATTCCGTATCTATGGTAAGGTTCTCAATCAGCATTTTCATTTCACTGTACTTTTCTTTCTCGCCCTCTGGCTGCCAGTTTCCTTTCCTGATCTCCTGATATAATTCAGACTCTTTATAAACGGTCAACATATTGGCTCCGATCAGTTTCGGATGCAATTGGTTACAAAGTTCTGCCGTTACTTTTGCCCCCTCGGCTCCCCTGCCTTTTCCTGATATGCCTACCAGATAAAAAAATTTGTAGGAAATACCCGCCTGCTCCAGACGCCGGCACTGCACAAAAATATCATTTTTCCCATATCCTTTGTTCATAAACTGCAATGCCGCCTCGTCTGCCGTTTCCATGCCTATCGTCAGTCCATCAAATCCTGCACTTTTTAACTGCCGTAATTCCTCGTCAGATTTTAGTCCAATATCAGTAATCCGTGCAAAAGAGCCGATGCTTTCACAAGATGGAATATGGTTTTTGATCCGTCTGGCAATTTCCATCAGCAGATCGAATTTTAAGACAAACGGATTGGCTCCCGTCAAAAACACCCGCTGCCACTCCCATCCCCACGTCCGTCTCTGTTTTGCCGCCTCCTGCAGATCCTCCTCAATATCCTCTAACGGGGACAAACGGAAAGGAAACGGCAGATCCTGGTATAAGGTGCAGAATCTGCATTTATGGTGGGTACATCCCGCCGTCGCCTCCAATAACAGTGAGCCAGCCTCATAGGGCGGCCGCCAGATCGTTCCTGTATAGTGCATGATCATTCTCCTTCCACACATATTTTATGAACCTTGAAGTTTGAGCGTATACGCCAAGTTAGGATTCATTTTCATCCTTCTGCTATAAGATTACACAAATCTCATAGCATTCCACAAGTCCTGTCTTTTCTTAGTGATAGTATCTTTTTTCGTACTTAGTATCCGTAAAATCAGTTCTTGTTTTTTTAAGCGGCGTACTCTATACTAATGGTGAGGTGAGAAGAATGGCAGACAACAAATTCAACGATGAAAAGCAGCTTGCCCGCTGTGAGCCTATGAGCAGATTACAATCGTTGATCGCCGGCAAATGGAAAATATTGATTTTATGGTATATTTCTTTTTACAAGGTACAACGGTTTGGGGAATTGATGAAGCGGTTGGACGGCATTACACAGTCCACTCTGACAAAACAGCTCCGGGAACTAGAGCAGGATGGCTTTATCCATAGAAAAATATATGAAGAGATACCGCCTAAAGTAGAATACACCCTGACAGAATTAGGCGGGAGCTTTCTTCCCGTACTGGAAACCATGTTCGCATGGAGTGAGAAATATCTCTGCCCCGATTATGTGAATCCATATAAAAGAGCTGACGGTTGACTGATCTTATTTTAGGGAAAAAATAGTTGATTTTAGCATATGTTCGGGGTATAATAACAGTAGGGTTACACTGATTGGGATTGGAGATTATCTCCAGGCGATATACAGGGAGGGAGAAATGAAAATGGAAAAAGAATTAAAGCACGCATTACTTGCGGCAGATGCCGAGACACAATATGACGAAAAGGTCAAGCGTCTGCTCGGAAACAAAATTATTTTGGCCCACATTTTGGTGAGAACCATGGATGAATTTCAAGGAATGGCTCCGGTAGATGTGGTACCGTTCATTGAGGGGGAACCGTTTATCAGTGTCGTTCCGGTGGAACCGGGACTGACAAACGCGGTGACCAGAAAGCTTAGGGATTGTGGGAAATCTGGTCAGCGGATTACGGGCATGAACACTGAACTTACAGAAATCGGGGAAGGACTTGTCCGGTTTGACATTATCTTTTATGTGCGGATGAAAGACGGAATTTCACAGATGATCGTGAATCTGGAGGCGCAGAAGGACGCCCCGTCAGGTTATCGTCTGCTGAACCGTGCGGTCTATTATGTGTGCCGGATGATCTCCTCACAGAAAGAACGGGATTTTATCAACATGAACTATAACGACATAAAGAAAGTGTTTTCGATATGGATCTGCATGAACATGAACGAAAACAGCACGGACTACGTGCATTTGGTGGATGAAAAACTGGCAGGCTCTTACTCTTGGGAAGGCGGGCTGGACTTACTGAATATCGTGCTGGTCGGGATAGCCAAAGGACTTCCGGATAAGGATGAGAAGGAATATGAGCTGCACCGTCTGCTTAATGCGGTGCTGTCGGTGGAGTTGCCGGCGGCTAAAAAGTTTAAGATCATGAAATCCGAATATGATATAGAGATAGACGATCAAATGAGAGAGGATGTGAGCGAAATGTGCAATTTAGGACAGGGGGTTTTTGAAGCGGGAGAGGCTCGCGGAGAAGCGAGGGGAATCACCCAGGGAATCGAAAAGGGAGTTGCCCAGGAAAACGTCCGTATTATCTTAAATATGTATCAAAAGGGTTATTCATTGGATCAGATTGCTGACATCACAGACAAAACGATAGAAGAAATCGAAACGATCATAGAGAAAAAAGCAAGATAAGCAAATCTAATGATTAACTTGATGAGCCAGACCTGGCACCCATTTGTGTCAGATCCGGCTTTTTAACAATACAGACGGGATAATACCGCATCCCTGCTTTCACATATGATCAGAACGAAACGATAAGCTGCATTTTAAATTTTTCTTCACCATATACGGCATGTGGAATATCTTTCGGCATGATCAACGTCTCACTTTCCTTTAGGAAAAAGACTTCATCCCCAACGGTAAAACGTCCGGTCCCTTCCAAAACAGTCACCATCGCATCTCCTCCTGCGGCGTGTGTGGAAATTTCTTCCCCCTTGTCGAATGAAAAAATTGTCATGCTGACCTTATCATTCTGCACAAGCGTTTTGCTGACTACCTGCCCCAGCTGGTAATCAATCTGGTCTTTCAACTGTAATTTTTTCTGTTTTTCAATGTTTTTGTACATACGAAACCTCCATTCCGAAGCGCGGTCTTCCTTTTCCTAATCATCAAGAATTTTTCCATCAATGGATACCGTTATGGTCTGCCACGGGATAAATTTCCCGCTTTCCTGCAAGGCCTTCTTTGCTGCCATCTCAAGTCCGCCACAGCAGGGAACTTCCATCCGCAGGATGGTAACGCTTTTTATATCGTTATTCCTTATTATTTCCATTATCTTTTCGCTGTAATCAACAGAATCAAGTTTTGGACAGCCGATCAACGTAACTTTCCCCTTCATAAAATCCTCGTGGATATTTGCATAAGCGTAAGCCGTACAGTCAGCCGCGATCAACAGTTTTGCTCCGTTAAAATAAGGAGCGTTCACGGGAGCCAGCTTGATCTGGCAGGGCCACTGGCCGAGTCGTGAAACTGCTGCCGGTGTATGGGAAGGAGCGTCCTCTGTTTTCAGACGATCAATTTGGCGTACCTGCGAACCCGGACAGCCCATATGGGGCATTTTTATACCCTGTTCCTTCATCTTCTTCTGTTTAGCGGCAAAGACAGCAGCCTCGTCATATGCAGGCGCTTCACGTTCCTCGAAACTGATGGCGCCGGTCGGGCACTCTGGCAAACAGTCTCCCAGGCCGTCACAATAATCCTCACGGGTAAGCACTGCTTTTCCGTCAATGATCTCGATCGCCCCTTCGTGGCAGGCCTCTGCACACGCACCGCAGCCGTTGCACTTGTTTTCGTCAATTTTTATTATCTTTCTGATCATTATTGTATCCCTCCTGATTTCATATCATGTTTTATCTTGACTTCCTGTTTGTGATTATACTATAATATTTTTCGAAAGTATGTGGTTATAACCACGGAAATGAGGTTTTTTATTTTGGGTTTTATTTCTAAAACAGCTCTTTTTCAAGGATGCTCAGAAGAAAATATTCAGAATATGTCGGAACATTTAGATTTTCGGACAAATAACTATAAAAAAGGAAATGTGATCTTCGGCGCGGGAAGCATCATAACGGATATAGGTCTCGTTCTTTCCGGGAGCGTCCGGATCGAGCATACAGATCTCTGGGGGAATAAAAGCATCCTTGGCATCACCCCCGCCGGTGGTGTATTCGCGGAATCCTACGCCTGTATACCGGATGAACCGATGATGGTAGATGCGGTGGCTAATGAGGACTGTGATATTTTATTCATAAGCGTTCCAAAACTGTTCATACCCTGTTCGGTCTGTAGCAGCCAGAACAGGCTTATTCAGAACCTTGTCATGATCAGCGCGGGAAAAAACATACAGCTTTCCAGGCGCAGCCTGCACACATCACCAAAAACAATACGCGGACGGCTTTTTTCTTATTTTTCACAACAGGTTTCCGCACAGGGGAGCAACAAGATCATAATCCCGTTTGACCGCCAGCAGCTGGCAGACTATCTGAACCTGGACCGCAGCGCTTTATCAAAGGAACTGGGAAAAATGAGGAATGACGGACTCATTGAATATAACAAGAATACTTTTGTTATAAAATAAATCCCTCATCCCCCTGCCCCGGATTTCTTAATGCTTTTTGAGAAGGAATATCATAATAATTACGTCCCTTCATCCATTTTGTCTTAGCAGATATTTTTGCGTTTGTCTTTAGGTTCCTGGCGCTGCTGCCCAGTCCGCTGCTAATAGATGGATGCCGTATCGGAACAGCAACGGAACATATTGACACGACAAACCGCTTCCCCTATAATAAAATCAGACGAGAAAGAGGTGTTGGTATGATAAAAGAATCCACGGCAGAACAGTATATAAAAATGACGGAGACCCCTATACACAGGCTTATCCTGTCACTAGGTATCCCAACTACGATCAGTATGCTCGTAACCAGCTTTTATAATATGGCGGACACCTATTTTGTCGGAAAGATTGATACGAGTGCGAGCGGTGCCATCGGCGTCGTTTTCGGCCTGATGGCAATCATACAGGCTTTTGGATTCATGTTCGGACACGGCGCCGGAAGCATCATTGCCCGCAAGCTCGGTCAGAAAAAACTGGCCCACGCATCCATTACCGCATCGACCAGTTTCACCTGCTCCCTGATTGCCGGTACGCTCATCCTCCTATTCGGACTTTTGTTCCAAAATCCGCTCATGCGCCTTTTAGGCAGTACGGAAACCATTCTTCCGTATGCCCGCACATACAGCCTGTTCATCCTCATTGCCGCCCCCGTCATGACGGCAAGCTGCGTTCTCAACAATATCCTGCGCTATGAGGGAAAGGCCCTGCTCGCCATGGTCGGTCTAACAACAGGGGGAATCCTCAATATTTTTGGAGACTGGCTCCTGATGAGGAAATTTGATATGGGGATCGCCGGCGCAGGCATTTCTACCGCCATTTCCCAAAGCATCGGCTTTATTCTTCTCCTTTATATGTTTTTGGCGGGAAAAACACAGACGCATCTTTCATTCCGCCAGTGTTCCTGGCGCCTGACCGAGATCATGAATATTATCAAAACCGGCTTCCCCAGCATGATGCGCCAGGGACTGAACAGCATTTCCACCATGATCCTAAATGGCTACGCCGGCATGTACGGCGGAGACGCCGCCGTCGCCGCCATGTCGATCGTCAACCGGATCTGCTTTTTCATCTTCGCCGTCGGACTCGGTCTGGGACAGGGTTTCCAGCCGGTGTGCGCCTTTAATTTTGGGGCTAAAAAATATGATCGGGTAAAGAAAAGTTTTTGGTTTACCGTGATGGCCGGCGAGATTTTTCTCGGTCTGCTCGCTATTATCGGGATGTTCTTTTCTTCCCATCTGATCGGTCTGTTCCGGGACGATCCAGCCGTAATTGAGATAGGGACCTTTGCGCTCCAGGTCGCATTTGCCTCCCTGTTTTTTATCCCACTGACCGTTTGCGGCAATATGATGTTCCAGAGTGTCGGTTCCAATGGACGAGCCACGTTTTTATCCGCCCTGCGGAGCGGGCTCTGTTTTATACCGTTTATTATCCTTTTGTCTGCGATTTGGGGATTGACGGGGGTTCAGATTTCCCAGACGGTTTCCGATATTGTGACATTTTTTATAACGGTTCCGTTTGTGTTTGCGTTTTTCAGGAGAATGCAGGGGGAGGAAGGGGAGAGAGGGTGATTCATAAAAATGGCTAGGTGGTATTCCGTACTTTGGATCATATCATGATGAACCCTTTTCATACCTCCTCCTATAATAATCCATCGTACGATACTCCAAAATATCCTTCATATGCGAAGCAAAAACCTCCGTCCCTATAACAGGCCTCAGCTCCTCCCTGATCCCAAGTGCATACCCCTCCTTTTCAATAAAAAACCCTTTTCCTGATGCCTTCAAAAAACGGATCGGCATTGTCTTTGCCTTTGATAAATGCTGCTTATCCGTCATATTTTTATATTCCTCATACGTAATACCGTGCGAAAAATCCCTCCAGTTCTTATTCCGGTCAAAAAATTCCTTCCAGCAGGAAAGAACATCTTCATCCGTAACTTCCAACCGGACATCCCCCTCATTATAAAATGAATACAAAACCGGCATCTTATACACTTTTGTCATATCCGTTGTTTCGATCAGCGACAGGAACTCCTTTCCCATCCCCGCGTATAACGCTTCCTCCTCTTCCGACAGCTCGTTCAACTCATGCAGATAATCCAAAAACCGCCGAAATGGATTTTCCTTTGCATGCTTCACACAATACTGATATACATCATCCTCCATCAAAGTAAACAATTCCATTCTGGTCGGCGTCCTCCCATCCAGCAGCTCTTTCACCCGGTAAAATTCCTGCCGGATCCTCTCCTTTACGGATAAAGACTTTTTGTCCAACTCACGGAACAGATCGATCAGACGCATATCAAAATCAACGATACAGTCATCCGGATACTCCAATTCCATATAATCATACGCCTTTGCCCCGTCAAACGACTTCCCGCCACTGAGCAGTAAGGGAGCCTTTCCTGCTTTTTCATAATTACCAATAAAATCAAGAACGTTTACGTATTCCTTCCCTCTACATGTACGAAGTCCCCGCCCCAGCTGCTGTAAAAATACAATGGGAGATTCCGTCGGCCGCAAAAACATAACCATATCAAGAGAAGCGATATCCAGCCCCTCATTAAACATGTCAACGGAAAATATAACCTTGATCTCCTGGCTCTTTAATTGTTCGATCGCCTTATCCCTATCTTCCGAAAACTGACCGTCCGCATTACTATATACGGCTGCCGATGGAACACCTCTTTTGCAAAACTCTTCCGCCATCTGTTCCGCATGATTTCGAGAACAGCAAAATCCCAATGCCCGCCGGGAGCGATATTTTTTATAATATTTGTAGATCAGATCAAACCGGCCCGTACTTTCCTTATAGAGTTTCGTCAGTTCCCTCTCGTCATATCTTCCCTTAACCAAACGCAGCCCCGTATAATCTGTCTTATCGTAGATACCGTAATAATGAAACGGAACAAGCATCCCTTTATTTATAGCCTCTGTCAGCGAAATCTCATACGGAACATTATAATCACATATTTCATAAATATTTTTGCCATCCATTCGTTCCGGAGTCGCAGTTAACCCCAGCATAAACTTCGGTTGAAAATAATCCACGATCCTTCTGTACTGAATATTTACCGCATGATGGAATTCATCGATCACAATGTAGTCAAAATACTCTTTTTCAAAAAACTCTTCATTCAGATATTCCGGTCTGCCCAATGTGGCAACCGAAGCAAAGATCACAGACTTATCCGTATCTTTCCTTTTTCCATAGAAAAAACCATAATCATCGGACTGGCGCACATTACGAAAAGATAATGCCGCCTGTTTCAGTATCTCCTCCCGATGCGCGACAAATAAAACCCGTTCAAAATTTGCTGAATCAAACGCCGCCAGATACGTTTTCCCCACGCCTGTGGCCGCCTGGACAAGTCCTTTTACCGCACCCTCCGCCCGGCTGTCCGCAAGTGCATAAAGTGCCTCGATCTGCGCTCCCCGAGGCTGAAACAAGACACGCACTTTTGTATCGGCATCCTCTTCAAAATCGTCATACCTTCCCAAATCTTTTGCCACAGCAGGCTTATGCCAGTTTTTTGAATACCGGCGCAGTTCCTCATCATCTATCACAATGGAATGATGAAAAAACAACTCTTCAAATGTCTGATAAAACTTCTCAAAATTTTTATGATCCGCGATACTGTTAAAACGATAATTCCATTCAATTCCCGATGTCAGGGCACTTCTTGAAACATTGGACGAGCCAATGTAAATCTCACCCATATCCTCATAGTGAAAAATATATGACTTAGGATGGAACGACCGCCCCTTATCGTTATAGAACCGCAGATCCACGCGGTCTCCTAACTCCTTTTTTATCAGGTAAAGAGCGGAGGGCTGTGTAATGCCAAGATAATTTCCTGTCAAAATCCGCACGCTCGCCCCTCTGGCCAACGCTGATCTTATATCGCTTAAAATCATCCTCACCCCGGATTCCATAAGAAAAGATACGATTATATCGATCTGCTTTGCCTTTCTCATGCTCATCTTAAGCTGATAATATAAAAAGCGGCTTTGATCCCGGTCACCGGTCATCACTTCCGTTGACTCGATCACCAGATCATCCAATTCTATATATTCCGTCTTCCCCCCATAATAATTTACCTTTTCCGCAGAATTAAATTGAGCCATCTCTCTTCACCTCGTCCCGGTCTCACATCCGTTGAAACCCACTGTTTTTCTATCATGATCTTCTCTACTTTTTCTAAAAAAACGTCAATAGTATCTTCAGTCATATCCGTAAAATAGCGCCCATTTCTAACACCTGCAAAAGTCCCATATTTGAAAGAAGTGTATATGATCCCTCCAGCCTTCAATGCCGCCGTCATTTTCCTCATCACATCCGCCAAATCGTCAACTGGCAGATGCAGGATCGACGAACATGCCCAGATTCCATCGTACTTCTCCGTTTCTTCCAGCTGCTGAAAAAGCATCTGTTTCACTTCTATCCCTGTATACTCACTCGCCAGTTTGCACAATTCGGATGAACCATCCACAGCCTCGACAATATAGCCCTGATCCAAAAATGTTTTTGCATCCCGCCCGGAACCGCAGCCGAAATCGAGTATAAATGCCCCTTCCCTCAGCCTGTCCGTAAATTCCTTCTGTACCGCCCCAAAATCTACCGATCTTGTTTCTAACGCAAACCTTTCTGCATTCTCGTCATAATATGCAATCGTAACGCCTTTTCTCATCAAACAATCCTCAGCCTAAAATACAAATGCTACAACCCTCCTCACCCGTCAGGCTGCAGCATTTCGTCATAATCTGTTCCTTCGTTCCTTACTCTTCCTCTACTTCCAAAAGTTCCTCCGACTCGTCTTCTGGTTCATCTCCCGACTCCTCCATCGACTCGTCGATCGCCTCCGCGGCAGCCTCTTCCTCTGCCACCTCGATCTGCTCCGAAAGATTATCCAACGCATCCTCATCTTCCTCGCTCAGATCGAGAACTTCATCTTCCTCCACACCTTCTTCATTCTCCGCTGCCTCATTCTCCTCACCCTCGATCTCTCCTTCGACCTCCTCGTCAAAGTCATCCTCTTCCGGTTCCGGCGGTTCCAGACTATCGACCAGATCGCTGTGAAGACCTATATTGCGGTATCGTTTCATTCCCGTTCCCGCAGGGATCAGCTTACCGATAATGACATTCTCCTTCAATCCGATTAGCGGGTCAACCTTTCCTTTGATTGCCGCATCAGTAAGAACTTTCGTCGTCTCCTGGAACGATGCCGCCGAGAGGAACGAATTCGTGGCGAGCGAAGCTTTCGTAATACCGAGGATGATCTGTTTACCTTCCGGCACCTCACGTCCCTCTGCCTGAAGTCTCTCCACCGTATCATCAAATTCCAGCGTATCCACTAACGTCCCCGGCAGGAAGTCCGCATCTCCGTTATTCTCCACGCGTACTTTCTTCAACATCTGTCGAACGATCACTTCGATATGCTTGTCATTGATCTCCACACCCTGCAGGCGGTACACACGCTGCACCTCGCGGAGCATGTAGTCCTGAACGGCGCGCACACCCTTGATTTTCAGAATGTCATGCGGGTTCACGCTACCTTCTGTCAGCTCGTCGCCGGCCTCCAGTTCCTGACCGTCCACGACTTTGATCCTCGAACCGTATGGGATGAGATATGCCTTAGACTGTCCGTTCTCATCGTCAGTAATGATCACTTCTCTCTTCTTTTTCGTATCGCGGAGCGTTACCTTGCCGCCAAACTCGGAAATGATTGCCAGACCTTTCGGCTTTCTCGCTTCAAAAAGCTCCTCGACACGCGGAAGACCCTGTGTAATATCGTCGCCGGCCACACCGCCCGTATGGAACGTACGCATCGTAAGCTGGGTACCCGGCTCGCCGATCGACTGTGCCGCGATGATGCCGACTGCCTCACCGACCTGAACCGGTTCGCCGGTCGCCATGTTCGAACCGTAGCACTTCGCGCAGATCCCCACATGGGAACGACACGTAAGGATTGTACGGATCTTCACTTTTGCCTTATCCCCGGCGTCGATGATCGCCTTTGTATTGACGATGCGCGCCGCGCGTTTCGGCGTGATCATGTGATTTGCCTTGACGATCAGGTCACCTGCGTCGTCGTACATGCTCTCACACGCGTAACGGCCGGTGATCCTCTCTTCCAGCGTCTCGATCACTTCTTTTCCATCCATAAATGCCGAAATCCACATGCCCGGAATCTCATCGCGATCCTCACTGCAATCCGTTTCCCGGATGATGAGTTCCTGTGAAACATCGACGAGACGCCTCGTCAGGTAACCGGAATCGGCCGTACGGAGCGCCGTATCGGAAAGGCCTTTCCGCGCGCCGTGCGCGGAGATGAAGTACTCCAGTACGTCAAGACCTTCACGGAAATTCGACTTGATCGGAAGTTCGATCGTACGTCCCGACGTATCCGCCATCAGTCCGCGCATACCAGCAAGCTGCTTGATCTGCTTGTCAGAACCACGGGCACCGGAATCCGCCATCATAAATATATTATTGTATTTATCCAAACCATTGAGCAGCGCATCGGTAATCTCGTCATCGGCATTTTTCCACGTCTCGATCACCGCGTTATAACGCTCCTCCTCTGTCATAAGTCCGCGCCGGAAATTCTTGAATATATCTTCCACCGTAGCTTCTGCCTCAGACAGGATCGTCTTCTTCGCTTCGGGCACTTCCATATCCGAAATGGATACCGTCATCGCTGCCCGCGTAGAAAATTTATAACCGAGGGCTTTGATCGCATCGAGCGTTTCCGCCGTCTTCGTCGCGCCCTGATTGTTGATACATTTTTCAAGGATCTGCTTGAGCTGTTTCCTTCCGACATGGAAATCCACCTCGAGCTGGAGGAAGTTCTCGTCCTTTTCACGGTCCACAAATCCCAGATCCTGACTGATGATCTCATTGAAAATGAACCGTCCAAGTGTGGACTCAATGACTCGCGTCTCCTTCTCTCCGTTTTTATTGATGCCCTCGCGCCTCACTTTTATTTTGGCATGAAGCGTGATCGCATGATTTTCATAGGCAATAATTGCCTCGTTCATACTCTTAAAGTACTTTCCTTCACCTTTCGCACCCGGACGCTCCTGCGTCAGATAATAAATACCGAGAACCATGTCCTGGGACGGAACCGCCACCGGGCCGCCGTCGGACGGTTTCAATAAGTTATTCGGCGACAGAAGAAGGAAACGGCATTCGGCTTGCGCTTCTACCGAAAGAGGCAGATGCACGGCCATCTGGTCACCGTCAAAGTCGGCATTGAACGCCGCACACACGAGCGGATGAAGTTTGATGGCTTTTCCTTCCACCAACGTCGGCTCAAATGCCTGGATGCCGAGGCGGTGCAAAGTAGGGGCACGGTTAAGCATTACCGGATGTTCCTTGATGACCTGCTCCAGTATATCCCACACTTCGGACTCGAGTTTTTCTACCATTTTTTTCGCATTTTTTATATTGTGGGCGGTTCCGTTTGAAACAAGCTCTTTCATGACAAACGGCTTAAACAGCTCGATCGCCATTTCTTTCGGAAGGCCGCACTGATAAATCTGAAGTTCCGGCCCTACGACGATAACCGAACGCCCGGAGTAATCGACACGCTTTCCGAGAAGGTTCTGACGGAAACGTCCCTGTTTTCCTTTCAGCATATCCGAAAGGGATTTCAACGCGCGGTTCCCCGGCCCCGTAACCGGACGGCCGCGGCGGCCGTTATCAATCAACGCATCCACGGCCTCCTGGAGCATACGCTTTTCGTTTCTCACGATAATATCCGGCGCCCCCAGTTCCAACAGCCGTTTCAGACGATTGTTCCGGTTGATGATCCGGCGGTACAGATCATTCATATCCGACGTCGCGAAGCGGCCTCCGTCCAGCTGTACCATCGGACGAAGATCCGGCGGGATGACCGGGATCACCGTGAGGATCATCCAGTCCGGTTTATTCCCGGACTCGCGGAACGCCTCTATCACTTCCAGCCGTTTGATGATACGGGCGCGCTTCTGCCCCGTCGAACTTTTCAGCTCCGCTTTCAGTTCTTTTGATTCTTCCTCCAGGTCAATGCGCTGCAAAAGCTCCTGGATCGATTCCGCTCCCATACCGACACGGAACGTATCGCCGAAATCCTCTCTCGCCTTCTGGTACTCCTGCTCGGAAAACACCTGTTTTACCTGGATTTCCTTTATATCTGACTCCAAAACGATATAAGCGGCAAAGTACAGCACCTTCTCCAACACTTTCGGAGAGACGTCGAGAATAAGTCCCATACGGCTCGGTATCCCCTTAAAATACCATATGTGGGATACCGGAGCAGCTAGTTCGATGTGCCCCATGCGTTCCCGGCGCACGCTTGATTTCGTGACTTCAACCCCGCATCGGTCGCAGACTACGCCCTTATAACGAACTTTTTTATATTTACCACAATGACACTCCCAGTCCTTACTCGGCCCAAAAATCTTTTCACAGAACAATCCATCTTTTTCCGGCTTTAATGTCCGGTAATTAATGGTCTCCGGTTTTTTCACCTCACCTCTGGACCACTCGCGGATCTTACTGGGAGAAGCCAGTTTGATCTTGATCTTATCATATGTTAATGCGTCCTGCAAAACATCGCTTACCTGTGGCATATTAATCCTCCATTCCGACTTGTTTACTATAGCTGCTAAAACTCTTCCGCAACTCCGATCATACTGTCATCATTCAATTCTTCCAATTCCGCTTCACGGAATCCGGCATGTTCAAATGACTCTTCCTCAAGGTCAAACTGCTCTCCCTCCATGAGTTCGGATACGCCCTCCGACGACCCTTCCTCTACGGTTTCCGTCATCTGGATTTCCTCTCCGTTTTCATCAAGCACCGTTACATCGAGCGCGAGCGACTGCAGCTCTTTCAAAAGCACCTTAAAGGATTCCGGTATTCCCGGCTCGGAAATATTGTCTCCTTTGATGATCGCCTCGTAGGTCTTGACACGCCCAACCACATCGTCGGACTTCACAGTAAGGATCTCCTGAAGCGTATAAGCAGCTCCATATGCCTCCAGCGCCCAAACCTCCATCTCTCCGAAACGCTGTCCGCCAAACTGCGCCTTACCGCCGAGCGGCTGCTGCGTTACGAGCGAATACGGTCCCGTGGAACGCGCATGGATCTTATCATCTACCAAATGGTGGAGCTTTAAGTAGTGCATAAAACCAATCGTAACTTCTCCGTCAAAGAACTCTCCGGTACGTCCATCGCGAAGCTGGATCTTTCCATCTTCCTTGATCGGCACACCGACCCATTCTTTCCGGTACTCCTCATTTTCAAGGAGGTATTTCATTACCTCAGGATCAAGTATATCTTTGTATTTTTTCTCAAACTCGTCAAGCGGCGTATTGACATAATCGTTTGCCAGCTTGAGTGTATCCATAATATCAATCTCGTTCGCGCCATCGAACACCGGCGTGGCCACGTTAAAGCCGAGCGCCTTCGCCGCCAGACTCAGATGGATCTCCAGCACCTGTCCAATATTCATTCGGGACGGCACACCGAGCGGGTTCAGCACGATGTCAAGCGGCCGCCCGTTCGGAAGAAATGGCATATCTTCGACCGGAAGTACGCGGGAAACGACACCTTTGTTCCCGTGACGGCCTGCCATCTTATCCCCAACCTGGATCTTTCTCTTCTGCGCGATATAAATACGAACGGATTTATTCACACCCGGCGACAGTTCATCGCCATTGTCCCTCGTAAACACTTTGGCATCTACGACAATACCAAATTCCCCGTGAGGCACACGCAGGGACGTATCTCGCACTTCCCTTGCCTTCTCTCCGAAGATCGCGCGGAGCAGACGCTCTTCCGCCGTCAGTTCCGTCTCTCCCTTCGGCGTAACCTTGCCCACGAGAATATCTCCGGCACGGACTTCCGCGCCGATACGGATGATTCCCTGCTCATTCAGGTCTTTCAGGGCATCGTCGCCGACACCCGGCACATCCCTCGTGATCTCTTCCGGCCCGAGTTTCGTATCTCTCGCTTCTGTCTCATATTCCGTGATATGAACGGATGTATACACATCCTCCTGCACGAGCCGCTCACTCAAAAGAACGGCATCCTCGTAGTTATAACCTTCCCATGTCATGAATCCGATCAGCGGGTTTTTCCCCAGCGCGATCTCTCCGCCGGAAGTAGACGGCCCGTCTGCGATAACCTGTCCTTTTTCAATGACATCCCCTTTATTGACGATCGGCCGCTGGTTCATGCACGTTCCCTGGTTGCTGCGCACAAATTTGGCCAGCTTGTATTCGTCACGGTTTCCATCCGACTTCTTAATAACGATGCGGTCGGATTCCATGCGCTCAACAACGCCGCCTTCTTTCGCCACTACGCAGTTACCGGAATCCACGGCTGCTTTCATTTCCATACCCGTTCCGACAACCGGCGCCTCGGTCACGAGGAGCGGCACCGCCTGACGCTGCATGTTCGAACCCATAAGCGCCCGGTTTGCGTCGTCATTTTCCAAAAACGGGATCATGGCTGTCGCCACTGAAAATACCATTTTCGGCGAAACGTCCATATAATCAATGCGGTTTCTCTGAAACTCAGATGTTTCCTCGCGGTAACGGCCGGAAATATTTTTGCGGACAAAATATCCGTTTTCATCCAGTGCCTCGTTTGCCTGCGCCACATGATACCGGTCTTCTTCATCCGCCGTCATGTAGACCACTTCGTCCGTCACGCGCGGATTCTCGGGATCGCTCTTATCCACCTTGCGGTACGGAGCTTCCACAAATCCGTATTCATTGATCCTCGCATACGAAGCAAGGGAGTTGATCAATCCGATGTTCGGACCCTCAGGCGTCTCGATCGGACACATTCTTCCATAAT
This sequence comes from uncultured Eubacterium sp., assembly GCA_910584065.1. Classification (GTDB taxonomy): domain Bacteria; phylum Bacillota; class Clostridia; order Lachnospirales; family Lachnospiraceae; genus Eubacterium_F. The sequence continues at coordinate 40,691 of CAJTZN010000029.1, forward strand.
GCGAATAGTGGACGTCACGAACCTCAAATCCGGCACGGTCTCTCGAAAGACCACCGGGTCCCAGCGCGGAAAGACGTCTCTTATGCGTCAGTTCCGACAGCGGGTTGTTCTGGTCCATAAACTGTGACAGCTGCGAACTTCCGAAAAATTCCTTCACGGCAGCCGTCACCGGTTTGATGTTTATGAGCGACTGCGCCGAAATCGTCGCTAGGTCCTGCGTCGTCATCCTCTCGCGCACGACACGCTCCATACGCGACAGACCGATGCGGTACTGGTTCTGCAAAAGCTCCCCGACCGCACGGATCCGGCGGTTGCCCAGATGATCGATATCATCGTCATTTCCCACCCCGTATTCGAGGTGCATATTGTAATTGATCGAAGCAAAAATATCTTCTTTTGTAATATGTTTCGGTATCAGGTCCGGTATGTTTCGTTTGATTGCTTCGTATCGGTCTTCTTCACTTTCAAATTCATCCAAAATTTCTTTCAGGCGCGGATAATATACCTCTTCCGTAACGCCCAGTTCTTTTTTATCTGCATTCGGCAAAAAGGCATTCAGATCTACCATCATATTGGAAAGGATCTTCACTTCGCGCTCCTCCGTCTGGATCATAACAAACGGGATCGCCGTATTCTGGATCTCGGTCGCCTTCTCCTCCGTGATGACGGTTCCTGCTTCGGCCACCACTTCTCCCGTCATGACATCCACGACGTCTTCCGCCAGTGTAAAGCCTGCGATACGGTTGCGGAAAGCAAGCTTTTTATTAAATTTATAACGTCCGACTTTCGCCAGATCATAGCGTCTCACATCAAAAAACATGCTGTTGATCAAACTCTCCGCGCTGTCCACCGAAAGCGGCTCGCCCGGACGAAGTTTCTTATACAGTTCCAAAAGACCATCCTGATAGTTCTCGGACGCATCCTTCGCAAAACTGGCCACGATCTTCGGCTCTTCCCCGAACAAATCGAGGATTTCCTGATTTGTTCCCACACCGAGGGCACGGATCAGTACGGTAATCGGCACTTTTCGGTTCCGGTCAACACGCACATAAAAAATATCATTGGAGTCCGTCTCATATTCCAGCCACGCCCCGCGGTTCGGAATAACGGTCGCGGAATACAGTTCCTTTCCGATCTTATCGTGGGCGATCCCGTAATAAATACCGGGGGAACGCACAAGCTGGCTTACAATAACACGTTCTGCACCATTGATGACAAATGTACCCGTCTCAGTCATGAGTGGCAAATCTCCCATGAAAATGTCATGTTCACTGATTTCTTCCGTTTCTTTATTATGAAGTCTTACCTTCACTTTTAACGGCGCTGCATATGTCGTATCACGTTCTTTACAGGCTTCAATGGAATATTTCACATCATCCCTGCACAGCTCGAAACTTACAAATTCAAGGCTGAGATTACCGTTGTAATCAGAAATCGGGGAGATATCACGAAAAACTTCATTTAAACCTTCTTCCAAAAACCACTTGTATGAATCTGTCTGAACCGCAATCAGGTTTGGCATCTCCAATACTTCTTTTTGTTTTGAGTAGCTCATTCTGACGCCTTTGCCCACACTGACAGGACGTATTCTGTTTTTCTCCATCAATGATTTTCACTCCTTGTTTTTTTTACAGAACTGTGTTATACTGTATCTAAATTAGAGATACCACGCCTACTTTATCACAGTACTGTATATTCCATCTTACCACAATTGTAGAGCACTGTCAACACAATTTTGGTATTTTTTTCTTTTATTTAAGGAGTTTTTATATGAGAAAACGGATTCTCTCCATCTTCGTGTACCAGTGCATTGTCTGGCTTTTGTTTTTATTGTTTGAAAATCCCTATACCACGCCGGTTAAACATACTTTTTCAGCTGTTTCCTTTTCCTTGTTTTGGGTCGTTTCGTTTGTATCCATCATTACCTATTATGTAATATCTAGCAAAGTTCTTTCTATTGAAATATGTACGATAAAAGATGTACTCATTCAGATCGGCTTTACCCTGCTGTTTAATCTGGTGATCGCGTGCATCGTAGTCGGCGTTGTACTCAGCACCCCCAAAGGACCCGGTTATTTTGATTTCAGAGGCGTATTTGAATTAGCCTTTGGTATTTTTAACGTTATCAGCTTTTCCTTCGCAACTGTTATCATAGCCATCATCGGCGTCGTAAAACGGAAAGCTTCCCCGCGGGCCTACAAAATCACAGTGATCGCTATGGTACTCCTATTTGTTCTCTTCCCTCTCGTTTCCCAGGGTATCGGTTTTTACCAAGGGACGCAGTATGAGCGGGATTTCGCGCAGTCGCGGCAAGAGGCCGAAGACAATCTGATCGAGATGCTCATGGCCAAAGATGCATCACTGCCATACCAGACCAATACGACACATAGTCCTCCCGGCCTTATGGATACCGGATACAGCACGAATATGGTTTTTATTGATTACGATACAAAAAAGATAGGATTTCTTTTTGGCGCTCCTTCTGGGGAATACCAGTCTTTTTCCCTGTCCGAAGGCCCTCTCACGACAAACGATTACAACATCCAGAGAGAATGGGATCTGGATGAACCGGGCAGCAAACTGACAACCTATTATATAGATGAAAACAATTACCACCTGACAATCGCGATTCAATTAGAGATGGCCGATCGGTCGGTATATAGCATAGATGGATTAGAAGCGGACAGCAACGGATGTTTTCTCGACATCAACCTCGGCCCTGACGATTGAAATATACATTTGAATTCCGTATCATGATAATACATAGCTATTCAAACAAATAAAGGAGGTTCATGTGAAACAGCAACGAATCGTTGTCCCACTGTTTGCGTGCGCTTTCTCTCTTAGCCGTCACCGCCGCGGACACAGGCACGCCTGCAAAAGCAGTAGATCATGTGTTCTATGAAGTGCCGGGACGCGGACACGATGATCCCTGCTGGGATCGCTGCCTATACGCGTTTATGAAATATGCGTTTAAATGAGATGGCGGGTAAAACAGCTTACAGCTTACGAAACTGTCAGAAAAAATAGATTTTGACCCCTTAAAAATATCCTCTGTATATCTTGTGCATGAACGCACAGGATTTCAGAGGATATTTTTGTTCAAATTTCCAAATCTCATGAGGATGACTAAGCTCGGCTAAAAACTACCAACATCCTCCAACCATGCCCCGTCAAAAAAGTACTATCTCCCGAGGAAACGCTTCCTTTCTCATGATCCCCCACATCTTATCAATATACGCAAGCGTATAGAAATTTTCATAATAGTGATAATAATACGCGCCTTTCATCGTCAAACGGTAGACGCCATCCTCCTCCGTGACGAAGCCCAGCAATTTTGCAATCTTCAATTCAGCCCCGTACACCTTTTCCAACGAAACGCCAAAGAATTTCTCAAAATCCCTGGCACTTACTTTTGTACCGTAAGCCGTCCAAAAAAGATAATAAACCATTCGCTGGCGCGCCGAAAAACGAAGTGTCAACGAAGTCGGCAGCCTTCCTTCATTAACCCTTGTGCAGTAATCCTCCACGGAAAAGGTATTGATCTTAAACTGCTCGTTCAAAAGAGTGGTAGCCGAGCACCCAAAACCCAAAAAATTATCTCTGGTCATTGAAGAATATTTTGCCTGTCTGTCCTTTGAAAATGTCCAAATCGAACTTCGGGTATATCCTTTGTCTGTGCAGTATTTCGTGATATCATCCAAAAGAGCCCGCTTTTCCCTGTCCGGCATCGCCACTACCGCGCTCGATGTGAAAGTAAAATTAATAACCGGGTAAATTGCCACATGGTTGGCGCCATTCTCAAACGCTGTGTCAACATCCGCTTTCAGATCATCAAACGTCTGTGCCGGCAGCGCGAAAATAAAATCCATAGATACCGTTTCAAATGAAATTTCAGACAGCGCCTTCTTTAACGCGGAAACATCAACATCCGCCCGGCCGAGAATATGCTGAAACTTTTTGTGAAAGGACTGGATCCCGATACTGATCTTCGTCACCCCGGCCGCTTTCAGCGTTTGCAAAACATCGGGTTTGACATCGTCCGGATGCAGCTCGACTCCGATGCCCTCGGTAATGATAAAATGTTCTTCGACCGCGTCAATGATTTCTTTGAGTCGATCGGCAGCAAGCGCCGGCGTGCCGCCGCCAAAATACAAGCTTGTCGTCGTTTTTCTGCCGCTGTGCTGCTCCCCGACTAGATGAATTTCCCGGAGCAGCGCATCCACATACCGATCACATGACTTTTCAGAGTATAAAAGCTTACAATACGGGCAGAAGCTGCAAATACTTTTACAAAACGGAATATGCACGTACAGTCCCAAATGGTCACAGTCCGAGAATGGAAGCTGCTGGTCGTATTCATTTTTAAATACAAATGGTTTCGCAGAACGGGTGAGCAACATTCTCGTCAAACTTGTTATAATACTCATATCTCTCCTAAATATATTTCAAATAGGTCTTTAGCATCTCAAAAATGATTCTGATATTTCCCCGAAATAAAAGGGTGTATTCCGCAACAAAGAAATAGCCGCACTCGTTGCAAAGCCCCGGCACACTAATACAGCGTCCACACACCGAAACCGTTCCATTTTCCACGACAACGCACTGGTGGCACGGCGTGGGAAAACTATTGTCGATCAGATACGGAAAGGCGCTTTTCAGATTAAATACGGGGGCGCCCTCCCTCATCATCTCCGTGATGGTTTCACAGCACTTCATTTTCTCTTCTTTAGAGAGCGCCAGCTCCCTTGTATCCGGATACGGCGTGTGGAAATTAAAAGATACCGCCCGTACGTTTTTGGTATCGCGGGCCGCTATACACACATCACGGACAGCATCCTGATTGATCTGGTTGATCGCCATGTAAAAGCAAATGTTATCTGTCGCTGCGTTTTTCACATTTTCCATGATCGTATCATATGTATCACCGCGTATTGTGTTGTGGCGTTCGCGGTCGCCATCCAGACTGAGCAAGATCAGATCCGCCTCCGGTAAGTGAAGCGGGAAGGTGCCGTTCGTGACGACATTCACAATGAGAAACCCCATTTCTTTTGCTTCCACGACCAGGTCCCGCAGGGTGCGCTCTCCGTCCCGCCACAGGAAGGTCTCGCCCCCGCAGAAGAACAAGATGCGTACTCCCCTATCATAGAGAAGCTGCATCTCATTCCGGATCTGTTGGTAGGGATGGATCACCGCCGTGATGTTATTAACGGAACAATGCCTGCATTTCAGGTTGCACTGGTCGGTGACGATCACTGTGCCGAGAATCGGGGTTCGTTTTTTTAATAGTATCGTTTTTATACCAAATGCAGCAAACTGTATAAAAGTAGAAATTTTCATAGTATCCCTCATTCCCATTCCATCCCTCGTTCCGGGAAGCCGACATAAGTACGTATTCTTTAACCGATCAGCACCTCTTTCCCCCGGAAGGCAAATCCATACCTGCGGATCTTTCCCGCCTCCACTCCCTGTGCCAAAAGCGCCTGCTTGTACTTTTTTTCCTCAATCTGCTTTAACGCCGCCTGCACGGTGTCCTCCAGCGACGCCTCCCCATCCGGGTCATACACCTTAAATTCCAGGATGATGCCGTCGTCCCCCGGCTGTTTCGGGCACAGCATCACATCGTACCGCCCAAGCGAGCTTGCTCGCTTTATCTGCATCTCCCTGTTCGGTGAAGCCGAAACATGACGCGAAACCAGTTCGCCGAAATCCTGTTCGCCGATCGATACTGTTCTTGCCATAGCCGCACCTCCGTATCCCGTTATACTATTTGTCCTTTAACTTATTACCGATTATACACTACAGCACCCCTAACCACAACTGATAATTTTGTTTCCCAATTCTCAAAGTAATTACCTCTCCCCATGTTGAAGAAATACCTTTTTTAGTTGTAAAATCCATACTCTAATAAATGTTCCCGAACCCAAAAGCCAAGATTTATTTACATATTTCATAGGACTTTGCAAGTACCCACCCCGACATACCATACGAGGAATTTATTTTTATATATTTATACTCATTAGTACTCAAAAAGTTGATTAATTCTTCCTCCGTCTGATAAGCAACCGGCCAACAATATCCTTTCATTTTTATCAATTTGTCTTTATTATCTTTAACAAAATTACAAATTTCACATTCCTGAACATCAAAAATTATATTATACTCAATAATACATTCGAAACAATGTGTTAAAACTTCTGAGAAACAGATTCTGTTCTGTTTCTTTTCCTTATTATTGTATGTTAGAATAACCATATCTTTTTCCTTCAAATCCACACTATATCCAATAATATAATCATCATGCATCCTTTCACCTCCTACAATCTTGTCCTGGTGCTTTCTTGCTCCAATCCCATATGTGAATATGCGGGAATTCATGCATTCCATTATAGCAACTTAAAAACTTCACACTTCAACTGATTTTTATTCAATTTTTCTATGTTTAAAAAGGCAAAACTTAATATTTCCATAACTTTTTGAAATGCCGCATAACTTGACCCCACTTCATCAAATGCACCGCCGATTATTTCTATCGTACCACGCGGAAGGTTTCCATTACTGAGATCAAAAAAATCTTCTATAGCATCCACAAACTCTTTATTTAACCCAACATGCACAGATTTATTAAAAGGTATTACCTTTGATCTATAAGTCACTCTTTCTTTCCCAAACCTAATAAATATATCTGTTTTTGATGATGGTTTTGGGGTATACTTCATACATACCATTGCATAATTATTAGCGTGATGTGGATTCAATCTTGCTTCAATACAAATGGTACCAGCGTACCAATCAACATCACACGCATTCGAACCCAGATGCAGCACTTTCTGACCCACACAATGAAATGGCTCTTCATCCTTCCAAATACATACTTTTTTTGTCTCTTTTTCATTTTCGAACAAAAACATACCTAATTCCTCTCTACCCCCTAATATTCTTTCGCAGCTTCATGAGCATTTTTATGCTTTCCTCCACTTCCCCCATCGCTAGTCCCGCCAGAACCGCTACCTGTTCCGCCATCACCGCATTCTCCACCGACATTTGCACCAGCTTCACCCCCGCTTCCTTTAAGAAAGAAAGTATCACAACTGAGATCAATAATGCAGACTCTGCTTTTTATTGACTTTTATTAAAAAATGGTTGATTATCTCAAAAAAGCCTTGATTTACGGGCATACAAGCAGGATTTCAAGCTGAATTTACTACCAATTTACTACTTTTGAGGGAAAGAGCCTTGATATGCCGCCCGGAACCCTGCAAGCCCAGCCACCAGCACACAGCATTGAGAAAGAATAAATGAAAACTGAATACGACGCAAACGCGGCGTTTCTCTATCCCTACACGGGAGAACAGGAACGCCGCTTTTTTTATGCCCTCATGTTACGCAGTAGGGGCG
>CAJTZN010000030.1 GCA_910584065.1 uncultured Eubacterium sp.
TCGGCCACGCGGACGCGAAGATCGAGGGAGCGTTCAATGGGTTGAAGGGCGAGAACATTTCCGTGGAGAAAAATTGAAGATCACGGTGATACGGCTGAACATGTTTGAGCGGATCAGTTCGGATGCCATGAAGCCGATCTTATTTGGCATCATAAAGAGCCTCACGCCTTCCGCGCACGAGATTGAGTTTATCGATGAGCGGGTGGAAAAACTGCCGGATGCGATCGACTCGGATATTATCGCTTTTTCTGTCGAGACATATACGGCGAAGCGGGCATACATACTTGCCGGAAGGTACCGCACGGATCACAATATCATCGTGATGGGCGGATTTCATATAGCGGTCATGCCGGACGAGGCGCTCGGCTACGCGGATTCGGTTCTGATCGGGGATGCTGAGGATACATGGGGGCGGTTTCTCGCGGATTGCGAGGCGGGAATGCCGCAGAAAAAATATGTATCGGATGAGGCGTCCCCGCTGACGGGGCTCGTCGCCGATGAGAGCGTGTACCGGCACCGCTATCACGGGATCGGCGTGTACCAGATCTCACGGGGCTGCAAGTTTCACTGTGAGTTCTGCTCCATCAAGACGATGTACGGGTGCGTCCGCCGGAAGACGCCGGATATCGTGTACGAGGAACTAAAGCGAGCCAGGGAGAAGATACTGTTTTTCGTGGATGACAACCTGTTTTATGACAGGGAGTCCGCGCTCGAACTGTTCCGTGTGATCGCGCCGCTGAAAAAGAAATGGGCGTGCCAGATCAGTATGGATGCGGCCAGAGACGATGAACTTTTATATGAGATGAAAAAGGCCGGGTGCTTTCTCGTGCTGATGGGCTTTGAGAGCCTGAACGCGGACAGCCTCGCGGAAATGAAAAAGGCAGCCAACCGAGAAGCGCTGGATTACGACGCCATCATTCAAAATGTTTACCGGCATCATATGCTTGTGTACGGAACTTTTGTTCTCGGGTGCGACGGTGACCATGCGGATGTGTTCGCGCGGACGCTGGAGTTTGCGGTCCGCAACCATTTTGCGGTTACGAACTTCAATCCGCTCATCCCGATGCCGGGGACGCCGGTGTACCGCCGGATGGAGCAGGAGAACAGGCTACTCTATAAAAAATGGTGGCTTTCCGACCGTTACCGCTATGGGGAGACGGCGTATGTGCCGAAAAATATGACGGCGGACGAACTGCGCGATGGCTGTTTCCAGATACGTTCGAAATTTTATTCCATTCCCTGTATCCTCAGACGGTTATTTGCCAATCCCGTTCATTTCCGCCCGATGAACCTGATCGTTTTTCTTTTGGCAAATATGATTTCACGCAGGGAAATCCATAAAAAACAAGGGCAGATACTGGGAGGGATATTAGATGAAGCTGACACTGATCAAGCTGACACTGATCAAGCCTAACATTTAATCGTTTCTTTTGGCAAATATGATTTCACGCAGGGAGATCCATAAAAAACAAGGGCAGATACTGGGAGGGATATTAGATGAAGCTGACACTGATCAAGCCTAACATTGGCCGGCGGGAACACAGCCTCTATGTCGATGAGGGGAGGATGGAGCCGCTGCAGCTCGGCATTTTGGCGGCACTCACTCCGGGCGATGTGGAAGTGGTGATGTACGATGACCGGATGGAGCAGATCCCCTATGGGGAACCGACGGATCTCGTGGCCATCACCGTAGAGACGTTTACGGCCAGGCGGGCGTATGAGATCAGCGCCCGGTTTCGCGAGCGCGGGGTGAAGACGGTAATGGGCGGTATGCACGCGATGCTGATTCCCGAAGAGGTGGCGGAGCACTGCGACTGCGTGATCGTCGGGGATGCGGAGCCGGTCTGGGAGACGATGATCGCTGACTTTCAGGCGGGTAAGCTGAAGAAACGGTACGATGTCGTACAGCCGGTGTGTCCGCAGCAAAATGTACTGACAAGGCGGGATATTTTTGAGGGGAAGGGGTATCTTCCGATCACGCTGCTGCAGTTTTCGAGAGGGTGCAGCCATCAGTGCAGTTTCTGCGCCTCGTCGGTCTATTTTGGCGCCCGTCATTACTGCCGTCCGGTCGAAGAGGTCGTGGCGGAGATACGGTCGCAGAAGCGGAAGCTTTTGTTCTTTGTCGATGATAATATCGTCTGCAACCGCGAAAAGGCAAAAGAATTGTTTCGCGCGCTCATCCCGCTGCGCGTCCGCTGGGTCAGCCAGGGGAGTATGGATATGCTGGCGGATGACGAACTGATGGCGCTCATGGTAAAGAGCGGCTGTCTCGGTCTCGTGATCGGTTTTGAGTCCATCTCGCCGCACTGTATTTCGGAGATGAACAAATATACGAACAAAAAAGGATCGGGGCAGCGGTATGAATGGGAGATCAGGCGGCTGCGGGAGTGGGGACTCCAGACCTGGGCCGCGTTTACGGTCGGTCATGACGGCGATACGATCGAATCGATCCGGGCAACTTGTGATTTCGCGATCCGGAACAAATTTACGTTTGCCGCGTTTAATATACTGATGCCGTATCCGAACACGCCGCTGTATGAAAAGATGGAGCGGGAGGGGCGGCTGCTCTATGACGGAAAGTGGTGGCTGCACGAGGAGTACCGCTTCAATTACGCGAGCATCGTGCCGAAGAACATGACGCCCGGGCAGCTGACGGACGTATCGTTTGCGTGCCGCAAGCGGTTTAACAGCCTTTCGTCCATTTTCTACCGGGCGCTCGAACCGCGCACCAATCTGCGCACGCCGTACCGGTTCATGACGTATCTGGTCTATAATCCGCTCTTTCGTAAGGAAGTCTTTAAAAAGCAGGGTATGAGGTTTGGATTGAAAACGGAGGACAGCTGATGTTGAGAGGAGAAGTAAAGCCGGTCAGCGAATATACGGAGGAAGAGATCGGGAGCATGTATTCGCTGATGGATGAATTTTATGATAATGTAACGGAAAGCACGTTTCGAAATGATTTTTTTGATAAGGATTACTGTCTGGCGTTATATCACGACGAATCGGGACTTGTGGGATTCACGACACAGAAAGTCATGCAGGTGAGCGTCGGGGGAAAGACGGTCCACGGGATGTTTTCGGGGGATACGATCATCCACAAGAAGTTTTGGGGAGAGCCGGAATTGTTTCGCGTCTGGGCGCGTTTCTGGTTTCCGTTTGCCGAACAGTACGATGAATTTTACTGGTTCCTCATCTGCAAGGGATATAAAACGTACCGCATCCTGCCGCTGTTCTGGACGGAATTTTATCCCAACAGCGAGACGGAGACGCCGGCTTATGAAAAGGGGATCATCGACGCCTACGCGCGGGCGCTGTACCGGGAGGAATACAACCCGGTGAGCGGCGTGATCGAGTACCGCTCAGTCAAAGATAAGCTGAAAGCGGGGGTGGCGGATATCGGAGAACGCGAACGGAACAATCGGGATACCGCGTTTTTCTGCAGGGCCAATCCCGGTCATACCCTGGGGAATGACCTCGCCTGCCTGGCGAAGATCGATCGGAAGCTATTGAAAAAACGAGTACCGGAGTTGTTGTTCAAATGAGTATGAAATGTCAGGTGTTGAACCGAATGTGCATGCTGCTTTACGGCAGGGAATACAGAAAATTTATGGAAAAATGCAGCGTAGAACAGGTCCAGTCAGATTATCTGATGGAGCTGCTGCGCAAAAACGCCGGTACGGAGTACGGCGCGAAGTATGGATTTGCGGATGTGACGAGTTACGAGGAGTTCGCGCGCGAGGTGCCGCTCACCGTTTACGAGGATTACGAGCCGATGATCCGGGAGATCGCCGACGGAAAGAAACATGTGCTGACGGCAGAGGATGTCCTGTTGTTTGAGCTGACGAGCGGCTCGACGAACGGGAAAAAATGGATTCCGTATACGGAGTCGCTGAAACAGGAGTTTCAGCGGGGGATCAAGCCGTGGCTCTATGATATTTACGATCGGGTGAACGGGATCTGCGGCGGCAGGAGTTACTGGTCGATCACGCCTGTCACAGCCGGGAAGACGTATACGGGCGCGGGCATACCGGTCGGCTTTGAGGAAGATGCCGAGTATTTTGGGCAGGTCGAAAAGAAGATCATGAACAAGCTGTTTGCCGTGGGGCCGGAGGTGAAATTCTGCACGGATATGACGGATTTTTACCAGCGGACGGCAAAACAACTTCTGAAGTGTGGGAACCTCTCACTTATTTCAGTATGGAATCCCACGTTTCTCACAATACTCTGTGATTTTATCGCGGAGCATGTGAACGAACTCGTGGACGGGCTTGAACCGGACCGGAGCAAGAAGATCATCCGCGCAGTACGCACGAACCGGTTTGACCGGGTGTTTCCAGACCTTCGTCTGATCAGCTGCTGGGCGGATGCGAGTGCGGCAGATTTTGTGGAGGCGCTAAAGGAGCGGTTTCCCGGTGTATTCGTTCAGCCCAAAGGACTTCTTTCTACCGAGTGCTTTGTTTCGTTCCCCCTGGTGGGGGAGAGGGGCAGCCGTCTCAGCATCTATTCTCATTTCTTTGAATTCCGGAATATAAAAAATGGAGCGATCGTTCCAGCCTGGGGCCTGGCACCGGGGGAATTTGAAGTGATCGTAACGACGGGCGGAGGATTTTACCGCTATGTGCTGGGGGATATTGTCGAGGTGCTCGAAACGTATGAAGACCGCCCGCCGCGCCTGCGTTTTCTGCGGCGGGGAGACAGCACGTCCGACCTGTTTGGGGAAAAGCTGACCGAGGAATTTGTGGGGAAGGTGTGCGGGGCGCTTGATCAGGGAGAGGCCTTTTTCCTCCTGGCGCCGGAAGGCACCCGGTACTGCCTGTACACGAACGCGGATTACGCCATTACGGACGAGTGGCTGGATAAAGAATTGTGTGAGAATTATCATTATGAGTACTGCCGAAACCTGGGACAGCTGGAACAGGCTGTCGTCGTCCCGATCCGCGGGAATCCGGAAGTGGATTACGCGAACCGGCTGGTGGAAGAAGGGATGCGTCTGGGGGATATCAAGCCCGCCCGTCTCAGCCGGAAAAGCGGCTGGGACCAGTGGTTTGATGTGCGGCAGGAATAAATGGTTTGGATATGGTTTAGAAAGGATAAAGGAAAAGGGATATGCTAAAGATTGCTTTACTTGCGCCGGCGGGGGCGATGCACCGGTATTCCGGGAATTTTGGAAAATCTCTCCACTATGCGCCGCTGACGCTGACGACACTGGCGGCACTGATTCCGGCAGATGTCGAAGCGGATGTCGTCATTTATGATGAGACGGCCGGAAAGATCCCGCTCCAGATCGATGCGGATTTGATCGGGATCACGTGCATCACGGGCACGTCCCCGCGGTGCTATGCCTACGCGGACTATTTCCGTAAAAAGGGAATAACCGTGTTTATGGGCGGAGTGCATCCGACGCTCATGCCGGAAGAGGCGGCGGAACACGCCGATGTCATCTTTACCGGATTTTCGGAGCAGACATTTCCGCAGTTTATTTACGACTATGTGGCGGGAAATTACCGCAAACGCTACGATCAGAACTGTGATTTTACAATGGAGGGAAAGCCGTTTCCGCGGAGGGAGCTGCTGAACGCAAAGCGTTACATCACGACAAAGACCGTGGAAGCGATCCGCGGCTGTTACCATACGTGCAGTTTCTGTGCGTATCCGGCCGCGTTCGGGCGCACGGTGTTTAAGCGGCCGGTGAAAGAGGTGGCAGCAGAAATCGAAGCCATGAATACGCGGCATGTATTGTTTCCCGATGTCAATCTCGTGACCGACCGGGAGTATGCCATTGAACTGTTTACCGAACTGATCCCGCTGAAGATCATCTGGCTCGGTCTTGTCACTTCGTCGGCCGGGATCGACGACGAATTGATCCGGGTCTTTCGCAAAAGCGGCTGCCGGGGACTGCTGATCGGGTTTGAGTCGATCACGCAGGAATCGCAGAAATACATACATAAAGGCGTGAACCGCGTGGAAGAATACGTGACGCTGATGGAGCGGCTGCACGACAACGGGATTCTCGTGCAGGGATGCTTTGCCTTCGGCGGGGACGAGGAGGACGAGAGTGTGTTTGACCGCACGGTGGAAATGATCATCCGCGCGAAGATCGATCTTCCGCGCTATTCGATCCTCACGCCGTTCCCGAAGACGGAATACTATGCGCAGCTGGAGCGGGAAGGGCGCATCACCGAGCGGAACTGGGCGATGTACGACGTGCAGCATTGTGTATTTGAGCCGAAAAACATGACGAAGCAGCAGCTCGAGGAGGGGACGGACCGGGCGTGGCGCGCAACGTATACGGCTTCGAATATCATGAAGCGCCTCGCCCCGTTCCGCCACAGTCCGTGGCTGTCACTCCCGCTCAATTTCGGATACAAAGGTTATGCGGACAAGTGGCACAAATTTACGAGGGAAGTTATGTGTGATAACTCGGATATTCCGCGGTGATTTCGGATACAAAGGTTATGCGGACAAGTGGCACAAATTTACGAGGGAAGTTATTTGTGATAACTCGGATGGAGAACAGGGGCAGGATGCGATGAAACTTACATTTATACTGCCGGCAATCGGGAAAAAAGCCGGAAAAAAATACATTGGAACGTGGAAAATGGAACCGCTGACGATCGCCGTCTTAAAGGCGCTGACCCCGTCTTATATCGAGACGGAGTTCTTTGATGACCGGATTGAGCTGATTGATTACGAGACGAAGACGGATCTCGTCTGCATCACGACGGAGACGTATACCGCGAAGCGGAGTTACCGGATCGCCGCGAGATTCCGCGAGCGCGGGACCCCCGTCGTGATGGGAGGGTATCACGCCACGCTCTGTCCTGACGAGGCGAAACAATACGGCGACAGCGTGATCGTGGGAAATGCCGAGAATGTCTGGCAGCAGATGCTGGCAGATGTTCAAAATGGCTGCCTGAAGGCGCGCTATGAGGGCGGGACGGGAATCGTTGGCGGATGCGGAATTTCTGCCTGCGGGCAGGCTGTTGAGGGCAGTCTGGGGACTTACACTGGCAGGCCGGATAAGAGTATTTTCAGCGGGAAAAAATATCTGCCGGTTTCCCTCGTGGAGACGGGACGGGGGTGCTGTCATTCCTGTGAGTTCTGTTCAATTTCCCGGTTTTACGGCGGCACGTACCACTGTCGCGAGCATCGGCTTATTGCCGAGGATATCGAGCGCTCTGAACACAAGTACACATTTCTCGTGGACGACAATCTCGTGGCAAACCGGGAAAACGCGATCGGTATTTTTCGGGAGATCACGCCCCTGCACATCAAATGGGCCGGACAGGGCACGCTTTCGATGGCGAGGGATGAGGAACTTCTGCGGGCCATGAAAAAGAGCGGGTGTGAGATCATTCTCATCGGTTTCGAGAGTCTGGACAAAGAAAATCTCAGGCAGATGAATAAGTCCTTTAATTATGCGGTCGGGGAGAGGGACGAGCTGGTGAAGCGGATCCACGACGCGGGCATCGGCATTTACGCGACATTCGTGTTCGGCTATGACAATGACGACGAGCGCACGGTCTACGATGCGCTTGAGTTTGCCACAAAACATCATTTTTATACAGCTGCGTTCAATCACCTGCTGCCGTTTCCGAACACGCCGCTGTATCACCGGCTGGAGCAGGAGCGGCGCCTGATCTACGATAAGTGGTGGCTGGCCGACGGCTACCGCTACGGAGAACTCGCTTTTCACCCGAAACAGCTGTCCGCTGGGAAACTCAGCGAGCTGTGCCGTGACGCGCGAAAACAGTTTTCGTCGCTGCCGACAGTGCTCGGCCGGGGATTTGCCTCGCTCGGAAGGACAAGCCCTCTCATGTGGGGACTGTTTTGGGCGATGAATGTAAGGCTGGGCGAGGAAATCGACCAGAAGATGAACGTACCGATAGGAGAGAACCTGGATGAACTTCCAAAATGACAAATATACGCTCCGGTTTGCGGTCGATTCCGACAATGACGGCATCCGGGAGATTTTTGAGAGCGGCTGTTTTGACGGCCGTCTGAGCGTCCAGTTCCTGCGCGGGCAGCGACCGCTGGAATCGTTTCGCCTGGACGGCGACGATGCCCGGATCCTCGTGATCACTGATAATGAAAAAAACAGGCTTGCCGCGGTTGGCGGCGCGGTGCTCCGCCGGGAGTATGTGGGCGGTACGCCGGAAATGTGCGCGTATCTGACAGGATTGAAGATCCATCCCGATTACCGGCACAAAATTATCTTTATCGCCAAGGCGTATCAGTTTTTTTATCAGCAGGTGCCGGACTGCCGGCTCTATTATACGACGATCCTCGACGAGAACCGCGCGGCTATTTCCCTCTTGGAAAAGGGGCATCGGAATATGCCGCATTATCATTATCTGGGGCATTATACGACCTATTGTTTTCACGGCGGGAAACGGCGGATCGCAGTGGAGAAGGGGAATACGGACGGGTTCGACGGATTGCTGCGGTCCTATTTTTCGACGAGGGATCTGACTCCCGCGGATCCCGGGTGCGCCGGGTTTGGAGAGAATACATTTTACTGCGTGCGGGAGAACGGGAAGATACGTGCGTGCTGTTTTGTCGGAAACCAGCAGGGACATAAACAATATAAGATGAGTTCGTACGGTGGCATTTTAAAGTTTGTCTCCCATCTGCCGACAGACTGGTTCGGGTATCCGAAATTCCCGGGATCCGGGGAGATGATAAACTTTGGTGTGGTGTCCTATCTGTATGCGGAGAATGAGGATGAGAAGCTGTGCTCGGATTTTCTGCGCTCGGTCGCGGCGGAGGCGGGGTTCTCGATTTTGATCTGGGGGGCGTTTGAGGGGCATCCGCTGTGTCCGGCGTTGGACCGGATGAAAACGGTTCGTTATGGCAGCAGGCTGTATTCGGTCGAATGGGAGGGGGAGCGCGGAGCGGGGGAGGAGCTTGCTGGGGTGTTCACAGAGGTGTTCGGGGTGGAGGCGGCGTTGTTGTAAGGGGATTGCTGTAACTAACCACATGTTTAATAAGGA
Organism: uncultured Eubacterium sp.; assembly: GCA_910584065.1. Taxonomy (GTDB): domain Bacteria; phylum Bacillota; class Clostridia; order Lachnospirales; family Lachnospiraceae; genus Eubacterium_F. The sequence goes on from CAJTZN010000030.1 coordinate 8,994, forward strand.
TAGTCCGGATTCAGCACAGGGCAGGCATGAACTTGGCAAATAGGTGCAATCCATCTTTGCCAGCGTTTACTGCATGTGGGATGCCGGCAGGGAAAACAGAGATTACTCCCGGTTCATAAGGGATTGTTGTTCCCTTGTTGATGCAGGTGCCGTTTCCTGCGATAACCTCATGGGTTTCTAACTGCGTTTCATGGATATGTTCCCCGATGCTGCAGTCCGGAGCAATTCGTACCAGATGGTAACTGTATGCACCATTCGTTTCTTTCGATGTCAGGATGTGTTTTAATTCCACGCCCGTAAAGCTGTATTCTGTAGGGGAAATCCCAACTATGTTTTTGAAAGATCTGTCGAAGTGGCTCTGGTCGTAAAATCCCGTATCTATAGAGGCCTCCGTTACGGATTTGTTTGTCAACAGTAAAGTCTGTGCTTTGCGGATTCGGTTTTGGAGGTGGAATTTATGGGGCGTCAATCCTAAGTTTCTTTTGCATTTGCGGATAAGGTAATATTTGCTGAGATATAAGTCTCTCGCAAGATCGTCCAGTGGTAAGGAATCTGAAAAATGATTTATCAGTCTGTCAGAGAGGATGAGCATATCGTTATCCATTTCTTCCTTATGTGTATCATGTAACTCATATACACAGGGGACTGCCTGGAGTAAGCGTTCCGTCTGGCATTTTGTTATCCGTTTTTGGATTTTTGGGGACAGCAGTAGCATTTCCAAAATTTCTGCGCCTTTTTGGGAACTATAATCCTCTATAAAAGATTTATCCATGCAGAGTGATACAAGGGCGGAAGTGTCTGTAAGGCTCACTGCATGGGGCATAAATGGAGGCACAGCAAAGAAATCATTTTCTTTTAACAACAGGAATTTATTTTCCAGTGTGGCGGTAACCCTGCCTTTTATGCAGAGGGAAATGATGTAGTGGCTTGCGTGGTTGTGGGAAGAAAATTCTTTGTTTATGTTTATCTGTTCCTGATATATAATTATACTATGACCGGTCAAATTTTCAAGAAGGAAAGGAAGGACAAGTCCATTTGACGGCATGGTAACAACAGCAGCGAGGAGGAGATGGCGGTATACCGGGCAGGGTTGAAATCATTAGGATAAAAAGGAATTTTCGATGAAAGGATACACTGACTGATATGGATGAAGCGCTGGAGCAACGGGCGGATATTCTGATGAATGGGTTTGTATGACACCGCTTTTTATATAAAATGAAGATATTTTACAAGACGCAGTTCATAATAAGGGGTAAAATGGGTGTGACAAGGAGGGAATCCACATGAAAAAGGAAACAAGGACAGTGGTGTATGATGATGGGTTAAGGCTGGAGGCATACCATTTTGAGGGAATTGTACAGCCGTTTCCCAACCACTTTCATGAACATTATGTGATAGGGTTCGTGGAGGATGGCACACGCAGGCTTTCCTGCAGGAACAGGGAATATTACATAGAAAAAGGCAGCATTGTACTTTTTAATCCGGGAGACAACCATGCCTGTGTGCAGAGTGATGGGGGTACATTTGATTACCGGGGATTCAATATTGCAAAAGAGGTCATGCTTGATCTGGCAGAGGAAATCAGTGGGAAACGGCAGCTTTCGGGCTTTTCAGAGAATATCATTTATGATGATGAAGCTGCCTTTTATCTGAGGCGGCTGCATGAGATGGTTATGAAAGGAAAGGATGATTTTGGGAAAGAGGAAACGTTGCTTTTCCTGATTTCACTGCTTATCCAAAATTATGGGCAGCCCTCCCCAAATTGTATTCCAGAGTGCAGCGGGGAAATTGAAAAAGCATGTCAGTATATGGAGCAGCATTTTACCGAGCGCATCTATCTGGATCAGATATGCCGTTATGCGGGGCTTAGCAAATCAACGCTGCTGCGTGCTTTTACGAAGTCAAAGGGCATCACGCCATACCGCTATCTTGAAACAATCCGTATCAATGAGGCGAAAAAACTGCTGGCAGAGGAAGTGCCGCCTGTGGAGGTGGCTATCCGGACAGGCTTTTCAGACCAGAGCCATTTCACAAACTATTTTAACCAGTTTATCGGGCTTGCTCCGGGCATTTACCGTGAAATTTTTTCGGAAAAGGATAGGGATGGCAGGCAGATGGAAAGGAAGGATAGATCTGATGGGAAATAGGAGGATAGCCGGGCATTTGGCAGCAGTGTTTACCATACTTATATGGGGAACGACCTTTATATCCACCAAAGTCCTGCTGGAAGATTTCCTGCCGGTGGAAATTCTGTTTTTTCGTTTTGTAATGGGATTTGCAGCGTTGTTTCTGGCCTGCCCGCACCGGCTGAAAACGGTGGACCACAGGCAGGAGATAACTTTCGTTCTGGCAGGGCTGTGCGGGGTCTGCCTGTATTATCTGCTGGAGAATATCGCCCTCACCTATACAATGGCTTCCAATGTGGGCGTCATCATATCAGTTGCACCATTTTTTACAGCGGTGTTGTCACATCTGTTCATGAAGTCAGAAGGGAGACTAAGGATAAATTTCTTTATTGGTTTTGTGGTGGCAATGGCGGGTGTTTCCCTTATCAGTTTTCATGGCCGGGAGCTGGAGCTAAATCCTATGGGGGATATACTGGCGGTTCTGGCAGCTTCCCAATGGGCATGTTATTCCATACTCACAAGGAAAATCAGCAGTTTTGGTTATCCGGTCATTCTTACCACACGCAGGACATTCTTTTATGGCATTCTTTTCATGGTTCCGGTATTGTTCTTTTTTGACTTTAAGATTGGAGCCAGGCGGTTTACAGATATGACGGTTTTGTTTAATCTTCTGTATCTGGGAATCGGGGCGTCGGCACTCTGTTTTGTTACATGGAATGTTGCGGTAAAAGTGTTGGGGGCAGTTAAGACAAGCGTTTATATCTATATGGTTCCCGTGATAACGGTTGTGACATCCGTGATTGTGCTGAAAGAGCCGGTAACATGGGTTTCTGTAGCGGGAATGGTTTTAGCAGTCGCAGGGCTTTCCCTTTCTGAGTATCATGGAAAGGGGCGTGAGTTGGATGAGTGAGTCAGCGGTAAGGCTGGAAGAACAGATTTGCTCATACGGACATTGCTTTTGAATTTGCTTCATGGATTTCTCCAGAATTTAAACTTTATATTATCAAGGACTATCAGCGATTAAGGAAAGATGAAGCAAACAGATTAGCGATTGGATGGGATGCAACAATTCTTAAAAAGAATCAGGAAACGATTAAAGTATTGAAACATAATCTGATTGTGGAGCCAGAAAAGAGTAATTGAGAAATGGAGATTTAAGGTGTAGTTTCGGAAATTAATATTGTGCCTGACGTTCTTGCCAATATTTGAAATTTTCCTCTGTTTTGATTAAAAATACAGACAGTTCCTGTTTTTTATGCTATACTGTTAGCAGTAAAAGGAATTGATCCGTGGAACGCAGAATATGGAGGTTCATATGCTTACGAGGGAGCAGAATATATTTTTAGCAAAGAAGACATTTGTGGAATTAGTGTATAATACAGCATATATCGAGGGATGTAACGTTACATTCCCGCAAACACAGACGATCATTGATGGCGCTGTGGTAAATGGAATAACTGTCAATGATATTCAGACGGTACTTAATCTGCGGGATGCCTGGAAATATTGCATTGATCATATTGATGAGCCATTGAATTTAAAGTATGTGTGCAAAATAAATGAGTATGTCTCCAGAAACGAGAGTTTACAGTGGGGGACATTGAGGACTGGAACTGTGGGGGTGGGCAGCTACACGCCATCCGTACCTGTAAAAGAAAATGTAGTAGAACAACTGGAGCGGATCATGGAAATAAGTGACCACATAGAGCGGGCGCTCGAATACTTTGCCTATGGCTGTAAACAACAGCTTTTCTGGGATGGAAATAAAAGAACATCCACGATCGTCGCAAGTAAAATTTTGATCGAGTCCGGAAATGGTATTCTAACGATCGGGAAAGACAACGCAGAGGAATTTAACACAACGTTAAATCACTGGTATTTAAACGATGAATCACAGCCTCTGAAGGATTGTCTGAAAAAATGTATCCGGACATTTCAAGTTGATGGCAAAACGAGCGGGTGATCCGGTCCCCGCCCTACCGGAACTGTCCCTTAAACTTCTGCTCGCAGTACATACAGCGGTAGATCCGGTTTTTCTTATCCGTCAGCTTAAAGCGGTGCGGGAGCTCCTGTTCGATCGAAGTGATGCAGCGCGGATTTTTGCACTTGATGATATTCGTCACCATGTCGGGAAGCCCGAGCGTGCGCTTTTCTACGATCTTGTCATTTTCGATCATATTGATGGTGATATTTTCATCGAGGACGCCGAGGATGTCGAGGTCCACGGTGAGAGGCCCCTCGATCTTGATAATATCCTTTTTTCCCATTTTATTACTTCTCGCGTTTTTGATGATCGCGACGCTGCAGTCGAGTTTTTCTAAGTTCAGGTACTGGTAGATTTCCATCGAATGTCCTGCCTTGATGTGGTCGATGACAACGCCCTGATTCAGTCCGCCGATATTTAACATAGTCCGTTCTCCTCCTTTTTGTTAAACGAGTTCCAGTAAAGTTAATATAAGCGCCATGCGGATGTAGACGCCAAATTCCGCCTGTTTGAAGTAGACGGCGCGCGGATCATTGTCTACCTCTGTAGAAATCTCGTTCACCCTCGGGAGCGGGTGGAGTACGAGCATGTCCTCCCGCGCCAGTTTCATTTTTTTCGTGTCGAGGATGAAGCTGTCCTTTAACCGGATGTAATCTTCCTCGTTGAAGAAACGTTCCCGCTGGACCCTCGTCATGTAAAGGATGTCCAGGCTGCCGATCACGGCGTCGAGGTCGCTCACTTCTTCGTAGGGGATCCGGTTGCCGTCGAGCGTTTCCTTTTTTAGATAATCCGGCACTTTTAATTCCGGCGGGGAGATCAGTACAAATTCGACGCCGGGATAGCGCACCATCGCGTCGATCAGCGAGTGGACCGTGCGGCCGAACTTGAGGTCGCCGCACATGCCGATCCGCAGATGATCGAAACGGCCTTTCAGGTTTTTGATCGTGAGAAGATCGGTGAGCGTCTGGGTCGGGTGGTTGTGGCCGCCGTCGCCGGCGTTGATGACCGGGATCGAAGAGTACATGGAAGCGACGAGCGGCGCACCCTCTTTCGGGTGGCGCATGGCGCAGATGTCCGCGTATGAGGAGATGATGCGGATCGTATCCGCGACGCTCTCGCCTTTTGCCGCGGAACTGGAATCGGCAGAAGAAAAACCAAGAACACTTCCGCCGAGATTGATCATGGCAGCTTCAAAACTAAGTCTGGTCCGTGTGCTTGGTTCATAGAAACAGGTTGCCAGCTTTTTCCCTTTGCAGCATTCCGCGTATTTCTGAGGATTTTCCATGATCTGTTCCGCCAGTGAAATAAGATCGTCAAGTTCGTCTTTAGACAGATCCAGTGCATTCATAATATGTCTCATAAAGATACCTCGCTCTGTGTTGTATGATGTCCCAAAATAATTTTTATTATTGTACAACAATTCCGCTGAAATTACAATATCGTTTTAAAATGTATTTGCAAAATTTTCCGTTTGGAAGTATAATATTGAATCGAATAAGTATATACACTGACCCCTCATGAAAGGAGAGAATACAGATGGTAAAGTTATATGAAGGTGGCGCATGGCTCGTGAATGGGACAGAACTGATCCCGGATGGCAGCGGGGCGCCGTCCGAAGTGGAGCATAAGACCGGAGTGAAAGCAGACCGGGCAGAGGCGGCAAAAGGGACGATGGCATATGGGATCCTGAAGGCCCATAACACGTCGGGAAATATGGAGCAGTTAAAGATCAAATTTGATAAGCTGACTTCCCACGATATTACATTTGTCGGCATCCTGCAGACGGCGAGGGCATCGGGACTGGAGAAATTCCCGGTTCCTTACGTGCTCACGAACTGTCATAACAGTCTGTGCGCGGTAGGCGGAACGATCAACGAGGATGACCATGTATTCGGACTTTCATGTGCGAAAAAATACGGCGGCATTTATGTACCGCCTCATCAGGCCGTCATCCACCAGTTTGCCAGGGAGATGCTGGCTGGCGGCGGAAAGATGGTGCTCGGCTCGGACAGCCATACGCGGTACGGCGCGCTCGGAACGATGGCGATGGGCGAGGGCGGCCCGGAGATCGTAAAACAATTGCTGGAGCAGACTTATGACATTCCGATGCCGGGCGTCGTGGCGATCCACCTCACAGGGAAGCCGGAAAAGGGCGTGGGACCGCAGGATATCGCGCTTGCGATCATCGGGGCAGTATTTGAAAACGGATATGTGAACAATAAAATAATGGAATTTATCGGTGATGGCATAGACAATCTGAGCGTCGATTACCGGATTGGCGTCGATGTGATGACGACGGAGACGACCTGTCTGTCATCGATCTGGAAAACGGACGCACAGGTAAAGGAGTTTTATGACATTCACGGTAGAAGCGAGGATTACGCAGAACTGGCGCCGGCCGATGTGGCGTATTATGACGGCGTGGTTGAGGTCGATCTGTCGGCCATAAAGCCGATGATCGCGATGCCGTTCCATCCGAGTAATGTCTATTCGATCGAGGAGCTCAATAACAATCTGGAAGACATCCTCCGCGATGTGGAAAAGAAGGCGCTCGTCAGCCTGGACAATAACAAGGACATCCAGTTTACGCTGACCGATAAAATACACGACGGCAGGCTCTATGTGGAGCAGGGCGTCATCGCCGGGTGCGCCGGCGGAGGGTTTGAAAATATTTGTGACGCGGCGGACATCCTGCGCGGAAAATATATCGGCGCGGATGAGTTCTCGCTCAGCGTATATCCGGCGAGCCAGCCAGTCTTTATGGAACTGGTGAAAAACGGCGCGATCGCCGATCTGATGGCGACGGGCGCCACGGTGCGCACGGCGTTCTGCGGGCCGTGCTTCGGCGCCGGGGATGTGCCTTCGAACCGCGGACTCAGCATCCGCCATTCGACGCGGAACTTCCCGAACCGCGAGGGCTCGAAAGTGACGAGCGGGCAGATTGCGTCGGTGGCGCTCATGGATGCCCGTTCGATCGCGGCCACGGCGGCAAATCAGGGGTATCTGACTGCGGCGACGGACATTGATGTGGAGTTCAAAAAGCCGAAATATTTCTTTGACAAGAGTATTTACGAGAACCGCGTTTATAACGGCGTGGGGAAAGCGGACCCATCGGTGGAGATCAAATTCGGCCCGAACATCGTGGACTGGCCGGAGATGTTTGCCCTGACCGATCATCTGCTCTTAAAAGCTGTATCAATGATCCACGATCCGGTGACGACGACCGATGAACTGATCCCGTCCGGGGAGACGTCATCGTACCGTTCGAACCCGCTCGGACTGGCTGAATTTACGCTATCGAGAAAAGATCCGGCGTATGTCGGCAAGGCGAAAGAGGTGCAAAAGGCGGAGAAGGCAAGACTCGCCGGAGAGGATATTTACGCCGTGGATCCGCAGTTGAAAGATGTATATGCGGCTATTTCCGCGCAGTTTGAGGTCGTGCCGGAACAGACGGAGATCGGCAGCGTTATTTTTGCCGTGAAGCCGGGCGACGGTTCGGCGAGAGAACAGGCGGCGAGCTGCCAGAGGGTGCTCGGCGGCATGGCGAACATCGCCAGGGAATATGCGACGAAGCGCTACCGTTCCAACCTGATCAACTGGGGTATGCTCCCGTTCCTTTTTGACGGGGAACTGCCGTTTGAGAAAGATGATTACATTTTTGTCAAAGACATCCGCAAGGTGATCGCGGAAAAACAGGAAACGGTGAAGGCATATGTGGCAAACCGCGGCATGAAGGAAATGGAATTCCGTCTCGGGGCGCTGACAGACGATGAGAGGGAGATCATTTTAAAAGGCTGCCTGATCAATTATAATAAACGTTAATCGCGTGAAAATAAAAAAAGGAGGCGATCATATGCGTCAGTTTTACGGCATGAGTCAGAGAGGGGATCTGGCCGAGGCGGTAAAAGGATTGGAACGTCCCCAGTTTTTAATGCTTCTGTCGAACGGTTCCCAGTTCGAAGAGCATGTTAAGGAACTGGAAAAGCGGTACCCCGGTGTTCCCAGCATCGGGTGTATCGGTATGAGTTATGATACGAGGGTAGTGGAAAACGGTGTCGGCGTCGTCGCGTTTCTAGATGGCGTCAGCGCGGTTGCCAACGTGTTGGAGCAGGTATCAGTCATGCCGGTCAAATATGTGCACCGGCTGGAACAGGATGTCAGGAACCTGGGCGGGTCGCAGCGGGATACGGTGTGTATCGATTTTTGCAGCGGTAATGATGCCTGCGTACTGACTACGATACATACCGTACTGAAACGGAACGGGATTTCCCTCGTAGGTGGAACGGGCGATGCCGGAAAGGTATCGGTAAACGGCAGGGTGTACCCGGATGCGGTGGCCTATGCGCTCGTCCGTAACCAGGGAGGCCGAGTGAAGACGTATAAGGAAAACATTTACCATCAGATGGGAAATTATCGCTTTATTGCGTCCCAGACCGATCGGGCGAGATACGTCATCGGCGCGCTGAACGGGAAACCGGCGAAACAGGTGTATCAGAGCATCCTGCACGTCACGGACGAGCAGATCCTGACGCAGACGTTTCAGAATCCGTTTGGCAAGATCAACGGCGACGATACGTGTATCATCTCCATTAAAGAGGTGGAGGGAAACGCGCTGGCATGTTTCCGCCAGGTCAATGATTCCGATGTGCTGACGCTGTTGGAACTGGGGGATTACCGGGCGATCACGCAGGAAACAATTGCCAAAATATGCGAGGACTTCCCGAGACGCTCGGCGGTATTTTCCGTCAACTGTCTGTTCCGTTACAAACTGTTCAGCGAGCGCGGGTATATGCAGGAGTATTTGGGACAGATGTCCAAACTGGGAAGCCATGCGGGACTTGTCGGTTACGGTGAACACTATAATGACCGCTTTGTCAACCAGTCGATGACGTGTGTGGTATTTGAGTAAAGGAGGAGAGAAAAATGGCGTTGAAAAGAAATGGCAGGAATAAGTCTGGCCGGATCTGGCACAATGAAGAAAGTCTTTACCCGGTACTGCATGTAACGAATAGTCTCAAAGATTACCAGAAGGAACTGGTGGATAAGGAAGTGGAGTCGCTGTTTGAACTGGGCATGGTCGGCAGTTCTTTTGCGGACGTACTGAAAAAAGCGGAAAACTTTAATACGAAACTGCAAAATTTCGGAGACTCTTTTACGAATATCAACAGCGCGGCCGGGCAGTTTGTGCAGGTGAGGGAAGGCATTGTCGATACGGTATCGGAAACGCAAAATAAGGTGGAGGAGCTGAAAGGGACTTCCCTGCAGGTGGAACGGTCGTACATGGACATGGAGAAAACGTTTGAGCAGCTGCAGATGGCCGTAAAAGGGATCCGTCACTGTATGAGCAAGATCGAATCCATCGCCGATGAGACGAATATCCTGGCGATGAACGCCTCGATCGAGGCGGCGAGAGCCGGCCAGGAGGGCAAAGGGTTTTCCATTGTGGCGGCAAAAGTAAAAGCGCTGGCGGAACAGATCAAGGATCTGACGAATGAAGTCGATACGGGAATCCATGAAGTCGAGTGCGGAACCAATGAGCTGAATGAAAACATCTCGGCATCCAAACAGGCGTTAGATCAGAACATTGATACCGTAAACAATACGTATGACTCGTTTCACCGCATTACGGATTCTGCAGACGGCGCGTCTTCCGTTCAGATGGAAATTTCCAGCGTGATTGAAAATTCCCAGAGAGAACTGCAGGTGATCTGCCAGTTTTTTGACGAGATCACAAACCAGTATCAGGAGGTAATGAAACACATTGAGCGCGCGGGTAATCTCGGAACGACGAAGAGCGCCATGTTCGAGGACATGGATAATATGCTCTCGCAGATCCCGCCGATCATCCATGACGAGGATCCGCGGTAACAAACGGCAGATGTCTACAAGGGAACTGTGGAACAGTGGGAAGGAGGCTGATCTTTATGCTGGGTCAGATCGATGTTAACAAAGAAATGGGGAAAAAGGAATACGAAAAGAAGATGGAAAAGCTGGAGATACGGTTTGGGGAACTCCAGAGGGCGTGCAAGGAGCGGAACATACCGGTGATGATCGTGTTCGAAGGACTGGACGCGTCGGGAAAGGGCACGATGATCAACCGCATGATCCAGTCACTGGATCCCCGGGGATTCAAGGTGTTTACCCTCGGGAGGGAAAAAGAGGATGAGGTCATGCGGCCGTACTTCTGGCGGTTCTTTACGAAAACGCCGGAGCGCGGCAGGATCCATATCTTCGACCAGAGCTGGTATAAGGGTGTTTACGAAAAAGATATTTCGGAAAAAGAAGTACTCGATTTTGAAGAAATGCTGACGGAAGACGGAATGCTCATCGTGAAGTTCTTCCTGATGATCTCAAAAGAAGAGCAGAAAAAGCGGCTGGATAAGCTGGAGAAAAACAGTGAGACGAGCTGGCGTGTAACCGGTCAGGACAAAGAAAATAACCGCAATTACGACAAATGCCTGAGAAAGTACGACCGTCTCCTCGTGCACACGGATACGGCAAACGCCCCCTGGACGGTCGTCGAGGGAACGGATAAGCTGTACGCGTCGTGCAAGATCGTATCTACAGTTGTAGACCGAATGGAGCGTGCCGTCAGGGACGCAGATAAAAAGGCAGCGGAAATAGCTGCGGCGAAAGCGGCAAAGGCCGATCTTGCCGCACAGGAACACGCAGGGACAGGGGCAGCGGCTGGAACCGGCACATCACCGCAGACAGGGGAACCGAATGCCGGTAAATCAGCGGATGTCGATAAATCGACCGTCAATATCTCAAAAGCTGCTTCGTCAACTGGCACGGAGAAGCAGGAATCCGATGGCACTGACGATCTTTTCCGGAACGGCGTGCTGCAAGGGGTCGATCTGAGCAAGAGCCTGGAGCGGGAAGAGTACAAAAAGAAAAAGAAAGACCTGCAGAAGCGGCTGCTGACCCTGCAGAACAAGATGTATCTGAAACGGGTACCCGTGATCCTCGCATTTGAGGGATGGGATGCCGGAGGAAAAGGCGGCGCCATCAAACGCCTGACACAGGCCATGGATCCGAGGGGATACGAAGTCGTACCGGTGGCGGCGCCAAATGACATTGAGAAGGCGCATCACTATCTGTGGCGTTTTTGGGAGAAGATCCCGAAAGCCGGCCATATGACGATTTTTGACCGCACGTGGTACGGCCGCGTGCTCGTGGAGCGGATCGAAGGGTTTGCGGCTGAGGATGAGTGGAGCCGGGCCTACAATGAGATCAACAACATGGAAGAGCAGTTCGCGAATGCTGGCTGCATCGTCCTCAAATTCTGGATCCACATTGACAAGGATGAACAGGAACGAAGGTTCCATGAACGGGAAAATACGCCGGAGAAGCAGTGGAAGATCACGGAGGAAGACTGGCGCAACCGTGCCAAATGGGACGAATACGAGAAGGCCGTGGATGAGGCGATCGTCCGTACTTCTACGGCGGATGCCCCGTGGATCGTGGTGGAAGGAAACTCAAAGTACTACGCCAGGATCAAAGTACTCGAGACGGTCGTAGAGGCACTCGAAGAACGATTAAACTAGTATAAATTGAACATAGTCCGATCAACTGGGATTCGCGATGCGGATCCCATTGATCTCTACCTGGTCGCAGCACTCGATGACGATACACGGCACGCCGTCGATCACCCGCGTCTCTACCAGATCGGTCCGCGCCGGATTGACCTGGATCGTGACATCCGGCGTTTTCACCTCAAACCGACGCACGCTGGCGATATTGTCTGCCACGAGTTTCTGCGATTCCCCGAGGTTTTCAGTAAACTTCTCTTCGAATACCTCCATTTTCTCTTCCGGGACACCGCTGGTCGACAATAACTTTTTCACGTCTTCCTTATCCAGTTCGAGCGGCTCCGGATTTTCCTTATGTTCGGAGATCATTTCATTCAGATTTTCATGTATATTCCTCACCACTTCATAATTGCACGTACTGCCAAGCGTCTCTTCGACCACGGTCTGAAACGTCTCTTTCTGCTCCTTTGCCGGAAGCGGCAGCGTACAACCCAGCAGCTCATAAGAAAAATCAATATCTGCCTCATCCGCGTTTTTGGAAAAATAGAGCAAACTGTGGATGTCGGTATTCCTATCATTGAACGCCGGAAACAAAAACCCGTTGTCCGGCGGCTGAACGATCCAGTCCCGCATACAGTCCTCAATGCTGTTCTTCTCCGGATTATAACACAGCCCTGCTTTGGAAAGCTTAACTGGACAAATGCAGCACAGCACAAAATCATACACATAATCCGACGCGTCAAAATTTTCCACCCGATCCGCCGTAATAGACGGAATATCATACGCGTCATGTATGAGCAATACCAGATAATTCCCCGTATAATCATACGCCTCGATCACGCGGTCATAAAACTCATCCAACAACTCCGTCTCTTCCAGCTTACTCTGCAAAAGCGCCATCAACTTCCTCTGCTTCCCATCCTCCTCCGTCTCCTCTTCAATCGGAAACTCCATATTCATCAAATTTTTCCCCAGCGCCCCGGAAAGCGTCTTCCTAAAAATCTCCACATACTTAAACATCTCTTCCTCAGGAAGCGAATAAAACGCCTCCTTCAACTCCAGCCTCTTATTCTTTTCCGCATCCACATAACACCCGCAGATCCGCGTAATGCCATTGTCATCCTTCTTAAATAACTTCTTGATTTCTGCAATCTCTGTCTTGTTCATTATGTACCTCATTTCTCTAAAGGGCGAACGCCCACAAAATCTGTCACTAAAACAGTATATCACAAGAAGGGGTCCAATGTAAATCCGCATTTGCCCATAGGATACTTCCGATTTGGCGGCCTCCGCTTCCGCTGATAAATGCGTAGCGGTACAGACCGACGCATTTATGGGCCGCCAAATCGGAAGTATCCTATGGGCAAATGCTGCTTTGCTATTGGAACTTAGTAGGGGTAGCGCTAGATTGGGGTGGGGAAAGGGGGAGGGGGAGAGTTGTAAAGCTGGGAGATATTCCAGATGATTATATCGTTAAGCCACAATAATTGGGTAAGCCATCCACCACCCCAAGCACCATTCCTCCCTTAGTTTGCCATACCCTCCCTCCGACTACCCTATCCGATTTTCCCTTGAGAAAGCAGAAGAGTAGCTGCCAGTGATGCCGTGCCCTTGCTGTTCCCAATGAGTTCCCTTATAAATGCGTCGGTCCTTATGCTGCGTCTTTTGCAGCATTAGTACCGCTACGCATTTATTAGCGGGAGCGGGGAACGAATGGGAACAGCAAGGGCACGGCATCACTGGCAGCGGCCCTTCTCCTTCCCCCTCCCCTCAAGAAAATCCCCTATTGTCTTCCCCTTTCAAAAACGCTATAATAAAGAAAAACTAGTGAGGAGATGACAAAATGGGATTGAACGACACACCATCCGCAGACCGGATCCACATCGGCTTTTTCGGCTGCCGGAATGCGGGAAAATCCAGTGTGGTGAATGCGGTGACGGGGCAGGAACTGGCAGTTGTTTCGGATCGGCTTGGGACGACGACGGATCCGGTCATGAAGGCGATGGAGCTTCTTCCGCTCGGGCCGGTTATGATCATTGATACGCCGGGATTTGATGATGAGGGGGAACTCGGGGAGAAGCGGATCAAAAAGACAAAGCAGATCTTGAACCGGGCCGATATTGCGATCCTGGTCGTGGATGCGCAGGTGGGGATGAGAGAGGCGGATGAAGAGCTGGCTGCGTTGTTCCGGGAAAAGGAAATACCGTATCTTATTTTGATGAATAAGGTGGATGTGATCGAGGGGAGAGAGGCGGATGGCTGCATGGGAGAGGGGCATGAAATGTATGTCAGCGCGAGGACGGGAGAGGGGATTGAAGAGTGTAAGGAAGCGATCGGGCGGATGGTTTCGGTGGAGGATACGAGACGGCGCATCGTGGGGGATCTGCTGAAGCCGTCGGACGTTGCCGTGCTCGTAGTGCCGATCGATTCCGCGGCGCCGAAAGGGCGGTTGATCCTTCCGCAGCAGCAGACGATACGGGATGTTCTGGAAGCGGATGCGACGGCAGTTGTGGTGAAGGAGTCGGGACTTCGGGAAACTTTGGCGGGTATGGGGAAAAAGCCGGCGGTCGTCATCACGGACAGCCAGGTGTTCGCGCAGGTTTCCCAGTGTGTTCCGCCGGACATACCGCTTACGTCGTTTTCGATTTTGATGGCGAGGATGAAGGGGTATCTGGAGACGGCTGTCGAAGGAGTGGAGGTGGTAGAGCGGCTCAGGGACGGGGACCGGATCCTCATATCGGAGGGGTGCACGCATCACCGCCAGTGTGAGGATATCGGCAGCGTCAAGATTCCGCGGTGGCTGAAAGAATATACGGGGAAGGAACTGGAGATCGAGCTGAGCGCGGGCAGGGGATTTCCGGAAGATCTGTCTTCCTATGCGCTTATTATTCACTGCGGCGGGTGTATGCTGAATGAGAGGGAAGTGAGATACCGCATGAAATGCGCGGCGGATCAGGGGGTTCCATTTACGAATTATGGCATTACGATCGCGTATATGCAGGGGATTTTAAAGAGAAGCATCGAACTTTTTCAGAGAGAAATGCCCGGTTAAAAGAGAAATGTTTTTTCCTGGATCAAAAGCATGAAAAGATGGTGAGGCCTCCTTCGGCACAGGACCGGGAGGAGGCTTCGCCGTGTATCGGACGCCGTTTGTTTAATCGTGAATGGAAATAGCGTTCACCGGACAACCGTCACGGGCTGTCTGGGCGTCTTCTTCACATTCGGACGGAATGACGTCTACCTGAGAATAGGCTTTTCCGTTATCGTTAAACGCGAAAACGGTTTCACACGTACCGACACACAAACCGCAGGCGATACATGTATCTTCATCAACGACTGCTTTCATGACAAAACCTTCCTTCCTTTGCCAAATGGCATATTTTGAAAAAAAGTATGCCCGGAAATGGGGGAAGTTATTCAGATCGTGTCAAAAATCTTCCTCGATCACATGAATTTCCAGGAAATCGAAGTCAATGGCGTCGATAAAATTGTCGCTCGTGAACCTCGTTTTATCTATGCGTTTAAATTCGTTGATGTTGTGGTCGAGCCAGATTGGGGCCGACAGGTCGAATGAATGGCATATTTCGTCCAAGGCGGCAAATACTTTCTGCGTTCGGGTTTCGCCGGCAGAGCCGTTTTCCACCACGAGATCACAGATCATTTTATTGTTCTTAAATTCTTTTGCCCATAATCGAAACATAATACAGATCCTTTTCCATCGTAATTTTAAGCCCTATGATACACGTATGATCTGATTATACGCAGATGTGGCGAAAATGTAAAGAATTATTTGACTTTAACGCCGTTTTTCGATAAAATAAAAGTAATGTGTATAATTCTGTTTTTGAAAAAAGGAGACCATGTGTAATGTTAGAACAGGAATTGGATACGTTATTACTGGATCAGGTTAATTTACCGGCAGATCAGCTGCACGTATTTCGAGGGCAGGAAGAAGAACTGATTAAGATGATGATGATCTACAATTGCGCGATCCGCAGGGTGAAGACCAAATTTCAGGTGCTGAATGACGAATTATCAATTACACGACAGAGAAATCCGATCGAATTTATCAAATCGAGAGTGAAACAGCCGAACAGCATTTTTTCCAAGCTGAGGAGAAAGGGGTATCCGGTCACAGTGGAATCCGTGATGCAGAATTTGTCTGACGTGGCGGGTATCCGGGTGATCTGCGCATTTATAGATGATATTTATAAAGTGGCAGATATGTTTACGGCGCAGGATGACATTGAACTGATCAAACGCAAGGATTATATCAAAAATCCGAAAATGAACGGGTATCGGAGTCTGCATCTGATCGTTGAGGTGCCGGTATTCTTTTCAGACCACAAGGAGCAGGTGAGGGTGGAAGTGCAGATCCGCACGATCGCCATGGACTTCTGGGCAAGTCTGGAGCACCAGTTAAAATATAAAAAAGATATTGACGATGCGGAAAATATCATATATGAGCTGAGGTCATGTGCCGATGTGATCAATCGCACGGATTATCATATGCAGTCGCTCCGTGACCGCATTGTGGAACATATGTAAAGTGTGAATAGGCAGCAGAGCTGCCTATTCACACTGGTAGAATCCGCAAAGCGGATTCTACGCCGCGTATTCAAGTTTTGTTTGAAGATATATAAGGAGGAAGCAGAAAATGGCAGAGAGGATTGACGGAAAAGCAGTTTCGGCGATGGTGAAGGATGAACTGAAGGAGCGTGTCCGGAAAGAGGGCATTGAGGCGACGCTGGCGGTGATCCAGGTGGGCGACGACCCGGCGTCTACCGTGTACGTCGGCAATAAGAAAAAAGCGTGCGAGTATATCGGTATCCGCTCGCTTTCGTTTGAACTGCCGGAGGAGACAAAAGAGGAAGAACTTTTGGATCTGGTCCGCGAATTAAATGAGAGAGAGGACGTGGACGGCATCCTCGTCCAGCTTCCGCTTCCGCCGCATATGGATGAAGATAAGGTGATCCGGACGATCTCACCGAAAAAGGATGTGGACGGATTCCACCCACAGAGCGTAGGGGCGCTCAGCATCGGCCAGCCGGGGTTTGTGTCGTGTACGCCGGCGGGCATTATCGAACTGCTCAAACGTTCCGGGGTGGACATAGATGGGAAAGAGTGCGTGATCGTAGGGCGCAGCAATATCGTGGGGAAACCGATGGCGCTTCTGATGCTGCGTGAAAATGCGACGGTGACGGTCTGCCATTCCCACACAAAACAGTTAAAAGAGGTGGCAAAACGCGCCGATATACTGATCGTGGCGATCGGGAAGCCAAAGTTTATCACGCGCGAGTATGTGAAAGAGGGGGCAGTCGTCATTGACGTCGGGATCCACAGGGACGCGCAGAATAAGCTGTGCGGGGATGTTGATTTTGACGATGTGGAACCGGTTGCATCCGCGATCACCCCGGTGCCGGGCGGCGTGGGGCCGATGACGATCGCGATGCTCATGAAAAACTGTGTAGAAGCGAAAGGATTACAGTGACGATGCGCATTTATTTTGTTTCGCTCGGGTGTGATAAAAATCTGGTAGACAGTGAAAAAATGCTGGCAATTCTCTGTCAGGCCGGGTATGAGTTGACGGATCAGCCGGAACAGGCAGACGTTATCGTTGTCAATACGTGCGCGTTCATCCACGATGCGAAAGAGGAGAGCATTGAGACACTTTTGGAGCTGGCGGAGTACAAAAAGACCGGAAGCTGTCAGGTGCTGATTGCGGCGGGATGTCTGGCGGAGCGCTACCGGGAAGAGATACAGAAAGAGATGCCGGAGATCGACGGCGTGGTCGGGACGGCCGCTTACGATTCGATTTTGGAGGTGGTCGGGCAGACACTGCAGGGAAAGCGCGCAGTCTGGACGAAGGAACTGACGTATCTGCCGGCCGGATTGACGGACCGGGTTTCCTCGGGGGTGAACCACATCGGATATTTGAAGATCAGCGAGGGGTGCAATAAAAACTGTTCGTATTGCGCCATTCCGTCGATGCGAGGGACGTATCGCAGCGTTCCGCTGGAGGAACTGGTCGAAGAGGCGGTAAAACTGACGGCGCGCGGAGTGAGGGAATTGATCCTCGTTGCCCAGGAGACGACGTTATACGGTGTGGATCTCTGTGGGAAAAAGATGCTGCCGGAACTGCTGGAGCGGTTGTCCCGGATCGAGGATGTCGTGTGGATCCGGGTCCTCTACTGCTATCCGGAGGAGATTACCGAAGAACTGGCGGATGTGCTGCGCGACAATCCGAAGGTGTGCCGCTATGTGGATCTGCCGATCCAGCACTGTAGTGATGATATTTTGAAAAAAATGGGAAGACTTACAAATAAAAAGCAGCTGCAGGAAAAGATCGGCATGCTGCGCGACCGGGTTCCGGGGATTGCGCTGCGGACAACGCTCATCAGCGGATTTCCCGGGGAGACACAAGAGCAGCACAAGGAGTGCCTGTCGTTTGTGAAGGAGATGAAATTTGACCGGCTCGGCGTGTTTCCCTATTCGCCGGAAGAGGGAACGAGAGCGGCCGGTTTCGGGGAGCAGGTCGATGAGGAGACAAAGCTTGCCCGCGCGGATGCGATCATGGAAGTCCAGCAGCAGGTTATTTTCGATACAAATGAGACTCTGGTGGGAAGCCGTTTTACAGCGATCGTGGACGGTTATCTCCCGGAGGAAGATGTCTATGTGGCACGCACGTACCGGGATGCCCCGGATATCGACGGATGTGTGTTTTTCCGCGCCCCTTACGAACTGTTGTCGGGGACGTTTGTTACCCTCGAGGTAACGGATGCCAGAGGATATGATCTGGTAGCGCGATGGTGCGAAGAATAACCGCGAAACAAGGAGGAAGTGTGAATGAAACTACGGATTCGTAAAAAACTCATCACGTAGTTTCTCGCAAGGCGCCGCTTGCGGCACCTTGCTCTATTCACACCGGAAGAACGCAAAAGCAGCGTTCTTCATGATAAAGTTTGTGTCTGCGCTGCGACACAAACATTGCATTATGCGCAAAAGGCAGCGCAGAAATGAGGAAAACAATGAATGTGGCAAATCGACTTACGATACTTCGGGTGGCGATGATCCCGGTGTTTGTTTTGTTCATGCTGTGGAAAACTCCATATTCGGATTATCTGGCCGCCGCCGTATTTATCCTTGCCTGCATCACCGACTTTTTTGACGGCTATCTGGCGAGGAAGTATAACCAGGTCACGACGTTTGGCAAGTTTATGGATCCCCTTGCGGACAAGGTGCTCGTCTGTTCTGCCATGATCTGTTTTGTGGCGGATCCCGAGTGCGCGATGCCGGTCTGGGTCGTCATCGTCATCATCGCCAGGGAGTTCATCATCAGCGGTTTCCGTCTGGTGGCGGCGGAAAAAGGCGTTGTGATCGCGGCGAGTTTTTGGGCGAAGATCAAGACGACGGTGCAGATGATCATGGCGATCGTACTTATATTCAATTTTCAGCATCCGGTCTTTTATTTCATCAACCGGTTTTTGATCTATGCGGCGTTGATTCTGACGATCGTATCCTTAGTGGATTATATATATAAAAACATCGACGTTATGTCGGATGTGGAACAGGAGGAATGAAAGCGGTGGAGACGTTGGAAGAGTGGCTTGTCAAAGAATTGACAAAAAGAAATGCTAGTATTACTACCGCAGAATCATGTACGGGAGGACTTTTGTCGGGAAGGATCGTCAATGCGAGCGGGGCATCCGCCGTATTTTCGCAGAGTTTCGTCACCTACTCAAATGAGGCAAAGAACCGCCTTCTCGGCGTAAAGCAGGAGACGCTTGACAGCGTCGGCGCCGTGAGTGAGGAAACGGCGATGCAGATGGCTGTCGGCGCGGCGCGGGCGGCAGGGGCAGAGGTGGCCCTCAGCACGACCGGGGTTGCGGGTCCTGACGGCGGGACGCCGGAGAAACCGGTCGGCCTCGTCTATATCGGATGTGTTTGTTTTGACAAGACAGTTGTAGAAAAACACCTTTTTCAGGGAAACCGTATGGAAGTACGGGAGGCCTCCGTCGAAGCGGCATTGATTCTCGCAAAAAAATGTTTGGAGGAGTGATCCTTTTATGAAGAGATTCATAATTCTGGCGTGTGGGGTCATGATGGCGGTCTGTTTGTTTGGATGCAGCCTGCTTGACGGGGATGATGATATGGAGTTGACGCCGGAGGAGATTGAATCTGTGAGCGGGAATGAGCCGATGGTTTCATCGGGAGGTGGAGTCAGCGCGATCGAGACGCTGCAGATCTATACGATTGACAGCAGGGAAGAGCAGCTCGTGCCGCTGAAAGTGCCGTTGGATGCCGAGCGTGTGACGCCGGAATTTATCATGAACAAGGTGTTGGAAAATATAGATGAAAAAATCGTCGTCAACGAGATCAGAGTGGAAAAGTCGCGTATTTATGTGAGTTTCAGCGACGAGTATCCGCCGATCAAAAAATGCTCGCAAACGTTTGAGACACTGATACTCGATTGCGTTTCGAACAGTCTTCTGGATAATCTTTCCTATGTGGACGAAGTCGTATTCCGGGCGGAAAAGGGGGCGTACCATTCCTCGAATTACACGTTTGAACCAGACGAGGTGTATAGTACGAAATAATTGAAAATAAGCTTAGGGAAGGATCAGGTAAAAATGGGTTAAGGATATGTATGATGTAGTGGTGATCGGTGCGGGTGCGGCGGGGATGATGGCCGCGCTCACGGCGGGCAGGCTCGGCGCGAGGACATGCCTGCTGGAGCGGAACGAAAAGCCGGGAAAAAAGATTTATATTACGGGCAAGGGGCGGTGCAACATAACGAACGCCTGCGAGACGGAGGAACTGTTCAGCCATGTGGTGACGAATCCCAAATTTTTATACAGCAGCTTTTATGCCATGACAAATTGGGATGTGATTGATTTTTTTGAGACGTCCGGCGTGAAGACAAAAGTAGAGCGGGGAGACCGGGTGTTTCCGGTCTCGGATAAATCGTCCGACGTTATACGGGCACTCTGGCATGAGTGCCGCAAGAATGGCGTTGATATGCGGTTTCACAGCAGGGTGAGCGGACTGATCAAAGAGGGAACGAAAATAAGAGGTGTGAAGCTTGCTGACGGAACGGTGGTCGAGGCGGCTGCGGTGATCGCGGCCTGCGGCGGGAGGTCCTATGCCAGTACCGGTTCTGACGGGGCGGGTTTTGAACTGGCCAGACAGATGGGGCACCGGATCCGGCCGTGTATCCAGGGACTTGTACCCATGAACGTGCGCGGGGAGGAGCCGGCGCAGATGCAGGGCCTTTCATTAAAGAATGTGGAACTTTGTTTTTATACGTTGGAAAATGGAAAGAAAAAAGAGCGGTACCGCGAGTTTGGCGAGATGATGTTTACGCATTTTGGGATCACGGGTCCCATTGTCCTGACGGCGTCCAGCCAGATCGGGGAACTGCTGGAAACACAGGCGGTCTATGTACAGCTGGACTGCAAACCAGCGCTGTCCAGGGAAAAACTGCACCGGCGGATCGTGCGGGATTTTGAAGCAGCTCCCAATGTAAGCCTGCAAAACGCTCTCGGAGGACTTCTTCCGAAAAGCCTGATCCCTGTTGTGCTCCGGCGGATGGGGGCGGACGGCCGTAAACCGGTAAACCAGATTACGCGGGAAGAGAGGGAGCGGCTCGTGCAGCAGATAAAAGAACTGACTTTTACCATTGATTCCCTGCGGGGATGGAATGAGGCGATCATCACAAGGGGCGGCGTCTCTGTGCGGGAAGTCAATCCGTCTACGATGGAGAGCAGGCTTGTGGACCATTTGTATTTTGCCGGAGAAATGCTGGATTTGGATGCGCTGACCGGGGGATTCAATTTACAGATCGCCTGGTCTACCGGGTATCTGGCGGGATTGTCTGCCGCGAATCAGAGCGAAAAATAAATGATTGTCAGACATAAAGGAGGATATGATGAATATTGCGATTGATGGACCTGCAGGAGCAGGAAAGAGTTCGATTGCCAGACTGGTGGCAAAAAAATTATCGTTTGTCTATTTTGACACTGGTGCGATGTACCGCGCGATGGCGCTTTATTGTGTGAAACAGGGGATCGACACGAAGGACGGGGCGCAGGTCGAGAGCCGCTGCGATGAGATGGATATTAACATTTTGTTTGAGGATGGGGAACAGCAGGTTTATTTGAACGGGGAAAATGTTTCCGGCGAGATCCGCAGCGAACAGGTGGGAAACCAGGCTTCCGTCGTGGCGCTGTATCCGAAAGTCAGGGAAAAACTGGTCTCCCTGCAGCGGCAGATGGCGGCGAGTTCGGATGTGATCATGGATGGAAGGGATATCGGTACGGTCGTTCTGCCGGACGCGGAAGTGAAAATTTATCTCACCGCCAGTTCAGCCGTGCGCGCAGAACGCCGATATAAAGAATTGCAGGAGAAAGGCATCGAGTGTGACCTGAAACAGATCGAAGAGGATATCATTGCCAGGGACAGGCAGGATATGAACCGGGAGGTATCGCCGCTGCGGCAGGCAGAAGACGCTGTTCTTCTGGATTCATCGGATCTGTCGATCGAGGAAGTGGTGGAGCGGATCCTCTCCATTGTGCGGGAGTCCCGTTGAAACATAGTGACGATAAAGCAGGGAGGGTCTTAAGATGGCGAAGGTGACACTGGCAAAGACAGCAGGTTTTTGTTTTGGCGTCCAAAGAGCGGTGGAAATGGTATATACGGAAGCGGACAAGGGAAAGAAGGTGGTGACGCTCGGGCCGATCATCCACAATGAGCAGGTCGTATCGGATCTGGAAAAGAGAGGGGTATCGGTGATCGACGAGACGGCTTTAGCGGACGAGTCGGTCGATCTGAGCGGAGCGACTGTTGTGATCCGGTCGCACGGCGTGTCAAAAAGCGTATATGAGAAACTGCGGCAGAAACGGTGCGAGATCGTGGATTCTACGTGCCCGTTTGTGAAAAAAATACACGATACGGTGCAGGAATATGCGGCACAAGGATATGATATCGTGATCGTAGGAAGCCGGGAACACCCGGAAGTACAGGGAATCCTGGGGTGGTGCCTTCCGCCGGGGAAGAAAAATCCCGAGAGAACGGACGCCGGGAACGAAGTTTTTGGGGACGAGGTCCTTAGGAGCGAGGTCCTTAGGAACGAGGTCCTTGGGACGGTAGTCGAAACCGAGGCCGAAATGGAGGCGTTTTGCCCGTCAAACCGGGAAAAAAAGGTATGCGTCGTGGCACAGACGACATTTAATTACAAAAAATTTAAAGATTTAGTTGAAATTATTTCAAAAAAAGGTTATGATATAATTGCTGTTAATACTATATGCAACG
Organism: uncultured Eubacterium sp.; assembly: GCA_910584065.1. Lineage (GTDB taxonomy): Bacteria > Bacillota > Clostridia > Lachnospirales > Lachnospiraceae > Eubacterium_F. The sequence goes on from CAJTZN010000030.1 coordinate 31,946, forward strand.
CAACGGCAGAAAGACAGCAGGAGGCGAGTGAGCTTGCCGCCCGGTCAGATGCCATGATCGTCATTGGCGGGAAAAACAGTTCAAATTCCAGAAAGTTATTTGAGATTAGTAAAAATCAGTGTGAAAACACTTATTTTATACAGACGTTGGAAGACTTGGACATCACATGTATCGAGTCGTCTGCAAGCCTAGGTATTACTGCGGGGGCGTCTACCCCAAAAAACATTATTCAGGAGGTTCTAACGGCATGTCAGAAGAAAGAAGTTTTGGAGAATTATTAGAGGAGTCAATAGTAACAATCCATAATAATGAGGTTGTGGAAGGGACAGTTATCGGTGTTAAGGAAAACGAGATCATCTTAAATATTGGATATAAAGCAGATGGCATTTTAACAAAGAGCGAATACAGTAACAATCCAGACGTTGACTTGACAAAAGAAGTGAGCATTGACGATAAGCTTACGGTCAAAGTGATCAAAGTAAACGACGGCGATGGTCAGGTAATCCTTACGTACAAGCGCCTTCAGCAGGATAAGATGAATAAGATCTTTGAAGAGGCGATGGAGAACCACGAGGTACTCACCGGTAAAGTCGGCGCGATCTTAAAGGGCGGACTGAGCGTAGACTACGGCGAGGGAAAGGTATTTATCCCGGCCAGTCTCGTGTCCGATATGTATGAGAAGGATCTTACGAAATACGAGGGACAGGAGATCGAATTTGTCCTGACGGAAGTAAATCCGCGCAAGAGAAGGGTCATCGGTGACCGCAAGCAGTTGATCGTGGCGAAGAAGAAAGAGATGCAGGAGGCACTGTTCGCGCGGATCGAAGTGGGCATGATGGTAGAAGGTACGGTGAAGAACCTCACAGATTTCGGTGCGTTTATCGATCTGGGCGGGGCTGACGGGCTTTTACATATCTCGGAGATGAGCTGGGGACGTGTAGAAGATCCGAAAAAGGTATTTAAAGTAGGCGATCAGGTATCGGTTATGATCAAAGATATCAGCGGTACGAAGATCGCGCTCACGAGAAAACTCGACTCGAACAACCCGTGGAAAAACGCGGCGGAAAAATACGCCAAAGGTACGATCGTGAACGGACGGATTGCCCGCATGACGGACTTTGGTGCGTTTGTCGAACTGGAAGAGGGGATTGACGCACTGCTCCATGTGTCCCAGATCGCGATCGAGCACGTGGATAAACCGTCGGATGTACTTTCGGTCGGACAGGAAGTGACGGCGAAGATCGTAGATTTCAACGAGGAAGCGAAGAAGATCAGCCTGAGCATCAAAGCGCTTGAGATCGAAAAGCAAAATATGGCAGATGATGACTATGAAGACGAGGCAGAAGTGGAGAATGAGAATATAGCAGAAGGGGATGCCGAGTAATCGTTTGTACGTATTTGGTTTTGGGTGTTTACTATGATAAATCAATATGAAGATTTCAAAAAAGAGTTTTTGAATCTTGCCAAAATTGATCTGAACTCTTATAAAGAGAGCCAGATGAAGAGACGGATTGACAATTTTATCGGAAAAAATAACTGCCGCGGGTATGTGGACTTTTTTGAAAAGATCAAGAAAGACCGCAAACTGTTTGATACGTTTATCACCTATCTGACGATAAATGTATCAGAATTTTACCGCAATCCCGAACAGTGGCAGACGTTGGAGACGATCGTCATTCCGCATCTCATCAGCCGGCATGGGAAACGGCTGCGTGTATGGAGCGCGGCGTGTTCGACAGGAGACGAGCCGTACACGCTGGCGATGGTATTCAGTGAATTCTTACCGCTGAGCCAGCTTGAGATCATTGCGACCGATCTGGACAAGGAAGTCCTGTCAAAGGCAAAGAAGGGCTGTTACAACGAGAAAAGTGTTCGCGGACTGCCGCAGAAATACCGTCAGAAGTTTTTTGAAAAACAGGAGGACGGTATGTACAGGGTATCAGATTCCCTGAGATCCTGTATCAAGTTTCAGGAACAAAATCTGTTAAAGGATCCGTATCCGACAGATGTGGATCTTCTGGTATGCCGAAATGTTCTGATCTACTTTACAGATAAGGCAAAAGACGGTATTTATAAAGGATTCGCGAAGTCGCTCAAAAAAGATGGTGTGCTTTTTGTCGGAAGTACGGAGCAGATCATCGGCGCGAAGCAGTACGGCTTGGAATCCATGAAATCGTTTTTTTATAAAAAACTTTGAATGTAAAAAATTTAAGGCCAAGCCACTCATACCGAGTGGCTTTGCACATGTAGACGGAGGCTTTCTGCTTGTCAAGAGTGCAATTTAACTCTCTAAGAGTGAAGTTTACTCTTTCAGAGTGAATTTTACTCTTTCAGAGTGAAGTAAAATAATGCGGGTGAAGGATAAACACCATCCGCAGGTGAGAAAAGAGGGATTCCTATGGAAAAAGTCGTGGTTGCCCTGGATGCAATGGGCGGTGACTACGCTCCGGAACAGACAGTAAAAGGGGCGGTCAATGCAGTAAATTCATCAGATGAGATCAAGGTTCTTCTGGTTGGAAAAGAAGAACAGATCCAGAAAGAACTTAAGAAATATGAATATGACAGCCGTTTGATCGACGTTGTGAACGCGACGGAGATCATTGAGATGGGCGACGTCCCGACGGCAGCGGTGAAAAAGAAGAAGGATTCCTCTCTCGTTGTGGCGATGAAACTCGTCCGCGACGAAAAGGCAGATGCCGTCGTATCGGCTGGCAGCACCGGTGCGGTCCTCGTCGGGGGACAGCTTGTCGTCGGAAGGTTAAAGGGGATCAAGCGTCCGCCGCTCGCTCCGTTTGTGCCGACGACGAAAGGGTTTTCCCTGCTTCTCGACTGTGGCGCCAATGTGGACGCGAGGCCGGAACACCTCGTACAGTTTGCCCAGATGGGGTCCATTTATTTTGAAAATGTGATCGGAAAGAAAAACCCAACGGTCGGCCTGCTAAACATCGGTACGGAAGAGGAAAAGGGCAACCAGCTCGTAAAGGAAACGCATCCGCTGCTGAAAGAGTGTAAAACGATCAACTACATTGGCAGTATTGAGTCGAGGGAGATCGTGCGGGGAGCGGCCGACGTCATCGTATGTGAGGCGTTTGCCGGAAACATCGTGCTGAAATTTTTTGAGGGGCTGGCCCTGACGCTGTTTGACAGCCTGAAACAGGGACTGATGTCCAGCCTGCGCACAAAAATCGGAACACTTCTGATCAAGCCGGCGCTGAAAGGACTGAAAAAACAGTTTGACACGAGCAGCCAGGGCGGGGCGCCGCTTCTCGGGTTGAAAGGGCTTGTCGTAAAAGCGCACGGCAATTCTACGGAGAAAGAGATCGAGATCGCGATCAAGCAGTGTATTTCCTTTAAAAAGCAGAAGATCAATGAAAAAATAAAAGAAAGTATTTGTGAGTGATATGGATGGTTTAAAGAAATTTGAGGAAAAGATCGGCTATTCTTTCCAGCGCATGCCGCTTTTGAAAGATGCGCTCACACATAGTTCGTTTGCCAATGAGCGGGGCTGGTCATACGATCGCAATAACGAGCGTCTGGAATTTTTGGGAGATGCCGTGTTGGAACTTGTCAGCAGCGATTTCATTTTTCATGAACACCGTTCGGATACGGAGGGAAAAATGACGAAGCTCCGCGCGAGCCTTGTCTGTGAACAGAGCCTCGCGGCTTCCGCCAGGGAGATCGGACTGGGGGAGTACATCCGTCTCGGCCGGGGGGAGCAGGCGACCGGCGGCGCCGAGCGGGATTCGATTCTCTCGGACGCGTTCGAGGCGGTGATCGGGGCTATCTACCTGGATGGCGGGCTGGAGAGCGCGGCCGCGTTTATCCGGCGGTTTGTCCTTTCGGACATTGAAGATAAAAAATTGTTTTACGACAGCAAGACGATTCTGCAGGAAATGATCCAGGACGGCGGAAAACACACGATTTCGTATGAACTGGTTTCGGAGAGCGGGCCGGACCACGCCAAAGAATTTGCCGTCCGCTGCAACGTGGACGGGAAACCGATGGGGACCGGGAGGGGGAAATCGAAAAAGGCCGCGGAGCAGAAAGCCGCCTATGAAACGATTTTAAAAATCAGAAATTGATTGGAGTTTTAGGATGTATCTGAAAAGTATAGAGGTTCACGGGTTTAAATCGTTTGCCAATAAACTCGTATTTGAATTTCATAACGGCATCACCGGGATCGTGGGACCGAACGGGAGTGGCAAGAGCAATGTGGCGGATGCCGTGCGGTGGGTGCTCGGCGAACAGAGCGCGAAGCAGCTCAGGGGCGCCAGTATGCAGGATGTCATTTTTGCGGGGACGGAGATGAGAAAGCCGCAGAGTTACGCCTATGTGGCGCTCACGATCACGAATGAGGACCATGTGCTCAACGTGCCGTACGAGGAAGTGCAGGTGGCGCGGCGGGTGTACCGCTCAGGGGAAAGTGAATATTTGTTAAATGGAGCATCCTGCCGTCTCAAAGACGTTCAGGAATTGTTTTTTGATACCGGAATTGGCAAAGAGGGGTATTCCATCATCGGCCAGGGACAGATCGACCGGATCCTCAGCGGGAAACCGGAAGAGCGCCGGGAACTGTTTGACGAGGCGGCCGGTATCGTGAAGTTCAAGAAGCGGAAAGCGACGGCCGAGAAAAACCTCGATGCGGAGAGCCAGAACCTTCTCCGCGTGAAGGATATCCTGACAGAATTGGAAAAGCAGGTCGGCCCGCTGGAAGAGCAGTCGGAAAAGGCGAGGGAATATCTGCATCTGAAAGAGGATTTGAAAAACTATGAGATCGGTCTGTTCCTGCAGGATTACGACAGCTTTCACGAGGAACTTGAGGAGGTCAGCGGAAATATCGCGAACACCGAGCGGGAACTGGAAGAGGAAAAAGCGCGCCAGGCGAGCACGAAAACCGAATTTGAACAGGTGGAACTTAAGATCCAGGCGTTTGATGAGCAGTTAGAGAGAAAAAAAGAAAAATGTAATAAAGACCGCCTGCTCTGCACGGAGATCGAAGGAGAGATCAAGGTTGCCAGGGAAAAACTGTCCTCCCTTTCGGACGGCAAAGAGTACCAGGCCGAGCGGATGGCGAATATACAGGCGGGCATCGAGCAGGCCGAGCAGGAAAAGCAGGGGTATCTGGAAACGCAGAAAGAGCTGCTCGCGCGGCTGGCAGAGAAGCAGGAACAGGAGAGCGCGCTTTTAGCGGAGGAGAGCCGGCTTACGGCAGAATTGACGGCGACCAGCGAGACGATCACCGATCAGAATGCGATCATCGATTCGACGGCGGGCACGAGTTCCGAGATCAATCTGGAAAAACAGAAGACCGAATCGATGATGGAGCAGAATTCGATCCGGCGCGCGGAACTGAACCGGCAGATTCTCTCGAATAAGAGCCAGATGGCTGCCGCTGCCGAAGATATGGAGCGGGAAGAGAAGGCACTGGATGATATCCGGGAGACACTGGACCGGGAGAGGCAGAAAAAGCAGGAGCTGTTAAAAAAGGCAGAGGAGAGCAGGGCCTCGGCGGGCGAGGTCAGGAGACAGTTAGAGGAACAGCGCAAACAGTATCACATCAGTAATTCCCGGCTCACGACGCTGAAAAACATTACCGAGCGATACGACGGATACGGACAGAGCATCCGCCGCGTGATGGAGCAGAAGGCGAAAAATAAAGGCATATTAGGTGTCGTCGCCGATATCATCCAGGTGGAGAAAAAATATGAGACGGCCGTGGAGACGGCATTGGGCGGGAATATACAGAATATCGTGACCGAGGATGAGCAGACGGCGAAACAGATGATTGATTTCCTTAAAAAGAACCGTTACGGAAGGGCGACGTTCCTGCCGCTGACGACCGTGTCGGCGCAGAGCGGGCGCATTCGGCCCGAGGTGCTGAAAGAAAGCGGCGTGATTGGCTGTGTGTCGGAACTGGTGGCAAAAGAGGAAAAATACGACGGATTGATCGAATATCTGTTGGGAAGTTTTGTTCTCGTCGATACGATCGATCACGCGCTAAAGATTGGCCGGAAATATCATCATTCGCTGCGCATCGTCACGCTGGAGGGCGAGCTGCTCCGTCCGGGCGGTTCGATGTCGGGCGGCGCCTATAAAAACAGCAGCAACCTTCTCGGCAGAAGGCGGGAGATGGAAAAACTCGAGGAAGAGATCCGCAAAATAAAAACGTCGATGGAAAAACAGGAACAAAAGATCGATAAGCTGGAGCAGGACGCCAAAAAGGCGGTGCAGAAGGCCGGGGAGAAAGACGATGTACTGAGGGAATGGGAATTAAAGGAAAATACGGCTTCCCTCAAATACGAGCAGGCGGTTTCGGTGAAAGAAGAAAAAGAGGCCGAATACCACTCGATCGTAAAAGACGGGAGAGAACTCGAGGAACAGAAAAATATATTAGAGGACACGCTTTCGCGCATTGTGGAGCGGCTGGAGGAGAGCCAGAAGGCGAACGAGACGGCGAAAAGTGAACTGGAGCAGGCGTCCGAGCGGATCGAACAGGTGAGGGAGGAACTCTCGGCGTGCCAGCAGCGCTTAACGGAACTGAAAGTCGATATTTCGACCGATACGAGCCAGCAGGAGTTTCTCGCCGAAAATCTCGAAAAGGCGGAGCGGCTGCTAAAAGAGCGGCGGACGGAATACGAAGCGCTTGTGAACGAACAGGATCAGTCGGACTGCCAGGCAGAGGAGATGGAGCAGTCCATCCGGCAGTTCGATCAGAGGGTGGAGGCGCTCCGCGGGGAGATCGCTGTTTTGGAGCAGGAGATCGAGGAGTCGTCGAAGAAAAAGGACGAGCTCATGAATTCGCAGAAAGATTTCTTCGACCGCCGCAACGAGATGATGGAGCGAATCGGAAAACTCGATAAAGAGTGTTTCCGCCTCGGTTCGCGCAAGGAAAAACTCGAGGAACAGTTAGAGGCGCGGATCAACTATATGTGGTCGGAGTATGAGATCACGTATCACAATGCAAAGGAATTGACGGCACAGTCCGATCTCTCGTATACGAGGATGAAAAGCCTTGTGACGGAGACGAAAGACCGCATACGGTCTCTGGGAGATGTCAATGTCAACGCGATCGAGGATTTTAAAAATGTCAGCGAGCGTTATGACTTATTAAAGACGCAGCACGATGACCTGATCGAGTCCGAGGAGGCGTTAAAGAAGATCATCGCGGAACTGGATGAGGAGATGCGCAAACAGTTCAGTGAGAAGTTCGCGCAGATCAAAAGCCAGTTTGACAAGGTGTTCCGTGAATTGTTCGGCGGCGGGAAGGGAACACTGGAACTGGTGGAAGAAGAGGATGTGCTTGTCGCCGGCATCCGCATCATCGCCCAGCCGCCGGGGAAAAAACTGCAGAATATGATGCAGCTGTCGGGAGGCGAGAAGGCGTTGACGGCGATCGCGCTTTTGTTTGCGATACAGAACCTCAAACCATCTCCGTTCTGTTTGCTGGATGAGATCGAGGCGGCGCTCGACGACTCGAATGTCAAGCGCTATGCGAAATATTTACATAAACTTACGAAAAATACACAGTTTATCGTGATCACCCACAGGCAGGGCACGATGTCGGCCGCCGACGCCCTCTACGGAATCACGATGCAGGAGAAGGGCGTTTCAACGCTCGTTTCGGTCAAGCTGATCGAAGAGCAGTTAAAAAACGAAACAAATAAGAAGGCAGAATAAGTGAAAAGGCAGGAACGGATATGAGTGAAAAGAAAGGTTTTTTCAGTAAGTTGAAAAGCGGCCTGAGCAAGACCAGAACGAGTTTTTCCTCGGGCATCAATTCCATTTTTTCGGGATTTTCCGAAATTGATGATGATTTTTATGAGGAACTGGAAGAGCAGCTTGTCATGGCGGACATCGGAGTCGATACGACGATGCGCATTATGGAAGATCTGCGGCACAAAGTAAAAGAAGACAAGATCAAGGAGGCCTCGGCTTGCCGTACGGTGCTGAAAGACACGATCAAGGATCAGATGCGTGTGCAGGAGGACGCCTATGTGTTTGAGCAGAAAAAGTCGGTCATTCTGTTTATCGGCGTCAATGGCGTCGGGAAGACGACAAGTGTAGGAAAACTGGCGGGGCAGCTCAAAGGCGACGGGAAGAAAGTGCTTTTAGCGGCGGCGGATACGTTCCGTGCCGGAGCGATCGATCAGTTGAAGGAGTGGTCGGCGCGCGCGGGCGTCGATATCATTGCCGGGCAGGAGGGATCCGATCCGGCGGCGATCGTGTACGATGCGGTAGCGGCGGCAAAGGCAAGGAATACCGATATTCTTTTATGTGATACGGCGGGGCGGCTGCACAATAAGAAAAACCTGATGGCCGAGCTGCATAAAATATATAAGATCATTGCGGGCGAATATGCGGATGCCCATTTGGAGACGTGGATCGTCGTCGATGGGACGACGGGACAGAACGCGCTCGTCCAGGCGAAACAGTTCAGCGAGGCGGCAGATATTACCGGCGTTGTACTGACGAAACTCGATGGCACGGCAAAGGGCGGTATCGCGATCGCCATCCAGTCCGAGCTCGAGGTTCCGGTAAAATACATCGGGATCGGGGAGAAGATGGGAGATTTGCAGAAATTTGACGCGGACCAGTTTGTGGACGCATTGTTTGACGAATAGACAGAAAGGCAGATGACGGGAAAATGATGACATTGGATAAGTTTGAAGAGGCGAGTGAGAGGGTCAAGGAGGTGATCCTTCCGACCAACCTGATCTATAGCGAGTATTTCAGCGCGCAGACCGGGGCGAAAGTGTACCTGAAACCGGAAAATATGCAGTATACAGGCGCCTATAAGGTGAGGGGCGCGTATTATAAGATCAGTACGCTCTCGGAAGAAGAGCGGGAGCGGGGACTGATCACGGCGTCGGCCGGGAACCATGCACAGGGCGTGGCATACGCGGCGAAATTATTCGGCGTGAAGGCCGTGATCGTCATGCCGACGACGACGCCGCTCATCAAGGTGAACCGCACGAAAAGCTACGGCGCGGAGGTCGTCCTTCACGGCGACGTCTACGACGACGCGTGCAGCCATGCGCTGAAACTGGCGGAGGAGGAAGGCTATACGTTTGTCCATCCGTTCGACGATGAAGTCGTGGCGACCGGACAGGGCTCGGTGGCGATGGAGATCTTCAAAGAACTTCCGACCGTTGACATCATCCTCGTGCCGATCGGCGGCGGCGGGCTCGCCTGCGGCGTATCGACGCTGACCAAACTTTTGAATCCAAACATTACCGTGATCGGCGTGGAGCCGGCCGGGGCAAACTGTATGCAGGAATCAATCCGGCAGGGAAAGGTCGTGTCGCTTCCCTCGGTCAGCACGGTGGCGGATGGCACGGCGGTCAAAACGCCGGGGACCAATATTTTCCCCTATATACAAAAAAATGTCGATGACATCGTGACGGTGGAAGATCAGGATCTGATCGTCAACTTTTTGGACATGATGGAAAATCATAAAATGATCGTGGAAAATTCGGGGCTTCTCACGGTGGCGGCACTGCGCAAGCTGGATATCAAAGGAAAACGCGTGGTCTCGATTCTGAGTGGCGGAAATATGGATGTGATCACGATCTCGTCGGTCGTACAGCACGGCCTGATCCAGCGCGGACGGATCTTCACGGTCGCCGTTGAGATGCCGGACCGCCCGGGCGAATTGTTCCGAGTCTCGGAGGTGCTCGCGAAGGCACAGGGAAATATCATCCGCCTCGAGCACAACCAGTTTGTCAGCATTAACCGGAATGCTGCCGTGGAACTGACGATCACGATGGAGGCGTTTGGCCACGAGCATAAGGATCAGATCATCCAGGCGCTTAAGGATGCCGGTTATGAGCCGAAGATTCAGCAGCCGACGGGGATTTATTATTAGAAAGGAATGGCAAGCGATGGATTATGAAGAAAATTTGTTATTTACACCCGAGGGCGTGAGGGATATTTACGGCACGGAGTGTGAAAAGCGGAGACGGGTCGAGTCGGGGATCCACTCGATCATGAACGTCTACGGATTTCAGGATATACAGACGCCTACCTTTGAATTTTTTGATATTTTCAAGCAGGAGCGCGGCACCGTGGAGTCAAAGGAAATGTTTAAATTCTTTGACCAGTACAATAATACGCTCGTCCTCCGGCCGGACATCACGCCTTCGATCGCGCGCTGTGTGGCAAAATACTACGCGGACGAGCAGCTTCCGATCCGTCTGTGTTATGCGGGCAGTACGTTTATCCACCGCCGGGGGTATCAGGGAAAGCTTTCGGAGATTTCCCAGATCGGTGCGGAACTGATGAATGACGCGAGTTCCGATGCGGATGCGGAGATGATCGCCCTGACCGTGGAGTGTTTGGCGAAAGCGGGATTGGAAGAATTTAAGATCGACGTGGGACATGCCGGGTTTATCCGCGGCATTATGGAAGAAACCGGGTTTTCGAAGCAGGAAGTCGAGCAGTACAAGACGCTGCTCGCAAATAAAAATATGTTCGGCGTGGAGCAGATGATGGAAGAGAAGGACATTTCTCCGGAGTGGAAGGAGTTTTTGGTCCGGCTGCCAGATCTGTTTGGCGGGAAGGAAACGCTTGCTTACGCGAAGAAATACATACATCATCCGCTTGCCCTCGAAGCGGTCGAGCGGATGGAACGGGTGTATGAGATTTTGGATATTTACGGAGACCTTGGACAGTGTGTGACGTTTGACCTCAGTATGCAGAGCCACTATGAGTACTATACGGGCATCATATTTAAAGCTTATACGTATGGGACCGGCGAGGCGATCGTCACCGGCGGGCGTTACGATAAACTGGTGGAGCAGTTTGGAAAGAAGGCGCCGGCCGTAGGACTGGCGATCGTGCTCGACCAGCTGATGAACGCCCTCGGCCGGCAAAAGGCAGAGATTCCGGCCGATGAAAACGGCGTACTCGTTTTGTACCACTCGGCGCAGCGAAAGACCGCGATCCATACGGGAAACCGCTACCGGGACGAGGGGCACCGGGTGATGCTCATGCGCAAAAACGCGGAGACCGGACTGGACGAGTACCGGCAGTATGCCGAACAGCATCAGATCGCTACGGTTTTGTACGTGGAATCGGATGAGAGTGTGAAACAGCTTTGAAGTAACTTTGCGCAAAAAACATCGTGCGCGGAAATGAGGATGCTATGAAATATATCACGATCGCGCTGGCGAAGGGAAGGCTTGCCAAACAGACGCTGGCGCTATTGGAACAGAGCGGGATTACGTGTGAGGAGATGAAGGATAAGGAGACGAGGAAACTCATCTTTGTCAATGAAGAACTCGGATTGAAGTTTTTTCTCTCGAAGACGTCAGATGTCCCTACATATGTAGAATACGGCGCCGCGGATATCGGCGTGGTGGGAAGCGATACGATCCTGGAAGAAGGGCGCAAGATTTTAGAGGTTCTGGATCTGGGACTCGGGAAATGCCGCATGTGTGTGGCGGGGCCGGCGTCGGCGAAGGAGCTTCTCATGAAAAATGAGATCATCCGGGTGGCGTCAAAGTATCCGAAGATCGCGAAAGATTATTTTTATAATAAAAAGCACCAGACCGTAGAGATCGTGAAATTAAACGGTTCGGTGGAACTGGCGCCGATCGTCGGACTTTCCGAAGTGATCGTCGATATCGTGGAAACCGGTTCGACGCTGCGGGAAAACGGCCTGGAGGTGCTGGAGGAAATATGTGATCTGTCGGCGCGGGTCGTTGTGAACGAGGCCAGTATGAAAATGCAGCGGGAGCGCATTACCAATCTGATCCGGGATTTAAAGAGCGCCATCCATCAGGGATGACAGCGGAATATAGAACAAAGAAGGAGGACGGCAGAATGAAACGGTTACAGGTCAATGACGCGTCGCTTGAGAATATGCTGGAGACATTGTTAAAGCGAAGTCCGAACCAGTATGACGAGTATCAGCAGAAAGTGACGGAGATACTCGGGCAGGTGCGGGAGAAGGGCGACGAGGCGCTATTTGCTTATACAAAACAGTTTGACGGGGCGGACATTACGAAGGAATCCATCCGGGTGACGGAGGAAGAGATCAAAGAAGCGTACTCCCTCGTGGATGACGGACTGATCGACGTAATGAAAAAGTCGCTCGCTAACATACGGGATTTTCATGAGAAACAGATGCGGAAAAGTTGGATTGAGACGAGGGATGACGGCGTGATCCTCGGGCAGCGCGTGACGCCGCTCGCCAGTGCCGGCGTGTATGTGCCGGGCGGAAAGGCGGCCTATCCGTCCAGCGTCCTGATGAATATCATACCGGCCAAGGTGGCCGGTGTGGAAAGGATCGTGATGACGACACCGCCGGGGGCGGACGGGAAAGTGACGCCCGTAACTCTCGTGGCGGCGCATCTGGCCGGGGCGACGGAAGTTTATAAAGTGGGCGGCGCGCAGGCGGTCGCAGCGCTTGCCTATGGTACGGAGTCTATTGAAAAAGTGGCGAAAATATGCGGCCCGGGAAATATTTTCGTGGCACTCGCCAAAAAGAGTGTATACGGACATGTCAGTATCGATTCGATCGCCGGGCCGAGCGAGATACTCGTGCTCGCGGACGAGACCGCGAATCCGCGGTATGTGGCGGCGGATCTTCTGTCCCAGGCGGAACACGACGAACTAGCCTCGGCAATCTTAGTGACGACGAGTGAGGAACTGGCGGACCGCGTCGAAGGGGAGATCGAGGGATTTCTCGAGAAACTGAGCCGTGCGGATATCATCCGCAAATCACTGGATCAATATGGCTACCTGTTAGTGGCGCCGGATATGGAGCACGCGGTCCGCGCGGTGAATGAGATTGCCTCAGAGCATTTGGAGATTTTGACGAAAAATCCGTATGATACGATGACGAGGGTGAAAAACGCAGGCGCGATCTTCCTCGGGGAGTACAGCAGCGAGCCGCTCGGAGATTACTTTGCCGGTCCGAACCACGTTCTGCCGACGAATGGAACCGCAAAATTTTTCTCTCCGCTTGGCGTCGACGATTTCATCAAGAAATCGAGCCTGATCTCGTATTCGCGAGAGGCGCTAGAAGAGATCCATGAGGACATCATCCGGTTTGCCAAAGCGGAAGGGCTGACCGCGCACGCGAATTCGATCGCGGTGCGGTTTGAATAGGGTCTATGAAATATCCGATAACAGAAAGTTCAGGACACCGGTTGCATTTCCGGTGCCCTTTTCTAATAGTGAGATCAGTCCGCGTATCGTCTGCGCGATTTCTTCTTCTGACGCGGGCACGATCGTATTGTCCAATTTCAGTGTCAGCACAATGAGCACGATCTCGGCCAGTGCGGCCGGGTAGTCAAATTCGATGTCCCCGGTTTCAATTCCCTGTTCAATGATCATCGTGAGAACGGGTTTTAATTCCGTGACGAGATAGTTGATATACGTCTGGTGCAGGAACGCCTTTTCGGCGCCAGTCATCGTAGAAGGTTTCCTCTGGCGGAGAAATTCGGCGGAGGATGTGCGGCACGCCTGAAAGAGCATGGCCATCCGGGTCAAGGCGGGGATGTCTGTCTGCGCCGTCAGGTTTTTGGCGAGCTCAAGCGGTTTTTTATAACTTCGTTCAATGAGAGCCTCTAAAATTTTATCTTTGGAAGAAAAATAGTAGTAAATACTTCCTTTTCCGATACCGGCTGTCCGGGCAATCTCCTGAACGGAGATGGTTTTCATGTCTTTTTTTTCTAATAACGTCTGAAGTGCATCTAAGATCAGGTCGTATTTGGTTCGATCTTTCATTGGTTTTCCTTCTTTCTGTTTATACGTAGCTGTGATATGAACACTATTTTAGAACAACATCGAGATAAAATCAATGGCACTTTTTCTTTTTTTGGCAAAAGGATTGCTCCCGAAAGTGTTCTGTCAGAATAGCTTAAATAAAAAAACTGGTTGACCCGTGGTCGAAAAAGTGATAATCTATTAAATGAAGAATATCGACCGCTGGTCGAAAGGAAACAAAAACATGGAAATCCGCGGACTGGGCCTGAACGAGGACATGCCGATGGTGTCTGCCAGTACTTGGAAGGACTCTGGCTCCGTGGTGGAAAGAGGTTAGATCATGACATATGCAGAGTTTTTTGCAGAGGTAAGAGAGCAGTTTATGCAGGCAGATGTAAGCGATGTCGGAGAACACCTGGCGTATCAGTTTAATATTACCGGAGAGGAGTCAGGTATTTTTTATGTCGAGGTGAAGGACGGACAGCTTCATGTGGAACCGTATGAGTACTTTGACCGGGATGCGATGTTTACGGCGTCGGCGGATACGTTGAGGAAGATCGCGGAGGGAAAGACGGATCCGGTGAAGGAATTTACGATGCGCCGCTTAAAAGTGGAAGGTAATATTGACAAGGCGCTGAAGCTGAAAGACCTGATCGATAGCAAAAGATAGCAAACGCGGGCGAATGTGAGGTACCGATGCGCACGTGCGGTACCGATGCGCTTGTGCCGTGCAGACATGATGATCAGCAGGAAAGCGTGTGGCAGGTTTACTGCATGACACGCAGAAATGAGAGGAATGTATGAATGGTTTTGTGGGCGGCACATTGGCAGTGCTCGGAGGATTAGCGGCTGCTGAGCTGGGCGGTGCCATGTATTTATACCAGAGGACGATGCGGCGGCAGAAAAAGGGCAGTACGGAGCGGACGATCAAAATGGCGGGGACGGATTGGGAACAGTACAAGCCTATGATCGAGAAACGCAAGGCGGTTTTTCTGGCCCAGCCGCACGAGGATGTGCAGCTGGTCTCGCACGATGGATTAAAACTGCACGCCACCTATTTCCCGCGGGGGGATGAAAAGAAGGTGGCGATACTGTTTCACGGTTATACGAGTGAAGGGATGAAAGATTACATAGCGTTATCGGATTATTACATAAGAAATGGGTTTAGTATGCTGCTTCCGGACGCGAGGGCGCACGGAAAGAGCGAGGGAACGTATATCGGGTTCGGATGCCTGGACCGGCTGGACGCGCGCGGGTGGATGGACTGGGTCATATCCCGCTGCGGGGAGGATGTCCGGATCCTGCTGCACGGAACGTCGATGGGCGGCGCTACGGTCATGATGTGCA